>NZ_JBKFAJ010000004.1:0-388537 GCF_053345565.1 Microbacterium sp. M1A1_1b
GGGTGGAGAACCAGCTACCTGCGGCTGGTGAGCGCTCCGGGTGTTTCCCGGCTGGTGACAGTGATTCGGCGCCCCTGCCGGAGTGGTTTGGTCAGTTCTCGTCCGTTACCACTTCGTGACCAACCGCCCCTGCTGCGGGCACCAACGACTCCAGCAACCGCAGCACCCGTTCGCCGTCGACCGCCTCGGGATCCAGCAACCACTGCACCTGCAACCCGTCCGACGCGGCGATGCTCAGCGACGCCAGATCGGTCGGGTCCAGATCCGCACGGATCCGCCCGTCCGCCTGGTCCCGCGCGATCAGCTCGGACAGCTGCCCGCGCAGCCGGGCGAAGCGCTCCCGCATGAACTCGGTCGTCGAGGGGTGCCCCTGCCCGACCGCGTCGGCCGCCAACGTCGTGTAGAGCTGCACGAGCCCGGGGACCTCGCGGTTCCGGCCCGCGCTCTCACGCATGTCCCCGATCGCCGACTGCAGGCGGTCGGGAGCGTGCTGCTCGCGGACCTCGTGCTCGCGGTACACGGCGAGCAGCAGTTCGTCCCGCGACGGGAAGTAGTGCCGCAGCGCCGCGTGGGTGATGCCGAGCGCCTCGGCGACGGACCGCAGCGACGACGCGTCCACGCCCTGTTCGGCGACCATCCGGATCATCTCGTCGAGGATCTGCGTCCGCCGCTCCGCGCCCTTGCGGTAGCTGCGCCGGGGCGCGGTCTCGGCGTCGTCATCGGCGGTCATCCTGTCAACTTACCGCTGGAAGGTTTCCGGTGGGGGAAACCGACGGGAGGCACGGTGCGGGCTGGCACCGGGCCTCCAGTCCGTCAGCTGGTCGCGTCGACCGTCTCGCGCACCGTGTACTCGTCGGCTGGCTCCGGCACCGCCTCGGCGAGCGCTCCGACCACCTGGCCGAGCGCGTGCGCGACCGCCTGGTTGTCGCCGTCGGACAGCCCGTCGAAGACCTCGACCACGATCTGGTGGAAGTGGGCGTAGGACGCCTCGATCGTGGCGGCGGCCTGCTCCGTCGGCTCGAGCACCTGTGCCCGGCGGTCGGACGGGTGCGCCGTCCGCACGACGTCTCCGCGCTCGACCAGGGCGTCCACCAGCTTGGTGACCGAGGCGTTCGACACCGCGAGCATCACCGCCAGGTCCTTGGGCCCCATCGCCCGCTCGTCGCGGTGGGCCTGCAGCAGGTACCGGACGGCCAGGAACTCGTTCTTCGACATGCCGCTCTCGGTGCGGGCGTGCTCGATCTGCTGCTCCTCGGCGTGCTGCAGGCGGAGCAGGGCGTCGACGGCGCGCTGGGCTGCTGCGGACCGCGGCTGACGGCCGTACAGGTGGTGGTGCTCGCGGCGGACGACGGTCAACGGCATGGGGTCAGGAGCTCCTGGTCAGGAACGGGGGACCGAGAAGAAGTCGGCGTACGAGGGCTCGGTGCGCCGGGACAGCAGCGACGGGTCCTCGATCCGAGCCGAGACCCAGGCGTCGATGACGTCCGGGGCGGTCAGGCCGACGCGGGGGTGGGAGCCGGCGATCCGCGTGTTCCGCTGGACTCCGAGGTACGTGCTGCGCATGCGTGCTTCCACCTTCCTGGCCATCTCGATGCGTCCGTGTCGGACGCCGAGAGTGTTTCAGAACGTGAACGGTTCGTGCAATGAACGGTTCGTCTTCTGTACGTTTCGCGCACCGAACCGTTCGAGGCCGCCGCCGCGGAGCGGGCCGGACGTGCGGGGTGGCCGGGGATAGCGTCGAGTCATGGACCTCCAACTCACAGACCGTGTCGCGCTCGTCGTCGGAGGGAAGGGCTACATCGGCGCCGCCGTCGCCGACCGACTCCGTGCAGAAGGGGCCACGGTCGTCGTGGCCTCTCGAAGTGCCGGCGACGACGGCGTCGCGATCGACACCGCCTCGCAGGAGTCGGTCGATGCCGGTGTCCGCGCGGTCCTCGAACAACACGGTCGGATCGACGTCCTGGTCGTCACCGCAGCTCCGAGCGCGGGAACGCTCGACCCGGCCCGCAAGTCCGACCCCGACCAGGTCGCCGGCGCGGTCGACGGCAAGGCGCTCGGGTTCCTGCGGGTCGCGAACGCCGTGCTGCCCGCGCAGCGCGACGCCGGCTTCGGTCGGGTCGTCGTGATCAGCGGACAGAACGCCTACATCTCGGGCAACATCACCGCGTCACTCCGCAATGCGGCGACGAACATCATCGCGAAGAACCTGGCCGACGAGTCCGCCGGGTCGGGCGTCACCGTGAACGTGGTCAACCCGGGTACCGTGACCGACGAGCCGTCGGGCAGCGTGCAGCGCGGCGCCGGCGGCGAGTCGAGCCCGCAGCAGATCGCCGACCTGGTCGCGTTCCTGTCGTCGCCACTGTCGGTCGTGTCCGGCGAGTCGATCTCGATCGCGCACCGGATGCTCGGGTCCGTGTCGGTCTGACCCGTGCCCCGCGACGTCGCGAAGGTCGTCTGCTACGTCGTGCACGCGGAGCACCTCCTCGTGTTCACGCACGACGGGCTGCCGATGACGGTGACGGGCGTGCAGGTCCCTGCCGGCACCATCGAGCGCGACGAGTCCCCGGAGCACGCAGCGGAGCGTGAGCTGTTCGAGGAGACCGGACACCGGGGTTCCGTGCTCCGTCCGCTCGGCGTCGAGCGCTACGACCTCCGTCCGGCGCGCGACGAGATCGCGGTGCGGCACTTCTTCCTGATGTCGATGGCCGACGTGGACCTCGACGAGCGGTGGCAGGCCGGTGAGGCCTCGCGGTCGGACGGTGGGCCCGCGGTCTCGTGGACGTGCTGGTGGCTGCCACTCCGCGACGCGCATGTGCTCGCCGCCGGCCTGGGTGCGCAGATCGGGGCCGCATGACCGCGCCGCCGGGATCAGGACCGGATCTGGTCGGCAAGCGCCGCCACGACTGCCGCGTCGTCCGTGCGCGCGGCGTCGACGACCAGGGCGCCTTCGTGGGTGGGTGGCTCGAAGGTCGCCGCGTGCTCGGCGAGCACGGCGTCGGTGACGTCCGCTCGGAGCCCTGACCGACGGTTCGACCGGACCCGGGCCCGCTGCAGCTCCGGGTCGATCTGCACCCAGACGAGGACGAAGGGCACGCCCGCGCGGTCCGCGTCCGCACGCCACGCGTCACGGACGAACCGCGGTGACCCGGTGTCGTCGACGATGACGTGCGTTCCGTCCGCGAGCATGCCGGCCACCCGTTCGTGGGCGATGCGGTTCGTCGTCGCCCACTCCTCGAGCGGGATGCCCTGGCCGCCGTCCAGCCCGCGCTCGTCGTTGATGCGGTCGAGGCTCGTGATCTGGGCACCGAGCTCCTCGGCGAGGCGCGCTGCGAGGGTGCTCTTGCCGGAGAAGGACAGTCCGCAGGTCAGCACCAGTGCCATGCGCCGAACCTACAAGCAGGTCGGCTTGATAAGTTTATCAAGATGGCCTGGCACCCGCGATAAATTTATCGTGACGCTACGCTGTCCGACATGCGGTCACCTCTCTCGAATCCGTTCCAGCCCGGCTCGGATGTCGTTCCCGATGTCTGGGTGGGTCGGGTCGAGCAACTGAGCGACTGGAGGGACGTCGTCCGTCCACGACGGCTCGCTGGGCTGTACGAAACCGGGCGGACGATCCTCGGTGAACCCGGCACGGGCAAGTCAAGTCTCGTCCGTAAGATCGCGCGCGACGCCGCGGACGCAGGCGACTGGGTGACCCCACAGATCCGGATGCCATCCGGCGCCGATCCGCTGAGGCTCGTTGCCGCCGCCGTTCTCCGGCTGGCCGACCGAGCTGGTCTGCGCTCGTCATCGCGGCAACGCGTGCTCGATCTCCTCGCCCGGGTCGAGCAGGTCGCGGTCTCCGGGTTCTCGTTGGGAATGCGACCAGGCGAGGGACAGGAACCCTTCACGGCCTTGTTCGAACTGCTCGTCGAGCTCGGTCAGGCCGCGATCGAGAACAACGTGGTCGTCCTGATCCACATCGACGAAGTGCAGAACATCGCGGACGAAGCAGCGCTCTCGCAGCTGCTCATCGCCCTCGGAGACGCTCTGGCGCACGAAGTGACTATCACGGCACCCGGCGGCGTCGAGATCGAACGGTTCCTCCCGATCACGGTGTACCTCACCGGGCTGCCGGACTTCGAGGACATGGCTGGGGCCCGGAAGGGCGCCACGTTCGCCCGCCGCTTCCGAACGGTCACGCTGACCGCACTCGCTGAAGACGACCTGCTCGCGGCACTCCAGCCGTTCGTCCTCGACGGCTGGCAGACCGCTTCGCCGGACGGGACTCCAGAACGGGTCTGGATGCACCCGGAGGCCGTCCGGGCGATCGTGGCGCTGTGCTCCGGCGAACCGTTCCTGTTCCAGCTTGCCGGACAACGCGCCTGGAATGCCTCGGACCGACCGATGATCTCGTCCGACGACGTCCGCGCGGGATGGCGTGGTGCGGAGGGCGAGGCGTCGGCACACGTCGAGCGGATCCTCAACCGCCTGCCGCCCCGCGAGCACGAGTTCGTGGACGCGATGGCCGCACTCCCACCAGCCGAGCGACAGCTGACGAACATCGCTGCTCGGATGGGGATGGCATCTGCCACGCAAGCGGGCCCGTCATCGCAGCGACTGGACAGAGTGCGGGGGATCATCACCCGGGGACGGCTGTACTCGTTCCGCAATCGAGCAGTCGAGGCGTACCTGACCTCGGACTGGCCCCGCGTCGACTGATGTCATCCGGTGGCTTCACCGCGGTGGGTCAGGGCCGCGTGTAGTCGAACTGCAGGCGCATCCGGTCCCCGCGGAACACGATCGTCGAGTACTCGAACCGGGTACCGGCCCGGTCGGAGATGACGTCGGTGAGCTGCAGCGCCGGGTCCCCGCGGCGCAGGTCGAGCAGGGTGGCGTCGGACTCGGCGACGGCAACGGCCTCGAGCGTCTCGGCAACGTCGTGCATCGCCAGGCCGAAGGCGTCCTCGAGGACCACGCAGAGTTGCTCACCGACGACGTCGAGCCCGGCGAGGGTCGGGGCCATCGCCGCCGGCACGAACGAGCGGTGCACGCTCAGGGGCTTGCCGTCGACCGATCGCAGTCGCACGATCGCGAACACGTCGTCGTCGGCGCCGAGTCCCAGGCGGTCCCGCACACGCGCCGGAGCGGGGCCGCGGTCGAGCGCGACGAGCTCGGTGGTGATGTCGTACCCGAGCACCTCGAGCTGCTCGCGGATGCCGCGGTAGGCGGGTGACACCGCGCTGATCTTGTCCGGCGCGACGAACGTGCCCTTGCCCGGGACGCGGGTCAGCAGGCCGTCGGCGGCGAGCTTGTTGAGCACGCCGCGCACCGTCATGCGGCTCAGCCCGTAGTGCCGGTTGAGCTCGTTCTCGGACGGGATCCGCTGACTCGGCAGCCACTCACCGCTGGCGATCTTGGCCGTGAAGATGTCCTCGAGCTGCTGGTAGATGGGCACGACGGAGTCGCGTTCCACTGCGTCGATCACGGACCACCTCGCTGCTCGGCCGACTCACATCGGATGATCGGTCAGTTTACTTGTCGAGCCCTGTCTAGACAGGTACAGTCCGAGCACGTCGTCGATGCGGACGACCATCCCACGACGGAGTGAGGAGTGCCGATGGACGTGTCCACCAGGGCGATGACCAGGACGGCCCGCGATGACGGGTACGCGGTCCCGGCCGTGAACGTCTTCGACGAGCTGAGCATGCGCGCGGTGATCGCCGCAGCCACACGGACACAGGCACCACTCATCGTGCAGATCTCCGTGAAGACCGTCCGGAGCTCGGGGACCGCGTTCACCACGGACCTGTTCCGAGCCCTCACCCGCGACGTCACCGTGCCGGTCGCCCTGCACCTGGACCACTGCCCGGACCGCGCCGTGCTCGACGACGTGATCGCCGCCGGCTGGTCCAGCGTCCTGTTCGACGCGTCGGACCGCGACCTGGACGCCGCGGTGCGTGAGACCGGCGAGGTGACCGCGACAGCGCACGCCGCGGGCGTCGACGTGGAGTCCGAGATCGAGAACATCCTGGGCGTCGAGGACGGGGTCGGCAGCGACGCGTCACGGCACGCGTACTCGGTCGAGCAACTGGCCGACGTCGCCGCACGGACCGACGCCGACCTGGTCGCCCCGCAGCTCGGCACGAGCCACGGCCTGTACAAGGCGGACCCCGTGCTGCTGCCCGAGCGCGCGGCCGAACTCGCGGCGCTGACCGACCGGCCGATCGTCCTGCACGGGGGCACCGGCCTGAGCGCAGCGGACTTCCGCTCGTTCATCGACGCCGGGGTGTCGAAGATCAACATCTCCACCGCGGTCAAGCACGCCTACATGCGGGCCTCGCTGGCACACCTCGAACAGGCCCGCGCATCCGACAGCTGGGACCCGCCCAAGCTCGTCACCGCGATCGAGTCCGCCGTCACCGACGTCATCGCCGAACACGTGACGTGGTTCGGCGCGGACGGCAGGGCCGGGCGCCGATGACGCACGCGCTGGTGTTCGACTGCGACGGCGTGCTCGCCGACACCGAACGCGACGGCCACCTGCCGGCCTTCAACGAGACGTTCGCGCACTTCGGCCTGCCGGTCCGGTGGAGCGAGGACGACTACGCGAGCGTCCTGCGGATCGGCGGCGGCAAGGAACGCCTGGCGTCGTTGCTGACACCGGACTTCGTGGGCCGAGCGGGCCTCCCGTCCGACCCCCAGGACCAGCGGGCCGCCGTCGCCGAGTGGCACGCCGAGAAGACGCGCCGGTACACGGCCCGGGTCCGGGCGGGCGCGCTGCCGGCTCGACCCGGCATCGCACGCATCGTGCACGCAGCGCACGACGCCGGATGGCGACTGGCGATCGCCTCGACGTCGGCCGAGGCGTCGGTGCGAGCGGTGCTCGAGCACGTCGTCGGCCAGGACGCGGCCGCGTGGTTCGCGGTGTTCGCCGGTGACGTGGTGCCGCGCAAGAAACCGGCGCCGGACGTCTACGAGCTGGCGATCCGCGAGCTCGGCGTGCCCGCGGACGAGACGGTCGTGGTCGAGGACAGCGCCAACGGCCTGCGCGCCGCCGTCGCCGCCGGGTTGTGCACCGTCGTCACCGTCAGCAGCTACACCGCCGACGAGGACTTCACCGGCGCCGCCCTGGTCGTCGACAGCCTGGGCGACCTGCCCGACACCCCGGACCGGGTGCTGCAGGACCCGCACCACGTCGAGCCGGCCGGTCAGGTCACGCTCGACACCCTCACCGAACTGCTGCGACTGACCGGAGGACGACCGTGACCACCGAAGCCACCACCCGACTGGCGACCGTCGTGCAGCGCATCGCGCAGACCTGCGTCGACAACGAGACGGCCTTCTCGGACCTGGACGCCGTCGCCGGGGACGGCGACTTCGGGTACTCACTGGCCCGCGGGTTCGAGATCGTGCTCGCCGAGTTCGACGGGTACGACCAGGAGGACCCCGGCGCGTTCCTGCAACGGGTCGCGATGACGATGAGCAGCCGGATCGGCGGCACGTCCGGTCCGATCTGGGGCACCGCGTTCCTGCGGGCCGCAGGGGTCGTCAAGGGCAAGCGGGACCTGGGCACCGAGGACGTCGTCGCCATGCTCCGAGCGGCGGTCGAGGGGATCAAGAAGCGCGGTGGCGCCGACCTGGGCGACAAGACCCTGCTCGATGCGATCGTGCCGATGACGGACGCGATCGAGGCCGACGCCGGCGGGGACTCGGACGGTGCTGCGATCGCCCGCCACGCCGCCCAGGTCGCACGGAGCGCGGCGGACGCGACCTCGGCGCTGCAGGCCCGGCGTGGCCGCGCGTCGTACACCGGCGAGCGCAGCATCGGGTCGCCGGACCCGGGCGCCGTCGCCGTCGCGGTGCTGGCCGAACGCATCGCCGAGACCTGGTGAGACCCGACCCGACCCGACCCGACCCAGCCCGACCGGACCCAGCCCGACCGGACCCAGCCCGACCCGAGACACCCCGACCCGAACCGGCCGGTCCGAACCGACCCGAGCCACCCCGCGACCCATCACGAAGGAGTGAGGCACCCGCAATGAAGAAGTTCGTCAACGACCCGAAGCAGTTCGTCCCCGACATGCTCAAGGGGCTCGCACTCGCGAACCCCGACACCCTGACCTACGACCCCGAGTACAACCTCGTGGTCCGGGCCGACGCCCCGAACGACGACAAGGTGTCGATCGTGCAGGGGTCCGGCTCGGGGCACGAACCCGCGCACGTCATGGTCGTGGGCAAGGGCATGCTCGACGCCGCCTGCCCCGGTGACGTGTTCGCCGCACCGCCGACGGACTACGTGATCGCGGCCGCCCGACGGGTGAACAGCGCCAAGGGCGTGCTGCTGCTCGTGAACAACTACACGGGCGACAAGATGGCGTTCGAGATGGCCGAGGAGTTCGCCGAGGCCGAGGGCATCAAGGTCAGGACGCTCTTCATCGACGACGACGTCGCGGTCAAGGACTCCACGTACACGATCGGCCGCCGCGGTGTCGCGGGGAACTTCTTCGTCATCAAGGCCGTCGGTGCCGCGGCCGAGGCGGGAGCGGACCTGGACGAGGTGGTGCGGGTCGGCGAGAAGGTGAACGCGGTGACGCGCACGATGGGCGTCGCGCTGACGGCCTGCACGCCCCCGGCCAAGGGCTCCCCGCTGTTCGAGCTCGGCGACGACGAGATCGAGGTCGGTGTCGGCATCCACGGTGAACCCGGGCGGGCACGGCAGAAGATCGTGCCGGCGGACGAGATCGTGGACATCCTGCTCGACCCGATCGTGTCCGACCTGCCCTTCTCGAGCGGGGACCGGGTCGCGCTCATGGTGAACGGGCTCGGCGGCACCCCGATCAGCGAGCTGTACCTGCTGTACGGGATCGCGCACGAGAAGCTCGTCGCGCAGGGCATCACCCCGGTGCGCAGCTACGTCGGCGAGTACTGCACGTCGCTCGACATGGCCGGGGCGTCGATCACGCTGGTCAAGCTCGACGACGAGGTCGAGGAACTGCTCGCCGCCCCCGCCGAGATCCCGATCCGCACGTTCTGACCACCAGACCACGGCGTCGGATCCGGCGCCGCCGCACTGTGACCAAGGAGGATCACATGGCAACGAACCACGCAGTCGCGTACAAGGGACCGGGGCAGGTCGAGGTCATCGACGTCGACTACCCGACCTTCGAACTGCACGACGGGCCGGGCGTCAACCCCGCCAACGTCGGGCGCAAGGTCAACCACGGCGCGATCCTGCGCACCGTGGCGACGAACATCTGCGGCAGTGACCAGCACATGGTCCGCGGTCGCACCACCGCTCCCACCGACCTGGTGCTCGGGCACGAGATCACCGGCGAGGTGGTCGAGGTGGGCCCGGACGTCGAGTTCATCAAGGTCGGCGACCTGGTGTCCGTGCCGTTCAACATCGCCTGCGGCCGCTGCCGGAACTGCAAGGAGCGTAAGACCGGCATCTGTCTCAACGTCAACCCGGACCGTCCGGGCAGCGCGTACGGCTACGTCGACATGGGCGGCTGGGTCGGTGGACAGGCCGAGTACGTGCTGGTGCCCTACGCCGACTGGAACCTGCTGAAGTTCCCGGACAAGGACCAGGCGATGGAGAAGATCCTGGACCTGGCGATGCTGTCCGACATCTTCCCCACCGGGTTCCACGGCGCGGTCACCGCGGGCGTCGAGGTCGGTTCGACCGTCTACGTCGCGGGCGCCGGCCCGGTCGGACTCGCCGCCGCCACGGGGGCGCTGTTGCTCGGTGCGAGCGTCGTCATCGTCGGCGACATGAACGCCGACCGCCTGGCCCAGGCCCGCAGCTTCGGCTGCGAGACCGTGGACCTGACGAAGGGCGACCCGGCCGACCAGATCGACCAGATCCTGGGCGAACCGCTGGTGGACTGCGGCATCGACGCCGTCGGGTTCGAGGCGAAGGGCCACGGGTCCGGATCGGGTTCCGAGGCGCCGGCGACGGTCCTCAACTCGCTGATGGACGTCACGGCGGCCGGCGGAGCGCTCGGGATCCCCGGGCTCTACGTCACGGGTGACCCGGGCGGGGTCGACGACGCCGCCAAGAAGGGCTCGCTGTCCCTGAGCCTGGGCACCGGCTGGGCGAAGTCGCTGTCGTTCACGACGGGCCAGTGCCCGGTCATGAAGTACAACCGGCAGCTGATGATGGCGATCCTGCACGACCGGACCAGCATCGCGGCGAACGTCAACGCCAAGGCGATCGGCCTGGAGGACGCTCCGCGCGGCTACGCCGAGTTCGACAAGGGTGCGGCGACGAAGTACGTGCTGAACCCGAACGGCCTGATCAAGGCAGCCTGATCACGGCGGCCTGAGGGCCGGCACCCCACCGGACGGGAGGCTCGGTGCCAGCTGGCACCGGGCCTCCCGTCCGCACGTGGTCCAGCCGGATCTCGCCCGGACGACCCAGCGCGTTCACCCGCTGGAGCGATGTCCGGACCGTCGCGAGCACCGAGGCTGGGACCATGCCCACCTCGACCACCCGCACCACCGCCGCCACCCTCGTCGTCATCGCCGTCGTCATCGGGGTGGCCTGCTGGGCGATCGGTGGCGCACACGCCCCGGACAGCACCGACACTCGCAGCAGCGACAGCAGCACCGTCTCCCGGACCGTCGGCAGCTCCGGCGTCACCGTGACCAGCGGCACCGACAGCACAGCGGGATGAGCGCCACTCACCACCGTGTCGGGCGCCGTGCGATGATCGAGCCGTGAGGGACGGGCGCGGGTTCATCAGGCCGCTCCCCCTGCGGTCGATCGTGGTCGACCTGGCGTGGGCACTGGTCGCCGCCGTGGTCTTCCTGGCCCCGATCGACCTCGAACTCGAACACGCGAGCCTGCTGGCCGTGGTCGCCGCGACGCTCGCGATCGCCGTCCGTCGTCTGTCCCCGTCCGGCGCGATGCTCGTCGCGGTCGCCCTCGGTGTGGTCCAGGTGCTCGGTGGTGAACGCCCGTCACTCGTCGACCTCGCCCTGTTCGTGGTGGTCGGCAGCGTCGCGATCGTCGGGACGCGGACCGAGGTCGTGCTGGCCGGTGTGCTGTCGGTCGTCGCCGGCGCCACCGCGTCGATGTACCTCGCCCACACGGGGTACCGGTTCGCGGTGCTGTTGAACGGCCCCCGCGACCAGGCCGCGATCGTGCTGGCCGCCCCGGCGTTGGCGCTGGTGTCCGTGTGGGCGACCGGCCTGGCGACGCGGGCGGTCCGGTCGCAGGTCCTCGAGTCGGTCCGCCGCGCCGATGCCGAAGCCGCGGCCAGCCGGGCAGAAGAGCTGGCCAGCCGCGCCGAGGCCGTGGCCACCCGTGCCGTCGACGAAGCCGAGTCCGAACGCATCCGCGCCGACATCGCCCGCGACGTGCACGACGTGGTCGGCCACTCGCTGGCGGTCATCATCGCGCAGGCGGACTCGGTGCCGTTCCTCGACGACGAGGCCCGCATCCGCGAGGTCAGCGCGACGATCGCCAGCACCGCCCGCAGCTCGCTGGTCGAGGTCCGTCAGGTGCTCGGGCACATCGACGGCTCGGACATCGGCACCGATCCGGCGTCGCTCGAGGCGATCGTGCAGGGCATCCGCGAAGCCGGGGTCGACGTCGAGCACACCGTCCGCGGTGACGCCGGTTCGCTGGGCCACGAGACCGGCACGGCAGCCCGTCGGGTGCTGCAGGAGATGCTGACGAACGCGCTGCGGCACGGCGCTCCCGGTGGCAGCGTCACGGTGCGCGAGACCTGGCGGTCGGCAGACCTGGTGCTCGAGGTGGAGAACGCGGTGCCCGTCGTCGAGCAGCCCGTCGGCGAGGGGCTCGACATCGACCCACGCCCGTCCACCGCGGGGTCCGGCCGCGGCCTGACGGGCATGCAGTCCCGCTTGGCCGCCCTCGGCGGGTCGTTCGACGCCGCCGTCCTCGACGCCGTGTTCAGTGCACGCGCCCGCATCCCGTTCGACGTCCATGGGGGGACCAACCGATGACCGATCCGATCCGCATCCTGCTCACCGACGACCAGGCCCTGTTCCGCGCGGGCCTGCGCGTCGTGCTCGACGCCCAGCCCGACATGGTCGTCGTCGGCGAGGCCTCCGACGGCGCCGAGGCGCTCGCACTCGTCCCGGATCTCCGGCCGGACGTCCTCCTGCTCGACATGCGCATGGCGGGCATGGACGGTGTCGAGACCGTCCGCCGGCTGTTCTCCGGTGCGGTCGAGGGTCCGCTGCCCCGCGTGGTCGTCCTGACGACGTTCGGCCTGGACCCGGCGGCCGCCACGGCGATCCGCCTGGGCGCGAGCGGGTTCCTGCTCAAGGACACCACGCCGCCGTTCCTGTTCGCGGCGGTCCGGGCGGTGCACGAGGGGAGCTCGGTGATCGCGCCGAACGACCTGTCGCAGCTGTTCGGCGCCGACGTCGAGCGTGCGCCGGCCCCGCAGCCGTCCGAGTTCCAGACGCTGACCGACCGCGAGCGCATCGTGTTCGGGTGGGCGTCGCGCGGGCTGTCGAACGCGGAGATCGCGGCGCGGGAGTTCGTCACCGAGTCCACGGTCAAGACGCAGATCTCGAGCATCCTCGGCAAGCTGGCGCTGCGCGACCGGGTGCAGCTGGTCGTCTACGCGCACGACCACGGCCTGGCCGGCGCCCGCGACGCCTAGTCCGCGGCAGGCGCCTGGTCGGCAGTAGGCGCTGCCCCAGCAGCCGGGCCCTGGAACCCGATCAACCACGTGACCCCGAAGCGGTCACGCACCTGCCCGTCGTGGTCGCCCCACGGCCGGAGCGTCAGCGGGTCGAGCACCGTGCCGCCCTCGGCGAGCGCGTCGAACCACCGTGCCGAGGTCGCCGCGTCCGCCGCTCCGAGCAGCGCGAACAGCACGCCGTCGACGACCGTCGGGTGCTCGCCGTCGGCGGTGTCGGCCGCGAAGACGTCGACCGGACCGCGCAGCTCGCCGTGGGCGATCGCGTCGCCCGGCCCGTCCTGACGGCCGAACTCGGCGAAGGTGTGCCGCTCGACCGTGCCGCCGAACACCTGCTGCCAGGTGTCGAGGGCGTCGGCGGCGGTTCCGGAGAAGTGGAAGTACGGCACGGGTGCGCTCATGCAGGAACCGTACTGCTGCGCTCAGCCGAGGGCCAGGACCTCGTCGAGCACCTGTTCGACGGCGGCGGGGTCGTGGGCGAACCGGCCGAGGAACAGTCCGCCGATGCGTCCGTGGCCACGCGTCAGCAGACCGGGTCCGGCGCTGCCGCCGTACAGCACCGTGCTGCCTGCCAGCTCGGCTCGCCTCGCCAGGTGCGCCGCCAGACCCTCGAGCACCGCGACGACGTGCTGGTCCGGCGCGGGCTCGGCCGCGCCGATCGCCCACACCGGCTCGTAGGCCACCGTGAGTGGTCCGGTCACGCCGGCGGCGTCGGACTCGGACAGCGCGCGGTCGAGCTGCGCGGTCACGTCCGACACGGCGTCGTCCGTCGCTGCGTCGTCCGTCGCTGCGTCGTCCGCACGGGAGGGCCGGGTCGTCTCACCGACGCAGACCAGCGGCCGCAGGTGGTTGCGGAACGCCGCGTGCACCTTGGCGGCGACGACCGCGTCCGTCTCGTGGAACAGCGCGCGGCGCTCGGCGTGCCCGATCTCGACCAGGTCGACCCCGATCTCGTGCAGCTCGGCGCCGGAGACCTCACCGGTGAAGGGCCCGTCGTCGGCCCACCCGAGGTCCTGTGCGGCGAGCTGCACACCCGACCCTGCGAGCAGCTCGTGTACGGGCACGAGCGCCGGGAACGTCGGCGCCACGAACAGCGTCGCCGCGCCGGACAGCACGGCCGGGTGCCGACGGGCGATGTCCGCGACGGCCCCCGCCCACGCCAGGGTCCGGGCGTGCGAGAAGTAGGTCTTCAGCGAGATCCCGATCGTGGTCACGGCGCCACCGCGGCGACGATCAGCGCGAAGGACACGGCTCCCGGGTCCGCGGTGCCGACGGCCTGCTCGGCGTGGGTCCGCGCGCGGCCCTTGCGCGGGAGCATCGCGGCGGTCGCGTCGGCGGCCGAGCGCGCCGCGTCGGACGCCGCGCGCCAGGCCTGGGCAACGGGTGCTCCGCCGTCGAGCTGCTGACGCAGGACCGTGTCGAACGGCACGAGCGCGTCGACCATCGTCTTGTCACCGGGGACCGCGCCGAAGGCCAGCACCGCTTCGGTGGCGGCGTGCACCGCGTCCGCGACGCGCGCACCCGTCGGACGCTCGTCGTCGCCGAGGACGCGACCCAGGGCCTCCAGTCCGGCTCCCCAGATCGCGCCGGAGGTGCCACCGGCCCGGTCGGACCAGGCGTCCGCGGCGATCCGCAGCACGCTCCCCGCACCGGCACCGGCCTCGACCGCATCGGCCGCTGCGGTGTCGGCCGCGTGCGCACCGCGCTGCATGCCGATGCCGTGGTCCCCGTCCCCGGCAACCGCATCCAGCCGGCCGAGGTCGTCGGCGTGCTCGTCGACGACGGCTCGGGCGGCGGCGAGGGCGCGCGCGACGGATGCGCCGACCTGGCGTGAGTCGTCGGACGCGGGGCCGATGGTGACGGCCTGCAGGTCGGCTTCGGCCTCGGCCGCGGCGACCGGCTGCTGGGGCAGCGCGCCGCCCTTGCGGAACGCGGGGGTGTGGGCCGGCGCTGCCCAGAGTGCCTCGAGTTCGTCGTCCAGCCAGAACAGCGTGAGCGACACCCCGGCCATGTCGAAGCTCGTGACCAGCTCACCGACCTCGGGTTCGACCAGCACGGTGCCGGCGTCGGCGAGCAGCCGCTGCACCGAGCGGTAGACGACGAAGAGCTCCTCGTACTTGACGCTGCCCAGCCCGTTCAGGATCGGCACGACCCGTGCGCCGTCGACCACGACGCCCTCGGGGAGCTCGTCGAGCAGCCGCGTCACCAGCAGCTGGGCCAGTCCGTCGGCAGTCGGCACATCGGTCTCGTCGATCCCGCGTTCGCCGTGGATGCCCATGCCGACCGCCATCCGACCGGCCGGCACCGTGAACAGCGGCTCGGCTGCGCCGGGCAACGAACACCCGGAGAACGCGACGCCGAACGAGCGGGTCCGGTCGTTCGCCCGCTCGGCGACGGCCGTGACGGCGTCCAGGTCACGCCCTTGCTCGGCCGCGGCACCCGCGACCTTGAACACGCAGAGGTCCCCGGCGATGCCGCGACGCTCGTGCGCCCGGTCGGCCGGCCCGGAGACGACGTCGTCCGTCACCCGGACGGTCCGGACCGGGATCCCGTCCTGCTCGAGCGTGCGCGCCGCGGCGTCGAAGTTCAGGACGTCACCGGCGTAGTTGCCGTAGCTCAGCAGGACACCGCCGCCGTGCTCGGACGCACGGGCGACGCCGGCGACCTGCTGGGCGCTCGGGCTGGCGAACAGGTTGCCGAGCGCGGCACCCGCGGCCAGCCCCGGGCCGACCAGCCCACCGAACGCCGGGTAGTGGCCGGAGCCACCGCCGATGACGACGGCGACGGTGCCGTCCGGGCTCGTGGTCGACCGGGCGACGCCACCGTGCACGCGGCGCACCCAGCGGTCGTTCGCCGCGACGAAGCCCTCGGTCGCCTGGTCGGCGAAGTCCGCGGGGTCGTTGAACAGTCGGGTCATCGTGTCGTCTCCTTCGTCGCCACGTGCGAGGTGTCGAGCAACTCGTCGGCCCGGGCCCCGCGGAAGAACTTGGTGCAGAAGATCATCACCGCGGCCACGAAGGCGAGCACCCCCAGGGACACGATGCCGAACGCACCACTGTCGGTCGGGACCACCTCGTTGATGGCCGTGCGCATGATCGGGGCGACGAACCCGCCCAGGTTGCCGAGCGAGTTGATCAGGCCGATGCCCGCGGCGGCCGCGGCCCCGGTCAGGAACGCCGTCGGGTACGCCCAGGTGATCGGGCCGACCGCCAGGAAGCTCGCCACGGCCAGCGTGATGAACAGGATGCCGAGCACGGGCTGCCCGTTCGCACCCGCCCACGCCGAGCCCAGGATCGACAACCCCGTCGTGACGTAGAACATCGCGCCCCAGCGGCGGCGCCGTCCCACCGTGTCGGCGCGTGAGCCGATCAGGTAACAGGCGACGAGTCCGACCAGCCACGGGATCGCGGTGACCAGGCCGACCTGCCAGCCGACGTCCTGCCCGAGCAGCGACGACACCTGCTGCGGCAGGTAGAACGTCGTGCCGTACACGGCGACCTGCAGGCAGAAGTAGATGATCGTGAAGTACCAGACGCGGCCGCTGGCCATCGCCTTCCAGATGCCGGTCGGGCCGTCCTGGCTGCGGGCGGTGTCCTCGCGTTCCATCGCGGCCGTCAGCGATGCCTTCTCCCCCGGCTCGAGCCACTTCGCCTGCTGCGGACTGTTCGTCAGGAACACCACCGCGGCGACACCGGCCAGGACCGCCAGCACCCCTTCGCCCGCGAACATGACCTGCCACCCGTGGAACGGCGTGGCCTGGTCGCCGACGCTGATCAACCCGCCGGACAACGGTGCGCCGATCATCTGTGAGAACGGCTGTGCCAGGTAGAAGATCGCGAACATCCGCACGCGGACCTTGTTCGGGAACCACTCGGACAGGTACATGATGACGCCGGGGAACAGTCCCGCCTCGGTCACCCCCAGGATGAACCGCAGCACGATGAACATCGTGTCGTTCGTCGTGAAGGCGAACAGGGCGGCGACGATGCCCCACGTGATCGCGATGCGGGCGAGCCAGAACCGGGCACCGAACCGCTTGAGCAGCAGGTTCGACGGGATCTCGAAGATGGCGTAGCCGATGAAGAAGATGCCGGCGCCGAGCGCGAACGCCGCGTCCGAGATGCCACGGTCGACCCGCAGCGCCTCTTCTGCGAAGCCGACGTTGGTGCGGTCGAGGAAGGCGACGAAGTACAGGATGACGAGCATCGGCATCAGGTGCTTGGTCGCCTTGCCGATGGCGGACCGCAGGCCGGGGTCGTTGGTCGATCCGAGCGCGGGGGCAGGGGGCAGTGACACGGGGTTCGCTCCTTTGCGAGCACGGTGCGGGACTGGAGGCGCGGATCGCGCCGGTCACGACCGGTCACGTTCCGCGGGCGGCCGGGCCTAGTGCATGTACAGGCCGCCGTCGACGTTCAGGGTCTGGCCGGTGACGAACCCGGCGTCCTCGCTGATCAGGTACGCCACCGCCGCGGCGATGTCCCGCGGGGTGCCGATGCGGGGCAGGACCCCGTCGGCGGCCATCGCGGTCTTGCGTTCCTCGGTCAGCGTGCCGCCCATGATGTCGGTGTCGATCGGGCCGGGGGCGATCGCGTTGACGGTCACACCGCGCGGGCCGAGTTCGCGGGCGAGTCCCCGGGTGAGCCCGATGACGCCGGCCTTGGCGACCGTGTACGGCGTCTTGCTGAAGGTGCCGCCGCCGCGTTGTGCGGAGACCGAGGACAGGGTGACGATGCGTCCGTACCCGTTCGTCACCATCGACTCCGCCGCTCGCAGGCTGGCGAAGTGCACGCCGTCCAGGTTGATCGACAGCACCCGGTGCCACTCCCCCGGCGGCAGGTCCAGGTAGGCGTGCGCCGACGAGACGCCCGCCAGGTTCACGAGGGCGACGAGCGGCGCGAGCTCGGCCTCGATCGTGTCGAACGCGGCGCGGACCGCTGCTTCGTCGGAGACGTCCGCGCCGACGCCGACGGCACGGACGCCGTGCTGCTCGTGGACCTCGGCAGCGACGGCGCGTGACGCGTCGTCGTCCAGGTCGATGATCCCGACGTCCCACCCCGCCTCGGCCAGGTGGTGTGCGGTGGCGCGGCCGATGCCGCGCGGCGATGCCGCCCCGGTGAGGACGACCGTCCTGCTCTGGTGCTCGGTGCTCATGGTCGTCTCCCTCAGTGGATCGGTGCCGGGCCGAGCTCGTCCAACAGCCGCTGCATGGCGACGTAGGCACGGTTGCGGTAGGCGACCAGCTCGGGGGTGCGGTCGGCCGGCACGTCCAGGTAGCCCGAGCCTGACTTCGTGCCGAGTTCGCCGGCATCGACGTGCTGCTGCAGCGTCGGTGGTGTGGCGAAGCGCTCGGGCCAGCGGGTCTGCAGCGACTCGAAGCAGAACGCGTAGACGTCGAGCCCGGCCATGTCCGCGATGGCGAACGGGCCGAAGAACGGCAGGCGGAACCCGAACGTGGTGCGGACGATGGTGTCGATGTCGTCCGGGGTCGCGATGCCCTCGTCGGCGATCTTCGATGCCTCGTCGAACAGTGCGTACTGCAGGCGGTTCAGCACGAACCCGGTGGAGTCCTTCACCCTGGCGGACTGCTTGCCGGTGGCGGCCACCACGGCCTCGCCGACCTCGACCGTGTGGTCGTTCGTCGTCGGGTGCGGGATCAGCTCGACGCCCGGGATGAAGGGCGCCGGGTTCGAGAAGTGCACCCCGAGGAAGCGTTCCGGGTTCGTGACGGCCTCGGCGAGCGACGCGATCAGGATCGTCGACGTGTTCGACCCGATCACGGCGTCCGGGCGGGCGGCAGCGCTGATGCGGCGGAGGGTCTCGTGCTTGATCGCGAGCTTCTCGGGCACCGCTTCCTCGATGAAGTCCGCGGTCGCGACGGCGTCCTCGATCGTCTCCGCGGCACTGAGGTGCTCACGCACCCGCTCCACGGCATCCTCGGGGAACAGGCCGTCGGCGACGAACTGGGCGGTCTCGCCGAGCAGTCGGTCGAGGTTGGCGCGGGCGATGTCGCCCGAGACGTCGGCGATCCGGACGGTGTGCCCGGCCAGGGCCAGGACCTGGGCGATGCCGCCGCCCATGTAGCCGGATCCGACGACGGCGATGTCGAGGGTGCTCATCGAGTTGCTCCTTCGGTGGTGGTGCTGAAGTCCGCGGTCGCCAGGACGCCCCGGATGTACTGCTGGTTCGTGGCGCAGACACCCAGGCTGTCCCCGCCGTACTGCTCGGTCATGACGATGCCGCGGAACCCGTCCGCCACCGCGTCGCGCAGGACCTGGCGGTAGTTGATGAGCCCGGTCTCCATCGTGCTCGGGACGCTCGTCGCCCAGCTGCCGTCGGCCGACTCGTCGCGCGTGTAGTTCTTGACGTGCAGGTAGTTGGCGTAGGGCATGGTCTTCGCGAAGAGCTCGCGCCACTGCTCGACCGGGCGGTGCAGCCGGATCAGGTTGGCGACGTCGGCGTTCAGCCCGACGGTGTCGAGTCCGATCTCGTCGACCAGGCGGACCGCACTGTCGGCGGTGCCCAGGTACGTGTCCTCGTACAGTTCGAGCGCCATCGGCAGTCCGACCGACGCCGCGTGCTCGCCGAGTTCGCGCAGTCGGGACACCGCGGCGGCCCACACCTCGGGGTCGTCCGGGTCCTTCGGGCCCTGCGCCGTCCAGAACCACAGCGCGCGCTTCTGGGCGTCGTTGAAGGGCTGGTGCAGACCGGTCGAGAACACCTGCATGCCCCACTCGGCGGCTGCGTCGATCGTGCGGTGCGCGTACGCCAGGTTCTCGGCCTCGTGTCCGGGCTGGATGACGCTGCGGCGCTGCAGGTGCACGGACGGGATCCCGATGCCGTGCGCCCGGGCGACGGCGAACAGCTCGTCGCGGCGCGAGGGCTCGAGGTCGGCGGGGCGGATGTGGCTGTCGGCGAGTTCGGCCAGCGAGAACCCCGCGGCGGCGATCTGGCCGAACACGTCGTCCCACACCGCCGGGTCCGCGTCGTGCATGGCCACGCCGTCGCGGCCGACGGCGGGGAAACCGTGCAGGCAGGCGGCGATCGGCCACGTGTCGGCGGTCCAGGTCGTCGTGTCCCAGTCCTGCTGGACCCAGTCCTGCGGTGTGCTCACGGAGTGCTCCCTTGCGACTACGGTGTGCGGTTCGTCTCTGAACCTCTTTCCTGTAGGAAAGATACTCCGACCACGGCAGATCGCAACAGGTCGTACCGAAGTGGGACCAAACCCCTCTGACGGGGGGCTCCGAAGAAGACCGGGCTCGGAGGATCAGGACGCCCGTGCCGCTGACCCGAACTTCGGCACGGGCGTCCGTCCCCGTATCAGGACGACGACTCCCCGGCAGGCCGCTGACCCGAACTTCGGCACGGGCGTCCGTCCCCGTCACAGAGGATCAGGACGTCGCGCCTCCACAGGCCGCTGACCCGAACTTCGGCACGGGCGTCCGTCCCCGTCACAGAGGATCAGGACGTCGCGCCCCCACAGGCCGCTGACCCGAACTTCGGCACGGGCGTCCGTCCCCGTCACAGAGGATCAGGACGTCGCGCCCCCACAGGCCGCTGACCCGAACCTCGGCACGGACGTCCGTCCCCGTCACAGAGGATCAGGACGTCGCGCCCCCAAGGGCCGCTGACCCGAACCTCGGCACGGGCGTCCGTCCCCGTCACAGAGGATCAGGACGTCGCGCGTCAGAGCGTGTGGGACGCGTCCGCCCGCGACCGCTCACGCACGGCGTCGATGTGCGCCCGCATCGCCGCGACCGCCGCAGCTGGATCGACCGCCAGCGCGTCGATGATCGCCTGGTGCTCGTGCACGGCACGGTCGGTGTCGTCGTCCCCGCCCTCGACCATCTGCCGCATCCGGTGCACCCGGGTGGTGATGGCCTCGGACATCTCTTGCAGGAACGGGTTACGCGTCGCGTCGAACAGCACCTGGTGGAACTGCCAGTCGCTGCGGAAGAAGCGGGCCATCGTCTCCTCGGACGCGGCCCCCGCGCCCACCCGCGCGATGTCGGCGGCGACCTCGGCCTGTTCGGCGAGCGCAGCCTCCAGTCGGGCGCGCAGCGCCACCACGTCACCGCGAGCCGCCAGGTCGACCGCACCGGTCTCGACGATCAGGCGCGCGTCGAACAGTGCCTCGAGCTGCTCGCCGGCGAGCGGCGGCGCCACCCGGTAGCCCTTGTTCGCCTCGCGCACGACCAGACCGGTCCGTTCGAGCTGCACGAGCGCTTCGCGCACCGGGGTGGGCGAGACGCCCAGGGTGCGCGCCAGACCGTCGATCGACAGGCGCGTGCCCGGTTCGACGTCGTGGCCCATCAGCACGTCGAGCACCCGGTCGTAGACCCGGTCGCGCAGCCCGCGCTGCGTGATCCGTTCCGCTCCGAAGCCGGGCACCGTGGTCGTCACACCGTCGATCCTAGAGAGTCGGTGTGCGCGGCCGGAGTCACGCCAGACGCGCCGACAGGAAGTCCACCATGCTGCGCACCAGCAGCGCACGCGAGGACGCCCGTCGGTACTCGTGGCCCTCCCCCGCCAGCTCGACGTACTCGACGTCGTGCGCACGGTCGCGGAGCGCCGTGACGAGCTGCTCGGCCTCGCCGACGGGCACGTTCGTGTCGAGCTCGCCGTGCACGACCAGCATCGGCGCCGTGATGTCGTCGACCGCCCGCATCGGCGACAGCGACGCCAGCAGCGCCGCGTCGTCCACCGGATGGCCGTACTTGGTCGCCGCGGCTGCTGCGATCCACGGCTCGGTGTCGCGGTAGAAGGTCGCGAAGTCGCTCATCCCGCACACCGCCACGCCCGCTGCGAAGACGTCGGGCGTGAACGCGAGCGACGCGGTGGTGGCGTACCCGCCGTAACTGCGGCCCTCCACCGCCACGCGCGACCGGTCGGCGTGCCCGTTCGACACGAGCCAGCGTGCGCAGTCGACGACGTCGGCCAGCGCGTTCCACCGCAGGGCCAGATCGTCCGCGTGCACGAACGCGGTGCCCGACCCGGACGATCCGCGGATGTTCGGGGCGAACACGGTGATGCCCGCCGCGGCGAGCGCCTGGTGCTGCGGCGAGAAGGTCGGCCGCTCCTGCGACTCCGGGCCGCCGTGCAGGTGCACCATCGCTGCGCGACGGACGGGAGGCCCGGTGTCGGTGGCAGGCTCGGCCTGCGTCGACGGGGTGGTGCCGTCGACCGCCGGGTACAGCCAGCCGGTCAGCTCGAGGCCGTCACGGGCGGTGAGGCGTTCGAGGCTGGGTTCGACGAGCGCGACGTCGGGCAGGGTCGGCACGTCGGCGACGCGGGTCCACGTCAGGGCGTTCGTGTCCAGGCGCCAGAGTTCGCGCGGGCGGGTCGGGCCCTCGACCGCCAGGATCACACTCCGGCCGTCGCGGCTGAGCACCGGGTCGGTGACGACGGCTCCGGGCAGGTCCGGCACGGGTGTGCGCGAGGCGTCGTGCGTGTTGATCAGCTCGAGCTCGCTGCGCCCGGCGACGTTCCAGCCGAGCAGCAGCGTGCGGCCCGCGTCGTCGGCGTCCAGGAACTCCAGCTCGGCGTCGTCACGCGCGGCGATCGGTCGGGGATGCCCGCGCCAGCCGTGCGGGCCGACGGGCTGCGCGACGAGCTGGCGGCGAGGTGCCCCGGCCTCGGTCGCGACGTAGGCGACGAGGGGGCTGGTCTCGCTGGCGGGCGACGGCCGCAGGAAGGCGATCTCGGCCGAACCGGATGCCGGGTCGGTCAGCAGCGGGTGGCTCTCGTCCGTCAGCCGGTCGACCGCGACGACGAACTCCTGCCCGCGCTGCCCGTCGCCGATCACGACCAGGCGTTCCTCCACCGACAGGTCGAGCACGTGGATCAGCTCGCCCACCGCCAGGTCGTCGCGGTCGCCGGACACCGGGTCGACCAGGTACGCGCGGGTGGGCTGCTCGGGCTCGGTGGACGGCAGCGTGATCACGACACGGTGTCCGCTGCGGCTCCACGGCCCGAGTTCGGCGTGCTGGTACCGGGAGCCCGCGATCTGTGCGGCGTCGGTGCCGTCGGGGCGGACCACCCAGACCTGCTGCTTCACACCGCCGTCGGTCGCGATGGCCACCGCGAGCCACTCACCGTCGGACGACCACGAGACGCGGATGACCGGGTCCTCGGACAGGCGGATGCGCACCGGCTCGGACGGCGTGCCGTCGACGACGACGTCCTGCACGAACACCTCGGGGACCCCGTGCCGGTCGCTGACGAACGCGACGCGCCGGGCGTTCCGGGTCATCGTCGGTCCCCACGACCCCCATGCTGCGGTGAGCGCGTCGCCCAGGTGCGTCACCGGACGCCCTGTCGCTGCAGCCACATCTCGATCAGCCCGAGCTGCCACAGGGCGTTCGCGCCGATCTCGGTCCGGGTGGCGTTCGGGTCGGCGAGCATCCGTTCGACCGTACCGGGATCGAACAGGCCGCGCTCGCGGGCCTCGGGCGCGTGCAGCGCCTGGCGCACGCGCTCCAGGTACGGCCCCTCGAGCTGTCGGATCGCGGGCACCGGGAACGACCCCTTGGACCGGTCGACGATCGCGTCGGGGACGATCCCGCGCGATGCCCGCTTCATGACGCCCTTGCCGCCGTCGGCCAGCTTGAGCTCGGGCGGGATCGCGCCGGCGAGCTCGACGAACTCGTGGTCGAGGAACGGCACGCGCGCCTCGAGCCCCCACGCCATCGTCATCGTGTCGACGCGCTTGACCGGGTCGTCGACGAGCATGATCGTCGTGTCGCTGCGGAGTGCGGCGTCCACGCTCGTCTCGGCACCGGGGCGGGCGAACTCCGCGTCGACGAACGCCGACGGGGTGTCGTCGTCGCTCCGCCACCGCGGACCCAGCAGTCCCTGCAGCGCCGGCCACCGGCGGTCCATGAACACCGACCGGTACGCCTCGGCCGCCTGGTCGCGGGGCACGTCGGCCAGCGGCGGGTACCAGCTGTACCCGGCCAGGACCTCGTCGGCGCCCTGTCCGGACTGCACCACCTTGACGTGCTGCGAGACCTCTTGCGACAGCAGGTAGAAGGCGACGCAGTCGTGGCTGACCATCGGTTCACTCATCGCGGCGACGGCACCGTCGATGCCGTCGAGCAGCCGCGACGACGGGATGTGGATGCGGTGGTGGTCCGTGCCGAACTGCCGCGCGACCAGGTCGGAGTACGCGAACTCGTCGCCGGACTCGCCGCCGGCCGCCTCGAAGCCGATGCTGAACGTCGCGAGGTCCTGCTGACCGGCTTCGGCGAGCAGCGCCACGACGAGCGACGAGTCGATGCCGCCGGACAGCAGCACCCCGACGGGGACGTCGGCGACCATGCGGCGCTCGACCGCGGTGCGCAGCGAACCGATGAACGCCTGCTGCCAGTCCTGGTCGGTCCAGTCCGCTCGGGCCGGGTCGCGCTCGAACCGCGGTTCCCAGTACACGGTGTCGTGCGTGGAGCCGTCGGGCTCGACCACGCGGACGGTCGCGGGTGGGAGCTTGCCGACGCCGGACAGGATCGTTCGGGGTGCCGGGACGATCGAGTGGAAGGACATGTACGACGCGAAGGCGACGGGGTCGATGGACGTGTCGACGGACCCGCGGTCGCCGTTCCCCGCCAGGATCGCGGGCAGGGAGCTCGCGAAGCGCAGGCCCCCGGGCACCGCCGCGACGTAGAGCGGCTTGATGCCGAGGCGGTCGCGCGCCAGCACCAGGCGGCCGCTCGCGTGCTCCCAGATCGCGATCGCGAACATCCCCACCAGGTGGTCGACGAACGCCGTGCCCCACTCGGCGTACGCCGCGACGATCACCTCGGTGTCCGAGGTGGAGTCGAACGTGTGGCCCTTGCCGTGCAGCTCGTCGCGCAGCTGCCGGTAGTTGTAGACCATGCCGTTGTAGGCGATCGTCAACCCGAGCCGTGACACCACCATCGGTTGTGCGCCGGCGGTCGACAGGTCCACGATCGACAACCGCCGGTGCCCCAGGGCGACCGGGCCGCGCGCCCACAGTCCGTCGCCGTCCGGCCCGCGGTGCGTCAGGCACCCGGTCATCCGGGCCACGGCCGCGACGTCCGGGGTGGTGCCGTCGAAGCGGATCTCGCCGGCCAGTCCGCACATCAGCGTTCTCCTTCGGGTCCGACGATCCAGGTGTCCTTGGCGCCGCCGCCGCGCGAGGAGTTGACGACCATGCTGCCCTCGGGCGCGACCCGTGTCAGCGCGACGTCGGCCAGGTGGACGTCGTCCGGCCCGGTCCCCGTGACGTAGACGAACGCGCGCAGGTCGACGTGCCGCGGATCGAGTCCGGCCGGCCCGATGGTCGGGTGCGACGACAGCTGCACCACTTCCTGTCCGACCCATGCCGACGGGTCCGCGGCGATCCGTCGGCGGCGTTCGGCGACCTCGGGAGCGCTGGCGCTCGGGCCGATCAGGACGTCACGCCCGCCCTCGCCGTCGACGGGCTTGGTCACGAGTTCGCCGACGCGGTCGAGCACCGACAGCCGCTCGCCCTCGAGCTCGGGACGGTAGGTGGGAACGGACTCGAGCAGCGGCTTCTGCTCGAGGTAGTACCAGATCAGGTCGGGGACGTTGACGTACATCGCCTTGTCGTCCAACAGGGCGTTGCCGGGGGCGTTCGCCAGGTACACGCCGCCAGCCTGGGCGACGTCGAGGACCCGGGGGCCCAGGTCCGGCAGGCGGTCGTTCGTCAGGGCGCGGACGTCACGGTCGATCCGCAGGTAGAGCGCGTCGAGGACCTGACCGCTCGGCGCGTGCACCACGTGGCCGTCGACGACGTCGAGGTCCGACTCGGTCACCAGGTGCATGCCGGCACCGTCCGCCAGCCGCCGGTGCTCGTACCAGGCACCCGCGCCGGGACCGTCGGTCAACAGCGCCAGCACCGGGTCGGAGGCTCCGGTCACCGCCGTCGCGTTCGTCCGGAGCGTCGTGCGGAGCCGCTCCGGCACCGTGGCCGGGTCGCGCAGACGGGGTGGCCGTGGGGCTTCGGGCACCACGGCGTCCATCAGCTCGCGCAGCGCCAGCCCGTAGGCGACGCCGGACGGCGACCGCACGTTGTCCTCGAGCACCCGCCAGCCGCCGAACTCGTTGCGGACCAGGTCGAAGCCGATCACGGGCGCCCGAACGGCGGTGGCGGGGAGCCGCGCGGCGTCGGGGTCCCAGCCGTTCGCCCCGACGAAGTCGTCGTCGTCCATGGCGCCGTCGGTCACGATGCGCCGCGGCCCGTAGGCGTCGCGCAGGAACAGCTCGATCGCACGAGCCCGCTGCACCAGTCCGGCCTCGAGCTGCGCCCACTCGTAAGCGCTGACGGTGCGCGGCACCAGGTCGCAGCCGAACGCCTGGACGCCGCCGTCCACCACGAACCCGACCTCGTGCTCGCGGGCCCAGACGTCGCGTGCGGCGCAGTGCTCGATCGTGGTGTCGACGTCCCACCGGCCGAAGTACGCCGCCAGGTCGCGGAACGCCGGTCGGGGGCGTGCCCCGGGCCCGACGGCCTCGTCGCCCGCACGCACCCGGTACGACGGGATCGCGGCGACGTGGTGCTCGTCGCGGCCGGACGGGGTGCCCGCGGTGTCCTCGACCACCTGCGCCACGACGTCGTCGAGCTCGCCGCGTTCGGCGTACGCCGTGCGCTGCCGGTCGGTGGAGTTGCCCCGGGCCAGGGTGTCCTCGAGCAGGGCCGTCACGGTGCCCCAGTCGCCGAGTTCTTCGAGCTGCGGCCGCAGCCGTGACACGAGCTGCCGTACGGCGACCTCGGCCGGCAGCCGCTCCGGGTGCTGCCCGAGTCCGAGCAGGTCGCCGCTCAGGCCACTGCGGGCGGCCTGCCACATCGCCGCACGGTGCAGTGGCTCGCTGCGTGGGTGCCACTCGGCGCCGGACTCGACGGCCACCTCGGCCCGACGGACGGCGGCGCGGAACAGTCCGGCGATCAGCACGGCGTCGTCGACCACGGGCGTGGCATCGCAGACCCGCAGCTCGAGCGTCGGAGCGTGCGAGGACGGTCGCACGTCGAAGTACGCCATCTTCTTGTCGGCGATGACCCCGGACGCGATCAGGTCGTCGAGCACCTTGTCGTACTCGGCCGCGTTGTCGACCCGACCGAAGCTGCCGGCGGACGGCCAGCGCTGCCAGATGATGCTCCGGAACGACGCGTACCCGGTGTCCTGCCCGTTCCAGAACGGACTCGACGCGCTCAACGCGAGCAGTGCCGGCAGCGTCGGTGCCACGCGCTGGGCGATCTGCACCGCCAGGTCGCGGTCACTCACCCCGACGTGCACCTGCAGCCCGCAGATGAGCTGTTCGTCGACGAGCATCCGGTACTGCTCCTGCATCCGACCGAAGCGCCCACCGCTCGTGAGCTCGAAGTCGGCGTACTCGGACCGTGGCGCGGTGCCGGCGGCCGCGATCGTGACGCCCGACGGCGCGATCGCTGCCGCGAGCTCACGCCGCAGGTCGACGATCACCCGGCGCAGGTCGTCCAGGCTCGTCACCACCGGGGTGTTCGTCTCGATGGTGGTCCGCTGCAGTTCGGCGCCGAAGCGGTCGGCGGGCAGCTTGGGCAGAAGGCGCGGGGCCTTCGCGGAAAGTCGGCCGGACTCGAGGTCGATGAGGTGCAGCTCTTCCTCGGCGCCGAGCGTCAGCTCTGCACTCATGTCTGGAACCTACCGAAGGGACGCCCGGGTGCGCCCGCGTCGGACGAGATCGTCTCGCGCCCGTAACAATCTGCTGGTGCGTGGCCCCCGGAGTCCGTCGCTGTAGGTGGTCGCGGGGTACAGGCGCGCTGGGAGCGAGCGCGCGCGGCACCGTAGGAATGAGGGATGACGGCGACCGCGTTCTGCTTGCACGCCCTCGGGTCCAGCTCCGAGGAGTTCGCCACGATGCGGACCCGCCTGGCGGGGACCCTCGACCTGATCGGGATCGACCTGCCGGGGTTCGGTCGTTCGTCCGCCGCGACGGGCACCAGCGTCGAGGAGATGGTCGAACGCGTCGAGCGTGCCGTCGGCCGCAGTGGCGCGACCGAGTGGGTGCTGATCGGCCACTCGATGGGCGGGAAGGTCGCCTCGGTCGTCGCGTCGCGGACGATCGACGGCTCGAACGGGCTGTTCGGGCTGCGCGCCGTCGTGCTGCTCGCCGCGTCGCCGCTGTCGCCCGAGCCGATGGACGACGAACGCCGCCAGACGATGCTCGACTGGGCGGCGGACGGTGAGATCGGGGCCGATGAAGCCGACACGTTCGTCACCGCGAACACCGACGGCCCCCTGCCGCCGGAGCCGTCCGCGATGGCCGTGCACGATGTGCAGCGCGCCGACCCGCGGGCCTGGACCGACTGGCTCGTCCGTGGCAGCCGCGAGGACTGGTCGGCCGAGTTCCCGCCGAACCCCGTGCCCGCACTGGTGCTGGCCGGCGCGTCGGACGGTGACCTCGGACCCGAGGCGCAGCGCACCCTGAACCTGCCGCACTGGCCGAACGGCGAGTTCGACGTCGTGCCGGGCGCCGCGCACCTGCTGCCGTGGGAGCGCCCGGACCAGGTCGCCGAGCGCATCCGTGCCTTCTGGGAGCGCCGGGTCGCACCGAGCCCGGTCGTGCCGCCCACGACCGTGCGCGTGATCGCGTCGCCCCGTGTCAGCGCCCGGACCCGCGGGATCCTGGCCGTCCGTGCGCTGGCGGACGACCCCGGCGCCGAGCCCCGGGTGCTCTCCGCACAGCAGCTGACGACCCTGCGTGCGGTCGCCCGGGTCGTGGTGCCGCAGGACGGCCTGCAGGTCGACCTCGCCCTGCGCGTCGACGCCCAGCTCGCCGCGGGCGCCGGTGACGGGTGGCGTCCCGACGGGCTGCCCGTCGACGTCGAGGCGTACCGCGCGGGACTCGACGCCCTCGCACCCGATGCCGACCGGGGCGACGACCACCTGACGGCCGTGCTCGATGCCGTCACCCGGGGCGAGCACGAACCCGCCGCCGGGTCCCTCGACGCGGCGCAGCTGCAGGCCTGGGCCGAGGACGCCAGCGTCGACCTGGTCAAGCAGTGGGTCGCACACCCCGCCACGATGGCCGAGATCGACTACGACGGCTTCGCCAACGGTGGCGACGGCGTCCGCAAGCAGGGCTTCCTGCTCCTCGGAGCGGGCCAGCGCGAAGCATGGGAACCGGCGGGAGCCACACGATGAAGCTGAACGACCAGCGCCGCTACGACCAGGACGAGATCGTCGACGTGGTCGTCGTCGGCACCGGAGCGGGTGGTGCGCCGCTGCTGGCGACCCTGGCCCGACATGGCCTGCGGGTCGTGGCACTCGAGGCCGGCCCGAACACCGAGCCGGGCGACCACACCCCCGACGAGGTCGAGGCCCCCGGCGACATCAACTGGATGGACGAGCGGATCAGCGGCGGCAGCGCTCCGACCGCCTTCGGCCCGAACAACAGCGGCACCGGCGTCGGCGGGTCGACCCTGCACTGGGGTGCGTTCACGCCCCGGCCGAACGCGCACGACATCCGACTGCGGACCGACTCCGGACAGGGCGAGGACTGGCCGATCGACCACGACGAACTCGTGCGCTGGATCGAGCAGGCCGAGCACGACGTGGGTGTCGCCGGGCCCGCGCACTACCCGTGGGACCCCGCGCGCCGCTACCGGATGGGTCCGCCCGCCCGGAACGCCTCGTCGGACATGATGATGCGCGGCACCGCTGCCCTCGGCATCACCGCGACGGACGCCCCGGTCGGCCTGACCACCGAGGACCGCATGCAGGAGCACCACGGCCTGCGCCAGGCCTGTGTCGCGTGCGGCTCCTGCCACCAGGGCTGCCGGAACGGCGCCAAGGTGTCGATGGACACGACCTACCTGCCCGCCGCCGTCGCCTTCGGAGCCGAGATCCGGGCCGAGGCGTTCGCGCACGGCATCGAGCTCGACGCCGCCGGTCGTGTCGAGGCCGTCGTGTACCGACAGGGCGGCCGCGACCACCGCCAGCGCTGCCGAGCCCTCGTGCTGGCCGCCGGCGGGATCGAGACCCCGCGACTCCTGCTGCACACCGGCCTGGCCAACAGCAGCGGCCAGGTCGGGCGGAACTTCACGGCCCACGGTGCCACCCAGGTCTGGGCGACGTTCGACGAGTCGATGCGCTCGTACCGCGGGTACCCGTCGTCGATCATCACCGAGGACTTCATCCGGCCCGAGGGCGTGGACTTCGCCGGCGGCTACCTGATCCAGAGCCTCGGCGCGCAGCCCCTCACGCTGGCGACCTCGCTCGTCCGGGGTGGTGAGCTCCGCGGCGCCGCACTGGTCAAGGCCGTGCGGGACTACCCCCGCATGGCCGGCGTCGGCATCAACGCCGAGTGCCTGCCGTACGACGACAACCGACTGGTGCTGACCGACGAGGTCGATGCGAACGGCATGCCCGTCGCTCGCGTCACGTTCAGCCCCGGCGACAACGAGGCCGCGATCGCCGAGCACGCGATCGCCACGATGACCGCGATCGTCGAGGCAGCGGGCGGCACCGACGTCCGCGTGCTCGACCGCACCGCGCACACCGTCGGCACGGCGCGCATGGGCACCGACCCCGAACGCTCGGTGGTCGATGCCGCGGGCCGGTCGTGGGACGTCCCGAACATGTGGATCGTCGACAACTCGGTCTTCCCGAGCTCGCTCATCGCCAACCCGGCGCTCACCATCATGGCGCTGTCGCTCCGGACCGCCGAGCGGCTGCTGGCCGACGACGCACCTGCGGACCGCGCGCAGGCGGTGCACACCGCCGCCTGACGCGATGCATCGCTGACGGGAGGCGCGGTGCCCGCTGGCATCGCGCCTCCCGTCATCCGCCGTCGCGGTGATACATCACACAGGCTGGCCCCGTGGGGTGCGACACCGCCGGGTGGTGCCCCTGGGGCAAGCGTGAAGCCCACCACCGCAGCAACGGTGATGGGCTTCGGTTGCTCTCCGAGTGGAAAGCCGGGACGGACGTAAACCGTTCCCGAGTCTGAACGCTCGGGTCCAATGTAGCCGGACCCCGGTCCGGGTGCACGCCCGTCCCGGTCAGCTCCTCGTGTCCGCCGGCGCTGACACCTGCGAGGTGGTCTCGATGTCTGACGACACCGATCCCAAGCCCAGGCGTCAGGTGGTCTGGTTGGGGGTCGCGAGCTTGCTCGTGAACCTCGCCCGACTCCTGCTCGACCTGGTCCGGAAGGGCTGAGACAAGGCGTCCCGCGTCGGTGACCGCCGGCGCGGGACCCTCCGGGCCTCACCCGCGCGTCCGCGCCAACCGCCGGTTGAGCGCCCCGTTCAGCAGCGCGACGAGCAGCCCCACCGCGAACACCAGCGTCCCGAAGCACAGCACCTGCGGCGGCATCCCGGCCTTGGCGGCGCCGTACACGAACAGCGGGAACGTCACCGCGGGACCGGCGACGAACGACGTGATCACGTAGTCGTCGATCGACATCGCCAGCGCGAGCAGCCCCGCGGCCAGCATGCCCGGCGCGAGCAACGGCAGCGTCACGAGCCGGAACGCCTGGAACGGTGTCGCACCGAGGTCGCCGGCCGCCTCTTCGAGCGCGCGCGAGGTCCCGGCGATCCGCGCCCGCAGCACGACGACCACGTACGCCACGTCGAACGCGACGTGCGTCAGCAGCACCGTCAGGAACCCGGTGCCGAGCCCGATCGACAGGAAGAACGACAGGGACGCGGACCCGACGACGATCGACGGTGCGGCGATGTCGGCGAACACGACCGAGTTCACCACGCCGCGCCCCGGGAACCGGTACCGCTCGAGCGCCAGGGCGAGCGGCAACCCGATGGCGACGGACACGATCGCGGCCAAGAACGCGACGACGACCGAGGTGACGAAGGCCTGCCCGAGCCCGGACACGTTCACCAGGTTGGCGTACCAGTACGTCGTGAACCCGTTCCAGGCGAACGACAGCCGGTTCGTGGGGGCGTCGTTGAACGAGTACACGACCATGTAGACGATCGGCACCAGGGTGATCGCGATGACGACCCAGTACACGATCGCCAGCCACGGCCCGCGGCGGTTCACGCCGTTGCGGTGCAGGACCGGCGCGGCGACCGGCGATGCCGGTCCTGCGGACGAACGGGGCGGTGCGACGGCGGTCATACGAGGTCCTCGAGGTCGTCGGTGCCGGAGACGCGGGCGTAGATGAACAGGATGATGCCGAGCACGACCATCAGCACGGTCGACAGTGCCGCCGCGACGTTGTACTGCTGGTTGCCGGAGTAGGCGTCCTGGATCGCCTGCCCGATCGTGTACGTGTTCGTCCCGCCCAGCAGCGCCGAGTTGACGGGGTCGCCCACGCAGTCGATGAACACCAGGAGCACCCCGGCGAAGATGCCCGGGCGGGACAGCGGCAGCGTCGTGTGCCAGAACGCGCGGGCCTTGCCGGCGTACAGGTCGTTCGCCGCTTCACCCAGTCGTGGGTCGATGCGTTCGAGCGCGGCGTAGATCGGCAGCACCATGAACGCCAGGTCGTTGTAGGCGTCCCCGAAGATGACCGCCCCGCCGGTGCCCAGGATGTGGAAGTCCTTGCCCGCCAGTCCGAGGCCCTGCAGCACGGTGACGACGGGCCCCTGCGACGCCAGCACGAACGCCCACATGTCGGTGCGGATGACGAACGACACCAGGAAGCTGATGAACACGAGCATGAGCAGCGGGTTCTTCCACCGCGGCGACACCCGGAACGCGACGAAGTACGCCACCGGGTACCCGACGATGATCGTCACGACCGTGGCCGCCAGGCCGTACCAGAGCGACCGCAGCAGGAACGTCAGGTACGGCACCTGCGGGTCGACGAACAGCGACGAGTAGATGCCGAAGTTCCACGTGAACGTGTAGCCGTCGTCCGGGTTGCCCGACATCAGCGAGACGATCAGCCCGGACACCAGCGGGATCACGAAGAACACGCAGAGGTACGCGGTCCCCACCAGTGCGAGCAGGAACGGCGTGCTGCGACGACGCCCGCGGCGCACCGGCGCGGTGCCGGCGGGCCCGAGCCCCGGGGCCACCCCGACGGCGCTCACGACTGCACCACCGCGTTGAAGATGCCGTTCCACTCCGAGTACTCGTCGTAGTTGGCGAACACACGGAACTCGTGCGACTTCTCCAGCACCGACGCATCCGGGAACACCAGCGGACTGTCGGCCACGGTGGCGTCCTTGAGTTCGGCGCGCACGTAGTCCTCGGCTGCGGGCACCGGGCACACGTAGTTGACGTAGTCCTCGACGATGCCGGCGATCCGGGGCGTGTAGTAGTAGTCCATCCAGGTCAGCGCCGACAGCGGGTTGGCGGCCTGCTTGGGGATCAGCATGTTGTCGTGCCAGGTCATCTGGCCCTCGTCCGGCGTGATGAACTCCAGGTGCGGGAACCCGGACTGCTGCGCCTGGAACACGTCACCCGACCACGCCTGGGTGATCCACGTGTCGCCGTTCTCCAACCGGTTGATGTAGCTCTGGTCGTAGAACCCGGCGACGCTCGGCCGGAGCTTGCGCAGCCAGTCCTGGGCCTTCCGCCAGTCCGCCGGCGTCGAGGTCTCCGGCGCGATGCCGAGCGCCAGCAGCGCCAGCGACCCGAGCTCGGTGTTGTCGCTCATCAGCCCGATGCGCCCGCGGAACGCCGGATCGAGCAGGTCCTGGAACGAGGTGATCTTGCGCCCGGTGTACTTCGGGTTGTACGCCAGGCCCGTGAACCCGGTCTGCCACACGACGGAGTGCTTGTTGCCCGGGTCGTAGTTCGGGTCCTTCACCGCGTCCGACGCGTACTTGGCGAAGTTCGGCATGCGCGACCGGTCGAGCTGGCACACGAAGCCGTTCTTGATCATCTCGGTGAGCTCGTACCCGTTCGTCATGACGACCAGGTCGTAGCCCGTCGATCCCTGGGCCCGCAGGATCGGGGAGACGGTGGCGTAGAACGTCGCGTTGTCCTGGATCACCGCCTGGTAGTCGACGGCGATGCCCGTCTCCTGCTCGAACAGCCGCAGGGACTCGGACTTGCCGTGGTCGGAGTCGATGTACAGCGGCCAGTTCGCGAAGTTCAGGTCCTTGGTCTGCTTCGCGTTGCGCCAGAAGGCCGTCCAGTCGACGGGGTCGCCCTGCGACCCTGCCGACCCCTTGATGCTGCACCCGGTCAGCAGGGCGGCGAGCGCCGCGGCACCGCCACCGGCCAGCAGTCCCCGGCGACTGACGCGGGCGGACGTCAGTCCGCGCAGCAGGTCGGGTCCGGCGCTCATGCGACCGCACCTGCGGTGGCGGGCTGGCCGGTCTGGAGGCCCGGTGAGGGCTGGGTGGTGACGGTCGCGTCGGACGTGTGCGGGGCCTCCAGGCCGAAGCCGTGGTCGACACCCCAGGTGAGCCAGACCTCGGTGCCGGTGGCGACCCGCGGGCCGCCCTTCGAGTTCTGGGCGAACACCGACACCCGGCCGGCGCCGGGGACGTCGACCAGGTACTGCGTGCTGACGCCGGAGAACGAGACGTCGACGACGCGTCCGGGGCCGAGGATGTTGCGGCCGGGTTCGCGCGCGGGTTCGGCGGTGCGGATCTTGAGCTTCTCGGGGCGGACCCCGACGACCACGCGGCCCGTGGTCGCGACCGCACGGTCGGTCGGCACCGCCAACGTGCCGGCCGCGGTGCGCACGACCAGCAGCGGGCCGTCGGTGCCCTGCACGTCACCCTCGAGCAGGTTCGACTGCCCCAGGAAGTTCGCGACGAACGCGGTACGCGGGAGTTCGTAGAGGTCCTCGGGGCTGCCCATCTGCTCGATCCGACCACCGTTCATGACGGCGACCGTGTCGGCCATCGTCATCGCCTCTTCCTGGTCGTGGGTGACGTGCAGGAACGTCAGTCCGACCTCGGCCTGGATGGTCTTGAGCTCGAGCTGCATCTGGTGCCGGAGCTTCAGGTCGAGGGCGCCGAGCGGTTCGTCGAGCAGCAGCAGTGCCGGTCGGTTGACGATCGCGCGGGCCAGGGCGACGCGCTGCTGCATGCCGCCGGACAGCTGCGCGGGCCGCTTCGACGCGGATGCCTCGAGCTCGACCAGCCGCAGCGCTTCCTTCGCCTTGGTCATCGGGTCCGGGATGCGCCGACGCTTCAGGCCGAACGCGACGTTGTCGAGCACGCTCATGTGCGGGAACAGCGCGTAGTTCTGGAACACCGTGTTGACCGGCCGCTGGTAGGGCTTGGTCTCGGTGACGTCCTTGCCGCCCAGCAGGATGCTGCCGCTCGTCGGTTCCTCGAGCCCGGCGACCAGTCGGAGCGTGGTGGTCTTGCCGCAGCCGGACGGACCGAGCAGGGCGAAGAACGACCCCGCCGGGACCGTCAGGTCGAGGGTGTCGACCGCGGTGTGCCCGGGGAACGACTTGGTGATCTGCTCGAGCCGGAGATCGGCTCCCGATTCGGCGAACGTGCCGGTCACTGCCATGGTGCCTCCTGCTGCAGGTGGGATCGGGCTCAGCCGATGTGGGACATGACGTGCTTGATGCGGGTGTAGTCGTCGAACCCGTACTGGGACAGGTCCTTGCCGTAGCCGGAGTGGCCGAAGCCCCCGTGTGGCATCTCGGCGACGATCGGGATGTGCGTGTTGATCCAGACGCAGCCGAAGTCCAGGTCGCGGGCGAAGCGCATCGCCCGGGCGTGGTCGGTCGTCCAGACGGAGCTCGCCAGGCCGTACGCCACACCGTTCGCTGCACGCAGGGCGTCGTCCTCGGTGTGGAAGCGCTGCACGGTCTGCACCGGCCCGAACACCTCCTGCTGCACGATCCGGTCGTCCTGGTGCAGGCCGGACACGATCGTCGCCTGGTGGTGGAAGCCGCGGTCGCCGATCCGGTGCCCGCCGAGCTCGATCGTGGCGTGGTCGGGGAGCGTCTCGAGGAACGAGCGCACCTGCGCCAGCTGTCCGGCGTTGTTGACCGGACCGAAGAACGGAGCGTCGACGTCCGGGCCGCACTGCGCGTTCACCCGGGCCTCGGCGACCAGGGCGGCGACGAACTCGTCGTGGATGCCCTCCTGCACGAGCAGCCGAGTCGCCGCGGTGCAGTCCTGACCGGCGTTGAAGAACCCGGCGGCGACGATGCCAGCGACCGCGGCCGCGATGTCGGCGTCGTCGAACACGATCACGGGGGCCTTGCCGCCGAGTTCCAGGTGGGTGCGCTTGAGGTCGTTGGCGGCTGCCCGTGCGACCTCCATGCCCGCGCGGACGGACCCGGTGATCGACACGAGCTGTGGCGTCGGGTGGTCGATCATCGCGGCGCCGGTGCTGCGGTCCCCCACCACGACGTTGAGCACGCCCGGCGGCAGGAACTCGGCGGCGACCTCGGCGAGCAGCAGCGTCGACAGTGGTGTCGTGTCACTCGGCTTCAGCACGGTGGTGTTGCCCGCGGCGATGGCCGGCGCGATCTTCCACACCGCCATGTTGAGCGGGTAGTTCCACGGGGTGACCTGCGCGACGACGCCGATCGGTTCGCGGCGGACGAACGACGTGTGGTCGGCCAGGTACTCGCCGGCGCTCCGGCCCTCGAGATTGCGGGCGGCCCCGGCGAAGAACCGGAGCTGGTCGACCGACAGCAGGATCTCGTCCTGCACCAGGGTGGCGCGTGGCTTGCCGGTGTCCAGGGACTCCAGGTCGGCGAACTCCTCGGCCCGGTCTTCCATCGCGTCGGCGATCCGGAACAGCGCGAGCTGCCGTTCGCCCGGGGTCGTCCGGCGCCACTGCACCGATGCGGCCGCCGCCGACGTGAACGCATCGTCCACGTCGGCAGCGGTGGACACCGGGGAGACGCCGTAGACCTGCTCGTCGGTCGGGTCGACCAGGTCCATGACGGCGTTCCCACGGGGCTCGACGAACGCGCCCCCGACGAAGTTCCGCACAGGGTGGGTGACGGTGCTCGTGGTGTCCGGCATGGCGGTGATCCTGACACGGAAAACGGCGGTTCGGAAGACTTGTAACAACGGAAATCGTCGCGAAACACGTTGTTCACAACGAAATCCCTTGCACAGTGTCCGATCCCACTGTCATGCTGTCCGGCATGGCGGCAGCACCACGACGTCCGGGTCCGATCGACGACATCTCCAAGCGCATCATCGAACAGCTCCAGGCCGACGGCCGCCGTCCGTACGGCGAGATCGGCAAGGCGGTCGGTCTCAGCGAGGCGGCGGTCCGGCAGCGCGTACAGAAGCTGACCGAGACCGGCGTCATGCAGATCGTCGCGGTCACCGACCCGATGCAGCTCGGCTTCCACCGGCAGGCGATGATCGGCATCCGCGTCAACGGTGACACCCGCAAGGTCGCCGACGCACTCGAACAGCTGGCGGCCGTCGACTACCTCGTGATGACCGCCGGAAGCTTCGACCTGATGGTCGAGGTCGTCTGCGAGGACGACGACGACCTGATCGAACTACTCAACGGCACGATCCGGGCCATCCCGGGCGTGACCGGCACCGAGACCTTCGTCTACCTGCAACTCCGCAAACAGCTCTACGACTGGGGAACGCGATGACCATCACCGACCGACCGACCCGCCTGGGCTCGTACGACCCGTTCGCACCCGTCGACGACGCCGCCCTGCAGCAGAAGTCCCGCGATCACCTGTGGATGCACTTCGCGCGCCACGGTGCCAACCAGGCCGGCGCCGACGTGCCGATCATGGTGCGCGGCGAGGGCCACCACGTGTACGACAGCCACGGCAAGGGCTACATCGACGGCCTGTCCGGGCTGTTCGTCGTCGCCGCCGGTCACGGCCGCAAGCGTCTGGCCGAGATGGCGGCGAAGCAGGCCGAGACGCTGTCGTTCTTCCCGATCTGGTCGTACGCGCACCCCGCCGCGATCGAGCTCGCGGACCGGCTGGCCGACCACGCCCCCGGTGACCTGAACAAGGTGTTCTTCTCGACCGGTGGCGGCGAGGCCGTCGAGACCGCCTTCAAGCTCGCCAAGCACTACTGGAAGCTCCGCGGCAAGCCGATGAAGCACAAGGTGGTCTCCCGCGCGGTGGCGTACCACGGCACCCCGCAGGGAGCCCTTGCGATCACGGGCATCCCTGCGATGAAGCAGATGTTCGAGCCGCTCACCCCCGGTGGCCTGCGTGTGCCGAACACGAACTACTACCGCGCCGACGAGATGGGCTTCGCAGGGCAGTCGGAAGAGGAGTTCGGCGTCTGGGCGGCCGAACGCATCCGCGAGATGATCGAGTTCGAGGGCCCGGACACCGTCGCCGCGGTGTTCCTCGAGCCGGTGCAGAACTCCGGCGGCTGCTTCACCCCGCCGCCCGGGTACTTCCAGCGCGTGCGCGAGATCTGCGACGAGTACGACGTGCTGCTGGTCTCCGACGAGGTCATCTGCGCGTTCGGCCGGATCGGCACGATGTTCGCGTGCGACACGTACGGGTTCGTGCCGGACATGATCACGTGCGCCAAGGCGATGACCTCGGGGTACTCCCCGATCGGCGCGACCATCATCAGCGACAAGCTGTTCGAGCCGTTCTCGAAGGGCGACACGACCTTCTACCACGGGTACACGTTCGGCGGGCACCCGGTGTCGGCCGCGGTCGCCATGGAGAACCTCGACATCTTCGAGGAAGAGGGTCTGCTGGCCAACGTGCAGCAGAACGCCCCGCTGTTCAAGGCGGAGCTCGACACGCTGCGCGACCTGCCGATCGTCGGTGACGTGCGCGGTGCGGGGTACTTCTACGGCATCGAGCTCGTCAAGGACAAGGCCACCAAGACGACCTTCGACGCCGACGAGTCCGAGCGGCTGCTGCGCGGGTTCCTGTCGAAGGCGCTGTTCGACGCCGGACTGTACTGCCGCGCGGACGACCGGGGCGACCCCGTCGTGCAGCTCGCGCCGCCGCTCACCATCGGGCAACCCGAGTTCCGCGAGATCACCTCGATCCTGCGGAGCGTGCTGTCCGAGGCCGCGTCGAAGATCTGACCGTGACGGGCTACCGGGGCGTCTCGTTCTGGCTGGACCAGCTCGTGGCCACCGGCCGCGACGACCTGACGCCCCGGCCACCCCTGGACGGCGACCGCACGGCCGACGTCTGCGTCATCGGCGCTGGACTCACCGGTCTCTGGACCGCGTGGTACCTGCTGCAGGGTGACCCGAGCCTCCAGATCGTCGTCGTGGAACGCGAGATCGCCGGGTTCGGCGCGTCCGGCCGGAACGGTGGCTGGTGCTCGGCCCTGTTCCCACGGTCGGCCGCGTCGATCGCCGAGCACGACGGCCTGCAGGCCGCGCTCGCGATGCGCCGGGCGATGCGCGGCACCGTCGACGAGGTCGGGCGCGCAGCGGCCGAGGCCGGCATCGACTGCGACTACGTCAAGGGCGGCACCGTGCTGTACGCGCGCTCCGCGGTGCAGGACCGCGCGGCCCGCGACGAGGTCACCTCGTCTGGCGCGTTCGGTGACGACATGGTGCACCGGTCGGCAGCCGATGGTGACGCCGCCGGCACCGTCGGTGTGGCGTGGACCCCGGACTGCGCGCGGGTGCAGCCCGCCGCGTTGGTGCGCGGACTGGCCGCCGCCCTGGAGGCCCGTGGTGTCGTGATCGCGGAGCACACGCCCGCCACGTCGTGGGCCCGAGGGCGCGTGGTCACCACCCGTGGCACGGTCACCGCCGGCGCGGTCGTCGTCGCGGTCGAGGGCTACGGCGCGCAGCTGCCGCAGACGCGCCGCCGGATCATGCCGCTGTACTCGCTCATGATCGCGACCGCACCACTGCCCGCCGCCGTGTGGGACCGGATCGGGCTCGAGCACGGGCAGACGTTCTCGGACTACCGGCACCTGCTGGTCTACGGGCAGCGCACCGCCGACGACCGCCTGGCGTTCGGCGGACGCGGTGCCCGCTACCACTGGGGGTCGGCGATCCGCCCCGGGTACGACCGGGTCCCGCGGGTGTTCTCACACCTGCGATCCGCCTTGGTCGACCTGTTCCCGGCGGTGGCCGACGCACCCGTCACCCACACCTGGGGCGGACCGCTCGGGGTGCCGCGCGACTGGTGTGCCTCGGTGACGTGGGACGGCGCCGTGGGCACGGCCGGCGGCTACGTCGGCGACGGGCTCTCGACGACGAACCTGGCGGGGCGGACCCTCGCCGACCTGGTGCGCGGGGTCCGCTCGGACCTGACCGCACTGCCGTGGGTCGGGCACCACTCCCCCGACTGGGAGCGCGAGCCGCTGCGGTTCCTCGGGGCGAACGCCGGACTGGTCGCGACCGACCTTGCCGACCGCGAAGAAGCACTGACCGGGCGGGCGAGTATCGCCGCGCGGCTGATGGCGCCGCTGACGGGCGGCCACTGATGGAGGACCACTGATGGGACGGTTCCGTGATGGGTGCTGACGTGATCGTCGTCGGAGCGGGTGTCGCCGGGCTGGCCTGTGCGCGGGCGTTGGTGCTGGCCGGCCACGACGTCGTCGTGCTCGAGGCACGCGACCGCATCGGCGGGCGCACCTGGACCGACTCGGCCCTGGGCGTGCCGGTCGACCTCGGGGCGTCGTGGATCCACGGCATCGACGGCAACCCCCTGTGGCAGCTGGCGTCGGCGTTCGGCATCGACACCGTCGAGTTCACGGTGGGCAGCTTCCAGTTCGACGGGCGACCGATCGCGTGGCACGACCCCTCGGGCGCTCGTGTCACCGACCCCGCGGCCTTCGTGGCCGACCTGCACACCGTGGACGAACTGCTCGACGATGCGGTGGCTGCAGCGCCGACCGGGACCTCGTACGCTGCCGTCGTCGAAGCCGTGGTGGCGTCCCTCGGGTGGTCCGGTGACCGTGCACTGCGTGTGCAGGAGTACCTGGCGCACCGCTCCGAGGACCTGTGTGGCGCACCCGTCACCGACCTCGACGCCCACGGGCTCGAAGAGGAGCACGTGCCCGGTGACGAGGTCGTGTTCCCCGGTGGCTACGGCCAGTACGCCCGGGCGCTGGCCGACGGGCTGGACGTGCGGACCGGGGTCGTCGTGACCGAGGTGGCGCAGAACGACGAGCGCGTCCGGGTGACGACCGCCGACGGCGCGGTGTTCAGCGCCGCGTCGGCCGTCGTGACGGTGCCGCTCGGAGTGCTGCAGGCGGGCGACGTCGTCTTCGACCCGCCGCTGCCCGACCCCGTCGCCGGTGCGATGCAGCGGCTCGGGTTCGGCGTCTACGACAAGGTGTTCCTGCGCTTCCCGACGCGGTTCTGGGGCCCGGACTGGGTGATCCGGCAGCAGGGGCCCGCCGGGGTCGACTGGCACTCCTGGTACGACCTGTCCCGGGTGAGCGGGGAGCCCGTGCTGGCGGCGCTGGTCGGTGGTGCTGGTGCCCGCCGGCTCGAGCAGCTGACCGACGACGCGATCGTCGCCGAGGGGCTGGCTGCGCTGCGACGGATGTTCGGTGACGCGGTGCCGTCGCCCGATGCCGTGCGGATCACCCGATGGGCGGCGGACCCGTTCGCGCGGGGGTCGTACTCGTACCTGCACGTGGGGGCATCGACCGAGGACCTCGACCTGCTCGGCTCCCCGGTCGGCCGGGTGCAGCTGGCGGGCGAGGCGACCTGGGGTGAGGACCCGGCCACGGTGCACGGTGCGCTGCGTTCGGGGCTGCGGGCGGCCTCCCGGACCGTCGGTCGACCGATCACCGCGCGCGAGCTGGCAGGTCCGCTGTGACCTGGTACCCCGCCAGCTCGCCCAGGGGAGCTGCGCACCCCGAACGGGATCTGTTCACCGCCTCGCTACGCGGACCGGGTCCCTGACTGAAGTGCCGAGCCGCGGCTCGACTCTTTCAAGCGACACCTGAGCATCCTCGCTGCACTTTTAGCAGAGGGACGGGCAGGGAAGCGAAGCCGCGACGAAGAACACGGTTGCCGTGATTCCGATGAATCCGATCACGGCAGCTGAGGCCGGCACCCAAAAAGAGAGTCTACGAGCTCGGATCATCAGTGCCGCCGTCACACTCGAAATGATCACCAAGAAAATCTGCCCCACAACAAGCCACGTGGGAACACTCAGGTAAACGTCCCCGATCATGCCACGCCAGTGCTCGCGCAACAAAGCTAAGGGGATCAGCATCAGCATGCCGAGGATTTCGAGTATCCCACTCGTGAGCAGGTCGATTGGGCGCACTGCTCGCTTCTGGGGAACAGAACCCCAAGAAGCCACCGAGGAGGAATCAGTGCTTGAGTTCTTTCTCATTCGCCATTTCCCCCGGGATTACAGGACGTCCGGACCGGGAACATATATCCGCGAAAATGCGGCGGCCCCTCACCGAGCTGAAAATACGTTTCCCACGGCACTACTCTGTGGCGTACGCTCGGATGTGAATTCTGCGATCGAACCAAATCAGGAATATATCCGTAGGCATTCAGAGTTGCTCTGTATACTCATTGATTGCATAACAGCCGAAACGATGAAAAAATAGGGGGCCGGGCCCGCCGGAATTCGGCTCACTAAAATACGGAGTCAGAAGAGCTCGCTTCCACCGCCTCGGTGGTCTCATCCACCCTCCCGTCGATTCCTTGACGCTTAGCTTTTTCGAAAACGCTTCCTGATGTCTGCGTACATGTCGGTAGCCTAATTTGCCGCGGCGGGCAACTGCCTCGTCATCCGACCAGGAAAAGGGGCCGTGACGACTACTGAAGATCAGAAGTTGAATGCCTCTGCCGCACGATCATTGAGGAGAGCGCCTTCGAGTAAGTAATGACCGTCGGCAGTCCGGAAATATTCGACGGAGAGTTTCGATAAAAGAGGAACAATTCTTTCGCGGAGATAGAGTTCGAACTCCTCTTCCAATTTTGGATTGTCATCTACGAGGATTTCTTGAAGGTCGCGCTCATCATTCGCCCATTCATCGATTCTTGTCATCACATCGGGCTGAGCGGACGATTCATCAAAGCGCAACTCGACATCTATGTAGCTGCGCCCACCGTACCTTGAGCGCAGCAGAACCAGCGCGGTTGAAAAATCTACACCTTGCCTAAGCCACGTCTTCCGATTTTTTTTGAATCCAAGTGGTTCAAGATTCTCGGAAAGAAGAGTTTCGACAGACAACGGACTACCTCCTTTTGTAGGGCTTGTAAGTCTGAACATGGCCCGTAAAACGTTTCCCATGAGGAAACTGCTTGTTTAGCTCCCGAATGTATCGACGCAGCTGACGCTGGCCAAGTCGGATTGAGCGTGCATTGTTCGGTTTCAACTCGATCACATGCCGGGTTCGCAGATTCACCGCGTCCGCTCTCATCCGGGTCCCGTTAATTCTAAACTCCTTCACGTACCCGCGGCCATAACTCCAGTCCTTGTGCATCTGTCGCCCATATGCGGTGGCGCCAGTCTCGCCGTTTACGCGGCTGCCACGGCCGGCACTCCCGCGACCGGCCCAACCTCTACCCCCAACATAACCTCGACCAGCACCCGCACCTCCGCCCCCGCCCCCGTCTTTCGGTATCGCCAGTCCGGATAGGTCGGAGTCATTCTCAGGATCACTCGCGTACGCATAAGCGTTGTTTGTGCCGCCCTCCACCGGGTCGACTTGAATAAAGCGGCCGATCGCGGCGACGTACTGACGTGCACCCATCTCGATCGTGGCGATCGAGCCCAGGTGCTCGGCGAGCTTCTGGTGCTGGCCGAGCCAGCCGTAGTCTGCGTTGCCCTGCTGCGTGTCAGGCCCGGCCTGGTTCGCGGGTGCGGTTCCGAACAACCCGGTGGCCTGGTCCATGGTCTGACCGAACGGGTCGTACACCGGCAACGTCGGGGTCGTGATCGTCCCGGCACCGTCGGTGGTGGTGATGATGTCGCCGTGGATGTTCGGGTACGACCACACCGCAGTGTTGTTGCGGTACTCCACCGTCACACCGCCTGCCAGCGGCAGATCCCACTCGGTCAGCTTGCTCGAGCCGTCGTAGACGAAGTCCGGGCTGTCCCCGTCGCCGGTGAACCCGTACCGGATGACCGTCGTCGTCCCATCAGCCGCCTGCTCGGTGCGCTGGACGATGCGGTCCGACGCGTCCCGGACGTAGGAGACCTTCGAACCGTCGTCCAGAGTGGTCTGGACGTGGCGGTCCTGTCCGTCGAACGCCAGCGTCTCATCGGCCAGCCGGGTCGTGTTCCCGTGCGCGTCGTACACGAGCTGCGCACCGGTCAGGGACTGGTTCACCGGCGTTGCATCAGTGACTGGGTTCGTGACCGTGGTGCCGAGCAAGCGGTCGGCTGCGTCGTAGCAGGAGGCGACCTGGGTCGCCGCTCCCACCGGGTTACCGGAGGCATCCAGGAGCTGGTCCGACGAGGAGGTCCGGTTCCCGTTCTTGCCAGCCGCAGCGATCGCGCCGGCCTGGGCGCATGTCGCCGGGCCGAACCCGTACGTCAACTGGTGCCGCGGGATCGACCGAGCCACGAGCCTCCCGGCCGCGTCGTAGGAGTACGACGACGTGTTCGTGGAGGTGCCGTTCGACGTGGTGTCCTGCAGGATGTCGCCGGACTGCGAGCGGACCACTTGGTCCGTGACCTGCGGCTGGTTGTTCGGGAACGACCACGCCAACCCGGTCAGAGCTCCGGTGCCGTCCTTCGTCACCGTCGCCGAGGTCCCGTTACCGCCGTTGCCGTCACCGGACGGGTAGGCCACCGACGTGACTTCGCCCTGCTGGTACGTCGGCACCGCGACGACCTTGCCGTCAGCGGTGAACTGCGTGACCTTCGAGTCGATGTCGTAGCTCTGACCCGTCGTGTGCTGCACACCGTCGGCGGTCACCGCGAGCGACGACGGTGCTATCTTCGGGGTACTCACCGGCGGCGTGAACGTCCTGAGCGACCTTGTGCACGGGAACTTCACGAGGTTACAGAAATGACTGAGAAAAAGACCTCCTTTCCGAAGCAGTACCTGCTGCCGCTCGCGGGACTGGTCTTCGGGGTCTTAGGACTCCTCGGCAACGGAGGAGGACTCCGTCCACTCCTCATCTGTCTTGCAGTGGCGTCCTTTGTCCTCGCGGCAATACTCATCCCGATGTACGCACAGGTGACACTCATCGAGCGTCGACTTCGGGAGCTTGCCGCCGAGGATCCAACTTCCGTCCAACTTGCAGGCTGGCTGCTGAACCGCGGGCGAATCCCCCTCGGGCTTCCAAGCAACCGGTACGTACGCAAGCCAATCGGGATCAGCATCTCCTCCGATCACGTCACCTTCCGCAACCGGCGCGGGAGCTTTGACGTCACAGCCGAACTGTTCGGCATCCGTGCCATCGACTACGACGTCATGGAACAGGTCCGGAACTCCGCGCCTCGCCTGAAAGGAGGGATCGAAGTCGACTGCGACCGTGGGCGGGTTTGCGTTCCGATTGTGCGACCCGGCACCAACGGACGCGTCTTCGCGTCACGCGCCGAAGTCCAGGCGATCATCGATCGTTCCGCGCAAAGCAAGCTGTCTCACTGACTGTCGGCTCCGACCGTGACGCTCATCTGGCCGTTGAGCGCCGATCGGTGGTGCCGTAGGCGTCCTTGATCGTCTGCGTGTCCACGAAGGAGGTGTTCGTCGATGCTGCCGGTGCCTGCGCCGGCAGGGTGCGGGTCAACGGTTCACCCCAGCGCCGTCAACGTTTCCGAGACACCCCACAGGCGTTCCGCCTCACTCGAGCTCCGCATCGGCGCCCACGGCTCGACCCGTCCCGCGGCTCCGCCGGCACCACCCAGACCGGTCGGCCCGGTGAACCCGCCGTCCATGTCGGCAGCGGTGGCAGCGAGCAGCGCGGGTTCTCCGGCGGACGCAACAGTCCCGACCAGCAGCCCGCGCGCCGAGAGCCACCGGATGACCCGGACCTGCGGGGTGTCCCGACCCCGGCCGACCTCGGGCCGCGCCGCCAGCAGGCTCGTCGGCGCGACGCCCGGGTGGCTGACCGCGCTCGTCACACCCCAGCCCTCGGCGCGGCTGCGGCGCGCGAGCTCGAACCCGAACAGCGCGCAGGCCAGCTTGGACTGCGCGTAGGCACGCATCCCGTCGTACCGCCGCTCGAACTGCAGGTCGTCCCAGTGCATCGCGGCACCGCGGGCCGCGATGCTCGTCTGCACCACGACCCGCCCTTGCGCAGCACGCAGCAGCGGCATGACCCCGGTGACCAGGGCGAAGTGCCCCAGGTGGTTCGTGCCGAACTGCAGCTCGAACCCGTCCTGCGTCACCTGCCGTTCCGGCGGGGTCATCACGCCGGCGTTCGCGACCAGCACGTCGATCGGGGTGCCGTCCGCGACCAGCCGTTCGGTCAGCGTGCGCACCGACTCCAGGGACGACAGGTCCAGGTCCTCGGTCCGCAGCCGCGCCTGGGGCACCTGCTGCCGGATCCGGTCCTCGGCCGCGGCGCCCTTCGTGCGGTTCCGGACCGGCATCACGACCTCGGCGCCGGCGGCCGCAAACCGGGTCGCGATGCCCAGGCCGATGCCGTCGCTGGCGCCGGTCACCAGCACCCGCTGCCCGGTCATGTCGTGCAGGGAGATCTGCTCACGTCGTGTCATGGGGACGATGCTGTCCCGGTCGGCGATCGGCATCCACGGCCTGACGATCCGTGGCTCAGCGGAGCGGGTCGGTGGAGGATGAACCCGTGATCGATCGTCCATCCCTCGCCGACTTCCTGCGCACCCGTCGTGCCGCACTCCAGCCGGAGGACGTCGGGCTGCCGCGCGGGCAACGTCGCCGGACCGAGGGGCTGCGTCGCGAGGAAGCGGCGCTGCTGTCGAACATGTCCGTCGACTACTACGCGCGGCTCGAGCGGGAGCGCGGTCCGCAGCCGTCCGAGCAGATGCTCGCGGCGATCGCGCAGGGGTTGCGGATGAGCATCGACGAACGGGACCACCTGTTCCGGCTGGCCGGGCACGAACCCCCGGTACCCGGTGCGGGCGGCGACCACGTCAGTCCGGGCATGATGCGCATCCTCGACCGGCTCGTCGACACCCCGGCCGAGGTCGTCACCGAACTCGGCGAGACCCTGCAGCAGACACCACTCGCGGCGGCCATCTCCGGCGACGCCTCCACCCGGGTCGGCAACGCACGCAGCATCGGGTTCCGGTGGTTCACCGACCCGGAGGCGCGGGCGCTGCACCCCGAGGACGAGCACGCCTTCATGTCGCGGCTGTACGCATCCGGACTCCGCATGGTCATCGCCCGTCGCGGCGCTGCATCCCGAGCGGCTCGGATGGCGGACGAGCTGCTCGCCCGGAGCGCGGAGTTCCGGCAGGTCTGGGCCCGGCACGAGGTCGGGATCCGGCCGCGCGACGTCAAGCACTACCGGCACCCCGAGGTCGGGCTGCTGACGCTGCAGTGCCAGGTCCTGCAGGACCCCGACCAGTCACACGCGCTGCTGGTCTACACGGCAGAGCCGGGGAGCGAGAGCGCCGACCGACTCCGACTGCTGTCGGTCATCGGCTCGACCACTCCCCGGCCCCCGGACTGGGCTCCACGTCGAGCCCCGCGACCTCGTACGCTGCCGTCGTGACGACTCCGCAACCCGTGCCCCGCTTCGGCTCGACCCGCGGCGAGTTCGCGATGCTGGTGGTGCTGACCGTCGTCGGGTCGTTCCTGCTGCCGGGCGGCGGGGTGCTCGTCGCGTTCCTGACCCTGTTGACCGGCGTCCGCGACCATCCTCGACGTCGCCGCACGCTGTTCATCGTCGCCGTCGGCATCCTCGTGCTGCAGGCAGCGTTCGTCGCCGTGGCGATCCTCGGCCCGACCGAGGTGTGCACGAGCTTCGACGGCGGCCCGACGACCTGCACGACCTGATGACCGACGCGTTCACCGATGCACCGCCCTTCGCCGTGTTCCTGAACGGGTCGTACGGCGTCGGCAAGACCTTGGTGCTCGACCACATCGGGAACCTGCTGGCCGCCGCGGGCCGGCCGTTCAGCCTGATGGACGTGGACTGGTTCCACCGGTCGTGGCCCGTCGCCGGACACGATCCCGACAACACGGCGATCGAGGCGCAGAACATCGCCGCCGTGTGGGCGAACTACCGCACCGCCGGACCGCGCCAGCTCGTGATGAGCGGCGTGCTCGTGGAGCCCGCCGACGTGCGCCGCTCCGCGGACGCCGTCCAGATGCCGATCCGTTCCGTCCGGCTCGTGGCAAGTCCGCAGACCCTGGAGGCCCGGCCCGGCCGCCGGTACGACGGCGCACGACAGCAGGAACTCCGGTGGCACCTGGAGCGTGCCGCCGACCTGCAGGAACGACAGGCCGTCGCGGATCTCGACGAGCTGGTCCTGCCGACCGACGAGCACTCCCCGGCCCAGGTCGCGCAGCGAGTCGTCGAACACTTCGGCCTGGTGACAGCATGATCCGATCGCGTCGGAGCCTGATCGTGCCCGTTGCGCTGCTGGTGGTCCTCGGAACCGCCTCGTGCGCGGCACCGCACCACGCAACGAGGGCTTCCCCGGTTCCTGCCGTGATGTCCGAGACGCGGTTCTGGAGTCTGCTCGACCAGGCTCGCGGCGGTGCCGACCCGACCGGCCGGTCCGCGTCGCCCGCACACCTGCGGTCCGTGCTCACGCGCCTGTCGACCGAGGACGTCGAGTCGTTCGACCTGCGGTACGGGCGCGAACTGGGAGCACTGGACCGCTGGTCGATCTGGGACGCCGGCTTCGCGGTGGCCGACGGGATGTCGGACGACGGCTTCGAGTACTTCCGCTCCTGGCTGATCGGCAAGGGCGAGGTCGTCGCGCGACAGGCCTCGACAGACCCGGACGGCCTGGTCCGGTACCTCGCCGCCGCCGACGCGTCGAAGGACGACTTCGACAACGAGGAGCTGGAGTACGTCGCCGACGACGTCCTCGAGCATCGACTCGGCGATGACCGGGCGGACGACTTCGACGACCGCGCGATGCTTCCGGGTGAGGACGATCCGTCGGGCAGGCACCTGCCGGAGTCGGCGATCGACGCGCACTACCCGCAGCTCGCCGCGTGGGCCGAGGCGCACCCCGCGGCGCAGTGACGGTTCCCCGCGCCCACGGACGCGGACCTCGTAGCCTGGGGTGATGGACGCCACGGAATGGGAACGTCGGGTCGCTGACCTGTGGGCCGACGACACGGTCGACGACGAACAGCGGATCAGCCGGATGCGTGACCTGGCAGCCGATGCGCCCCATCCGGCGCTCGGCGCGTTCGAGCTCGGCGGCGCGTGCGACTCCGGCGGGCACGAGGCCGAGGCCGACGTGCACTACGCCGCTGCGACCGCCCAGGGCCTGGACACCGCGGACCCCGTCCGTGCCGCACAGATGGTCGTGCAGCACGCGTCGACCCTGCGCAACCTGGGCCGGGTCGACGAGGCGATCGCGATGCTCGACGCCGCACCCGAACACCCCGCGACCGGTGCTGCGCCGCGGGTCTTCCTGGCCCTCGCCCTGCACAGCGCCGGCCGGGCGGACGAGGCCCTCCGGGTCGCGATCGAGGCGATCGAACCGACACTCCCCCGCTACCACCGTTCGGTCCGCGCCTACGCGGCCGCACTCACGGAGCGCGCAGACCCCGGTCGATGAGGTCGATCATCCACGCGAAGCTCGCGTCGACGTCCGTGTGCATCTGGAAGCCGTTGGACGCTTCGAGCGTCGTGAAGCCGTGGAGCACGCTGCGGATCGTGCGGATTGCGTGGATCTGTTGCTCGGGGTCCAGGTCGTACCCCCGCACGACGGCCGCGAACGACTCGAGCGTCCCGTCCATCGCGACGGCGAGCGGGTCGTCGGCGCCGGTCGGGGTGGCACCGACGGTCGCGGCGTAGCGCCCGGGGTGCTGGCGGACGTACTCGCGGACCGCCTGCGCGGCCGCGATCAGGGCGTCGCGTCCGGCGCGGCCCTGTGTCGCGTGGCGGATGGCGTCGCCGAGCTCTTCGGCACCCAGCACGGCGATCCGGTGTGTCAGGTCCGCCAGACCCTGCACGTGTTTGTACAGCGACGGCGGCTTGACGCCCAGGCGGTCGGCCACGGCGTTCATGCTGAGCTGCGCGAGCCCGGACTCGTCCGCGATCTCCGCTGCCGCCGTGGCCACGGTCGCGGGGACCAGCCCGGCCCTAGGCACCGGCGGCCTCGGTGTGGAAGGCGGCGCGCAGGAACGGTGTGACGTGGGCAAGCACGGCGTCCGGCGTCTCGGTGTGCGGGTAGTGCCCGGCACCGTCGATGACGACGACCTGCCCCAGGCCGTCGCGCAGGTCGGCCACGATCCGCTCGCCCTCGGCGCGGGGATCGGCCCAGTCCGGGTCGGCACTGCCCTCGATCACCAGGACCGGACACCGGACCGCGGCGAGCTGGGCACCGGCGTCCGCGGGCGTGGTCTTCGCCATCGCCCGCAGCACTGCCATCCGTTCCGGCTGCTGCAGCGATGTCTCGATGCGCGCGCCTTCGGTCGCCCAGTCCGCGGGCTTGGCCGGGACCGCGATGTCGAGGTACCGCATCCACGCGGCCAGACTGCCGCTCGCGTACATCTGCATCAGCTGCATCATCCCGCGACGGACGCGCGCGTGGCGAACCAGCCCGAGCAGGTCGAGCGACTGCTTCCGGGTGAAGGGCGCGATCTCGACGACACCGACCACGACGTCCGGCGCGGTCGCTGCGGCGATGGTCGCAGCGCCACCGCTGATCGACTGCCCGACGATCACGGCCGGGCCGCCCAGGTGCCGGACCACCGCGACCAGGTCGCCGGCGATGTCCGTGCGCCCGAAGCCCGACCATCCGGTCGCGCTCGAGTCGCCGCAGCCGCGCAGGTCGACGTTGGCGACGCGGTACCCGGCGGCGACCAGCTGGGGCACGACGAACCGGTAGGAATGCCGGCTGTCGCCCATGCCGTGCGCCAGGACGACGAGCGGGCCCGATCCGGTGACCTCGACCGCGATGGTCCCCTGGCCGATGGTGAGGTGTTCGAGCATGACTGCCTCCTGGCGGTGATAACGTCGGCTAATTGCCGTAGCCAAAAGCTACTACCAATAGCCAAAGATGTCCAGGGGCGTGTCAGATCGGTAGCGTGACGGCATGCAGTGGGGCGACACGGGGCTCGACGACCGGCAGCTGGACTTCGTCCGACGCGCGGTCCCGGGCGCCAGGGTGGTGTCGAACGACTCGTGGGGACTGCTCGACACGGTCGTCCTGCACGTCGTGGGGGACCACCACGACGTCACCGTGAAGGCGTCCGGGCCGACGAACACCCACTTCCCGCGCGAGCTCCTGGCCCACCGTGCGTGGACGGCACCACTGGTCGCCTCTGGGGACACCGGCGCCCTGCTCGCCGCCGACGAGGCTGTGCGCGTGCTGGTGCTCGACCGCGTGCCTGGCCACCTGGCACTCGGTACCGCGGACGAACACGCACCGGACGTGCACCGGCAGTCGGGGGCGCTGCTCCGTCGCCTGCACGACCAGCACGCCGTTCGCGACGACGGGTACCTGCGAGCCGAGACGGCCAAGACCCTGGCCACCCTCGACACACCGCACCGGATCGAACCCCCGATCGCCGACCGTGTCCGCGGGCTGCTCGCACGGTTCGAACCCACGCCGGTCACCCTCGTCCCGACGCACGGCGACTGGCAGCCGCGCAACTGGATCGTGGACGACGGGCGACTGCGGATGATCGACTTCGGCCGGTTCTCCCTGCGCCCGCGGTCCTTGGACCTGACCCGACTGGCCGTCCTGCACTGGCAGGTCGACCCGGCGCTCGAACAGGCCTTCTTCGAGGGCTACGGCCAGGACCCGCGCGAGCCCGACGCCTGGCGGTGGCTGCAACTGCGCGAGGCCGTCGGCACGGCGGTGTGGGCGTTCGCGGTCGGCGACGAGCGGTTCGAGGCGCAGGGACACCGCATGCTGGCGGACGCCCTCGCAGCCTTCGACCGACCATCCCCTTGTGATCGTTGATCGCATGGTCAACAATGGCGGCATGGACGTCGTCATCGCTTCCCCGCTCCGGTCGCCCCTGCACCAGGACACGGAACGACCCCGCCGAACCGCGCGGGTGGCCCTCGTGCAGACGCGGTGGCACGAGGACCCTGTCGAACACCGCCGGGTGCTGGCAGACGGCATCGCCACCGCGGCGGCGAACGGCGCCAGCGCGGTGTTCCTGCCCGAGCTGACCCTGCGGCGCTACCCCGGCGACACCGCGGCGACCGGCGTCCCACGGGACCGAGCCGAGTCGCTTGACGACGGACCGACGATCACCTTCGCGCGTGAGCAGGCCGTGCACCACGGCGTCGCGGTGCACGGCTCGCTGTTCGAACGGCCCGCCGACGACGACCACCCCGAGGACCCACGCGGCTACAACACGGCCGTGCTGGTCGCGCCCGACGGCACCCTGGTGGGACGGACCCGCAAGACCCACATCCCGATCAGCGCCGGGTACCACGAGGACACCTGGTTCCGGCCGGGCTCCGACGCCGACCCCTTCCCGGTGTACGAGCTGCCGGGCACCGACGCCGTCCGCATCGGGTTGCCCACGTGCTGGGACGAGTGGTTCCCCGAGGTCGCCCGATCGTACGAGCTCGCCGGGTCCGAGGTGCTCGTCCACCCGACCGCGATCGGCTCCGAACCGAGCTTCCCCGACTTCGACACCGCCGGGATCTGGCAGCAGGTCATCGTCGCCAACGGCATCACCGCCGGGCAGTTCATGGTCGTCCCGAACCGCTGGGGTGACGAGGGTGCCATCACCTTCTACGGGTCCTCGTTCATCTCCGACCCCTTCGGCCGCGTGCTCGTCCAGGCGCCGCGCGACGCCGACGTGGTGCTGGTCGCCGACCTCGATCTGCCGGCCCGCACCGAGTGGCTCCGACTGTTCCCCTTCGCGCTGACCCGGCGACCCGACCTGTACGACGCGCTGACGGCCCCGGTCGACCACGAGCGCGACGACCACGGCGCGCTCGAGGCGATCCGGGCCTCCCTGGCGGTGCCGGCCCACGCACCGGCCGGCGCCGCGAAGACCGGACCGACACCGACGGACGGCGGCCGATCATGAGCTGGCGGATGCCGGCCGAGACGGCGCCGCAGGAACGCACCTGGATGGCGTTCCCCCGACCGGGCGTGACGCTCGGCGACGACGCGGCGAGCGCCGAGGCCGCACAGGTGGCGTGGGCGACGACGGCGAACACCATCAGCGAGCACCAGCCGGTCACGGTCGTGGTGGACCCGGTCGCACGGGCCGACGCCGACCGGCTGCTGTCCAGCGGGGTGACCGTGCTCGAAGCGCCGCTCGACGACGCCTGGATGCGGGACATCGGACCGACGTTCGTCGTGGACGACGCGACCGGCCGACATGGTGCCGTCGACTGGGTGTTCAACGGCTGGGGCGCGAACGCCTGGGCGACGTGGACCCGTGATGCCGAGGTCGCGCGCTTCGTCGCCGACGCGGCGGGCGTGGAGCGGATCCCCTCGCTGCTGGTCAACGAGGGCGGCGCGGTGCACACCGACGGCTCCGGCACCGTGCTGGTGACCGAGACGGTGCAGCTCGACCCACGACGGAACCCGCATGCTGACCGGACACGGGTCGAGGACGAGCTCGGACGGACCATCGGTGCCACGGACGTCGTCTGGCTGCCGCGCGGACTGACGCGGGACGACGGCGCGCTCGGCACCCGCGGTCACGTGGACATGGTGGCGACCTTCGCGTCGCCCGACGTGGTCCTGCTGCACGCGCAGCCGGATCCGGGCCACCCGGACCACCTGGTGATGCCGCAGGTCCGACGGGCGTTGGAACAGCAGACGGGCGCCACGATCGTCGAGCTGCCCGCACCCGCGACCCTGGCAGACGACGGCGGCCCCGTCGACTGGAACTACGTCAACCACGTCGTGGTGAACGGCGCCGTCATCGCCTGCGGGTTCGGTGAGCCGCGGGCGGACGACCGCGCGCGGGGCATCCTGGCCGACGTCTACCCGGGGCGGCAGGTGCACACGGTCGATGCACGCGAGGTCTTCGCGCGCGGCGGCGGGCTGCACTGCATCACCCAGCAGCAACCCGTCCGCTGATCAGGCCCGGGCGCCAGACCGGTCGCGGCCTGGGCGCTGATCAGGCCCGGGGCGCCAGGCCGATCAGCGGCTGCAACCACGACAGTCCGGCGGCGAGCGCCGGTCTGGCCATGGACCAGCTGTGCGATGCCTTCGGCAGGATCCACGTGGTGACGTGCATCCCCGCCACCCGCGCACGCTGCGACTGCACCGGGGTCACCTGGCCGTAGGCGTGGTCGTCACGACCCGCGGCGAAGAACGCGTTCGTCGACCGGTACGGCGCATGCGCGGCGAGCAGCGCCGCCGGCTGTGCTCGTCGGTAGGCGGCGGCGTTGCCGGAGAACCCCTCGGCGATCGTCTTCGCCACGGGTCCGATGGACGGGCCGTCCTCGCCGGCGACGTCGATGAGGTTCCCGAAGCGCCCCGGGTCCCCGGCACCGAGCTGGATCGCGCACGTGCCGCCCTGCGAGAACCCGCCGATCGTCCAGGCCGCGGAACCGGTCTGCACGCGCAGGTGCGTGGTGATCCACGCGGGGACGTCGTCCTCCAGGTACGTCGCGCTGTTGCCGAGCGGTCCGTCCACGCACATCGGGTTGGCCGACTGCGGGCCGAGCTGATCGGGCACGACGACGATGGGGGTCAGCCCACGGTCGAGCGTCGCGAGCGCGTCCATCGTCTCCTCGATGTGACCGCCGGTCTGCAGGTCCTCGGGGCCGGCTCCCCGGGACTGCCCGGACAGCAGCACGGCGACGGGCAGGGGCGGCGGGTCCGCGGTGAGCGCCGCCGGCGGCAGGTACACCAGCGCGTCGCGAGCGGTGAAGTGCGACCGGGTCGCCGGGATCGCGATGCGCAGCAGGCGACCCGCCGTCGGCATGTCGGCGGGCGGCGCCCAGGTGGTCGCCAGGTCGGCGGTCGCCGGGGCGGTCGTCGACCCCGGTGCCTCGGCCGCGGGGATGCCGCCGGCACTGGCCGACGGCGTCGGGGCGGTGGTCGACGGACGCGCGGAAGCGGTGCGCGTGGCGGTCGACGACGGGGACCCCGTCCCGAGTGCGCTGCTGCCGGGCGTTGCGGCGGCGGATCGGCCCCACCAGGTCGCCGCGACGCCGATGTTGACCGCGGTCAGGGCCGTCAGGACGACGACGGCGACGACGACCGCCTTGGAGCGAGATGTGTGCTGCATGGGAAGGCCGAGCGTAGGGAGCGGCGCCGGGAACACCCCCTCTGGCAAGCACCTCCGGCTGAGGGTCCGTCATGCCCGGTCCCAGCGCGCATCGGGCCAGTTGACAGCAAGCACCGCGACCGCGCCGGCGATCGCCACCGCGTCCATGTCCACGTTCGTCGCTGTACTCGGCGGCGAGGCCACGCCGAACGCGCCCGTCGGTAGGGTTCGGGCACGACCGTCGACCACTGAGCAGACGAGGCACCATGAGCGACACCATCTACGCCGTCACCGACCCGACCAGCGGCGAGGTGCTCCGCACCTTCCCCACGATCACCGACGAGGCCCTGCGCGACGCGATCACCGCCGCAGACCGTGCGCACGCCGCGGACACCAGCACCGTCGCCGACCGCGCTGCGCTGCTGCACCGCGTGGCCGAGCTGTACCGCGAACGGCGCGAGGACCTCGCCGCGACGATCGTGCGCGAGATGGCGAAGCCGATCGACCAGGCCCTGGGCGAGGTCGACTTCTGCGCCGACATCTACGACTACTACGCCGACCACGCCGAGGAGTTCCTCGCCGACCAGCCCATCACCCTGGCTGCCGGGTCCGAGGGCAGCGCCTTCATCCGGAAGTCCTCGGTCGGCGTGCTGCTCGGGATCATGCCGTGGAACTTCCCGGCGTACCAGATCGCCCGGTTCGCCGGCCCCAACCTGCTCATCGGCAACACGGTCCTGCTGAAGCACGCCCCGCAGTGCCCCGAGTCGGCCCTGGCCGTCGAGCAGGTCTTCACCGACGCCGGCTTCCCGACCGGCGCCTACACGAACGTCTTCGCGTCGAACGACCAGGTCGCCGACGTCATCGCCGACCCCCGCGTGCACGGCGTCTCCCTCACTGGTTCCGCCCGCGCGGGTGCCGCCGTCGCCGAGATCGCCGGCCGGAACCTGACCAAGGTGGTGCTGGAACTCGGCGGCTCGGACCCGTTCATCCTGCTGTCGACGGACGACCTCGACGCCGTCGTCGAGTCCGCGGTCATGACCCGGCTCGAGGGCAACGGTCAGGTCTGCAACGCCGCCAAGCGCTTCCTGGTGGCCGACCACCTGTACGACGACTTCCTGGCGAAGTTCACCACCGCCATGGCCGCGGTCGCCCCGACCGACCCCACCACCCCGGGGGCGGAACTCGGCCCGCTGTCGTCGCCCGCCGCCGCCGACCGGCTGCAGCAGCAGCTCGACGCCGCGACCGCCCAGGGCGCCACGGTCGTGACCGGCGGCGAGCGCACCGGCAACGCCTTCACCCCGACCGTCCTGACGGGCGTCACCCCCGACAACGACGCGTACCGCGAGGAGTTCTTCGGCCCCGTCGCCGCCGTGTACCGCGTCACGGACGAGGACGACGCGGTGCGACTGGCCAACGACACCCCCTACGGACTCGGTTCGTACCTGTTCACGACCGACGCCGACCAGGCACTCCGGGTCGCCGACCGCATCGAGGCGGGCATGGTCTACGTCAATATCGTCGGCGCGGACAGCCCGGAACTGCCGTTCGGCGGCGTCAAGGCGAGCGGTTTCGGTCGCGAGCTCGGCCCCCTGGGGGCCGACGAGTTCGTCAACAAGAAGCTCGTCCGCATCGGCTGACGGACCGCAACCCACGACGGACGGGAGGCCCGGTGCGAGCTGGCACCGGGCCTCCTGTCCGTCTCGTGGTCGGGGCGGTTCCGACGTCTCCCGAGCAGAGTGGAAACGATCGGTTACACCGATCCGTTGTAAGCGATCGGTGGCACTGGTACGATGTAATTGATCGCTTACAGTCGGGAGATGGTGATGCGTATCGACAGCGTTCTCGCCCTGGGCGACCTCGTCCATGAGCGCAGATCACACCTGGGTTGGTCACAGGGCGAGCTGGCGAGCCGGATGGGCGTCAGTCGCCGATGGGTCAACGAGTTCGAGAACGGCAAGGGCACCGCCCAACTCCGACTCGCGTTCGACGCACTCACCGTGCTCGGACTCGTCCTCGATGCATCAGAGGAACACGATGGGTGAACTCCGCACCTACCTCGACGGCACGCCGGTCGGCTCGTTCGAGATGAGCGCCACCGGGAACGTCACGTTCACCTACGACGATCACTACCGGTCGGCACCACAGGCCACCCCCATGTCCCTCTCGATGCGAACGAGTCGCGCATCCTGGAAGGCGAGATCTGCGGGACCGTTCCTGGCCGGGCTCCTCCCGGACAGCCCGGAGCGCCTCCGGGAACTCGCTGCCGAGCACCACGTCTCCGAGAACCCGTTCCGGCTGTTGGAGCGCATCGGGAGAGACGCTGCCGGAGCCGTGCAACTCCTGCCGCCGAGCGAAGCCGCTTCCGATGGCGCCGTCCGACGCGGAGCAGTGCGGCGTCTCGACGACGAGGACTTCGCGACCATGATCGACGCCCTGGCACACAATCCCGGGTCGTGGGGCGGCACGAGGAACGCCGGACGGTGGTCACTGGCCGGGGCCCAGAGCAAGGTCGCGCTCTTCCGGTTCGACGACGGTGCATGGGGTGTCCCCGAGGACTCGACGCCGACCACGCACATCCTGAAGCCCGTCATCGCGGCGATGCCGGATCACGACGTGAACGAGTTCGTGTCGATGGAAGCCGCCCGGCTGCTGGGGTTGACCGTTGCGGACCACGAGCTGCAGACGACGGCCACGGGGACGCGGGTGTTCGTCAGCCGACGGTACGACCGCGTCCAGGACGCAGACGGTCGATGGCGCCGTCTCCACCAAGAGGACACCTGCCAGGCACTCTCGGTCTTCCCGGCCAGGAAGTACCAGGAGGACGGCGGGCCGACGGTCAAGCAGATCGCCGCGTTGCTCCGCGAAGCGATCAAGCACCCGGACGACCGTCGGGATGCACAACGGCGGTTCTTCGATGCCCTCGTGATGACCGTCGCCATGCTGGGCACCGACGCACATGCGAAGAACTACTCACTGGTGCTGGACGGCGCCTCGGTGCGGCTCGCACCGCTCTACGACCTGGGGTCGCACGCCGCGTACCCGCAGTCGGGCACCGGCGCGCTCCGGGGAGCGATGTCGATCGCTGACGAGTACCGGTTCGACGCCATCGGAGAACCGCACTTCCGGGCCCTGGCGAAGTCGCTTGACCTGACCGCCGACGAAGCCACGGACCGGTACCGACGCCTCACGTCGAACGTCGCTGACGCGTTCGCCCAGGCGGCGAAGGACGTGCAGGAACCCTTCGCCGCCGAACTCGCCGACGCGGTCGCCGCGAACGCCGCTCGGCGCGGTTGGTGACCGCATGACACCAGGCCCGGTGCCAGCTGGCATCGGGCCTGGTGTCCGAGTCGTGGTCGCGACTAGAGCGCGGCGTGCTGCGGCAGCGCCGCTTCGATCTCGGCGGCGACCTGACGGCCGATGCGGACCGCACCGTCGACGTGCTGGTACCCGGCGCCGGCCAGGTCACTCGACGCGAACCGGATCGGACCCACAGACGCGCGCTGGTCGGCGCCGTAGCGGGAAAGCCCACCCAGGTCGAAGCTCGCGGCGTAGGCACCGCGGGTCCACTCCTCGGTCCCCCAGTCGCTCTCGTGGTAGACGACGGGGTCGGCCGCCTGAGGACCGTAGTAGTCCACGAGCGAGGCCAGGATGCGGGCCCTGCGCTCTTCCGCCGGCAGCGCGAACACCGCGTCGGCGTGCTCGTCGGACACGAAGCCGACGATGGCGCCCTGTGCCGAGCCGTGCGTCGTGTTGTCGTAGGCCTCGTGGACGAGCTCGTACGGGCTGAACGCGGTGCCGGACAGCCCGGCCTCGCGCCAGAACGGCCGGTCGTACACGGCCTGCACCTTGATGACGAAGCCCATCGACAGGTGCTGGTGCAGCTGGTGCTGGCGGCGGGGCAGCGGCGGCTCGAACGTGATCCGGGTGTACAGGGGCGGCGGGACCGCGACCAGGGCCTGCTGCGCGTGCACCTCGATGCCACCGTCGGCGAGCGCCACCACGCCGTCCTCGGTCCAGCGGAGCGTCCGCACGGGCGCGTTCAGGTGCACGGCGTCGCCGAGCTGCTCGGCGAGCCGTTCGGAGACCTGCTGCATCCCGCCGACGACGCGCTTGTCGAGGATGAAGTCGGCGTCGACCAGGTTCGCGAAGCTGCCCGCCGATGCGGCCATCAGCAGCGCCTGCAGCGCCGAGAAGGCATGGGCGGGCTTGGTGAGCATCGCGCCGGCGATGAACAGCTCGACGTTGTCGGTCGCGACCCGGTCGTCGCTCAGGCCGTGCAGCCACGCGCGGAAGCTCGTCTCGTCGAGCTGCCGGGCGTCGGGGGCGTTCCACGGCTCGGCGGGGTCGACCGTGGCGACGTACCCGTCGATGACGGACACCAGCCGCTCGATCTCGTCCGCGGTGGCCTGCGGCAGCGGGAAGACGTCGCCGGTGTACTCGGTGCGGGTGCCGTCCGCGTCGACGTACACGCTGGACCCCTCGCGGTACCGGTCGTACGTGTCCAGCCCGAGTTCGTCGAGGGTCTCCAGCAGGGCGGTCTGGTCCGGGGAGACCCACTGACCGCCGATCTCGAGCGCGACGCCGTGGATGTCGTCGGTCCACGTGCGGCCGCCGACCCGGTCGCGGGCCTCGAGCACGGTGACGGTCCGGCCCTCGGCCCGCAGGCGGGTCGCGGCGATCAGCCCGGTGACCCCGGCTCCGATGATGACGACGTCGCTCTCGGTCATCGCTGTGCTCCCTGTCCGCTCGTGGTGGTGCGCTGCCGGAACGGGTCCGGCGTCAGCGTGTACATCGTCTCGAGGTACTCGGCGATGCCCTCGGCAGCGCCCTCACGCCCGACGCCGGACTGCTTGACCCCGCCGAACGGTGCCGAGGCGTTCGACACGACCCCGGTGTTCAGGCCGAGCATGCCGGTCTCGAGCCGCTCCATCAGACGCTGCCCACGGGCCAGGTCCTCGGTGAAGGCGTACGCCACGAGACCGTACTCGGTGTCGTTGGCCGCGCGGACGGCTTCGTCGTCGGTGGCGAAGGTGCTGATCGCGAGCACCGGGCCGAAGATCTCGTCACGCAGGATCTCGCTGCCCGGCTGCACGTCGGTCAGGACCGTGGGCTCGAAGAACGTGCCCGGTCCGTCGACGGCGTGCCCGCCGGTCCGCACGACGGCGCCGCGGGACACAGCGTCCGCCACCAGGCGCTCGGCCTTGGCCACGGCGCGGTCGTCGATGAGCGGGCCGATCGCGACCCCGTCCTCGGTGCCACGGCCGACACGCATCGCCTGCACGCGCTCGGTGACGCGGCGCGCGAACTCCTCGGCGACGTCCTGGTGCACGATGAACCGGTTGGCGGCGGTGCAGGCCTGCCCGGTGTTCCGGAACTTCGCGGCGAGCGCGCCGGTCACGGCCTCGTCCAGGTCGGCGTCCGCGAACACCAGGAACGGGGCGTTGCCGCCGAGTTCCATGCTGGTGCGCAGCACGTTCGCCGAGGCCTGCGCGAGCAGGGTCCGACCGACGGGCGTCGAGCCGGTGAACGACAGCTTCCGCAGCCGCGGGTCGCCGATGACGGGTTCGGACACCGCCGCGGCGGAAGCGGTCGGCACGACGTTGACCACCCCGTCGGGCACGCCGACCTCGCGCAGCAGGTCGACGAACAGCAGCGTGGTCAGCGGCGTGAGCTCGGCGGGCTTGACGACCACCGTGCAGCCGGCGGCCAGCGCGGGGGCGATCTTCCGCGTCGCCATCGCGAGCGGGAAGTTCCACGGCGTGATCAGGTACGCGGGACCGACGGGCTTGTGCGAGACGATCGCCCGACCGGTGCCCTCGGGGTTCGTGCTGTACGAGCCGCCGATCCGGACTGCCTGTTCGGAGAACCAGCGCAGGAACTCGCCGCCGTAGGTGACCTCGCCGTTCGCCTCGGCCAGGGGCTTGCCCATCTCCAGGGTCATCAGCAGCGCGAAGTCGTCACGGCGCTCCTGCAGCAGGTCGAACGCGGCACGCAGCAGCTCCCCGCGCTTCCGGGGCGCGGTCGCAGCCCAGTCGGCGCGGGCGCGGTCGGCGGCGTCCAGCGCGCGGATCCCGTCGGCAGCGGTCGCACTCGCCACGTCGGCCAGCACCGCGCCGGTCGACGGGTCGTGCACGGCGAAGGTCGTGCCGTCGGACGACGGCTGCCACGAGCCGTCGATGAACAGTCCGGTGGGGACGCGGGACAGCAGGTCGTGTTCGGTGGTGGCGCTCATGCCTGGGCCAGTCCTTCCAGCACGACGCCCAGGCCCTCGGCCAGCAGGGCGTCGTCGATCGCGAGCGGCGGCAGGAAGCGCAGCACGTTGCCGTACGTGCCCGCGGTCAGGGCGATCACCCCGTGTTCGAAGGCGTACCGCACGACCCGTCCGGTGAGCCCCGGATCGGGATCACCGGTCGCCGGGTCGACGAGCTCCATCGCGATCATCGCCCCGCGACCCCGGACGTCGCCGATGCGCGGGTCGTCCGCCTGGGCCCGACGGAGGGTGTCGAGGACGATGGCCTCGATCTCCTGCGCGCGCTCGACCAGGCCGTCGTGCTCGAACGCGTCGATCGCTGCCAGGGCGGCCGCGCACGCGACCGGGTTGCCGCCGTAGGTCCCGCCGATGCCACCGACCTGCGGGGAGTCCATGATGTCGGCGCGGCCGGTCACGGCGGACAGGGGCAGGCCGCCCGCGATGCCCTTCGCGGTGGTCACCATGTCCGGCACGACGCCCTCGTGGTCGCTGGCGAACATCGCGCCGGTGCGGGCGAACCCGGTCTGCACCTCGTCCGCGATGAACACCACGTCGTTCGCCCGGGCCCATGCGGCGAGCGCCGGCAGGAAGCCCGGGGCGGGCACGACGAAGCCGCCCTCGCCCTGGATCGGCTCGATCAGCACCGCCGCGGTGTTCTCGGCCCCGACCTGCTTCTCGATCTGGCTGATCGCCCGCTTCGCCGCCTCGGCGCCGGACAGGCCGTCGCGGTACGGGTACGACATCGGCACGCGGTAGACCTCGGGGGCGAACGGGCCGAAACCGCTCTTGTAGGGCTGGTTCTTGGCGGTGAGCGCCAGCGTCAGGTTCGTCCGACCGTGGTACGCGTGGTCGAACACCACGACCGCCTGTCGCCCGGTGTGGCTGCGGGCGATCTTCACCGCGTTCTCGACGGCCTCGGCGCCGGAGTTGAACAGCGCCGTCCGCTTGTCGTGGTCGCCCGGGGTCAGGCGGTTGAGGGCTTCGGCGACCTCGACGTACCCGTCGTAGGCGGCGATGGTGAAGCACGTGTGCGTGAACGCTGCTGCCTGCGCGGTGACCGCGGCGACGACACCGGGGTGGGCGTTGCCGACCGAGGTCACGGCGATCCCCGAACCGAGGTCGATGAGCGAGTTGCCGTCCGCGTCGACCACGACGCCGCCGCCAGCGGCCACGACGGCGATCGGCACAGCGACACCCACCCCCGTCGGTACGGCCGCGGCTTTGCGTGCCAGCAGTTCCGTGGACCGCGGGCCGGGGACCGCCGTGACGAGACGGCGTTCCTGCGCCAGACCCGGTCCGCCGGTGGTCGTGGTGGGGTGCACTGCTGTGGAGGACATGCGGCGATCGTAGGAGCCCACGCACCGACCGCCCACCGTCCACCGTGTACACCACGTGCAGTACCGATCGCCACGGCGGATACAGTGACGCCATGCCCGCCACCCTGCGTTCCCTGCTCGCCCGGCGCGATCTCGGGCTCCGCCTGCTGACCGGCACGAGCCAGGACGACACCATCGCCTGGCTGCACAGCTCCGACCTGCCCGACCCCACGCCGTTCCTGACCGCGGGCCAGGCACTGCTGACCACCGGCACCCAGTTCGGTGCCGACGCCGAGGTCCCCCGGACGGTCGCCGACGACTACGTCCGCCGCCTGACCGACCACGGTGTCGTGGCGCTCGGCTTCGGTACCCAGGTCGTCCGCGCCGGCACCCCGGACGCCCTGGTCGGAGCGTGCCGCGCCCACGGCCTGCCGCTGTTCGAGGTGCCGTACGCCACCTCGTTCATCCAGGTCGCGCAGGCGAACGCGGAGACCGCCGCCAAGGACGCGAACGCGCGCGACGCCTGGGCACTCGCCGCCCAGCGCGCCATCTCGTTCGCGGCGATGCGTCCGGACGGCCTGGGTGCCACGCTCGCCGAGCTGTCCCGGCAGCTCGACTGTTGGGTGGGCCTGCTGGACGTCTCCGGACGGCTCGACCGGGCGTTCCCGCCCGACGGCATCACCGCCGACCAGGTCGACCAGCTGCGGACAGAGAGTGCCCGACTCCTGCGCGGCGGGCACCGGGCGAGCCTGCCGGTACGAACCGCCTCAGGAGGTTTCACACTGCAGACCCTGGGCTCCGGAGGGCACCTGGACGGGATCCTCGCCATTGCCACCGGCACGCTCGACCACGCCGGCCGCGAGGTCGTGACCGCGGTCATCGCCCTGGCCGGCCTGGCCCTGCAACAGAACCGGGAGCTCGGACGCGCCCGGGGCCTGCTGCGCACCGGGCTGCTGACGATGCTGTCGTCCGGCAACCCCGACGTGGTGGCGACCACGTCGCGAGAGCTCTGGGGTCCCCTGCCCGCCGAACCCGTCCGGGTGGCCGCCGTCCACGTCGAGGACGGCGACCGCGATGCCGTGGTCGACCTCCTCGAGCTCTGGGTGCAGGACCGCCCCGGGCACCTGTTCTTCGCCGTCGACGACGACCTGTTCCTGTGCGTCGGCGCCGACGATGCCGGACTCGACACCGTCCGGGCCCTGACCGAGCGATGGGACCTGCACGCCGGACTGTCGGACGACACGTCCTACGGCTCCTTCGGCCGCGCCCGCGCCCAGGCCGTCCAGGCACTCGGCCGCTCCCGCGAGGGTCGCCCCGGCCTGGTGGCGTTCGCCGAGCTGGCACGCGACGGCGTCCTGGCGCACCTCGCACACACCGATGCCGCGGACGTCGCAGCGGCCTTCCTCGCGCCCCTGACCGACCACGACGCCGCCGCTGGTTCGGACCTGACCCGGACCGTCCGCACCTGGCTCGAGCAGGACTGCGAGTACGACCGGACCGCGCGGGTCCTGGGCATCCACCGGCACACCGCACGCGCCCGGGTCGAACACGCCGGCAGGCTGCTCCACCGCGACCTCGGCCGGTTCGCCACCCGCGCGGACGTGTGGGCCGCGTTCGTCGCCCTGCCCACCGGCTGAGCGCCCTGCTCACCGACTGAGCGCCCTGCCCACCGGCAGAGCGCCCCTGCCTAGGCTGTTCCCGTGCCCACCCCGCCCCGCCGTCGCCTGTCACCCGAGGAACGGTCCGCGCAGATCGACGCCGCCGCCGTGGCCCTCGCCCGCGCCGACGGGCTCGCGGGACTCACGCTGCGCACCGTCGCCGCATCGGTCGGCGTCGCACCGTCACTCGTGGCCCACTACCGTCCGGCCATCAAGGCCCTGGTCGCCGACACGTTCCGCACCGTCGCCACCGACGAGGTCGCCGAGGTCCGCCAGGTCGTCGTCGCCGAACACGACCCGGTCGACCGGCTCCGAGCACTGCTCGCCGCCGTCAACGACCCCCGACGCGACGACGTCGGGACGATCTGGGCCGACGCCTGGAGCATCGGCCGCTCGAACCCGCAGCTCGCCGACGCCGCCCGCGCCGTGATGGGCGCGTGGCACGAGCTCGCCAGCCAGGTCGTCGCGGACGGCGTCGCTGCCGGGTCGATGCACACCGACGACCCCGACCGTGTCGCGTTCCTGCTCTTCGCCCTGGTGGACGCCGCGAACGGCTACGCCCTGGTCGGCCACCGGTCGCGCGCGGAGCGCGACGACCTGGTCGTCCGCACCGTCGCCGGAGCCGTCGGTCTTCCGGCGGAGCGGCTGACGTCCGACGGGTGACCAGCAGGCGGACTGGAGGCGCGGATCACCGCCGCCACGGGCCTCCCGTCCGCGGTCAGACACCGAGGACGAGTCGGACCCCCGCCTCGACCTGTCCGAGCAGGTAGGCGGGGAGCATGCCGACCGGGTGCGGGTCGAGGAACTCCCGACTCACGGGTCCGACCTGTGTGACGTTCGCCACCGAGTCACGGTCGAGACCGGACGAGCCCGGGGGCACCAGCACGTTGCCGGGGAACTGCTCGAGCGCGGTGTTCGAGGTGAGCGGAACCGTCAGGACCGTCTGGATCGATGACGCCGTCAGCCAGTCGGCCTGCAGGACCACGCACGGACGCACCTTCGCGGGCTCCGAGCCGCGAGGAGAACCGAAGTCGGCCCACACCACGTCGCCCCGTTCGATCACCAGGTCGTCCCTTCGGACCGGAGCCGCTCGTTCTGCCGCACGAACAGGTCGTCGTCATCTCGGGCCTTCGCGAGCGCAGCGTCCGCGAGTGCCGTGAGCTCGGACGTCCCCTCGAGCTGGTCCGCGAACCGTGCGGCCGCGGTCCGGTAGAACTCTGAGCGGTTCATGCCGTGGGCACGCGCCACGCGTTCGAATCGTTCGAAGTCGGCGTCCGGAACCGAGATGGCCTTCTTCATGCGGTGAGTATAACCGGTATCACTGCACCGGGAAGGCCGGGACGTCGAGCTCGCCGTGCTCGCCGTGCTCGACGAGCCAGCGGACCGCCGACTCCACGGTCTCGCCGGCCGTGTACCGCGGTTCGTAGCCGAGCAGCCGTCGTGCCTTGTCGATGCTGAACACCTGACTGCGGGACAGGTGGTCCCAGCTCGCGCCGGCGGCGTCCTGGTCGCAGGTCTCGCGGAACCGGTCCCACGAGACGGACTCCAGCCGGGCCTCCTGGCCGAACCACGACGCGGCGAGCGCGGCGTACCCACGGACGTTCAGGGCGTCCGGTGCGACCACCGTGAAGTCCTCGCCGGCGGCGGCGTCGCGGTGCTCGACGGCCAGCGCGAAGGCCTGCGCGACGTCGTCGGCGTGCACGTGCGCCATCGTCTCCGTCCCGATGCCGGGGATCGCGAGCGTCTCGCCGGCGGCCAGCGTGTGCCACACGGACGGGTCGAGGTTGCCGACCGGTCCGATCGGCGCCCAGCCCGGGCCGCTGATGTGACCGGGGTGCAACGACGTCGTGACGACACCACCATCGGTGGTTTCCTGCTTGAGCATCCGGGCGATGCGGTCCTTCTCGACGCCGTAGGTGCCGACCGGCGGCGTGGCGTTCTCCTCGGTGATCGGCAGCACCTGGCTCGGGCCCGCGCGCCAGATCGAGCCGCAGTGCAGCAGGTGGACGTCCGATCCGCGCAGCCCGTCGATCAGTGCCGTGGCCGACTCGAGCGTGAAACAGACCAGGTCGACGACGACGTCCGGCCGCAGGTCGGCGACACGGTCGGGGAACGTGCCGTCGCGGTCCTCCTGCTCGCGGTCCGCGACGACCTGCTCGACCCGCTCCCACTCCGGCGCGTCCGCGTACGCACGCCGCGATCCGCGGCTGACGTTCACGACGTCGTGTCCGGCGCGGACGAGCCGCGGGACCAGGAACGTGCCGATGTGTCCGGTTCCGCCGATGACCACGACGCGCTTGCTGTTGCTCATGCGGCCCACCGTAGGCGCGAGGAACGACAAGGCCCCCGGGATTCCCGGGGGCCTTGTCGTTGCTTGCCTGACTTCCGTCAGGCTCTGGTGCGCGAGGGGGGACTTGAACCCCCACGCCGTTTCCAGCACACGGACCTGAACCGTGCGCGTCTACCAATTCCGCCACTCGCGCCAGCCACAGAACACTACCACGCACAGACTGCCCCAGCTGACGCCGACTACCATGCAGAGGTCATCGACCCGAGACGTGGGAGACCCATGGGACTGCTGGACAGCTTCGAGCGGGGGCTGGAGCGCGCCGTCAACGGCACGTTCGCCAAGACCTTCCGCTCCGGTGTGCAGCCGGTGGAGATCTCGAGCGCGCTCCGACGCGAGCTCGACACCAAGGCCGCGGTGGTCTCGCGCGACCGCATCCTGGTGCCGAACGAGTTCACCGTGCGCCTGGCGCCGCCGGACTGCACGCGCATGAACGACGTCGGCCGGCCGCTCATCGACGAGCTCACCCAGATGGTGCAGCAACACGCCGTCGCCCAGAACTACTCGTTCTCCGGTCCGGTCACCATCCGCCTGCAGCAGGACGGCACGCTCTCCACCGGGATCCTGCAGATCGACTCCACGACCGTGCAGCGCGACGTCGCCTGGGTCGCCGTCCTCGACATCGGTTCGCAGCGGCACCGACTGCACCGCGGGCGCACCGTCATCGGTCGCGGGACCGACGCGGACATCACCGTCGCGGACACCGGGACCAGCCGCAAGCACGTCGAGGTCCTGTGGGACGGCAAGCACGCACAGGCCAACGACCTCGGGTCCACGAACGGCTCGAAACTGAACGGCGAACGCTTCGACCAGGCGATCGTCGAGCCGGACTCCACCATCGAGATCGGTCGTACCCGTATGGTGTTCCGGGTGATCCCGGAGAACGACGGAGGTGCGCGATGACCACAGGGCTGACACTGCTCGTGCTGCGCTTCGCGTTCCTCGCGGTGCTGTGGCTCTTCGTCTTCGTGATCGTCTTCGCTCTGCGCAGCGACCTGTTCGGCCAGCGCGTGCGGACGATCCCGACCGATCCCAAGGGCGCGCCCGCGGGACCGACGACCCCGACGATCCCCGCTGCTGCCCCTGCAGGCGGTGCGGGCGCGTTCACCGAACTCATCGAGCAGGGCCGCTCCAGCCCGCAGCAGACCGCCACCGACGTCGCCACCCGCCTGGTCATCACCGAGGGTGCCCGCGAGGGCATGGAGATGCCGCTCGGCCGCGGACCGATCACGATCGGGCGCTCCAGCGAGAGCAACGTCGTGATCCGCGACGACTACACGTCCACGCACCACGCACGGCTCGAACTGCAGTCGTCCGGCTGGGTGGTCATCGACCTCGAGTCGACGAACGGCACGTTCATCGACGGGCAGAAGGTGACGGCCCCCGTGACCGTCGCGGAGCGGACGCCGATCACGATCGGGACGACGACGTTCGAGCTGCGGCGGTAGGCCCGGATGACGGCTCGCACGCTGAGCGCCGCTGTGTCCCACGTGGGACGCATCCGCGCGAACAACCAGGACTCCGGGTACGCCGGCGCACACCTCTTCGCCGTGGCCGACGGCATGGGCGGACACGCCGGGGGTGACGTGGCGTCGGCGATCGCGATCCGCCGCATCCGCGAGGTCGACCGCGAGTTCCCGTCCGCGCACGACGCCGAGTTCGCCCTGCAGTCGGCCCTGATCGCGGCGAACCAGCTGATCACCGAGACGGTGTTCGAGCACCAGGAACTCACCGGGATGGGCACGACCGTCAGCGCGATGATCCGCGTCGGCGACCAGATCGCGATCGCCCACATCGGCGACTCGCGCATCTACCGGTTCCGCGACGGCGAACTGCAGCAGATCACCTCCGACCACACCTTCGTCCAGCGCCTGGTCGACAGCGGCCGCATCACCCCGGAAGAAGCGGCGGTCCACCCGCGCCGATCCGTCCTGATGCGCGTGCTCGGCGACGTCGACGCGGCGCCCGAGGTCGACACCGCGATCATGGACATCCGCCCGGGCGACCGGTGGCTGCTCTGCTCCGACGGGCTGTCGTCGTACCTGGCCGAGGAACGCATCCGACATGCGATGGCGTCGAACATGGACGCCAACCAGGTGACCCAGCGCCTGGTCAAGGAGACCCTCGACCACGGGGCGCCGGACAACGTCACGGTGGTGGCGATGGACGTCACCGACGCCGTCTCCGCCGAGGACGACGACGACGCCGCCACCACGGTCGGGTCCGCCGCCGCTCCGCTCACCTTCGAGGCGTCGACCGGCCGCAAGCCGATCCGCCTCCCCACGATCCTGCTGCACCCGCTCAAGGTCACCACCGCCCCCGAGGACTCGCACTTCGAACCGGAGAGCGACCAGTACTTCGCCGAGCTCATCGCCGAGGACCGCCGTCGCCGGGTCCGCCGTCGCATCACGTGGACGATCGCGCTCGTGCTCGCCGTCGCCGCGCTGGTCGGTGCCGTGTTCCTGGGCTGGCGCATCGTGCAGGACCACTACTACGTGGGCTCGGACCGCGGCCAGGTCGCGATCTACAAGGGCGTGCAGCAGCAGATCGGCCCGGTCGCACTGTCCGACGTGTACGAGGACTCCGGCATCGAGGTCTCCGACCTGCCCGAGTACACCAGGGAGAACGTCCGCTCGACGATCAACGCGCAGTCGCTCGACGACGCGCGGGACATCGTGGACCGCCTGCGCACCGCGGCCCGCACCGGACAGGACCAGAGCGGCACCGGTGGCTCCGGCGGCTCGTCGTCCTCACCGACCCCCAGCCCGTCACCGTCGCCGTCCTCGACGTCGGGGGCTGCGAAGTGACCACCACGACCTCCCCCTCCCTGACACAGGCGATCACGATCAAGCTGCGCGAGCCGGCGCGCGCGCGCAACCTCGAGCTCGTGCTGCTCGTCATCGCATGCGGCATCTGCGCCGGTGCCCTGGTGCTCGTCGAGCTCGGCACCAAGGGCCGGCTGTTCGACACGTCCGTGCTCTGGGCGGGCTCGGCGATCCTCGGCCTGGCGCTCGTGATGCACGTGGTGCTGCGGATCGTCGCCAAGAACGCCGACCCGTTCATCCTGCCGGTGGCACTGGTGCTCAACGGCATCGGGATCGCCGAGATCTACCGCATCGACGTCCACAACGCCCTGACCGGATGGAACGCGATCGGCGTCAAGCAGATCGTCTGGACCCTGCTCGCCATGGTCTTCGCGATCCTGACGGTCGTCCTCGTGCGGAACCACCGGTTCCTGCAGCGGTACCGGTACATCTTCATGTTCCTGACGATCGTGCTGCTGCTCCTGCCGATGCTGCCCGGCATCGGCCAGAACATCGGCGGTGCCCGCGTCTGGATCCGGCTCGGCCCGTTCTCGTTCCAGCCCGGTGAGCTCGCCAAGATCACGATGGCGCTGTTCTTCGCCGGGTACCTGGTGTCCGCGCGCGACAGCCTGTCGATCGTGGGCAAGAAGTTCCTCGGCATGACCTTCCCCCGCGGCCGCGACCTGGGCCCGATCCTGATCGTGTGGGGCGTGGCGATGAGCGTGCTGGTGTTCCAGCGCGACCTCGGCACCGCGTTGCTCTACTTCGGCCTGTTCCTCGTGATGATCTACGTCGCGACCGCACGCCTGAGCTGGGTGCTCATCGGCCTGGCCCTGTTCGTCGGCGGCGCCCTCGCCGCGGCCAGTGTGCTGGAGTACGTGCAGGGCCGCTTCGAGCAGTGGCTGAACCCCTTCGCCAACTCGGTCTACTACGCCGACACGCAGGCCAGCTACCAACTCGTGAACGGCCTGTTCGGCTTCGCCAACGGCGGCATCACCGGCACCGGACTCGGCCAGGGCCGCCCGTACATCACGCCCGTGGCCAACGCCGACTACATCCTCTCGTCGCTGGGCGAAGAGCTCGGTCTGATCGGTGTCTTCGCGATCCTGGCGCTGTTCATCGTCCTGGTGTCGCGTGGCATCCGGGTCGGCTTCATGGCGCAGGACGACTTCGGCAAGCTGCTCGGCATCGGCTTCGGCTTCACGATCGCCCTGCAGGTCTTCGTCGTCGTCGGCGGCATCACGCGGATCATCCCCGTGACCGGACTCACGACCCCGTTCATGGCCGCGGGTGGTTCGTCCCTGGTGGCCAACTGGATCATCGCCGCGATGCTGCTGCGGCTGACCGACTCGATCCCCGCTGAACAGCGCGTGCTCTCCGAGCGCGGTGGCCTGCTCACCAACGACCGCAAGGCCGCTCGCGGGCGGACCAGGAAGGAGCGTCGATGAAACGCCAGCTCCGTGGCGTCTCCACGGTCATCGTGCTCATGTTCGTCGCACTCTTCGTGTCGACGACCTCGATCCAGTTCTTCGCCGCCGACTCGCTGCGCGCCGACCCGCGCAACTCGCGGACCATCCTCGACAGCTACTCGAACAAACGCGGCGCCATCCTGGTCAACGGCACCCCGATCGCCGAGTCCACCGCCGTCGACGACCAGTACAAGTACCAGCGCAAGTACTCCAACGGCGCGCTGTACTCGGCCGTCACGGGGTACTTCACGATCGGCCAGGGCAACACCGGCATCGAGAGCGCCGAGAACACCGTGCTGTCCGGCAACTCGGACGACTCGTTCTTCCAGAACCTCAACTCGATCCTGACCGGGCAGGACGTGCAGGGCGACAACGTCAACCTGACGATCGACCCGGACGTGCAGCAGGCCGCCTACGACGCCCTCGGGTCGAACACGGGGGCCGTCGTCGCGATCCAGCCGAAGACCGGCAAGATCCTCGCGATGGTGTCGAAGCCCGACTACGACCCGAACTCGCTCACGTCGCACGACACCGCGAAGGTCAAGGCGCAGTACGACGCGCTGCTGGGACAGTCCCCGACCCCGCTGCAGAACCGTGCCATCGGCGGCGACCTCTACACGCCCGGGTCGGTCTTCAAGCTCGTCGTGGCGTCCGCTGCCCTGCAGGGCGGCAAGTACACGCTCGACTCCGAGTTCCCGAACCCGTCACGCCTGCAGCTCCCGCAGACCAGCAGCTACATCAACAACGCCGAGGGCGGCTCGTGCGGCGGCGGCGACACCGTCAAGCTGCGGACCGCCATCCAGAACTCGTGCAACATCCCCTTCGCGGAACTCGGGCAGAAGCTCGGGTACGACACGATCAAGGCGATGGCGGACAAGTACGGGTTCGGCGACGCGATCGAGGTCCCGATGAAGGCCACCGCCAGCCAGTACCCCGAGGTCGACTCGACGGCGCAACTCATGCTCAGCGCGTTCGGCCAGGGCAGCGTCCGTGTGTCGCCGCTCCAGATGGCCATGGTGTCCGCGGGCATCGCCAACGGCGGCAAGGTCATGCAGCCCTCGCTCATCGACTCGATCACCACGAGCGACCTGAAGACCGTCGAGTCGTTCTCCCCGAAGCAGTACAGCGACCCGCTCTCGTCCTCAGAGTCAGCTGACCTGACCGAGGCGATGCAGAGCGTCGTGAACGCGGGGACCGGAACCAATGCGAAGATCGACGGGGTCGACGTCGCCGGCAAGACAGGGACTGCCGAGAACGGCACGGGCGACCCGTACACCCTCTGGTTCACCGGGTTCGCGCCCGCGAAGGACCCGGAGGTGGCCGTCGCGGTCGTCGTCGGCAACGGCGGCGGACGCGGACAGTCCGGCGTCGGCAACACGGTCGCGGCCCCGATCGCGAAGAACGTCATGGAGGCGGTGCTGAACAAATGAGACCCACCAGCGGACTCACCTTCGGTGGGCGGTACCAGCTCTCGTCCCGGGTCGCCATCGGCGGCATGGGAGAGGTGTGGCAGGCGACCGACCTCGTCATCGGACGCACCGTCGCCCTGAAGATCCTCAAGGACGAGTACCTCGGCGACCCCGGGTTCCTCGAGCGCTTCCGCGCCGAGGCCCGTCACGCCGCGCTCGTCAACCACGAGGGCATCGCCAACGTCTTCGACTACGGCGAAGAGGACGGCAGCGCCTACCTCGTGATGGAGCTCGTGCCCGGTGAGGCGCTCTCCACCATGATCGAGCGTGAGCACACGCTGCCGGTCGACAAGGTCCTGGACATCGTCGCGCAGACGGCGAACGCGCTGCAGGCTGCCCACGCGGTCGGCCTGGTGCACCGCGACATCAAGCCGGGCAACCTGCTGATCACGCCGGACGGCCGCGTCAAGATCACCGACTTCGGCATCGCCCGCATCGCCGACCAGGTGCCGCTCACCGCGACCGGTCAGGTCATGGGCACGGTCCAGTACCTGTCGCCCGAACAGGCGAGCGGACACCCGGCGTCGCCGTCGACCGACGTGTACTCGCTCGGCATCGTCGCGTACGAGTGCCTGGCCGGACGCCGTCCGTTCACGGGCGAGTCGCAGGTCGCGATCGCGATGGCCCACATCAACGAGCAGCCGCCGGCGCTCCCCGGGGACATCCCCGAGCCGGTCGCCGCGCTGGTGATGTCCTGCATCGCGAAGAAGCCGGCCGACCGTCCGGCCACCGCAGCCAACCTGGCGCGGGCGGCGCAGGCGCTCCGTCGCGGTGACGTCGCGGCCGCGACCGTGGCGGTGCCCGCACTCGGTGGTGCCGGCACGGTGGCGTTCAACCCCCCGCAGGGCAACGACGCCGCGACCGCGCTCATCGGCACCCAGGCCGGTTCCACGGTCGGTGGTGTCCCTCGGACGCCGAGTTCGCCGGCAGCCCCCGCGGACGACGAACCGAAGAAGAAGCGCGCCTGGATCTGGTGGGTGGTCGCGGCAGGCATCCTCGTGATCGCCGGTGCCGTGATCGCCGCGGTCGTGTTCGCGAACGGCAACGCCGACCCCGCGCCGAGCCCGTCGAAGAGCGCCAGCCAGACGCCCAGCCGGACGCCCAGCCAGACACCCACGCCCGACCGCCTGTTCATCAACCAGAGCGACTACGTCGGCCGCAACACCGCCGAGGCGCAGACCGCCCTGCGCGCGCTCGGCCTCGAGGTCACCGTGGAGGACGGCGACACCGCCCCGTCGGCCGCACAGGCCAACACGGTGCAGTCCATCACCCCGACCGGCAGCGTGGCCCCGGGCACGCTCATCACCCTGCGCGAGTACACGGCGCCGCCGACGGTCAACAAGCCGAACACGCCGTCGGCGGGCACGGTGTCGTCGAGCGGAGCGGTGACGTTCAGCTGGTCGGCCGCGACCTGCCCGACCGGGTACACGGTCAGCAAGTACTCGTGGACCGTGACCGGCGGCAAGGACAGCTCGGGTGCCACGTCCGGCGACACGTCGTCGACCGCCGTCAACATCCAGGCAGACGCTGCCGGGTCCGAGGTCTCGTTCGTGTACAACGTGACCTGCGGGTCGCTCACGGCGTCCGAGAACTCCGACGCCGCCACCGCGACCTGGACCGTCCAGCAGCCGTCCGGCGAGCCCACCGGCGGCGCCACGCAGACCGGCGGACCGCAGGACGGCAACTGACGACGTCGGGGCCGTCCACACCGTTCCGGTAACGGTTGGTGTGGGCGGCCTCGTCGCCAGCGTCTCACCAGGGAGCCCTGTCGTACACTTGCCCCCGACGGACATTCGGAGGAGTACGTGCCAGAAGGTGTGACCGCGGGGATCACGCTCCTCGCCAACCGGTACGAGATCGGTGACGTCATCGGTCGGGGCGGCATGGCCACCGTGCACGTCGGGCAGGACACACGACTCGGTCGTCGTGTCGCCGTGAAGCTGCTCAAGCCGAGCCTGGCCAACGACCCGGCGTTCCGCACCCGCTTCCGTCAAGAAGCGCAGGCGGCCGCCCGGATGGCCCACCCGACGATCGTCCGTGTCTACGACGCCGGCGAAGAGACCGTCACCGAGCCGTCCGGCGCCGAGGTCCAGGTGCCGTACATCGTGATGGAGTTCGTCGAGGGTCGACCCCTCAGCGACGTCATCGCCGACGGGCCCGTCGAGTCCGACGAAGCCGTGCGCATCACGAGCGGCATCCTCACCGCGCTCGAGTACTCCCACCGCGCCGGCGTCGTGCACCGCGACATCAAGCCCGCCAACGTCATGGTCACGCAGACCGGACAGGTCAAGGTGATGGACTTCGGGATCGCCCGGGCCATCACGGACACCTCGGCGACGGTCGCGCAGACCACCTCGATCCTGGGCACCGCGTCCTACTTCTCGCCGGAGCAGGCCCGCGGCGAGACCGTCGACGCGCGCACCGACCTGTACTCGACGGGCATCGTCCTGTTCGAGCTCCTGACCGGACGCCCACCGTTCCTCGGTGACTCGCCCGTCGCGGTCGCCTACCAGCACGTCAGCGAACAGCCGGTCGCCCCGTCCACGATCACGCCGTCGGTCTCGCCGGCGATCGATGCCGTCACGCTGCACGCCCTGGTCAAGGACCGCACCCGCCGGTTCCAGAACGCCGCCGAGTTCCGCCGCGACCTCGAGCAGGCCGGCGCCGGGCACGTCCCGGCGTCGACCAAGAAGCTGCAGCAGCAGCGCGCGAACGACGCGTCGACCATGCTCTTCGGCGTGAACCCGCGCACGACCTCCAACCCCGAGGTCGCCTTCCGTGAACTCGACGACACGCAGGAACACCGCCCGCAGCGCACGCAGAACCGCCCCCCGGTGGCGTGGATCTGGGTCGGCATCCTGGTGGCTGTGGCCGTGATCGCCGGGGTCGTCTTCTGGGTCGCCAACCTGCAGCCGGGCCAGGCACCGGTGTCGTCGTCGGTCAGTGTGCCGAACGTCGTCGGTGCCACCTACGACTCGGCCAGCAAGGCCCTCGAACAGAAGGACCTGGTGCCAGTTCGTGTCGACGAGAACTCGGACGACGTCGACAAGGGATCCGTCATCCGGACCGAACCGGGTTCCGGCACGAACGTCGCCCGCAAGCAGAACATCCGGTTGGTCGTCTCGCTCGGCCCGGAACAGGTGGCCGTACCCGACGTCGCGAACCAGACGCAGGACGCGGCCCAGAGTGCGCTGAAGGCCGCCGGCTTCGAGGTCGGTGCGATCAACACCGACTACTCGCCGTCCGTCCCGGAAGGCACCGTGCTCAGCACCGACCCCGCCGCCAGCACGTCGCTCACGAAGGGCACCGTGGTCAACCTGACGGTGTCCAACGGCATGGTGCAGCTGCCGGACGTCTCGCAGCAGCCGATCGCGACCGCGAACTCGACACTCGCGAACCTCGGCCTGACCGTCAAGCAGCAGCCGTCGTACGCCTGCACCGGTGGCCTCGTGTCGCAGCAGGACCAGCCCGCCGGCGACATCGCCCAGGGCAGCACGGTCGTCCTGACCTACTGCGCTGCGTCAGTCCGTCCCAGCGCACCGGCCACGCAGGCTCCGAGTCCTGGTGGCGACAGCGGCGGGAACCCCGGCGACACCGGCGACAACGGCAACTGAACCGCTGGCCCGCTCGTCCGCTGCGGCTTCCGGACCGGTCACCCACCGGACAGGAGGCCCGGGGTCGCCCGCCACGCGCCTCCTGTCCGACAGGTGGGAGCGCAGGTGGGAGCGCTCAAGGCGGGCAGGACCCTGCGGATCCAGCGACCGGAACGCCGCGCGTCAGGCGTGGTGGGCGGCGATGAGCGGGCCGAGGCCCGCGGCGCGCTCGGCGGCACCCGACAGGCCCGCCGTCTCGAGCCAGTTGCCGACCATCCGGTAGCCGCCCTCGGTCAGGACCGACTCGGGGTGGAACTGCACGCCGTAGACGGGGGCGTCCTGGTGCTGGACGCCCATGATGACGCCGCCCTCGGTCCGTGCCGTCACGGTGAGCGTGTCCGGAACGGTGCCGTCGACGATCGCCAGCGAGTGGTACCGCGTCGCCGTGAAGGGGTGCGGGACACCCACGAACAGCGCGCTGTCGTCGTGGTCGACCTGCGAGGTCTTGCCGTGCATGAGTTCTTCGGCGTGGGTCACGGTCGCGCCGAGCGCCTCGGCGATCGCCTGGTGGCCCAGGCAGACACCGAGCAGGGGCTTGTCCACCGCGATCGACGCACGGACGGTCGCGATCGACACACCGGCGTCAGCGGGCGTGCCCGGCCCCGGTGACAGCAGCACGCCGTCGTAGTCGGCGATGCGCTCGGCGATCTCGGACTCGGGGAAGGCGTCGTTGCGGACGACGTCGGTCTGCGCCCCGAGCTGCTGGACGTACCCGTTGAGCGTGTACACGAAGCTGTCGTAGTTGTCGACGACGAGGATCCTGGTCATGGTCGGTTCACCGTACTCGTGGAGGTCGTGTGGACACTCTGCGGGGGTCGTCCACACACATGTTCACGGTAGGATACCGGCCATGGCCAAGGACAAGGACCGCACCAAGCCCGCCCGGAGGACCCGAGCCGACTCGGTCGAGACTGCGGGTGACCAGCCCAACCCCGTGTGGTTCAAGCCGGTCATGTTCGGGTTCATGCTGATCGGACTCGCCTGGGTCATCATCTTCTACATCTCCCAGGGCACCCTGCCGGTCCCGACGCTCAACTCGTGGAACATCCTGATCGGCTTCGGCATCATGTTCATCGGCTTCCTCATGACCACGCGCTGGCGCTGACCGCCGATTGCGACCCCGACGCCCGTCGTACCCACTCGGTACGGCGGGCGTCGTCGTCTGTCCACAGGCTGCCTGACCGATCTGCGCCGTCAGGCCCGGTTCTCCACAGCTCTGCGGGTTCTCCACACGGCTGTCCACATGCAGGGTCCGGAGTTGTCCACAGGTCTCTCCACAATGGGGATAATCACACGCGTGTAACTCAGGGAGTTCTCCACAGACGACGAACGCCCCGCCGCTCCGAAGAGCAGCGGGGCGTTCCGTACCGAAGCCGGGGCCGTTCGATCAGCCGATGGCGATCGCGTAGCCGACGTAGGTCAGCGCGATGATGACCACCGCTTCGGCGACGAGCAGCGCGATCTGCAGGTTCCGTCGACGGATGTTCCGTGTCTTGGCGAAGACGTAGCCCGTCAGGAAGCCCACGGCGATCCCACCCACGTGGGCCTGCCACGAGATGTTGGTGCCCGGCAGGAACCCGATCACCAGGTTCAGACCGATGATGACCAGCAGTGAGACGGCATTGCCACCCAGGCTGCGCTGCAGCATGAAGAACGCCGCGAACAGCCCGAAGATCGCGCCTGATGCGCCCACGACCGACGAGCCGGGAGCGATCAGGGTGACGGCCATGGAACCGCCGAGTCCCGCCAGGAAGTACAGCGCCAGGAAGCGCCAGGTCCCGAGCATGTTCTCGAGCATCCGACCGAAGATGAACACCGCCCACATGTTGAAGGCGATGTGCAGGAAGCCCGAGTGCACGAACAACGAGGTCACCATGCGCCACGGCTGGGTGGGCAGGTACGCCGCGTTGAAGAACAACAGCTGGGTGAAGTACCCGCGCGTGACCTGGTCGAGCAACCAGATCAGCACGGACACCGCGATGATGACGATCGTCGCCTTCTGGTCGAGCATCGCGAAGCGCCGCCGCGCGACCGTCAGCCCGTTCGGGGCCCCGGAAGCTCGGCGGTTCTCGGTGAACTTCGCACGCTGCTCGCGCACGCACTCAGGGCAGTGCACCCCGACCGCCGCCGGTGTCTGGCACTCCGTGCAGATCGTCCGCCCGCACCGCTGGCACAGGATGAAGCTCTGTCGGTCTGGGTGCCGGTAGCAGTAGTTGGCCGGGTTGTACGCCTGATCGGTCACAGGGGTCAGACGGACTCGACGTCGATACTGTTGATGACGACGTCCTCGAGCGGCTTGTCACGGCCGTCCGTGGGGACGCCCTCGATCGCGTCGACGACAGCGCGGGACTCGTCGTCCGCGACCTCACCGAAGATGGTGTGCTTGCCCTGCAGCCACGGGGTGGCGACGGTCGTGATGAAGAACTGCGACCCGTTGGTGCCGCGGCCGCCCTGGATGCCGGCGTTCGCCATGGCGAAGATGTAGGGGTTCTGGAAGGTGAGCTCCGGGGAGATCTCGTCGTCGAAGCGGTAGCCGGGGCCGCCGACGCCCTGTCCGAGCGGGTCGCCGCCCTGGATCATGAAGTCCTTGATGATGCGGTGGAAGACCACACCGTCGTACAGCTTGTCGGTCGACACCTTGCCCGTGCCCGGGTGGGTCCATTCCTGCTGGCCGGTGGCGAGGTCGACGAAGTTCTTGACGGTCTTGGGTGCGTGGTTGCCGAACAGGTTGACGCGGATGTCGCCCTTGTTCGTGTGGATCGTTGCGACAGCAGTGTGCAGAGACATGTTCCGATTCTCGCATGTGTGACCTGCGTACAGACGAGACGCACAGGGACGGCCCTGTGACCTGTCAGGCACCCTGGTGGCAGGATGGGTACACGCCGTTCCGATGGAGGTACCAGATGACGACGATCGAACTGTCGCGCAAGCGCCGGAAGCAGATCAAGAAGCTCAAGGGCAAGACCGCCTCGCTCCTCGGCGAGCAGCGCAAGGTGCTCGAGCACGCGAACGAGATCCTGGCCGATGCCCGCTCGCACGCCGCCGATGCAGCGCGAAAGGACATCGCCCCCCGCGTCCAGCACGCGATCGACAACGGGGTGCGCCCGGCCGTCGCAACCGGTGTGCACGCTGCCACCTCGGCTGCGCAGACCGCATCGCACCGGTTCCAGACCGAGGTCATCCCCGGACTGATGTCGACCGCGGGCTCGGTCATGAGCGTGGGCGACCTCGCGAAGGACCCCCGCGTCAAGAAGCTCGTCAAGAAGGCCCAGAAGAAGGGCAAGCAGGCGAAGAAGGCCGCGGCCAAGTACACGCCCGGTCACCAGAAGCAGGGCATCGGCTTCGGTGGCGTCGCGCTGATCGTGGTCGGGGTGGTCGCCATCGCTGGTGCCGCGTACGCCGCGTACCAGACGCTCCGCGCCGACGACGACCTGTGGGTCGCTGACGACGCCGACTCGGCGGACAAGTCCGCCGCCTGACCTCCCGGTTCGTACGAAGGGCCCCGGCACGCGCCGGGGCCCTTCGTCGTTCTTGGCACGGGTGCTGTCCGTGTCCGTGTGCGTGTGCGACCTCGACGCACCGCGGCGAGCCCTTTCACCCGCCCCGATCCGTCGGACGCAGGTCCGTGACGCGGGCCGCACCGGACAGGAGGCCCGTGGCGGCCTGGCCCCGTGCCTCCCGCCTGGTGCCACGTGTGTGGCACACGCCGATGCCACACGCGCGCTGACTGGTCACGACACCCCGCTCACGTCCAGCGACTGGTCGCAGCATGTCGCTCCGGCGACGCCCCAACGACAAGTCGTGACCACTCGCCGAAGCTGAGCGGTGTGTTGCGACCACTCATACGGGCCGCCTGTTGTCGCAGCCTCGCGCGCTGACTGGTCACGACACCCCGGCTCACGTCCAGCGACTGGTCGCAGCATGTCGCTCCGGCGACGCCCCAACGACAAGTCGTGACCACTCGCCGAAGCTGAGCGGTGTGTTGCGACCGCTCGGACGGGCCGCGTGTTGTCACGGACTCGCGCGCTGACTGGTCACGACACCCCGCTCACATCCGGCCACTGGGCACGGAACGTCGCCCCGCCGACGCCCCACCGACGAGAGGTGACCACTCGGCCAACGCGAGCGGCGCGTTGCGACCACTCAGGGCTCAGGGCATGGGCGCACACGCGACACCGCGCCGGAGGCGCGCAGACCAGCACGACGACCGAGCGTTGCGGAGCGAGGAACGAGCGGAGCAACGCTCACGCCGAGGGAGTGGAGCCTGGGAGAATCGAACTCCCGACATCCTGCTTGCAAAGCAGGCGCTCTACCAACTGAGCTAAGGCCCCGAGTGACCCCTGAGGGAGTCGCGGCACCGCAGTACCTGGGATTGAATTGTGCGTGGTGGGGCTACAAGGACTTGAACCTTGGACCTCTTCGTTATCAGCGAAGCGCTCTAACCGCCTGAGCTATAGCCCCTCAGACCGGATGAAAGCCTAGCGCACGAACCCGCCGGAGCGAAATCGTACGGTCGGCCCCATCCGGCCGGGTGTGTCAGTTGTTCGTGAAGCCCACGAGCAGACCGCCCGTGATCCGCACACTGAGGTTGTACAGCACGCTGACGATGGCGCCGAGCACCGTGCCGACGACCACGTTGAGGATGCCGACGACGACCGAGAACCCGAGCACCTGGCCCAGCGAGAACTGGTCCATGATCGAGTAGTTGTTCTGCCCGGTGACGTCCTTGAGGAGGGCGTCGATCTGGGTGAACACCCCGGTCTGGTTGAGGATGCCCCACACCAGGGCGGTGGCGACGACGATCACGATGCTGCCCGCGAGGGCGATCAGGAACGACAGCTTCACCATCGACCAGAAGTCGAGGTAGACCAGTCGGAGCCGCACCTGGCGGGTGCCGACGGGTCGCTTCGCCTTCTTCTGGAGCTTCTCGGCGACACTACTCATTGGTTGCCTGGTCCTCTCCGGCCTCGTCGTCGACGGGCTCGGTGTCGATGGGATCAGTGGAATCAGGGGCCGCTTCAGCAGGGCTGACCGTCTCCACCGGGCCCGCGGGCTCGATCTCGGCGTCTTCCTGGTCGTCCAGGTTCCGCTCGCTGTTCCGGGCCACCGCGATGATCCGGTCGTTCTCCGCGAACCTCGCGAAGACGACGCCCATCGTGTCACGGCCCTTGGCGGGGACCTCGGCCACGGCAGACCTTACCACCTTGCCCGATTGCAGCACGACGAGCACCTCGTCGTCTTCACCCACGATGAGAGCACCCACAAGGTCGCCCCGGTCGGCCGCCAACTTTGCCACCTTGATGCCCAGCCCACCGCGGCCCTGGATGCGGTACTGGTCGACGCCGGTGCGCTTGGCGTAGCCGCCCTCGGTCATGACCCAGACGAAGCCGTCATCGGAGACGACCCGAGCAGCCAGCAGAGAGTCACCGTCACGGAAGGACATGCCCTTCACACCCGAGGTCGAACGCCCCATCGGTCGGAGCGTGTCGTTCGTCGCGGTGAAGCGCAGCGACATGCCGTGGCGCGAGACCAGCAGCAGGTCGTCGGTCTCGTCGACCAGCAGCGCCGAGCGGAGCGTGTCGCCCTCGCGCAGGTTGATCGCGATGATGCCGCCGGTGCGGTTCGTGTCGTACTCGGTCAGCGCCGTCTTCTTCACCAGGCCCTGCTCGGTGGCGAGTACGAGGTACTGCGCGGCCTCGTAGTCGCGGATGTCCAGGACCTGCTGGATCTGCTCGTCCGGCTGCATCGCGAGCAGGTTCGCCGAGTGCTGGCCCTTGGCGTCGCGTCCGGCTTCCTGCAGCTCGTACGCCTTGGCACGGTAGACGCGCCCCTGGTCGGTCAGGAACAGCAGCCAGTGGTGCGTGGTCGTCACGAAGAAGTGCTCGACGACGTCGTCCGCACGCAGCTGGGCGCCGCGGACACCACGTCCGCCCCGGTGCTGCTGGCGGTACTGGTCGCTGCGCGTGCGCTTGACGTAGCCGCCGCGGGTGATCGTGACGACGACCTCTTCTTCGGGGATGAGGTCCTCGATCGACATGTCGCCGTCGTACCCGAGCATGATCTCGCTGCGACGGTCGTCACCGAAGCGCTCGACGATCTCGTCGAGCTCCTCGCCGATGATCGACCGCTGGCGCTCGGGCCGGGCGAGGATGTCCTCGAAGTCGGCGATCTTGAGCTCGAGGGCTTCGGCCTCCTCGTGGATCTTCTGACGCTCGAGGGCGGCCAGGCGACGCAGCTGCAGCTCGAGGATCGCACGGGCCTGGATCTCGTCGACGCTCAGCAGGTCCATCAGGCCGCTGCGGGCTTCTTCGACGTCGGGCGATCGGCGGATGAGGGCGATGACCTCGTCGAGCGCGTCGAGCGCCGCCAGGTAGCCGCGCAGGATGTGCGCGCGCTTCTCGGCCTCGCGCAGCCGGTACTGGGTGCGGCGGACGATGACCTCGACCTGGTGGTCGACCCACGCCGAGATGAAGCCGTCGAGCGCCAGGGTGCGGGGCACGCCGTCGACGATGGCGAGCATGTTCGCGCCGAAGTTCTCCTGCAGCTGGGTGTGCTTGTACAGGTTGTTCAGCACGACCTTGGCGACGGCGTCGCGCTTGAGCACGATGACCAGGCGCTGCCCGGTACGGCCCGAGGTCTCGTCGCGGATGTCGGCGACGCCGGCCAGGCGGCCGTCCTTGACGAGCTCGGCGATCTTGATCGCCAGGTTGTCGGGGTTGACCTGGTACGGCAGCTCGGTGACGACCAGGCAGGTGCGACCCTGGATCTCCTCCACCGAGACGACCGCGCGCATCGTGATCGAACCACGACCAGTGCGGTACGCGTCCTGGATGCCCTTGACGCCGAGGATCTGTGCCCCGGTCGGGAAGTCCGGTCCCTTGATGCGCTGCATCAGCGCGCCGAGCAGCTCTTCGCGCGTGGCGTCGGGGTGCTCCAGCGCCCACTTCGCACCGGCGGCGACCTCGCGCAGGTTGTGCGGCGGGATGTTCGTCGCCATGCCGACGGCGATGCCGACCGATCCGTTGACCAGCAGGTTCGGGAACCGTGCCGGCAGGATCGCGGGTTCCTGCGTGCGGCCGTCGTAGTTGTCCTGGAAGTCGACGGTCTCTTCGTCGATGTCGCGGACCATCTCCATGGCGAGCGGCGCCATCTTGGTCTCGGTGTACCGCGGGGCGGCCGCACCGTCGTTGCCGGGCGAACCGAAGTTGCCCTGGCCGAGCGCGAGCGGGTACCGGAGCGACCACGGCTGCACCAGGCGGACGAGCGCGTCGTAGATCGCGCTGTCGCCGTGCGGGTGGAACTGTCCCATGACGTCGCCGACGACGCGCGAGCACTTCGAGAAGGCACGGTCGGGGCGGTACCCACCGTCGTACATCGCGTAGAGCACGCGGCGGTGGACCGGCTTGAGTCCGTCGCGGACCTCGGGTAGCGCGCGCCCGACGATGACGCTCATCGCGTAGTCGAGGTACGACCGCTGCATCTCGAGCTGCAGGTCGACCTGCGAGATCCGGTCGCCGGAGACGACGATGTCCCCGACCTCACCGTGCACGATCTCGGGCTGGTCGTCGTTGGTTTCGTTCTCGTCAGCCATCTGACTCGGCTACCTTTCTGACGGCCGGGAGGCCGTGGTGACGTTCGTCGCGCCGGGCGCGACCACAGGTGGTCCGGACCAGGACGCGCGGCTGGCACCGCGCCTCCTGTCCGTGGATCAGATGTCCAGGAACCGGACGTCCTTCGCGTTCTGCTGGATGAACTGGCGACGCGCGTCGACGTCCTCGCCCATCAGCGTCGCGAAGGTGCTGTCCACCGCGGCCGCGTCCTCGAGCGTGACCTGCAGCAGCGTGCGGGTGTCCGGGTTCATCGTGGTGTCCCAGAGCTCCTTGTAGTCCATCTCGCCAAGCCCCTTGTAGCGCTGGATCCCGTTGTCCTTGGGGATGCGCTTGCCCGAGGCGATGCCGGACTGCAGCAGGGCGTCGCGCTCACGGTCGCTGAACACGTACTCGTGTGCCGAGTTCGACCACTTCAGGCGGTACAGCGGCGGCTGCGCCAGGTAGACGTAGCCGCGCTCGATGAGCGGACGCATGTAGCGGAACAGCAGGGTGAGCAGCAGCGTGGTGATGTGCTGGCCGTCGACGTCGGCATCGGCCATCAGCACGATCTTGTGGTACCGGGCCTTGTCCGGGTCGAAGTCCTCGCCGATGCCGGCGCCGAACGCCGTGATCATCGACTGGATCTCCTGGTTGGCCAGGGCGCGGTCGAGCCGGGCCTTCTCGACGTTCAGGATCTTGCCCCGGAGCGGCAGGATCGCCTGGGTCATCGGGTTGCGCCCCTGCACCGCGGAACCACCGGCGGAGTCACCCTCGACCATGAAGATCTCGGACAGGGTCGGGTCCTTCGACTGGCAGTCCTTGAGCTTGCCGGGCATGCCGCCCGACTCCAGCAGGCCCTTGCGGCGGGTCGTCTCACGGGCCTTGCGGGCGGCGAGCCGCGCCTGGGACGCCTGGATCGCCTTGCGGACGACGTCGCGGGCCTGTGTCGGGTTGCTCTCGAACCAGTGGGTCAGCTCGGTGCCGACGACGCGCTGGACGAAGCCCTTGGCCTCGGTGTTGCCGAGCTTGGTCTTCGTCTGGCCCTCGAACTGCGGCTCGCCGAGCTTGACGGAGATGACGGCGGTCAGGCCTTCACGGATGTCGTCCCCCGTCAGGTTGTCGTCTTTCTCCTTGATGATCTTCGCTTCGCGCGCGTACTTGTTGACCAGGTACGTCAGCGCCGCACGGAACCCTTCTTCGTGGGTGCCGCCCTCGTGCGTGTTGATCGTGTTGGCAAAGGTGTGGACGCTCTCCTGGTACGAGGTGTTCCACTGCATCGCGACCTCGAGCGCGATCTTGCGCTCGGGGTCCTCGGCCTCGAAGCCGATGACGTCGGGGTGCACCAGGTCGGCCTTCTTCTGCGCGCCGAGGTACTCGACGTAGTCGGCAAGACCGCGCTCGTAGCGGAAGGAATCGTGGCGCGACTCTTCCCCTTCGTCGGGGGTGCGCTCGTCGCGCAGGTTGATGCGGAGTCCCTTGTTCAGGAACGCCATCTGCTGGAAGCGCGCGCGCAGGGTCTCGTAGTCGAAGACGACCGTCTCGAAGATCTCGGCGTTCGGCCAGAACGTGATCGTGGTGCCGTGCTCGTCGGACTCCTCGTCCTTGCTGAGCGGAGCCACGGGGACGCCGTCGGTGTAGCTCTGTCGCCAGACGTGCCCCTGCTGACGGACCTCGACGTCGAGCTCGGAGCTCAACGCGTTCACGACGGAGGAACCGACACCGTGCAGACCACCGGACACGGCGTACGCACCGCCGCCGAACTTGCCACCGGCGTGCAGGACGGTCAGGACGACCTGGACCGTGGAGACGCCTTCGGCCGAGTGGATGCCGACGGGGATGCCGCGGCCGTTGTCGACCACGCGGACACCGCCGTCTTCGCGGATGGTCACGTCGATGGTGTCGCAGTAGCCGGCCAGGGCTTCGTCCACGGAGTTGTCGACGATCTCCTGCACCAGGTGGTGGAGACCGCGGGGGCCCGTGGAGCCGATGTACATGCCCGGGCGCTTGCGGACGGCTTCGAGCCCCTCGAGCACCTGGATCTGGTCTGCGCCGTACGACTGTTCGACTGATGTGTTCTGGTCGTCTTCAGATCCTGATGCCATGTCGCGAGAGCTCCTGCCTGCGCGCGGAACGCCCGCACACTGCACCAGTCAGTCTATCGCAGGCGCCTCGTCCGCGAGGGTGAAAACGGCCCCTGGAGGGCCGATTTCGCGACCAGAGGATGATTTCCTCTGCTCAACCGTAGGTATCGCGAGGACCGCGCCCCTGGACGCTCCTGAGGCCGCGTTTCCAGGTGGGGACGTCTGGGCCCGAAACACGTATCGACTGCACGCCCGCCTCCGGGTGGCGCTCCGCGATGGTCGTCGTGACCGTCGCACGCATGAGCCGGAGCTGTGTCGCCCAGGCCGTCGAGTCGCAGCGGATGACGAGCGCGCCGTCCTCGATGGTCACGGGACTGGAGTGCTTGGCGAGCTCCTCGCCCACCACGCTCGGCCAGTCGACGAACAGCTCCGACCGTGCCAGCGGCCCGGTCCAGCCGAGCTCGGCGGCAAGCGATCCGACGATGTCGCCGAGCCCCTTGGGTTCACGGCCGCGCCCGTACGGCACGGTGTCGGCGTCGAACTCCTTGGCACGTCGGCGCCGGGCGTCGACCCCACGCTTGGACGGGTCGCCGAAGACCGCCTTGAGGTGGCCGTACACGCGGGCCGGCTCGGTGGGTCGCCAGGGACGGGGCATCAGACGTCGGCTTCCGTGGTCGCCGGGGCCCCGGCTTCCGGCGTCGCCGCGGTACCGGCTTCCGGCGTCGCCGGACCGGAGGCCGTGGTCGGTTCCGTCTCGTCGGTCACGATGGTGCCGGCCTCGATCCGGACGGTGTGCGCCGCCAGCTGCGGGGGCACGTCGCCGAACACGGCGGCCGTGATGAGCACCTGCTCGTAGTCCGCCACCGCGTTGCCCAGGCGTTCGCGGCGGGACTCGTCGAGTTCGGCGAACACGTCGTCGAGGATGATGATCGGGTCGCCGAGCGTCGACTCCGCGCGCAGGATCGACGCGCTGGCCAGCTGGATCGCGAGCGCGAACGACCACGATTCGCCGTGACTGGCGTACCCGCGGGCAGGTAACCCGTTCAGGGTGAAGAGCACGTCGTCGCGGTGCGGCCCAGCGAGAGTCAGCCCGCGGTCGAGTTCGTCGCGGCGGCGACGTTCGAGCGCGCCACGGAACGCCTCGGCCGCCGCGGGCACGGTGACGGGTTCGTCCGGGGTGCCGAGCACGGAGTCGGTGGCCGAGGCGTCCTCGGGGTCGCCGCCGCGGACGCTCAGCACGCCCGTGATCGAGGCCTCGTGTCGTTCGCCGGCGACGGTCGCGTACGCCTCGGCGACGAACGGTGCCAGGCGACGGGTCAGGTGGTCACGCGCCGCGATGATCTCGGACCCGAACGCGACGAGCCGTTCGTCCCAGACGTCGAGCGTGGCGAGGGAACCCGACTTGGCCCCGGTCGCCCGAGCCGACTTCAGCAGGGTGTTGCGCTGCCGGAGCGTCCGGTCGTAGTCGGCGATGACGCCCTGCATGCGCGGGGCGATCTGCACCAGGAGCTCGTCGAGCATCCGGCGACGACCGGACGGTTCACCGCGGACCAGTGCCAGGTCCTCGGGGGCGAAGAGCACGCTCGTGCAGTACCGCGGCAACTCACGCGGCTTGATCGGCGCACGGTTGACCTGCGCACGGTTCGACCCGGTGCGGTTGATCTGGACCTCGGCCAGGATGCTGCGGTCCTCGTGCGCGAGTCGTGCGCGGACGATCGCCGCGTCACAGCCCTGGCGGACCAAGGCGGCGTCGGTCGGGACCCGGTGCGAGCCGAGGGTGGACAGGTAGGCGATGGACTCGACCAGGTTGGTCTTGCCCTGGCCGTTGCGTCCCACGAACAGGTTCGGCCCGCGTGCGAGGTCGACCTCCGCCTGCCGGTAGTTCCGGAAGTCGGTGAGCTGGAGGTGGTCGACGTGCACGCGGGCCGGGGCTTCGTCCCGGAGGGACTAGGCCTTCTTGACGGCGTGGCCGCCGAACTGGTTGCGCAGCGCGGCGACGGCCTTCATCGTCGGGGACTGGCTGCCCTGACGCGAGACGAAGCGCGCGAACATGGCGGCGGAGAGCGCGGGCATCGGGACGGCCAGCTCGATCGCTTCTTCGAGGGTCCAACGACCCTCGCCCGAGTCGTCGACGTAGCCCTCGAGCTCGTCGAGCTTCGGGTCCTCGTTGATCGCGAGCACGAGCAGGTCGAGCAGCCACGAGCGCACGACGGTGCCGCGCTGCCAGCCGGCGAAGACGGCCGGCACGTCGTGGACGATGTCCTTGGCCTCGAGCAGCTCGTAGCCCTCGCCGTAGGCCTGCATGATCGCGTACTCGATGCCGTTGTGGACCATCTTGGCGTAGTGCCCCGCGCCCACGCCGCCGGCGTGCGAGAAGCCCTCGCCGCGGGGGCCCTCGGGACGGAGTGCGTCGAAGACGGGCATCGCGAACTCGATGTCCTTCGGGTCGCCACCGGCCATCATGCCGTAGCCGTTGTCCTTGCCCCAGATGCCGCCGGAGACGCCGACGTCCATGTAGCGGATGCCCTTGGCGTCGAGCTGCTTGGCGTGCTTCTCGTCGTCGAGCCACTTCGAGTTGCCGCCGTCGATCACCAGGTCACCCGGCTCGAGCACCTCGGCCAGGTCGTTGATGACGTCGTCCGTGATCTTCCCGTGGGGGACCATGACCCAGACCAGACGCGGGCCGGTGAGGGCCTTCGCCAGCTCCCCGAGGTCGGCGACGTCCGAGACGGCGGGGTTGGCGTCGTACCCGACGACGTCGATCCCTGCGTTGCGCAGACGCGCACGCATGTTGTTGCCCATCTTCCCCAGGCCGACAAGACCGATCTGCATGATTTCCTCTTCTGTTCGTCGTCGCGCCGGCGCTCGGTGGAGCCCGTCGGCGCAGTGTTCGGCTGTTGCTATCGCAGCAGGAGATTGGGCTGCAGCAGGTACCGGTAGCCGTCCGTCGCCGGTTCCTCGCGCGAGGACTGGCCGGTGATGAGCACCGGGCCCGGCTTGTTGGGGTTCTCCGTCTTGGTGAAGGAGACACGGACGAACTCGGAGTGCACCGCGTTCAACCCATCCAGCAGGAAGGCGGGCTTCAACGAGACCACCGTTTCCTCGCCGGTCAGCAACGCATCGATCGACTCTGACGCCTGCGCTTGTTCGGATCCGATCGCCTCGAGCGTGAGCCCGTCGACCGAGAAGGAGAACCGGAGTGCGGCTTCGCGCTCCAGGACGAGGGAGACCCGTCGCACCGCTTCGACCAGCTCGGCCGTGTTGATCACGGCGTGGTCCTGCACGGTGTCGGGGAAGAGCCGGCGGACCGGCGGGTAGTTGCCCTTGATGAGCAACGAGGTGACGGTCTTGTCGGCGGCCTGGAACGCGATGAGCTCACGCTCGGACGTGCCGCTGATCGACACCGACACCGTGCTGGCCGAGCCGAACGTGCGGCCCACCTCTTGCAGGGTGCGTGCCGGGACGAGTGCGTGCAGGGTCGTCGACTCGCCGTCGGCGGCACGACCCGAGTCCCACTGGATCGTCCGGACGGCGACGCGGTAGCGGTCGGTGGCGATGAGGGACAGGTCGTGGTCGCTGACCTCGAGCTGGACACCGGTGATCACCGGGGTGACGTCGTCACGGCTGGCAGCGACCGCGACCTGGGACACGGCTTCCGAGAACGCGTCGCCCGGGATGACGCCGGTCTGCTCGCCGACCTCGGGCAGGGTCGGGTACTCCTCGACCGGCATGCTCAGCAGCGTGAAGTGCGCCGAGCCGCAGGTCACGGTGATCCGCGACTCTTCCGTGGAGAACGACACGGGGGCGTTCGGCAGACGGCTCGCGATGTCGTTCAACAGGCGGCCGGAGACGAGCACAGTGCCGGACTCGTCGATCTGCGCGGCGATGGACGTCTGCGCCGAGACCTCGTAGTCGAACGACGACAGTGTCAGGCGATCGCCCTCGGCATGGATCAACACACCCGACAGGATCGGGAGGGTCGTGCGCTGTGGGAGGAGCTTCACCGCGAACGAGACGGCTTCGGAGAAGACGTCCCGGTTGACCTCGAACTTCACAGCTGGGACCCCTGTCGTGTCGTCGGACTGTCCGGCCGCCCCATTGTGGCACAGCGGAGCACAGCCCGGATTTCTTGTCATCCCGCCGTCCACAAGGTTGGCCCAGTGATCCAGAGAGATGAAGAGAGACAAGGCTAATAACGCCTGTGCACACTGTGGACAACTCTGGGGATGCCGGTCAGTGAGCGGGAACTACAACCGTGTGACTTGTGAGTGGCCTGTTGGCGCCCTCGGGATGAATCAATCTCATCTATCCACTTCCATCCCCAGATTCCACAGTCGACCCCATGGCTGTGAACAACCGCGCGGCGTGTCCTCCACAGTTATCCACAGGCTTTCCACACTGTGAGAAGTCCGGCGCATGGAACCGTCTCAGATGGTGGACGCGCGCCGGAGTGGGCCGATCCGACGGACGCGGGTCGGGCCTCCTGGCCGTGTGAACCGATGTTCTGACGGACGCGACCGCGCCGTCGTGAGCGCTGTGCTCAGCGGTACCGGCGGTCCTGCTTGATGCGGCTCGTCAGCTCGGTCACCTGGTTGTAGATGGACCGGCGCTCCTTCATGAGCTCCGCGATCTTCTTGTTGGCGTACATCACGGTGGTGTGGTCGCGGTTGCCGAACAGCTGCCCGATCTTGGGCAGGGACAGGCTCGTGAGCTCGCGGCACAGGTACATCGCGATCTGCCGGGCCGTGGCGATCGCCTGGGACCGGGACGAGCCGTACAGGTCGTCGACCGACAGCTTGAAGTACTCCGCGGTGTGGTTGATGATGTCCGTCGGCGCGATGACGTTGTCCTCGTCCAGCGTGATCAGGTCCTTGAGGACCGTCTGCACCAGCGCCATGTCGACGGCCGTCCGGTTCAGGCTGGCGAACGCGGTGACGCGGATGAGGGTGCCCTCGAGCTCACGGATGTTGCTCGACACCTTCGACGCCATGAACTCGAGGATGTCGTCGGGCACCTGCAGGTGGTCGGACTGCGCCTTCTTGCGGAGGATCGCGATGCGGGTCTCGAGGTCGGGTGCCTGCACGTCGGTGATCAGACCCCACTCGAACCGGCTGCGCATCCGGTCCTCGAAGCCGGTCAGGTGCTTGGGCGCGACGTCCGACGTGATCACGACCTGCTTGTTGTGGTCGTGCAGCGTGTTGAACGTGTGGAAGAACGCCTCTTGTGTGGAGTCCTTGCCCTGCAGGAACTGGATGTCGTCGATCAGCAGGATGTCGATGTCGCGGTACCGCTGCTGGAACTGGTTCGAGCGGTTGTTCGCGATCGAGTTGATGAAGTCGTTCGTGAACTCCTCGCTGGACACGTACCGCACGCGGATGCCCGGGTACAGGCTCTCGGCGTAGTGGCCGATCGCGTGCAGCAGGTGGGTCTTGCCGAGTCCCGAGTCGCCGTAGATGAACAGCGGGTTGTACGCCTTGGCCGGTGCTTCGGCCACTGCCACCGCGGCGGCGTGTGCGAACCGGTTCGAGGCGCCGATCACGAAGTTGTCGAAGTTGTACTTGGGGTTGAGGCGCGACTCCGGGCGGCCGGCGGTGCCCGGGGCGTCGATCTGGCTGGGGACGAACGGCGCCTCGATGTACTGGCGCGGCGCCGCGCTCTGCTCCACCGGTGCCTGCGACGGTTCGGCGTACGACGGCACCGAGGGTTCCATCCGCGGCTCGGAGGCCATGTCCGGGTTCACGGTGATCGCGAAGTTCGCCACCGAGTCGTCACCGATGCGCGAGATCGCCTCGGTCAGGGGCAGGCGGATGCGCTGCTCGAGCATCCCGCGGGTCAGGTCGTTCGGCACCTCGAGGTAGAGCGTGCCGGCCAGGACGCCCTTCGGCTCGACGAGGTTGAGGAAGCCGTGCAGCTGCGGCGTGATGCGCTCGTCCTCGGTGAGCAGTCCGAGGACCGACGACCAGAGGTCCTCGACGGGATCGGCGGGCATCGTCATGTCGCGCTCGTCTCCTGGGCTCGTGGTGTCGTGGTGCTGCGGGCATGGTGCATCGTCCGCTCGGCGCGGTCGGACCGCTGATCAGTCCGTCGCGTGCTGGTCCGGACGAGGGAGTCTGGGGTTCTCAGGCGACCTCGTCGACGCCGTCGTACCGTCTGACTTCCCCACAGGGTTGTCCACAGTCGGGTCCAGCACCGTCCGAGACACTGCGGGAGTGGTGCTTCCCCGTCGTACCGGGCCGCAGGGCGGATCGATCACCCCACTGTAAAGGACCATGACGGCTCCCACCGAACAGAAGTTGTCCCCAGTGTGGAGAACGCTCGCTCCCCGCTCTCCGGGTGCTGGCCGGCTGGCCGGGACGCGTTCGGGGTTTGACCTCACTGCCCTCGGTCACGTACCGTTGTCCAGTTGACTGCGGCCCCTTGGTCGTGACCACCTGCGTCAACCAACCACATTCGTGACGGCCAGCCTCGAGCAGCCGTATGGAGAAGATCATGAGCAAGCGCACCTTCCAGCCGAACAACCGTCGTCGTGCCAAGAAGCACGGCTTCCGTCTGCGCATGCGCACCCGCGCGGGCCGCTCGATCCTGGCCGCACGTCGCGCCAAGGGTCGCACCGAGCTGTCGGCTTGATCTGATCCTGCTGGATCCGATCGCAGTAGCTCCCGGCGCCGCGCCGGCCGGACCCCTGGTCCCGCCGCGCGGCGCTTCGGTGTGCCCGGGGATCGACACCAGCGGAGCCCCCGCCCGGTGGGTGTCGGCATGATCGCCCGCGCCAACCGGATCGTGCGCGGCGACGACTACCGGATGACGGTCCGTCGTGGTCGGCGCAGTGCGACCGGGAACGTCATCGTGTCGGTGGTCCGTCACGACGTCAGCGGGGCCGGACCCACGCGGTTCGGCTTCATCGTCGCCAAGACCGTCGGCAACGCCGTGACGCGCAACCTGGTCAGGCGCCGACTCAAGGGCATCGCCCACGAGCTGCTGCAGGGGCATCCCACCGGGTACGACGTGGTGGTCCGCGCACTGCCAGCCGCTCCGCAGGCCACATGGCCTACCCTGCTCGAAGACGTCTCGCGATCGTTCGCGCGCGGTGTGGAGAAGGCAGCATGAACCGGACGCTCCTGAAGCGGGTCCTGTGGACCGTGGCGTTGCTTCCGCGCAACGCCTGCGTCGTCGTGCTGCGCGCCTACCGTGCCGTCATCTCACCGTTGTACGGCAACGTCTGCCGCTACCACCCCTCGTGCTCGCGCTACGCGCTCGAAGCGATCCAGCAGTACGGCGTCGTACGCGGGACCGCGATGGGCGCCTGGCGCATCGGCCGCTGCAACCCCTGGGCTGCCGGCGGCATCGACGACGTCCCTGACCGTCGTCGGCCCTACCTCGTCAACCGGTTCGGGTTCGTCCTGGCTCCGGTGCCGCAGCAATTGCAGTCCCCGGTCGGCACCCTCCGACCCATGCTGCTCCCCCAGCGCACTCGAAAGGCGTAGCCGTCCCCATGGACATCATCGGAACGATCCTCTGGCCCCTCAAGTGGGTGGTCTCGGCCATCCTCGTCGGCTTCCACTGGGTCTTCGAGAACCTCGGCATGGACCCGAGCGCGGGCATCACCTGGGTGCTGTCCATCATCTTCCTGACCTTCGTGGTCCGCGCCGCGCTGATCCCGATCTTCGTGCGGCAGATCAAGTCGCAGCGCCGCATGCTCGAAGTCGCGCCGCAGCTCAAGAAGATCCAGGACAAGTACAAGGGCAAGAAGGACCAGTTCTCGCGTGAGGCCATGAGCCGCGAGACCATGGCGCTGTACAAGGAGACCGGGACCAACCCGCTCAGCTCCTGCCTGCCGCTGCTGCTGCAGATGCCGATCTTCTTCTCGCTGTACTCGGTGCTGCACGAAGCGCAGATCAACAAGACCGGCATCGGCCTGCTGACGAACGACCTGGCGAAGTCCTTCGGCAACGCCTCGCTGTTCGGTGCGCCGCTGCACGAGACGTTCACGAACGCTTCCGGCTGGGAAGTCCGCGTCATCGCCGGCTTCATGATCGTCGTGATGACGGCCTCGCAGTTCATCACGCAGCTGCAGCTCGTCGCCAAGAACATGTCCCCGGAGACCAAGGAGTCTCCGATGTACCGCCAGCAGAAGATGATGCTGTACGTGCTCCCCCTGATCTTCGTGATCTCGGGTCTGTCGTTCCCCCTCGGCGTCATGTTCTACTGGCTCGCCTCGAACCTGTGGACGATGGCTCAGCAGTACTTCGTCATCCGCAGCATGCCGACGCCGGGTTCGGAAGCCGCGCTTGCGCGTGAGGCCCGCCTCGCCAAGAAGGCCCAGCGTCGCGGCGTGCCCGCAGGCGTGCTCGCCGAGGCCGGTGCCGGTGCCGGCGCCGCCGAGATGGAGGCCGTACGCATCACCACACAGCGTCAGCAGCCGGTGGGCAAGCAGCGCGCCAAGAAGAGCGGGAAGACCAAGTGACCGACCACGACACCGCCGCCACCCTCGACCCGGAGTCCACCGCACCGGTGTCCTCCGAGGACGCGCGTGACGAAGCCGACATCGCCGCGGACTACATCGAGGAACTCCTCGACATCTGCGACCTCGACGGTGACATCGAGATCGAGGAGCGCGCCGGTCGCGTCTACCTGTCCGTCACGGACGAGGGGAACACGCTGGGCGTCCTGGCCAAGCCGGACACGGTGTCGGCGCTGCAGGAGCTCACGCGCATCGCTGTGCAGGCCGAGACCGGTGAGTTCAGCAGGCTGATCCTGGACATCGGTGGATCGCGAGATGCTCGCGCCTCCGAGCTCCAGCGGCTCGTGGACACCGCGGTCGAGCGCATCGAGGACGGATCCCCGACGGCGTCGCTGCCGCCGATGTCGTCGTACGAGCGCAAGCTGGTGCACGACCTGGTCGCTGAGAAGGGCTTCCACTCGGAGTCCGAGGGCGAGGGTCGCGACCGGCACACCGTCATCACGCGATGACGGACGGTCCTGCCACCGCTGCGGACGCTGCTGCGCCGGTGCTCGAAGACGAGCCGGCTTCCGCCGCGACCCTGTTCGGGGACCGGTTGGCAACGGCGCGCTCGTTCACGAACGAGCTGGCTCGTCGCGGTGAAGAGCTCGGCCTGATCGGACCGCTGGAACTCCCGAGGTTATGGACACGACATATCCTCAATTCCGCGGTGGTCGCACCGCTCCTGGAGGCTGGTGGTCACGTTGGTGACGTCGGTTCCGGTGCCGGGTTGCCTGGGTTGGTGCTGGCGATCGCTCGTCCGGACGTGCATTTCACGTTGATCGAGCCGATGGAACGCCGGGTCGACTGGCTGACCTCCGAGGCTGCGCGGCTGGGCCTGGAGAACGTCGACGTCCTCCGGGGGCGGGCCGAGGAAGTCGCGGACACGGTGGTCCTCGACCAGGTCACGGCGCGTGCGGTGAGTGCGCTGTCGAAGCTCATCCCCATCACCGTGCCGCTCGTGCGTTCCGGCGGTCAGCTCATCCTGATGAAGGGTGCGCGCGTCGAGGACGAGATGGCTGCAGCGCGCAAGGTCATCCTCCGCAATCGTCTGGCGGATGTCGAGATCCTCGAGCTCGGAGTCGGTGTCGTCGAAGAGACCACGCGAGTGTTCCGGGCTACAGTTGACTGACGCCGCGTGGCGCTGAGATCGCCTGTTCGATCGGGTGCTGCGCACCACGTTCCACGTGAAACATCGAACCGGGGAAGAGGCACTCGTTGAGTTCATCGACCGACTACGACGCGTCGACACCACTCGCTCGCGAGATCGCTGATCTCAATCGCCGTCGTCGTGCCATCGCGACGCAGCAGTTCCCACTGCCGGCATCGACGCGGATCATCACCGTGTCGAACCAGAAGGGCGGTGTGGGCAAGACGACGTCGACGGTGAACCTCGCCGCTGGTCTTGCGCACGGCGGAGCACGGGTCCTGGTCATCGACCTCGATCCGCAGGGGAACGCTTCGACAGCCCTCGGTGTGAACCACCAGGCCGAGGTCGCGAGCATCTACGACGTGATCGTCGACGAGGCACCGATCGCGGACACCGTGCAGCGCTCCCCCGAGTCCGACACGCTCTGGTGCGTCCCGGCCACGATCCACCTGGCAGGCGCGGAGATCGAGCTCGTGTCGCTGGTGGCACGCGAACAGCGTCTCCGGACGGCGCTGGACCAGTACCTTGCGTCCCTCGACGAGCCGTACCACTACGTGTTCATCGACTGCCCGCCGTCACTCGGCCTTCTGACGATCAACGCCTTCGTCGCGGCACAGGAAGTCCTGATCCCGATCCAGTGTGAGTACTACGCGCTCGAGGGTCTCAGCCAGCTGTTGCGGAACATCGAACTGATCGAACGGCACCTGAACCCCGACCTTCGCGTGTCGACGATCCTGTTGACCATGTACGACGGCCGCACGAACCTGGCGAATCAGGTGGCAGCGGACGTGCGTGAGCACTTCGGGGAGCAGGTCCTGAAGGCGATGATCCCCCGTTCGGTGCGCGTGAGTGAGGCACCGAGCTACGGCCAGAGCGTTGTGGCCTACGACGTCAACTCGAGCGGTTCGTTGTCCTACCTGGAGGCAGCCGCCGAGATCGCAGCACGAGGAGCACAGCACTGATGGCACCCAAGCGGACCGGACTCGGCCGAGGCATCGGCGCCTTGATCCCGACCACTCCCGATCAGCAGGAACGTCCCGTCGACGTCTTCTTCCCCACCGGCGGCTCGCCCGCGTCGGCGCCGGCAGCGGATGGTGTGACGGCTGAGCAACTCGTGGCGGTCCCTGGCGCGCGCCTGGCGAACCTCAACCCGCTGGACATCAAGCCGAACGCGCAGCAGCCGCGCAAGGAGTTCCGCGAAGAGGAGCTGCAGGAGCTGGTGCACTCGATCCGCGAGATCGGCGTGCTGCAGCCCATCGTCGTGCGTCCGATCGAGGGCGCCGCAGGGACCGAGCCGCAGTACGAACTCATCATGGGCGAGCGCCGACTGCGTGCCACCAAAGAGCTCGGCCTGGCCACCATCCCAGCGATCATCAAGGAAACCCCTGATGATGTCATGCTGCGCGATGCTCTGCTCGAGAACCTGCACCGCGCGAACCTCAACCCGCTCGAGGAGGCCTCGGCGTACCAGCAGCTCCTCGCTGACTTCGGTATCACGCAAGAAGAGCTCGGGCAGCGTATCGGCCGGTCCCGTCCGCAGATCACGAACACGATCCGACTGCTGCGGCTCCCCTCCCCCGTGCAGCGTCGCGTCGCAGCGGGTGTGCTGTCGGCCGGGCACGCGCGAGCGATCTTGGCCGCACCGGACGCGCAGGCGATGGAGTACCTCGCCGAGAAGATCGTGAATGAAGATCTGTCGGTCCGGCAGGCCGAGGCAGCCGCGCAGCAGATGGCGCAGGGAGCTCCCAAGAAGGCCCCGACGCAGCCGACCAAGCGTGACGCGCACTTCGTGGACGTCGCGGAGCGGCTGGGCGACCGGCTCAACACGCGGGTGCAGATCGCGATGGGGGCTCGCAAGGGACGCGTCACGATCGACTTCGCGAATGCGGCCGACCTCAACCGGATCCTCAGCGAGCTCGGCGCCGAGGACGTCGCGCGCTAGAGGTCGCCTCTTCGATGTTCCACGTGGAACATCGTTCGTGCGTGACATCTGGAGGGCTCACGTGGCACCTACTCGCCCGCAGTGTGTTGCGATGGTGCTCGGAGTCGCCGCGCTTGTGGGTGGAGCGGTCGCCCTGGCGATGTGCGTGGTCGTGGTGGTCACCGCTGGCGATGGCGGCGGGGTCGATTTCGCCCTCATCTACTACCTGGTCGCGGGCGCTGTGTTGATCGCCGTCGGCGCTGCAGCGCTGGCGTCTCGACATCCACAGCACCGTTGACGCAGGCCAGCTATCACTCCGTCCCGGCTCAGCGACGGCGATGTTCCACGTGAAACCTAGGCGTTGTGGTCGCGGATGGCCTGTTCCGCCAGCTCTGCGTACGTCCACCCGAGGTCGAAGCCGGACACTGAGAGCGCCTGCGGCAGCAATGACGTCTCGGTCAAGCCAGGCAGGACGTTGGCCTCGAGGAACCAGGGCGTACCGGCGCCGTCGATGATCAGGTCCACACGCGAGATGTGACGGAGCCCGAGTGCGCGGTGTGCCTGGATGGCTGCCGAGGCCGCAGCCGAAGCGTTGTCACCGGACAGCCGCGCGGGCGTGTAGAACGTCGTCTCTCCCGCGTTGTACCGGGCTTCGAAGCCGTAGAAGCCGTTCCGCGGCACGATCTCGACCGGTGCCAAGGCAACGGGACCGTCACCGGTGTCGATGATCCCGAGCGCGATCTCGGTTCCACTGATGAGTTGCTCGACGACGACGTCATCGCAGTAGGTGTAGGCCGTGACCATGGCGCGCGGCAGGTCGTTGACGTCCTCGACCAGGGTCACTCCCTGCGCGCTGCCGCCGCGAGCGGGCTTCACGGCAAGTGGGACGGGGTGTTCGGCCGCGATGGCCTCGAGCACACCGACGGCACCGAGTTCGCGGAACACGTCGTGGGACAGGGTGACCGACCGAGGGGTCCGCACGCCGGTCCTGGCGACCAGCGCGGACGCCGTGGGCTTGTCCCATGCCAGGCGAGCCGAGGTCGAGCGTGAGCCGACGAACGGGATGTCCACGGCCTCCAGGATGCCGCGCAGCGCGCCGTCCTCACCCGAGGCGCCGTGCAGCGCCGGCCAGACCACGTCGGGGCGGGACTCGCGGAGTGCGGGCAGCAGGGCGGCGTCCGCATCGCGCAGGTCGACCTGCCAGCCGTAGCCCGTCAGGGAGTCGGCGACGCGACGGCCCGAGCGCAGTGACACGTCGCGTTCATGCGAGATCCCTCCGGCGACGACGACGACGTGGCGACGAGTGAGCTCGGCCATGGGAGAGACCTCCGGAACTGCGGTGAACTGCGGAAAGTGCTGGTCAGGAGATGTTCGGCGGCGGGCCGCTGACCGAGGACGACGCCGGGACGACGGCGTTCGGTCGGGTGGCAGAGCCGAAGGTCTCGATGAGCTCGAGCTCGTCGTTGACGACGTTCGCGAGCCGCTTGATGCCGACACGGATCTGCTCGGCGGTCGGGTAGCAGAACGACAGACGGATGTGTTGCGCGCCCCTGCCGTCGGCGTAGAAGGCGGTGCCGGGAGTGTAGGCCACGAGCTCCTTGACGGCGCGGGGCAGCATGCCCTTCGAGTCGAGGGACTCGGGCAGCGTGAGCCACACGAAGAACCCGCCGTTGGGCCGGGTCCACGTCAGGTCGGGCAGGAACTCCCCCAGCGCCTGGAACATCGCGTCACGGCGCTCGGCGTAGATGCCACGGAAGATGTCGATCTGACCCTTCCAGTCCGCGGCGTCCAGGTACGCGTTGACGACGTACTGGCCGAAGGAGTTCGGCGCCAGGACGGCCGACTCGTTCGCCAGCACGAGCTTCTCGCGGATGGCGTGCGGTGCCAGGGCCCAGCCGACGCGGAAGCCCGGTGCGAGGGTCTTCGAGAACGACCCGAGGTAGACCACGCCTTCGTCGTCGATCGAGCGGATCGCCTGGGGAGCGGGCTCGTCGAACCACAGCAGCCCGTAGGGGTTGTCCTCGAGGACCAGGATGTTGTTCGAGCGGCAGATGTCGAGCACCTCGATGCGGCGCTCGCGGCTCATGGTCACCCCGGCGGGGTTGTGGAAGTTCGGGATCGTGTACAGGAACTTCATCCGCTTGCCAGCGGCCCGGAGACGGCCGATCGTCTCGCGCAGGGCCTCGGGGACCAGACCGAGCTCGTCGGTCGCCACGTGGACCGTCTCGGCCTGGTAGGACCGGAACACACCGATGGCGCCGACGTACGACGGTGACTCGGCGAGCACCACGTCGCCCGGATCGATGAACAGGCGGGTGACCAGGTCGAGGGCGTGCTGGGACCCGGTGGTGACGACGACGTCCTCGGCGCTCGCGCGGATGCCCTCGAGCGACATGATGTCGACGATGTGCTCGCGGAGCTGGCGCAGACCCTGGCCGCCCCCGTACTGCAGTGCCATCGCGGCGTCCTCGGCCATCACGCGGTCGAGCGAGCCCGTGACGAGGTCACGCGGGAGGGCGGAGACGAACGGCATGCCCCCGGCGAGTGAGACGACCTCGGGCCGGGAGGCCACGGCGAACAGGGCTCGTACCTCGGAGGCGCTCAGCCCTGCGGTGCGCTGGGCGTAGGAGTCGTACCAGGGGTCGAGACTGTTGCCGTTGGTCATCGAGTTCTCCGTTCACTCGGCAGTCCAGCCACAGTACGACATGTGTGTCCGAAAGCCGGGCACGGGGACACAGGCCGATCCTGAACGTCTGGACCTGTCGACGTCCAGGCGACGACCGCCGGAGACGGACGAACGCCCCGCCCTCCGATGGAATGGAGGACGGGGCGTCCGGGTCGTGGTGCTGGTCCCTACGCGAGGAACTCGGCGAGGTCGGCCTCGAGGGCCGGCTTCGGCTTGGCGCCGATGACGGTCTTGACGACCTCGCCGCCCTTGAAGACCTTCATCGCCGGGATCGACGTGATCTGGTAGTTCATGGCCGACTGCGGGTTGTCGTCGACGTTGAGCTTGACGATCTCGATCTTGCCGGCGTGCTCTTCGGCGATCTGGTCGAGGATCGGCGAGACGGCGCGACACGGGCCGCACCACTCGGCCCAGAAGTCGACGAGGATCGTCTTGTCGGACTTCAGGACCTCGTCCGAGAAGGTGGCGTCGGTGACTGCCTTGGCGTTGGACATGTGTGCTCCTTCGAGAAGTCGTGCGGTGGGTGGAACGGCGCGAGGCGCCGGACCATTCCCTAGGCCGAGATGGTGACGGGCTCGACCGGGGCGTCGCCCTCGGCCTGGCTGGTCAGGTGGTCGTCGAGGTCCGCGAGGAACTTCTCGGCGTCGAGTGCTGCCACGGCACCGGAACCCGCGGCCGTGATGGCCTGGCGGTAGGTGTGGTCGAGGACGTCGCCCGCCACGAACACACCGGGGACGCCGACGGCCTTGGAGGTACGGCCCTCGACCGCGATGGTGCCCTCGGGTGCGAGCTGCAACTGCTGGTGCACGAGGTGCACGCGCGGGTCGTTGCCGATCGCGATGAACAGGCCGTCGAGCGCGAGCTCGGAGGTCTCACCCGTGACGGTGTCCTTGAGCGTGACGCCTTCGACCGCGGACTCGCCGGAGATGCCGACGACTTCCTTGTTCCAGGCGAACTCGATCTTCGGATCGTTCATCGCCCGGTCCTGCATGATCTTCGACGCGCGCAGGGTGTCCTTGCGGTGGATGACCGTGACCTTGTCGGCGAAGCGCGTCAGGAACGTCGCTTCTTCCATCGCGGAGTCGCCACCGCCGACGACGGCGATGTTCTTCTGACGGAAGAAGAACCCGTCGCAGGTCGCGCACCACGAGACACCGTGGCCGGACAGGCGCTCTTCGTCGGGGAGTCCGAGCTGGCGGTAGGCCGAGCCGGTGGCGTAGATGACCGCGAGGGCCTCGTACGTCTCGCCGGAACCGACCGTGACCTTCTTGACGTCGCCGGTCAGCTCGACCGAGACGGCGTCGTCGTACAGGACCTCGGCGCCGAAGCGCTCGGCCTGTTCCTGCATCTTGATCATGAGGTCGGGGCCCTGGATCCCCTCGGGGAACCCGGGGAAGTTCTCGACCTCGGTGGTCTTCGTGAGCTCGCCGCCCGTCTCGACGCTGGACGCGACGATGAGCGGCTTCAGCTGAGCGCGCGCGGCGTAGATGCCGGCGGTGAACCCGGCCGGGCCGGAACCGATGATGATGAGCTGGCGCATGCCTTCAGTGCCCTTCCGTTGCTTCTGACCGGGTCAACGCATCCTACCGGCGGGGCATTCCACGGCGCCCGTGAGCGCGCGACCCACCGAGAACCGGCACCGAACGGCGACGGTCAGCGCCCGAGACGGCTCTTGAGCATGTCGACCGCGCCACGGATCTCGCCGTTCTTCGCGACGACGAGGGCTCCGAAGTAGACGAGCACCATGACGGCGCCGGTCAGGACGAGCGTGATGAGGGCGCTCGTGACGTCGGACATCGCGAACCCGTCCGCCGAGAACGCGCCGAAGAAGTTCGCGACGAGGACGCCGACCACGCCTGCGATCAGCGCGGCGATGACGAACTGCACGTGGGAGCGGGTGACGTTCGGCCCGTCGATGCCCGCGAGGCGCTTGCGGACGACCACCAGGGCCACGATGGTCTGCGCCGTGCCCGCAAGCGTGGTGCAGACCGCGATGCCGACACCGATGTGCTCGGCCGGGAACGCCGCCACCGCCAGGGCGCCGATGACGAACAGACCGGACTGCACGATCTGCATGAGGAACGGGGTCCGGTGGTCGTGCAGCGCCCAGAACACCCGCTGGATGATGAAGAGCATGCTGAACAGCACCAGCCCGGGCATGTAGGCCACGAGCACCCACGCCATCGACTGCGTCAGCCAGAACGTGTTCTCCCAGACCCGGGCGAACGACGTCGACATCACCACCAGGGCGACGGACGCGAAGACCGTGAACAGGCCGACGATCCGGAGTGACAGCGACAGGTTCCGACGGACGGCGGCCAGGTCTCCGCGTTCGGCGTCGTGGCTCATCCGGGTGAAGTACGCGGTCGCGATCGACACGGTGATGATCGAGTGCGGCAGCATGAACAGCAGCCAGCTGGTCGCCAGGGTCGCGTTGCCGGCGCCCTGGGCGAGCGACGCGACACGGGCCTGCACGATGCCCGCCAGCTGCGTCACCAGGATCATGCCGAACAGCCAGCCCGCAGCGGTCCCGGTGGCCTTGAGACCGACGCCCCGCCAGCGGAAGTCCGGGGTGAACGACAGGCCCGCTCGGCGCCAGAACAGTGGCAGGAACGCGGCCTGTGCCAGGACGCCGAACGACGCACTGCCCGCGAGGACAGCGATCTTCAGGGGCGTCCACGCCGCGGTGGCCGCGTTGACGTCACGGCCGCCGAACATCGCGATGAAGACGATCAGTCCAGCGATCGCGATGACGTTGTTGAGGAGCGGGGCCCAGGTGAAGGGCCCGAACACCTGCTTGGCGTTGAGGACCTCGCCGAGCAGCGAGTACATCGCGTAGAAGAGGATCTGCGGCAGGCACCAGAAGGCGAACGCGATGGCAAGGTCGGTCTGGGCGGCGGTGAACCCCTTGCCGCCGTCACCCGCACTCTGGCTGTACAGGCGCACCAGGACGGGCGCGAGCACGGTTGCCACGATCGCGATCAGCACGAAGACCGATCCGGCGAGCGTGACGATCTTGTTGACGTACGCGGTCCCGCCGTCGCTGTTCTGCTTCATCGAGCGGACGATCTGCGGGATGAGCACGGCGGACAGCAGCCCGCCGGCGATCAGTGCGTAGATGTTGTTGGGCAGCTGGTTCGAGATGGCGAACGCGTCGGCGGCGCGTGAGCCCGAGTTGCCGATCGCGTACGCCAGTACGAACGTCTTCGCGAAGCCGAGCACCCGCGAGATCATCGTGCCGGCCGCGAGCATCGCGCTGGCCCGACCCAGGCTGCGCTGCACGGGTTCCACCGGGTCGGCGGAACCGGTCGTGGCGAGCGGCTCGGGCTGCGTGGCGGTGATCGTGGGCTCCTCTGCGGCGGCGAGCGGGGTGCTGGAGCCGACCGTCGCCATGGCGGTGGCCGCCCCGGCGGGGTGATCGGGGCCTCCTGGAAGGTCATCGTCGGACGGCGCCTCGTACAGGCGGTTCGGGTCGTCGTCGACCTCGTCCGGCTCGCCGTTCCGGCGACGCCGGATTCGGCGGCGGACGTTGCGGTAGATGCCCAGGCCGAAGATCAGGATGACGGCGATCGCGGCCGCCGCGGTGATGACGGTCTCCCACTGCGCCTGCACGTTGATCTCGACCGTGGCCGGGTCGGCGATCCGCACCCCCGTCGCGCTGGTCAGCGACATTGTCAGCTCGACCTTGCCGTTCGCCACCGACTGCACCGGGAAGGTGACCCGGCTGGACGAGTCCGGCTGCACCGTCACGCGGACGGCGTTCTTCTCGATGCGCAGGAACGAGTTGGACGGCTGCACCGTCAGGAACACGGTGACGGGGTACTCGGACCGGTTGCGGACCGAGATGGGCAGCGATGACCGGTCGCCGAGCAGCGTGATGCTGCTGCCGTCGAGGATGCCCACGCTCGACACGACCCGCGCGGCCCGGCTGACCCGGGTGTCGACCGCCTGTGCGAAACCGCTGTCGTCGCTGCGCCAGGCGTTCGATGCCGCAGCGAGGTCGGCCACGCGCGCCGGCGCGGTCAGGTCGGCCGGCGTCTCGATCGCCGACGCGAAGTCGGTCAGGTTCTTCGAGGCCTGGACCAGCCGTCGGAGCTGGTCGAGCCGGGCGTCGCTGTCGGAAGAGCTGGCCAGCGAGACGGACCCGGGGGTGACGGCCGACGCGGTGGAGAGGTCGGCGGGTGACACCCACGGGGTGGTCTCGAGTGCATCGAGTGCCTGCGTGAGGCGCGTGGAGTCGGTCGGCCACGTCCGTCCGAGGGTGAGCAGGACGGGGCCGGTCGTGCCGCCCTGGCGTGAGGCGGTGGCGAGGGTCGCGGTGAGTTCGCTCATCGCACTGGACCACGCACGCTGCGAGGTGGCGGACGCGGCGTCGCGGAGCAGGTCGGACATGCCCTGGTCGGTCACCAGGACGTGGTGGTCACCGATCTTCTCGGAGGCGGTGATCGTGGTGTCGGACCCGGCGGAGGTGTTGCCGCTGGAGACGATCGTGCTGGTCGTCCCGGCGTCGGCCAGGGCGGGCAGGTCGTCCGTCGCCACGGTGCCCTCGGCCGGCCAGGCGAGCGACGACGTCGTGTACGGGAAGTCGAGCAGCTGGGCCGTCGTCGGGAGCGTCGTCGGCTGGGCCCCCTGCCCGGGTTCCGCGGTGCCGCCCTGGGACCCCGCGCCGGTCTGCCCGGTGGTGCCGTCCTGCGGGGCGCCCGGGGTCGCTGTGGCGGATGCGTCGGCGGTGGCGCTCGCACTGCCGGTCGGTGTCGGTGTCGGCGACGCCGTCGTGGCACCCGGGAAGTCGTCCGGGTCGACGAGCTGGTCGAGTGAGATGGGCGACAGGATGCCCGATGCCCCGGCCTGACGGAGCCCCGTGACGTCGGCGTCGGCGTACGACAGCGCGAAGGTCTCGTTGCGCATGCCCTCGAGGCGCTGCAGCCAGGTGGTCGCCGTCGAGGGTGCGTTCTCGCCCAGGATGCGGATCGAGGCGATGATCCGGGGGTCGATCCCGAGCGCGACGTTGTGGTCCTGCGCCGCGTCGAGCTGCTGCGTCAGGGTGCCGTCGACCGAGGTCGCCGCCGCCAGGTCCTTCGCGCTGATCAGGCTGCCGGAGCCGGCCGGCATGGTGATCGGCATCGCGACGGACACCCCGACCGGTGTCTGCTCGTAGTTCGGGTACCAGGTGATCGCTGACCGCGCCACGGCCGACGTCGACCCGGCGCGGTAGTCGGCAGCGATGCGCCTCGCGCCGAACGACGAGTACCCGGACAGGCCGAGGTTGCCCGGCACGACACGGACGTCGTCGATGGTGACCGATCGATGCGCGGGGACGGCCGGAACGTCGACCAAGCCCATCGGTGCGCCGAAGTAACCCGTCGTGCTGGTGTCGGCGAGCCAGTCGCTGATGACGTCGCGCGTGCCCGCGTACTGCCGGAAGATGTCGAGTTCGGCGGACCCGGCCGGCAGGTCGCTGTCGGTGTCGTTCGTGACGGTCACCGTGAGCGAGAGGTCCTGGTCCGGCTGCACCACCCCGCGGTCCGCCGGCACGATCTCGACCGACGTCGTGCCGGCCTTGGCTGCTGCCGGGTGTGCGACGTGGGTGGAGACCGAGGCGGTCGTCGCCGCCCGGGCCGGGGTGACGGCGGCAGGCGTGACGACGAGGCCGAGCGCGACCAGGGCGGACGCGGCGGCAGCGAGCGTGGAGCGGAGGATGTGCATGCTTGTGGAGGGCCGGGATCGGTTCGGACCTCGCACGAGTGTATGAGGCCGGACCATGAGAGCAGGGCGTGCACGCGGAGGTCGTGGACAACCGGTCGCGTCGATCTGGGATGATCGACGACGTCATGCAGTCCGTTGCCCAGGCCGTCGAACGACTCGACGCACTCGCCGCCACCGCCCCCGTCGCGGTCCTCGCCCGCGCGTTCGCCGAGGCCGGTCACGAGCTCGCGCTCGTCGGGGGCCCCGTGCGCGACGCCTTCCTGGGTCGCCCGGTGACCGACCTCGACTTCACCACCGACGCCCGCCCGGACGACGTCCTGGCGATCGTCGAGCCGATCGCCAGCGCCACGTGGGACGTCGGCCGTCAGTTCGGCACCATCGCCGCCCGGGTGCAGGGCGAACAGGTCGAGATCACCACCTACCGCAGCGACGTGTACGACGGCGAGACCCGCAAGCCCGAGGTCGCGTTCGGCGACACCATCGAGGACGACCTGCTGCGCCGCGACTTCACCGTCAACGCGATGGCGCTCCGGCTGCCCGCCCGTGAGCTCGTCGACGTGCACGGCGGCGTCGAGGACCTGCTGGCCGGACGGCTCCGCACGCCCCAGACGGCGACCGTGTCGTTCCGCGACGACCCGCTGCGCATGATGCGGGCCGCACGGTTCACCTCGCAGCTCGGCTTCACGGTGTCCGACGACGTGCGCCTGGCGATGCAGGACCTGGTCGACTCGATCGACATCGTGTCGGCCGAACGGGTGCGCGACGAGCTCGTCAAGCTGGTGAACACCGACGACCCCGTGCCCGGGCTGCGCCTGCTGGTCGACACGGGCCTGGCGGAGCGGTTCCTGCCGGAGCTGCCGGCGATGTGCCTGGAGATCGACGAGCACCACCACCACAAGGACGTGTACGAGCACTCGCTCACGGTGCTGACCCAGGCGATCGGGTACGAGCACGAGCGGCACGCCGGCGACTCCCCCGACACCGTCCTGCGGCTGGCTGCCCTGCTGCACGACATCGGCAAGCCGGCGACCCGCAAGCTCGAGCCCGGCGGCGCCGTGAGCTTCCACCACCACGACCTGGTCGGCTCGAAGCTCGCGAAGAAGCGGCTGCGGGCCCTGCGCTTCGACAACGACACCATCGCGGCGGTTGCTCGCCTGATCGAGCTGCACCTGCGCTTCTTCGGCTACACCGACGGTGCGTGGACCGACTCCGCCGTGCGTCGGTACGTGCGCGACGCCGGCCCGCAGCTCGAGCGCCTGCACGAACTGACCCGCTCGGACGTCACCACCCGCAACCGCCGCAAGGCCGACCGCCTGGCGTTCGCGTACGACGACCTGGAAGACCGGATCCGCGACCTGGCCGAACGCGAGGAGCTCGACTCGCTGCGGCCCGACCTGACCGGAGACGACATCATGCGGATCCTCGACATCCCGCCGGGGCGCGCCGTGGGCGAGGCCTACCGGTTCCTGCTCGAGGCGCGGATGGACGAAGGTCCCCTGGGGCCCGACGTGGCCGAGGAGCGGCTGCGCACCTGGTGGGCCGAGCGGGACGCGACCGCCTGACGCCGCGCCCCGGCGCGACCGCCTGACCAGCTCGCACCGATCTGCCGGACCGGTAGCGGGCCTCCAGGCTGTCCGCTAAGCTTGCGGGGTTGTGCCGTCCGCACCTGCGGTCTGGCGCACATGCATCAACCCTCCTGTTCCGGGAACCGCCCGGAGCCGCCAAGACCAAAGGAGGTGGGTTCCGCATGCACCAGTACGAACTGATGGCGATCCTCGACCCCGAGCTCGACGAGCGCACCGTCGCTCCCAGCCTGGACAAGTTCCTCGCAGTCATCCGCAACGACGGTGGGACCGTCGACAACGTGGATGTCTGGGGCCGTCGTCGTCTCGCCTACGAGATCGCCAAGAAGAACGAAGGCCTGTACGCCGTCGTGAACTTCACGTCGTCCGCCGACGCCGCCAAGGAGCTCGACCGTCAGCTCGGTCTCTCCGAGGCCGTGCTCCGCACGAAGGTCCTGCGCGCTGAAGAGGGCATGGCGCAGGTCGCCGCCCAGAAGCAGCGCGACGAGGCCCGTGCCGCTCGCAAGGCCGCTTCGGCAGCAGCTGTCCCGGCCGCCGCGACCGCGAGCGCCGAGTAACCGATGGCCGGCGAAACCGTCATCACGGTGGTGGGCAACCTCACTGCTGACCCCGAGCTGCGCTACACGCAGAACGGGCTCGCTGTGGCGAACTTCACTATCGCGTCCACTCCTCGCACGTTCGACCGTCAGGCGAACGAGTGGAAGGACGGCGACGCGCTGTTCCTCCGTGCGAGCGTGTGGCGCGAGTTCGCCGAGCACGTCGCGGGGTCGCTGACCAAGGGCTCGCGCGTCATCGCGCAGGGTCGTCTGCGTCAGCGCTCGTACCAGGACCGTGAGGGCCAGCAGCGTACGAGCATCGAACTCGAGGTCGACGAGATCGGCCCGTCGCTCCGGTACGCCACCGCACAGATCACCCGCGCAGCGGGTGGCAGTGGCGGCGGTCGTGGCCAGGTCGGCGGCGGTTCGGGCGGCGGCAACTTCGGTGGCAACGGCGGGGGCGGCAACGCTTCCGGCGGCGGCCGCTCGGACGAGCCGTGGTCCCCGCAGGGTGGCCAGCAGCAGGGTGGTGGAGCGCAGTCGAACGACGTGTGGTCGACCCCCGGTGGCACCTACGACGACGAGACCCCGTTCTGATCCGTCCGCGGACACAACACTTCTTCTTCTCCTAAGGAAAAATCATGGCTGGAAAGAGCACCGGCGACCGCCGGAAGCCTCGCGGCAAGGGCGGCAAGAACGCCGCTCCCGCGAAGGCGATCAAGGTCGGCGTCATCGACTACAAGGACGTCGCGACGCTGCGCAAGTTCATCTCGGAGCGTGGAAAGATCCGCGCCCGTCGCATCACCGGCGTCTCCGTCCAGGAGCAGCGCCTCATTGCCCGTGCCGTGAAGAACGCCCGTGAGATGGCGCTCCTCCCCTACGCCGGCTCCGGCCGCTGATCAGGAGGATCACCATGTCCAAGCTCATCCTCACGCACGAGGTCTCTGGCCTCGGCTCCGCCGGTGACGTCGTCGACGTCAAGAACGGCTACGCCCGCAACTACCTCGTCCCCCAGGGCTTCGCTGTCGCGTGGTCCAAGGGCGGCGAGAAGCAGGTCGAGGCGATCCGCGCCGGCCGTGCCGCGCGCGAGCTCGCCACCATCGAAGAGGCACAGGACCTCAAGATGAAGCTCGAGAACGCCACCATCCAGCTGACCGTCAAGGCCGGCAAGGACGGTCGCCTGTTCGGCTCCGTTCGTCCCGCCGACGTCGCAGACGCCGTGCAGGCACAGGGTGTCGGCTCGCTCGACAAGCGCAAGGTCGAGGTCCCCGCGACCATCAAGACCGTCGGTGACCACGAGGCCACCGTTCGTCTGCGCGAAGACATCACTGCCGTGATCTCGCTGAAGGTCGTCGCCGCCAAGTAAGGCTGCTGCGGTCCGACAGTGTCGGTTCCGGTTCCGTCGGAAGGCGGGTCTCCCCATCTCGGGGAGGCCCGCCTTCCGTCGTTCCTGCGGGGTCGGCGGGTGCTGCGCCGATTGTCGGGAGGCCCGCCTTCCGTCGTTCCCGCCGGTTGCCGTCGGTCTGGCTGGGCTCCCATCCGCCCTTGCGGGTTACCGCACGGACAGGGCTGCGGGTGGCTGAGAGCCAGCCGGGAGACTCCGAACGCACGGCCCGTTTGTCAAGCCGTTTCACACATTAGAAACGTCGAATCGGGAACCTTCAAGCCCACGTTGAAGCCGTGTTGTCCACACACAGGGTAGAAACAGAAACCCCAGGTCAAGTAGTCGAAAGTGTGTTCTCTGGGGAGAGTTTCCACAGCCCTGTCCACAGTTCTCCACACACCGTTCCGGCGTGTTCCGCAGTCTCTCCACAGAGTTATCCACAAGGGCGTTTGCTGGGGATAACTTCGTACCCGTAGCTTGGCCCAGCGACTCGGGGATGTCGGTCGCTCGGGGTAGAACGATCAGGTCCGGAGTCGTCCGGGCTGGTCGCAGAACTGAAGGAGCTCGCGTGTCGATCGCACACCTGGACCCGGCGCCACAGGACTACGCGGAGCGCGGCGGGAACTACGGTGATCGCGGCGGCATGGAGCGCACCCCGCCCCACGACCTGCTCGCCGAGCAGTCGACGATCGGCGGCATGCTGCTGTCCAAGGACGCCGTCGCCGACGTCATCGAGACCGCTCGTGGCGTGGACTTCTACATCCCGAAGCACGAGGTCATCTTCGACGCGATCCTGTCGCTGTACTCGCACGGCGAGCCGACCGACGTCATCGCCGTCACGGACGAGCTGACCAAGACGGGCCTGCTGTCCCGCGCCGGCGGTGCGGAGTACCTGCACAGCGTCACGAGCATGGTGCCCACGGCAGCGAACGCCGGGTACTACGCCGCGATCGTCGCCGAGAAGGCCGTGCTGCGACGCCTGGTCGACGCCGGCACCCGCATCGTGCAGATGGGCTACGCGTCCGAGGGTGAGGTCACCGACCTGGTGAACAGTGCCCAGGCCGAGGTCTACAACGTCGCCGGTGGGGTGCAGACCGAGGACTACGTCCCCCTGACCGAGGCCATCTCCGCCGCCATCGACGAGATCGAGGCCGCCAAGGGCCGCGACGGCCAGATGACCGGTGTGCCGACCGGGTTCGCTCAGCTCGACGGCCTGACCAACGGCTTCCACCCCGGGCAGCTGATCATCATCGCCGCCCGACCCGCACTCGGAAAGTCGACCTTGGCGCTCGACCTGTGCCGCGCCGCCGCCGTCAAGCACGACCAGACCGCGGCGTTCTTCTCGCTCGAGATGGGTCGCGCCGAGATCGCCATGCGTCTGCTGTCCGCCGAGACCAGCGTGCCGCTGCAGAACATGCGCAAGGGCACCGTCGACTCGCGTGACTGGACCACCATCGCGCAGACCCGCGGACGCATCAACGACGCCCCGTTCTTCATCGACGACTCCCCCAACATGACGCTGGTCGAGATCCGCGCCAAGTGCCGTCGTCTCAAGCAGCAGCACAACCTGAAGCTCGTGGTCATCGACTACCTGCAGCTGATGACCTCGGGCAAGAAGGTCGAGAGCCGTCAGCAAGAGGTCTCCGAGTTCTCCCGCGCACTGAAGCTCATGGCGAAGGAGCTGCAGGTCCCCGTCATCGCACTGTCGCAGCTGAACCGTGGTCCGGAGCAGCGTGCGGACAAGAAGCCGATGATCTCCGACCTGCGTGAGTCGGGGTCCATCGAGCAGGACGCCGACATGGTGATCCTGCTGCACCGCGAGTCCGCGTACGAGAAGGACAACCCGCGGCAGGGTGAGGCGGACCTGATCGTGGCGAAGCACCGCAACGGGCCGACCGACACCATCACGGTGGCGTTCCACGGGATGTTCTCGCGGTTCGTCGATATGCCGCAGTAGCCTGCCAACTGTCGTTCGCTAGCTAACTTGTCCGACTGCCACCGACGTGTCCTGATACACGGACTTGGACACGTTGTTCGGCAGTTCGGACCGCGTATCAACGACTTCACCTGTCACGTCCCGGCGTCGTCACCGCGCCCAGCCACACCCGAACTTGATACGGCGAGCCGTCGCGCCGGGTCTCTTCGACTTGCGCGGTCGTAGTCGCGAACGAGTGCCCGTCGGCGGGCGGCGAGCTCGTCGACTGTGAGCCACCGCAGGGCTTCACTGCCGGTGTCGTTCACATCGCAGACTCTAGGCCGGCTGCCGGCTTGAGAATCAACTCTCACCGGCCAACATCGTTCACCTCAATTGGTCGCGGCCGATGTCGACACTCCTTCGGATTCTCAACGGTTGCCCGCGCAGCGCAGCGGAGAGAGAGCGCGGCCGCAAGGCGAATCACGGCGTCGACCTGACGGGCGCGGGGCGCCTTCCGGATGCGAGCATCGACCGAAGGTCTGCGTCGATGAGCTCCCACGGCGTCCACCGGCGGTATCGCTCTGCGAGCCACGGGGCCGTGACGCCATACCGGCCCAGCGATGCAAGTCGCCCTCATCTCCGGCATGGTGAAGGCGGTGGGGACAATGGTGCAGATCGGAGCTGCTGAAATACGTGCACACCCCATTGCGGTCATCGTCTGCGTCGCGGCCATCGTCGTGGCAAAGGGCGTTGGACGCGGCCGCCGGCGGACCTGAAGGACGAGGCAGGGAGACCGGCTCGCCACGGGCTCTTGTCTCCCGCCTCGACGCCTGCGGCTGCGGACCAGGCGCGGCCGCTCGGATACGTTGAGGAAACTCGGCTTCGGAGTGGACTTGTTGTTTGCCAGTGCTCCTGGACGAATGCGGCCGGGAACGTCGCGTTAGGCCGCGATTCTGGACACGTGAAGGGGCTGCCGACAGCAGCGACGTAGATTAGCGCCCAGCTCAGCCTTCCTGCGTCGCAAAGCGTCCGTGTGGCGTGCGTGAACTGAGATCGTTCGCAGACCACCTATGTGAGACAGGGTTGGCTCCAGAGCAGGGCGTAGGAATCCGAAGCTCCGGCAAGCACCCTGCGGTCCACTTGCGGACCGGCTATCGAGACGCTTGGATGCCGAGCCCGAAAGGCCCCAATCACTGGCTATAGGGCCGTCGAAGTACCGTCCAGCTCTGTGTGACGAGCGGGCGGGGCAGGGTGCCATCTCCTTACGGAGAGGATTCATCGGCATCCGTGATCAGCGTTCAGGGGTGATCCGTGTGGTGAACCGAACGTGCGCTCGCACGCAACCAACGAGCATGGCGACACCGACAAGCATCTCGATCGCCCACACCAGGACGTTCGTCCCGGTTCTTCCGCCGCTGAAACCAACCGCGAACGCAGCGAAGGGCTCCAGAATGAACAAGAGGGGCAGGCCGAGCGTGAACCACCATGTTGCGTATCGTCGACTCAACACTCCGAAGAGCCCGGTGACTGCTCCGGCCAGCGCACCAGCGCCCAAAAACAAGGCGTAGTTCGACAGAACGTGGACAGAGAGGGAGTGCGACAGCACTTCGAGCACGGCGTAGAACGAGACGAGGCTGACAACCGCCAGGATTGCCCCGAACACCGCGCCGCCAACGCTGCTCCAACTGCGTCTTCCGCCGAGGAACGGCACCACCAGCCAGGGCGCTGCGAGGTTACCGATCACGTACCGGATCGAGTCGGTTCCGTCGCCCTTGACCACCTCGAACAGCACCCCGACGCACACAGCTGCGACCAGCAGCACGCCAGCGCTGACGAATCGCGCCGACCCTGACGAACGCCTCCCCTGCCTCATGCGGAGGCTTCGCAGTTCTTCTGGTTGAAGTCGCTCACCGCGGCGTTGTCATGACCGGCGATCGCGGCGCGGACTGCGTCGAGCAGTTGCTTGGTGTTTTCGTCAGAGCCCGATCCCCCGAGCCGGAGACGTGCAACCTGCTTCAGGGCTGCGCCGGCTTGATCGTCAAATGCTGGCGTGTGTGCTGCAGCAGCCGCTGTAGTCCAGGAACAGAACCAGTAGAACTGCGCATCGTTCGTGGCAGCGCCCACCTGGTAGTACTGGGGGGACCCGTCCGGACCCGTCGCGGGCTCAGGATCAGCTGGCCACTTCGCATCCGTAGCCAGCGTCAACGTCGACGTGGCCTTCCGGTACTCCTTGTTGGCGTCCTTCGCCGTCACCCACAATCCCGACGGATGACTGGCCGGAACTGCCTGCGCGCAGCCGGCGGTGACAGACGCCACCATCCCCAACGCCAGGGCGGCGAGCATGCCGCGTCGAATCATCACGAAACCTCGCATCACGCTCGCCGCCCCTCGCCGCTGGATCAGTAGATCTCGGATCCCGAGAAGTTGTAGCCTCCGCACGCACTGTTGCATGTGCTGTTCTGGCGGTAGTCGTTCTGGAACACCGTGCCGGCGAGCACGTCATCGACCAGCGTCTTCGTCCCCGCGCTGTTCAGGGTGACCGTGCTGCTGAACACCGAGCCGTTCTTCGAGTTCACCAGTCGCCACTGAATGCCCTTTGCGGGCACCGTGTTCAGGTTCAGGTAGATCTTCGTGCCCGACGAGCCGACCGTACGGGTTGTACTCGACTTGTACCAAGCACCCCCCTCGTACACGGTGCCCGAAATGCTGTGCGAGCTCGACGCCTGCGCCGCCAACGGCGACGCAAACACCGCGCCCGCAGCAACCGCCAGAGCAGTAGCCGTCATCGTGAGCTTGCGGAACCTCATGAGTACCTCTTCCCCGGAGAGCCCCTTGCCCCCCCCACACCGCAACCTAGAGCCAACCTCAACCTGGCGATAGCAGACGCCGTGGTGTCTGAAGCAACACTCACAAAACAGTTCCTCAGTGGATACGGGCCGCAACGCACCGAAGCGACCTCACCGCCAGTACCGATGGCCGGTGGCCGATGGGTCACCGGACGACCCCACATCTTCGGACCCTTCACAGCCGCATCAGGGTCAGTCATCCGCGACGAATTGGTCGGCGAGCTCCTGGACACGCCGTCGCCCATCGAGCTCGGCGCCGTCTGCTGGCGACATCGACGACGAAAGAACACGAGGGGATGATCGCGCCTCGTGCTCGAGGAGGACGCGGCGCGGGGCCGGGGCTCCCTACCGTTGACTCGTCGGGATCGCCCGACATGGGTGGAGGGGACTGACAATGGCCATGACGGACGAGGTTCTGCAGCCGGAGCGACGTGTGGCGGTCTGGTTGGCCGGCGCAGGCGTGCTGGTGATGGCGCTCGTGTTCCTGCCGTCTGCGATCGCAGCGTGGTCGACCGGCGCACAGGTTTCGGTCGCGACCCTGCCGGATGTGGTTGCAGCCGGCTTCTCGCAGTGGGTGCGGTCCGGCAGCTCGTCGCATTCGGGCTTGGCCGATGCGGTGTCGTTCTGGGCGGTCTTCCACGTCGTGAAGGCGATCGTTGCGGCAGCGCTCCTGGTCGCGGTCCTGCCGGTCGGCATGCGGATCTGGGCTGCGTACGTCCACGCCCCGACGCGGAGCCGGCGGATCCTGTTGCTGACGGCCGGTGTGCTCGGTGCCCCCGCGCCTCCAGTCCTGGTCCTGATGGTGATGGCCAACGTGCAGGGCGCGGCGGCGCCCCTGTCGTCCGTGTTGACCTTCCTGCCGATGACCGGTGCGTCCGTCGCGCAGGTGCGGGGTGAGCTGGCGGCCGGGACGATGACGCCGATGCTGACGGCACTCGTCGACGACTTCCGTCTGTACCACGCGGTCCTCGTCGGGACCGCAGTGGTTGCGATCGTCGCCGTGGTCGTGGCGACCGTGGTGGTGTGGATCCGACGCGCCCGCACGAGTCCGACCGATCGGCGACTCCGTCGGGTCCTGGCGGCCGCGGGGACGGCGCTGCCGGTGCTGGTCCTGTTCCTCGGGGTGGTCCTGCTGGCGAACGTGTCGACGGTGGCCGACACGGCGCCCGCGCTGGCGTCGTTCTTCGACGGCAGCGGGATGTGACGTCCGGAGCGCTGACCGTGTCTAGTCCCCTGCCGGACACGGCCAGTCAGGTCCGAACGCCTGCCGTACTCTCCGGACCCCCTCGGTGCTTCCCCACACGTGGTGTCGGGCGCAGCTCGTGGTGGCCTGTCCGGCGACGACTCCGAAGTTGCCGACGTCGATCCACGAGTACCGGACCGGATCGCTCGTCGACTGCAAGCCGCCCGACCCGGCCTGGTCGTCGATGGTGACCCTCGTGCCGTTGGGGAAGAGCAGGTCGGATCCTGCTGGTACGCATGTCGGTGCGGCGGAGGTGCGGAGTTGTTCGACCGGGATGGTCGTCGGGCTGGGGCAAGGTGAGCGCGTCGCCTCGTCGGCGCGCAGCGTCAGGACGCCGTCGGACCCACAGCCGGTCAGCGCCACCAGAGCGGTCAACGCGATGGCAGCAGCCATCGACCGAGAGGACCACCCCGAGCTGCGTCGCACGACTGCATTCTGGCGTACGGCCTCGACTTCCGTCGCGGCCGCCGCCCGTGTATGGTCTCGATCACTGAGGTAAAAGGCGCCGCGCTCTGCGACGCACCCACACGCGGCATCGAACGAGTCGCCACTTCTTCCCTCGAAGGAGTGCGTCCCCGTGTCCCCCAGTTCCTCTCTCCTCCACCGCCCTCGGGCTGGTGACCACCCTCCGCGTCTCTCCGAAGCGTGGATGGCGCTCGCCGGGCTGTCGGCGGTGTTCCTGTTCGAGATGCTCGACAACTCCGTCCTCAACGTCGCGCTGCCGACCATCGGCCGTGACCTGGGGTCCTCGACCACGGGCCTGCAGTGGGTCGCGGGCGCCTACTCCGTCGCGTTCGGCGGGCTCATGCTGCTGTTCGGTGCCGTCGCCGACCGCTTCGGCCGTCGACGCGTGATGCTGGTCGGGCTCGTCCTGCTGGCCCTGGCGAGCCTGGCCACGGCGGCGGTCACGACGAACGAGCAGCTGATCGCCGTGCGGGTCCTGATGGGTGTCGCCGCCGCGATGACCACCCCGGGGTCGATGGCGCTGGCGTTCCGGCTGTTCGACGACGAAGGGCTGCGGGTCCGCGCGCTGACGGTGATCTCGACCGCGGGACTGGTCGGGTTGGCGATCGGTCCGATGATCGGCGGGTTCGTGTTGGCAGTCGCACCGTGGCAGGTGCTGCTGCTGGCCGACGTGCCGATCGCCGTGCTCGCGTGGATCGGCATCCGGCTCGGCATCGACCGTGACGACGCGGCCGGACTCCGGCGCGACCCGGTCGACGTCGCGGGGGCGCTGCTCGGGACGGCGACCGTCGCGGGGGCCCTCGTGACGCCGACGCTCCTGGTCGGTTCGGGCTCGACCGCCGCGTGGGGATGGCTCGCAGTCGCCCTGACGGTCGCGTGTGCGATCGGGTTCGTCGCACGGGAGCGGACGGCGCAGCACCCGCTGGTCGACCTGCACCTGCTCGCCCGACCGCTGGTGTCGAGCGGCCTGGCGTTCAAGGCCGCGTCCGGCCTGGCCGTCGCCGGGATGTCGTACCTGGTCACGCTGCAGCTGCAGTTCGCCTGGGGCTGGTCGCCGGTCATGGCCGCGCTCGGCACGCTGCCGCAGGTGGTCGTGCTGCTCGCCGGAGGCCGGTTCGTCGGACCGTTCGTCCAGCGCGTCGGCCTGGGCCGCGCGGCCTGGATCAGCGCCGCTGCGGTCGTCTCCGGCCTGGTGGTCTTCGGCGGGCTCAGCCGGTACGGGTACGGATGGGTGGTCGTCGCGCTCGTGCTCGTCGCCGCCGGGATGCGCGTGGTCGGCGTCGTCGCCGGGGCGTCGGTCCTGACGGGCTTGCCCGCCGACCGCACGTCGGTCGGAGCCGCGCTCGTCGACACCTCGAGCGAACTCGCCGCCGGTGCGGCCGTCGCCACGGCGGGCACGATCGTCGCGGCCTTCGTCACCGGCAGCATCGCCACCACCAGCTGGACGACCGCTCGGCTGGCGGACTTCCAGGGCGCCCTGACCGTGGCCGGGCTGGGACTCGCGGCCGTCGCCGCCCTGCTCGTCGCGGTGGGGATGATCCGATCCCGCAGCACCAGCGAGCCGCCGGCCATCACCCACGACCCGACACCCCTCACCCAGGAGACCACCCGTGCCTGACATCCAGACCCTGCCCCGCCCGCCGTTCGACCCCGAGTTCGAGCCCTTCCTGTCCGCGATGGACGAGCGCGGCCGCTTCCACCTGACGGCCGAGATGCTGCCGAGGATGCGAGCGCTCGACATGACCGAGGAGCAGCTCGACGACGGCCTGCACGCCCGTGGCCTGGAGCGCCGCAGCATCACCGTCCCCGGACACCACGGCGACCCGATCGCGCTCGCCGTGATCCAGCGCATCGGACGGACGGGCACCGCAGCGTGCGCCTACGCCATCCACGGCGGCGGCATGGTGTTCGGCCACCACCTGGGCAACCTCGACTCGTACGACGACTGGCTGCTGGTGCACGACGTCGTGCTCGTCAGCCCCGACTACCGCCTGGCGCCCGAGCACCCGGACCCCTACCCGGTCGAGGACTGCTACGCCGGCCTGGTGTGGACGGCCGAGCACGCCGACGAACTCGGGATCGACCCCGAGCGGATCGTCCTGGTCGGGCAGAGCGCCGGAGCAGGCCTCGCCGCGGGCACGGCCTTGCTCGCCCGTGACCGTAGCGGCCCCGCCGTGATCGGACAGGTCCTGATCAGCCCCATGCTCGACGACCGCGACGCGACCCTGTCAGCCCGGCAGTTCGACGGCATCGGCGTGGCCGACCGCGAGATGACCGGGTTCGGTTGGGACGCGTACCTGGGTGACCGTCGCGGTGGCGAGCAGGTGTCCGTGTACGCCGCACCTGCCCGCGCCGACGATCTGACCGGGCTGCCGCCCGCCTACGTCGACTGCGGCAGCGCCGAGGTGTTCCGCGACGAGACCGTCGCCTACGCCAGCGCCCTGTGGGCGGCCGGGGTGCAGGCGGAGCTGCACGTCTGGCCCGGTGCGTTCCACGGCTCGATGAGCATGATGCCCCAGGCCACCCTGTCCCAGCGGGCTGTCCGGGCGCTCCGGGAGTTCACCGGACGCTTGCTCGACGCGCCGGCGTGACCACGGGGGTGGTGCCGGCTCACTCGTCCGGGTGCAGGCTCGTGTCGGCTGCACCGAGCCTCCAGGCCGTGAAGTGCACGGTGAGGTCGCCCCGGGACGGGGCGCAGCAGAACGGTCCCGCGGTCACCGCGGCGTCCGGGTCGAGCGGCGCCACCCGCACCAGCCGCCACGGCTCGTCGTCCACCCGGGCGCGCACGGTCAGTGCGTCGCCCGAGCGGCTCGCCCGGATCGTCACCAGGCGGCCGTGCCAGCCGGGGACGGGAGACAGCGACCAGTCGGACACGCCGCGGGTGACCACGGCGCCCAGGCTGTCCTGGCCGTCGCTGCGTTCGACGCCGGCCTTGGTCCACGTGGTGTCGTCGACCTTGACGAAGACGCCGGCCTGGTCGAACTGGGCGCTGAAGTCGAGTGGGAACGAGACCTCCATCGCGGTGTCCGGCTCGAGCGGTGCGAGCAGGGCGTGCTCGGTGTCGTGCACGAAGCCGTACGAGGTGATGCGCCAGGCGTCGCTCCCCTCCACGGCGGTGACGTGCAGGCCGTCGGCAGCGGTCTCCACGTGGGCAGGTGCGGTCGTCCAGGTGCCGGAGTTCCAGTCGATGTCGGTCATGCACCGAATGTACGGGCGTGCCGTGCACGCTGCCGCAGATGACGGGAGGCCCGCCGAACGTGGGTCGGTCAGCGCACCTGAGTGGGGCGTGCGTCCACCTCACCGCAGTCTGAGAGCACCCGAGTCCGGCCCCCGGGATCTTGTGGTCTGTCGGCGTACGACGGAGTGGTCCGCTGTTCCCGCGGACCTCGACGACGAAGGACCCAGCCATGTTCGACGGCTTCACCCCCATCAGCATGATCATGTTCGTCGCGGCCATCGCGTTGGTCGCCGGCGGCCTGATCTCCAGCCGACGCGGCTGACGTCGGACGGGAGGCCCGGTGCCAGCCCGCACCGCGCCTCCCGTCCGCTGGTCACCGCGGCCAGAGCGTCACGGCGACCGGCGCGTCACGCTGACGCGTGCGCGGCTCCCGCGGTCGCCGAGCTCACCAGGTCGTCCGGCTGCAGCGTCGCGCCGCCGCCCACGGCGGCGACCCACGTGTCAGTTGACGCGACGGCAGCGAAGTTCGAGTGCAGCAACGCCATCAGTGTCGTGTGCACCGTCTCGGCGTCCACGGAACCCGCGGCGTTGCTGATGTGGATCGCGCCGGTCGCGTCGGAGAGCACCTCGACGGCGACGCCCAGCCCCTCGGCCTCGACCGCGGAGGCGAGGATGCAGTTGTTCGTCATGTAGCCGACGAGCGTGACCGTGTCGATGCCGTGGTCGCGCAGCCAGTCGTGCAGGTCGGTGCCGGCGAAGGCCGAGCCGTGCTGCTTGGTGAGCGCCTTCCAGGCCGACGTGCGACGTCGCTCGATGTCCGGGTGCAGGGCGTAGCGCTGGCTCGTCGGATCGAAGACGGGGGCACCGGCACCGCCGTCGTGCTGCACGACGACCACGGGGACGTCGTTCGCTGCGGCTGCGTCGATCGCGGCGACGATGCGCGTCAGCGAGTCGGCCGGGTCCGGGAACCGGATCGTGAGCGGACCGTCGAAGTACTCCTGCTGGACGTCGACCAGGACGAGGGCGCGGTTCGGGTTCGGCATGCTGCTCCTGACGCGGATGATGATGGCGGGACCACCCCACTCTGCTCCTGCCGGCTTCGTGGGACGATGCGATGTGCTCGTTCCCGTCCCGCCCTGTCCCCCGGTCGAAGCGGACCGTCGTGTTCGGTGAGGTGCCCGCGCTGCCGGTCGTCATCCCGGTCGGAGTCGTCGTCTTCGCGCTGCTGACGGTGCGGCTGGTCGTCCGGCGACGGTGCACGCTCCCGCGCGTGGCAGTGGCTGCAGCGCTCGCCGTGTACGCGGCGGGCATCCTGGCGAACACGGTGTTCCCGGTCTTCCTGCACCCGGTGACGAGCTCGGACCCGAAACCCCTGCCGCTGGTCGTCGTGCCCTTCGTGGACTACGAGGTCGGGGACGCCGTGATGAACGTGCTCGTGTTCGTGCCGCTCGGTGTCCTGGTCTCCCTGGTGCTTGCCCGGCCGACGTGGTGGCGGGTGGTGCTGACGGCTGCGGCGATCAGTGCCGGCATCGAGATCACGCAGTTCGTCACGGCGCAGGTGGCGGCAGGCGGGCACATCGCCGACGTCAACGACTTCCTCTGGAACACCGTGGGCGGTGGGCTCGGCTTCTGCGTCGTCGCACTGCTGATGCGGTTCCGACGGTCCGCGCGGGTGCTGGCGCCCTTCCGCGGGCCCGAGTCGGGGGCGTGACGGGTCAGCCGTGGTGCCCGGCGCCGGGGTCACTCGGCGGGGGTGTCCAGGTGCTGCCCTGCATGGTGGCGGAGGGGTCCGGCACGTCACCTCGTCGGGTGCCGCCGATCCAGCCCATGAAGTGCGCCACCCAGCTGAGCACGGCGACGACGATGCAGGCGATGGTCAACCACGTGATGCTGTCCATGAGCGGACGCTACCGCACCGTCACACCGGCTGCAGCGGCTGCGGGTCGCCGGCGGGCAACTCGATGCGGATCTCGTCGTCCGGTCGCACGGCCCCGCCGGCCAGGACGACGCTCATCACGCCGCCCTTGCGCTCGACCGTGCCGTCCTCGGCCCGACCGAGCACGGCGCGCAGCAGTCCGGGCTCGAAGTCGTTGATCTGCTGGCACGGGTTCCGCAGCCCCGTGACCCGGACCCGGGCGGCGTCGCCGAGGTGCAGCACCGTCCCCTCGGGCAGGCCGAGCAGGTCGATCCCGCGGGTCGTGATGTTCTCGCCCATCTGGCCGGGCTCGACGTGGAATCCGTCCGCGGCGACCTCGTCGAAGACCTCGGCGTGGATCAGGTGCACCTGGCGCAGGTTCGGCTGCGACGGGTCGCGTGCGACCCGGGAGCGGTGCTGCACGGTGGTGCCGGCATGGGCGTCCCCCTCGATGCCCCAGCCCTCGACGAGCACGACCTCGTCCACCACCGGCTTGCTGAAGTGGTGGTCGCCGTCCCGGCTCACCGCGATCACGCGCGGCCCCGCTGCCTGCTCTCCGCTCATGGTCCGATCCTGGCCCACGACCGGTGCACACTCAATGCCCTGACTATCGTTCCGAGCATGCCTGCCGTCGTCCTGCTCGTCGCGAGCATCGTGCTGCTGGTCGGAACGGGCGTCGGCCTGCTCTGGCGAACCCGCGATCCGGTGTGGATGCGCGACCAGGGCCTCGCGATGAACGTCCATCCACGCGCTGCGGTGGTCGGGTTCGTGGTCACCGGGCTGTTCGTGGCCGCGCTGGCCTTCGTCGGGGTGATTATGATCGGCGGGGGGCACCCCGTCACCGGGTGGGTGTTCATCGTCCTGGCGCTCCTCGGTGTGGAGCTGCTCGCGCTGCAGGTCTGGGTCTTCCGGCAGCGGGTGACCGGCTTCGGGGCGTCCGACGACGAGCCGCTCGACTGAGCGGCGCGGAGGCCGTTCAGCAGCGCCGGAGGACGTCGTCCACCACGGCGCGCAGCGGCCGCCGGGCATCGATGGGTGTCCCTGCCGGAACGTCCTCGCCCGACGCGTGCAGCCGCTCGACCAGCTCGCGCTCGGCCGGCCTGCCCGGTCCGGCCCAGTGGTCCGGGTCGCGCTGGTCGAGCCGACGTCGCAGGGTGTCCACGTCGACCGTCAGGACGAACACCACGTCGAACAGGTCGACGAAGGACTGCACGTTCCGCGAGCCGCCGCAGAAGAACGTGACCGGCGCCGAGTCGTCGGCGACGAGTGCCCGGACCCGGTCGACGTCCCACAGGTGGTGCCGGTGCACGGCCGTCCCGGTGACACCCTGGACCGGCAGTCCGGTGACGGGGTCGCCCTGGTAGGCCAGCTCACGGTCACCGTCCACCGCCTGGTGTCCGCGGCGCCGCAGCTCGCGGAAGACAGAGGACTTCCCACTGCCGGAGACCCCCTCGATCAACACGTTGCGCCGGCCCATGCCCCGACCGTACCGACAACCGTGCACGCTGCCCCGAGACGGACTGGAGGATCGTGGCGGGCCGGCACCGGGCCTCCTGTCCGTCTGGTGTCACGGAGGCATCGCGGGCACTGGTCGGCGACACCGTCTGACCAGTACGCTCCGAGGACACCGAGCCGGAGGGGGCCGCTGTGGTCGCGTTGACGTTCTTGGTACCGGTGGTGCTGGTGCTGGTGGTCGTGATGATCCTGCTCGCTGTCCACGGGTCGATGCAGCGCAGTCCGCTGCAGGACCAGCAGGACGCAGAGTGGCGGGCGCGGCGCGCGGCGCGGAAGCGAGAGCGCGACGCCGAACGGCGCGAGACGTAGTGCGGGAAGCACGGAGCCCCGCTGACCGAGTGGCCAGCGGGGCTCCGTGTGGTGCGAGGTGGATCAGATCATGCGCGAGCGACGACGCGCGACGATCATGAGTGCCGTGCCCGCGAGGGCCAGCAGGCCTGCAGCGACGCCGGCGGGTGCCAGGTCGGCGCCGGTGAACGCGAGCTGGCCGGTCGGCGTCACGGCACCGGTGCCCGTGCCCGTGCCTCCGGTGTTGACCGGGGTGGTCGCTGCGGCTGCCACCAGGGTGAACTGCACCGGGTCGGACGGAGCGGACACCACCGGGTCACCGTTCGCGTCGAGGACCGGGTCGCCGTTCGCGTCGAGCAGGAAGCCCTGTGCGACGGCGGTGTAGTCGCCGGGCGCTGCGGCCAGGGTGACGGACCACGTGCCGTCCGTACCGACCACGATCGGGTCGGTCGGGTCGGCGGGCTCAGCAGCCGCGCGTGCGTTCGCGTTCACCTGGTCGGTGGGCGCGGCGACGACGAGGATGTTGCTGCCGGGCGTGCCGGTGCCCTCGAAGGTGACGCTGTCGCCGACGAGTTCGGCGCCGTCCTTCGGCGAGGTGATGACCGGGGTGTCGAGCGCCGGGGTGGTCGGCGGGGTCGTCACGGCGGGCAACGAGAACGCACGGGTGACGTCACCCGTGCCGACGCCGCCGGTCACCTGGGTCAGGCGGACGGACTGTGCGGTCGCGGCGTCGTCGGCGAACGTGACGTCGACCGTCCACGCGTTGTCCGCACCGACGTTGGCCTGCACGCGCGGGAAGTCACCCGTCAGCGTCACGACGGAGTTTGCGGTACCGGTACCCGAGAAGGTGACGGTGCGGGTCGCGGTGGTCGAGCCCTCGGTCGGCGTGGCGACGACGAGCGTCTGCGTCGCGGGCAGGTTGACGTCGACAGTCACGCTGCCACGGCCGGAGCCACCCTGGATCTGGTTGACCACGATCGACTGTGCACGGTCGACGTCGCTCGGGAAGGTCACCTGACCGGTCCACGAGCCGTCGCCGTTGACCAGGATCCCCGTCGTGGGCTGCCCGGCGGACGGCACCAGCGCGATGTTCGCGGTGGGGATGCCGGTGCCCGTCACGGTGACGGTGCGCGACCCGAGGTACTGGCCCTGGGTGGGGCTGGTCACGGTGAGCTGTGCGGCAGCAGCCGGCAGGGTGAAGGCGACCGACTTGGCGTCGCTGAAGCCACTGCCCCCGAGGACGCCATCGACGAACGCGGTCTGGGCGACCGGGGCGTCGGCTGCGTAGGTGTGCTTGACCAACCAAGCGCCGTCGGCCGGCACGCTGTTGACGGACTCCAGGACCGCACCCGTCTGGGTCGTGTCGTGGATGACGATCTTCGAACCGGCGACCGCGGTGCCGGAGAACGTGACGTCCCGGGTGGCCGTGGTCTGACCGGCGGTCGGGGACGTGATCACCAGGTTGCCGACTGCGGCGCTGGCGGATGTTGCGGTGAGGAGCGCTCCTCCGAGCGCGAGCGAAAGCACGGCTGGCACGACCAGCAGCTTCCGCCATGACGACTTCGTCACGGGGATCCGTTCGTCCGGGCGATCGTCGCGGGTGGAGCCACGATCGCGGATGCGATGACGCCAGGGAAACGACGACCCCTCGACTCTATGGGTTTGCTACCGGTTGCGTACGAATCCAGTGAGGCACCTCCGGATGGAGCGCTCCCGCAAGCTCGAGGACCCAACACTGTCGGCCGGACCACCGGGCATCAGGCCCGGAAACGGGCGGATGCAGGCGGGCCGACGGCGGGGTTCGGGCCGCTGGCCGCTATGCGCACTCGGGGATCGCCACGCCGATGGGACGCCGTCGACCCGGCCTTCGACGGCGTTGATCCGCGGACAGGAGGCGCGTGGCGGGCCCGCACCGGGCCTCCTGTCCGGCGGTGGCCGGGTTCAGTGCTCGGCCGTCACCATGGCGGACATCCGCGCCATCAGCCCACGCGGCACGAAGCGGTGCGCGTTCGCGATGACGGCGTTGCCGACACCGGACACGACCGTCGGTCCACCGGCACGACCGAAGGCCCGCAGGCCGACGGCGGCGACCTGCTCGGCGCTCTGCCGGCCGCTCTGCATGACGTTGCCGCCACCGGCCGCGTCGAAGAACCCGGTGTCGGTCGGACCGGGGCACAGTGCCAGCACCCGGACGCCGGAACCCCGTGTCTCCTGCCAGAGCGCCTCGGTCAGCGAGAGCACGAACGCCTTCGTCGCGCCGTAGACACCCATGCCCGGCGTCGGCTGGAACGATGCCGTCGACGCGATGGTCATCACGCCACCGATGCGCCGCTCGAGCATGGCGGGCAGGAACGCGTGCACCAGACGGGTCAGCGCGGTGCAGTTGAGTGCGAGCTGCGTCCGGATGCGCTCGTCCGTCGTGTCGACGAACGGCCCGTGCGCACCGACACCGGCGTTCGCGACCAGGATGTCCACGCGCGTGCCCTGCATCGCGTCGATGACGTCGTCGACGCCGGCGTCGGTCGCCAGGTCCGCCACGAGCACCTCGGCACGCACGCGGTGGTCACGCCGGATGCGGGCAGCGAGGGCCTCGAGTCGGTCGGCAGACCGGGCGACCAGGACCACGTCGCTGCCGGCGCGGGCGAGTCCGAGCGCCAGGGCCTCGCCGATGCCGCCGCTGGCTCCGGTGACCAGGGCGCGACGGGAACGGAAGGGGTGCTTCGGGGGTGTCATGCACCCTGCCTACACGGTGGTCCGGTCAGGCGGGGAACGGCCGCCTGAGCATCGCCGCAGCCGCACGGGCGCGGGGGATCACGACGATCGCGCTCCACAGCCCCAGGCCGACCCACAGCCCCATCAGCAGCCCGGTGATCAGGTCGCCGTGTTGGGCGCGCATCGACCACGTCATCGCGAGCCAGAAGACACTCAGGACGATCTTGCCCCAGCCGCCGAGCTGCCGTTCGGCCTGGGCCTGCAGCAGCGGCACCCACTCGGTCGGTGGCACTTCGGGCGGGACCTCGCCGTCGGAGACCCAGCGCTGTGCGATCGTCGCGCGTTCGTAGCCGCCCTCGAGACGCCACGACCGCAGGGTCAGACCGACACCGATCGCCGCGCCGAGGACCGCCGAGGGGATGCCGACCGACACCAGCACGCCGGTCGTCGCGGTGGTCCACGAGGACAGCACGAGCATCACGAGCACGACGGTGAACGCGGCACCGGCGATCGCGGCACCGAGCAGACGGAGCCGTCCGGCCTCGTCGATCACGCCCACGTGCCAGAGCCGGTCCGGCTGCTGCTGTTGCTCGTCGATCACGTCGGGGTCCTGTCCGGTCGAGACCCCAGTTCTACACCCGCACGGTGCGGGGTTCGTGGGTGCCGCACGGTGCGAGGTTGGCGGGTGCCGCACGGTGCGAGGTTGGCGGCCGGTGCGAGGTCGGCGGGGTGGTGCGCGGATGTACGCCCGCACCGGGCGGCCAAGGTCGCACGGGCGGTGAACCTCGCACGGTGCTCTTGCGCCTGGTGCGAGGTCGGCGGGGTGGTGCGCGGCCTGGCCTGACGGGTGGACAGGCACGGTGGGTAGCGTCGGGCACGACGTGTGAGGAGACACCATGGCGAAGTACACGAAGCACACCGGGACGAAGGCCCTGCTGCTCGGGATCCTGACCGGCGGCCGGAGCGCGACCCCGCTCGCGCTGCTGGCGCTGAACCGCGACCGCCGCGAGCTGTCCGGGTCGTGGCAGAACTGGCCGGTGTTCCGCACGCCCCTCGGCCGCGGACTGCTGGTCGCCGGCGCGGTCGGTGAGCTCATCGGCGACAAGCTCCCGATGACACCGAACCGCACCGCGGCGACGGGCTTGCTCGGTCGTGCCGTCTCCGGAGCATTCGTCGGACTCGCGATCGGCACCACGGGCCGGCGCGACCGCCGTGTCGAGGGTGCCGTGCTCGGCGCGGTCGGGGCCGTCATCGGCAGCTACGTCGGCTTCGCGGCACGCAAGGCCGTCGGCGGTGCGACGGGCCTGCACGACCCGCTCGTGGCGCTCGCCGAGGACGCCGCGGTGATCGCCGGCACGCAGAAGGTGCTGACGTCCCGCTGAACAGCTAACCGCTGAACCGCTGAACCGCTGAACGCCCGACGCCGTCGGCCCGGAGACCGGGTCGGCAGCGTCAGTTCGTGGTGACCGCGGTCTCGCTGACGGACGTGTCGCCAGCGGTCCCCGTGTCGTTGCCGGTCGTGCCGCGTCCCGCAGCGGCGCGGATGGCCGTGGCGAACTCGCCGGCGATGGCCACGTTCGCTGCTGTCGTCGGGTGGATGCCGTCGGCCGAGGTGCCCGGCAGCCAGCCGTCGTCGGACGCCCGGTCGGCAGCGAAGGGGTCGGCGTACGACCAGCCGTGCTGCTGCGCGTCCGCCGCCAGCGCACGGTCGAGCACCCGGTTCTCGGTGCGACGGTCGACGCCCCACAGGCTGGACGTGTGGTTCGACGGCGGTGCGGCGATCAGCAGCACGTGCGGCGCGCTCTGGTGCGCCACGAGGGTGTCGATGTTGCGCAGGATCCGGGTGGTCGGGACCCCCTGGTTGACGTCGTTCGTGCCGAGCTCGACGACGAGCACGTCGGCCCCCGGCACGGCGGGCATGCGCGCGAGCACCTGGTCCGTGCGGTACCCGCTGTGCGCGTAGCCGCCGAGCGCGTGCACGCCGGTGTCGGTCGTGTCGGCTGCCAGGTCACGCAGCCACGATCCCGGTCGCGCCGTGATCGAGTCGCCGGCGTACGCGAAGGTCACCGCGCCGCCGACGTCCGCGCCGACGACGCCGGTCAGGACCTGGTGCGGGGTGTGCTGGAGCTCGCGGATCTGCGCGGCGGCGATGCGGGCGGCCTGGGCGGTCGCCGTGGTGGCGACCGTCGGGTGCGACGCGAGCGCGACGACCGTGGGGACCGCGACGAGGGCCGCGACCAGTGACGCGACGGTGACGATGTGACGCGGACGCATGGCGGCCCTCCCGAACGATCCTGCAACTGCTCGGATCACCGTAGGGCCGCGCCAGGGCCGTCAGGCCGTGCGATCGTCGGGAACGCACCCCGCTGCCTGAGACCCCTGAGAGCCGTTGCTGGGAACGACGTCACGAAACGGTCTCAGCGCGCAGGATCACCAGCGCTCGTGCACCGTCGCGCGGAACCAGCGGTCGTACAGGTCGTGCACCGTGCTGTCGAGGCCGGGCACCGTGTCCAGGTCGAGCGACCCCGCTGCGGCGTTCGACCGGGCCTGCTCGGCGTTCCGCGCGCCGGGGATCGCCGCGGTGACGCCGTCCTGTGCCACGATCCACGCGAGCGCGGCCTGCGGCACCGAGACACCGTCGGGCAGTGCGGCCGCGAACTCCTGCGCGGCACGGACGCCGTCCTCGAACGGGACGCCGCTGAACGTCTCGCCCTGGTCGAAGGCCTCGCCGTTGCGGTTGTAGGTGCGGTGGTCCTGCGGGGCGAACTCGGTGTCGGTCGTGTACTTGCCCGACAGCAGCCCCGATGCCAGCGGGACGCGCGCCAGGACGGCGACCCCGGCCTGCTTCGCCGCGGGCAGCACGGCGTCGAGCGGCTTGAGCCGGAACGCGTTGAGGATGATCTGGACACTCGCAACGCCCGGGTGCTGGATCGCCTGGAGCGCCTGGTCGGTGGTCTCCACGCTGACGCCGTACGCAGCGATCGAGCGGTCGGCGACCAGCGCGTCGAGCGCGTCGTAGACCGCGTCGTCGTCGAACACGGCGGTGGGCGGGCAGTGCAGCTGCACCAGGTCGAGGGTGTCTTGCTGCAGGTTCGCGCGCGAGCGATCGACCCACGTCCGGAAGTTCGCCGCGGAGTAGTTCGACGGCACCTGGTCGGCGCGACGGCCCATCTTCGTCGGGACGGTCACACCGGAGTCGGGGTTCGCCTGCAGCCAGCGGCCGATCAGCTGCTCGCTGACCCCGTCGCCGTACACGTCGGCGGTGTCGAACAGGGTCACGCCGGCCTCGGCCGAGGCGTCCATCACGGCGAAGGCGTCCTGCTCCGAGACGGGACCCCAGTCACCGCCGAACTGCCAGGTGCCGAGACCGATGACGGAGACTTCGCGGCCGGTGCTGGCCAGGGTGCGTCGCTGCATGGCTTCGACGGTAGCGGTGCCGAGCCGTGTACCGACAGAGCATCCCCAGTCGAGCACGGCACTCGTACCGTGGTGGGCATGCACGACGACACCGCCACCGTCCCCACCCCGACACACGCCCGCACGCTGCCGCGGGGGCTGCTCGGCCGGGTCACGATGTGGTGGACGGCCACGACGGAGATCGCCGAGCTGACCCGTGACCGCGAGCGCGAGGACCGCGTCCGCGCCGAGGCGGCCGTCCGGCTCGCACCGGGCCCGTGGGCGATCGCGGACCTGTTCCGGCGGCGCTGACGCGCCTGTGTCGTCGGACACAGCCGGCACCCTCCGGACTGCTCGCCCGGTGTGCTCGCCCTAGCGTCGCGGCATGGACCCACAGCGCTTCGACGGCATGGCCGGCCTGGCCCTGAGCCTGCTGCTCCCCGTGGCCGTGCTGTTCGTCGCGTCGGCGATCCGCGTGTCCCGGGCGCCGTGGTGGACGTGGCTGGTGTTCCTGGCGGCGGTCGGTGGGCTGCTCGTCGGCTCCGCCGAGATCCACTGGTCCCAGTACCCGACACCGGCCGACAACGAGTGGGGCCGCTACGACGGTGGCCAGTTCCTGGGTTTCAGGCTCGGGTTCGTCGGCGTCACCGTGAACGCCGCGGTCTGCGCCGTCCACGGGTTGGTCACCGACAGTCGCCGCCGGTCGATCCGACCGTTCACCGTCCTGGAGGCCCGGCTCCTCACCGCCTCGTCCCTCGCCCTGGCAGCGGCCTGCGCCGCCCCCGCGGCGTGGTGGGTGTCCGGCACTGGGTTGCCGCCGTGGCCGGTCCCGGTGCTGCCGGCGGCGCTCGGGCTGTCGCTGGCGGTCGTCGCGTGGGTGCGTGCGGACCGCCGCGGACTGGGACTGGACGCCCCGGTCCTCCGCGTCGTCTCGGCGATCGTCGGCTGCGCGCTCGCGGTCGCGGTGGTGTCGTCCGGCAGCGGTGGGCCGGACCTGTCCCTGGTGCCGGACACCGCACCACCACGGCAGACACCCGCATCGACGCCGGACCCCTGGGCGGACTGGCCCGCCGCGTCCGGGCCGCACCCGGTCGACACGACGACGCTCGACGCCGCGGCGGTGCAGGCCGGAACGCGGGCGATGCTCCAGGACACGGTGCGCTGGGCCGGTCCGCTCGACGACCTGTCGTCACCGACGCCCGCGGCTGCTCCCGCTCCACTGGTCGCCCTGCGGCAGGTCGCGTGTCCGTCCGGCGGTGGCCGGTGGACCGACACGCTGACGCTGCCGACCGCTCGGCCGCAGGACGTCGCGACCCGGGTCTTGCGCGGATGGGAACACGCGGGCTACACCGCGGCAGACCGGGCGATGGGGACGGACACGCGGTGGCCGATCGACACCGATGCCGCCGTGCAGCGCATGCAGATCGGCGGTGACCGCACCGGAGTGCAGGTCACCGCCGAGTCGTTCTGCGTGTGAGGGGTGTCAGCGGCGCAGGCCGGAGAGCTCCTCGAACTCGTCGTCCGTCAGCTCGATCGTCGCACCGGCCAGGTTGTCCTCGAGGTGGGCGACGCTCGACGTGCCCGGGATCGGGAGCATCACCGGCGAGCGCTTGAGCAGCCAGGCGAGTGCGAGCTGCGCCGGGGTGGCACCCTTGCGCTGGGCCAGGTCGGTCAGCGGTGAACGGTCACCCGTCAGCCCACCCGTGGCGAGCGGGAACCACGGGATGAAGCCGATGCCCTGCTCGGTCGACCAGTCGAGGAGCTCCTCGGCGTCGCGCTTCTGCAGGTTGTACAGGTTCTGCACGGAGACGATCGTGGCGATCTGCTGCGCGGCCTTGACCTCGTCGACGGACACCTCGGACAGACCGATGTGCCGGATCTTGCCCTCGTCCTGCAGCTTCTTCAGCTCGCCGACCTGGTCCTCCATCGGGACCTTGGGGTCGATGCGGTGCAGCTGGAACAGGTCGATGCGCTCGAGTCCGAGACGGCGCAGGCTCATCTCGGCCTCCTGACGCAGGTACTCGGGGCGGCCGACCGGCGGCCACTTGTTCGGGCCCGTGCGGGTCAGTCCGGCCTTCGTGGCGATGACGACGTCGTCGCCGTACGGGTGCAGGGCCTCGTGCAGCAGTTCCTCGGCGACGTAGGGGCCGTAGCTGTCGGCGGTGTCGAAGAAGTTCACGCCCAGCTCGACGGCACGCTTGAGCACGCGGACGGCTTCGTCGTGGTCCTTCGGCGGTCCCCACACCCCGGGGCCGGTGAGCTGCATGGTGCCGTAGCCGAGGCGGTTCACCTCGAGGTCGCCGCCGATCCGGAACGTGCCGGAGGCGTCTGCGGGACGGGTCGTGGTGTCGGAGTTGGTCATGACTCCGGTCTACGCCGACCGGGCGGACGCTGCCTGCACCCGACGTCCCCCGGTGCCGTGCGTGTGGGTCCGGGTCAGCGTGTCGGGCGCGGGTACGGGGTCTCGCCGCGACCGAGCATGCCGACCAGCTTCGCGATGCGGTTCGCCCGTGCCGTCGGGCTGGGCGCCGTCGTCACCCGGTGCAGCACGGCGTACCGGTTCGTCCGGTCGAGCTCCACGAAGAGCGCTGCCGCTGCCGGGTCGGCATCGAGCGCCACCTGCAGGTCGTCGGGCACGGTGGCCGTCGCGGCTCCGGCATAGGCCCGGTCCCAGCGTCCGTCGGCCTTGGCACGGTCGATCTCGGCCTGTCCCCGGTCACGCATCCGGCCCTCGGTGACCAGTCGTGCGACCAGGCCGATGTTCCGCTCGGACCACAGCGAGGCCTTGCGCCGCGGGGTGAACATCTGCAGGAAGGTCTGTGCGTCGCGGGAGCGCTTCTGCCCGTCGATCCAGCCGGAGCACAGGGCTTCGTCGAGCGCTTGGGCGTAGGTCAGCGTCGTCGGCTCGGTGGTGCCCTTCTTCGCGAGCACGAGCCACACGCCGTCGGGGTCGGCGTCGTGCGCGAGCAGCCAGTCACGCCACGCGACCGCATCGTCGACGACCAGCTCCGCTGCCACCATGCGCACATCGTAGGGCGGCACGGACACGCATGATGTGGCACGACTACGGTCGTGTACATCCGGTCCACAGGGGCCACGAAGGGAACACACATCATGAGCGCATCTTCCGGTCGGCCGACCACGGTCACCGTCTCGTACGTCCTCTGGCTGATCACGGTCCTGGTCGGGATCATCAGCGGCATCGTCGGGTTCTTCTCGCTCGGTGACCAGACCAACGGCATGGGTGGCGCACTCGTCGCGGGTGCGGTCATCGCGATCATCATCGCCATCGTCGAGCTGTTCATCGTCTTCCGCATGCGCGACGGTCGGAACTGGGCCCGCATCGTGCTGCTGGTCCTGGCGATCCTGCAGGTGCTCGGTGTCGTCAGTGCGTTCAGCGTCCTGGGCACGATCGGCCTGATCGCGGTCGTCATCGCGACGGTGCTGATGTTCCTGCCGTCGTCGAACGGGTACTTCCGCCGCGGCTGATCGACGCCCGCACGACACGGAGCACGGAGCACCACGGATCGCCGTGGTGCTCCGTGCTCTCCGTTGTGCGAACCGCGCCGGAGGCCCGCCGCCCGGCCGCCCCGGCCGCGAACGGCGCCGGCCGCCCGGGCCGCCGGCCTCAGACCCAGTGCGGCTGGGCGAACACACCGTGCGGGTCGGCCTGTTCGGCGATGCGGTGCAGGCGCGAGGTGTTGACGTCGAAGTACGCCGTCGGGTCGGTGATCGCCGCGTCGCAGTAGTTCGCGTACGCGGCGTCGCCCCACGCGGGCTGCATCGCCGACCGGAAGCCCCGGACGTACGCGTCGAAGGGCCCCGTGTCGCTGCCGTCGGCGAACACCGCCGTGTACTGCACCGTGCACAGCGCCGAACGCCACGGGAACGGGGTGTCGGTCCGCCCCACGTCCGCCACCACGCCACCCAGCGCGTCGAGTGCGACGCCGCCCTCCCGCATGCCGGAGACGTCGCCGGCCGCCGCTGCGTGCTGCACGAGCACGTCGATCTGCGCGTCGGTCAGCGCCGCGGTGCCGATCGACGAGGTCGCTGCCTCGGACACCCGTTGCGGCTTCCCTGCCAGCTGCGCCATCGCCTGGCCGTAGGTCAATTCCGTCGCCGTGTGGGTCGTCGGCGTCACGCCGACCGCCGCGATGAAACCATCGACGGAGGTGTCAGCCCCTGACTTCTCGCCGGTCCACGTGCCGGTGATGGTGACGGTCGGCGTGTCGTGCCGTGACCCGGCCAACAGCTTCAGCGTCGACCAGAGCTTCGGGTCCGCCTTCGGTGCCCAGTCCTGCCAAGCGCGCACGACCGCCCGTGCGGCCGACCACGGGAAGACGATGGTGAAGAGCAGGACGTCGGGCGCGGGTTGCGTCGTGAAGGTCATCGACGTCACGACGCCGACCGTCCCCCCGCCGCCGCCCCGGCTGGCCCAGAACAGGTCCGGGTCGTTCGTCGACGAGGCCTGGTGCACGGCGCCGTCCGCCGTCACGATCGTGACGCCGGTGAGCTGGTCCGCGGTCAGGCCGAACGAGCGCACGAGCACGCCGACGCCGCCGCCGAGGGTCAGGCCGCCGATCCCGACCGTCGGACACGAGCCCGATCCGATGGCCCGCCCGGCCTTCGCCAGCGTGGCGTAGACGTCGGCCAACCGTGCGCCCGGGCCGATCGTCACCGAGTCCCCCGACACCTGGATGCCGTTCAGCTCGGACGTGCTGATCACGAGCGACCGCGGGACGTCCGTCCCCGGCGCTCCGCCGGCCGACCACCCCGTGTACGAGTGCCCGCCGGCGCGCAGGGCCACGGGAGTGTTCGTGTTCCGGGCGAACGCCAGGCCGGCCGCGACGTCGTGGGTGTTCGCCACGCGCAGGATCCCCTGCGGTTCGGCGTCGTCGTACCGCGGGTTCTCGAGTACCCGGGCGCTGTCCCAGTCCGTCGACCCGGACCGCAGCAGCGTGCCCGCGACCGTCGTGGCGAGTGCGTCCCAGCTCGTCGGTCCGGGGCCGGTCGACGGAGACGCCGTTCCCGTCGGACCGGACGGCGACACCGATGACGACGGCGATCCGGTCGGGGACGGAGACGGGCCGCTGCACGCGGCGAGCACGCCCGCCAGCCCGACGCCGACACCACCGACCAGCAGGCTGCGGCGGGTGGTGCTGCTCGATGGTTCGTTCACGGAACCTGTCTACGCCCCGGTCGAGCTGATCCGGACGGCTCCGGCCCAGTCGTGCACCCACGCGGGCAGTTCCCGGTCGTCGGGAGCGCCGCCGAGGGCGTCCAGCAGCTCGGCCGCCGGCACCGTCCCACCGCTCGTCCGCAGGAAGCGTGCCTGCACCACGGCCCGGGCCACCACGGCGCCGCGGCGCAGGAACGTCTGCTCCATGTACGCAGCGCGTTCGTCGACGCCGAGCACCCGGGTGACGAGCTCGAACCGCTGCCCGAGCGTCAGCGACCGCTTGTACGTGATGGTCTGCGCTCCGACGACGGGGTACCAGCCGCGATCCGTCAGCGACTGCCAGAATCCGGACCGCAGCATCAGGTCCATCCGCCCCAGGTCGAGCATCGACAGGTACTTGCCGTTGTTGACGTGCCGCAGGGGGTCCAGGTCGGTCAGCGTCACGCGGAACGGCGTCCGGGCCTCACCCCACAGCGACAGCGGGCGCGCTCGCCGGGTGCGCAGGCGCAGGAGCAGCAGACGGAAGAACAGGTTCACGCTCCCGATCAGACCAGAGCGACGGCAGTCGGCTCCAGAGCCTTGGAGGATCCGCACCAAACCACGCCGAACCTGACGGGTACGGCCGGTGCCTCCCTCCAACCGCTCACCCCGGAGTAGACCGGAGTCATGCAGACACGCAAGCTCAGTGACCTGGACGTCGGTGCCCTCGGACTCGGGACGATGGGGATGAGCGCCTTCTACACGGGCGCGGGGACGGACGACGACGAGTCGGTGCGCACCATCCACCGTGCGATCGACCTGGGCGTCACGCTCTTCGACACCGCCGAGGCGTACGGCCCCTACACGAACGAGGAACTCCTGCGGCGGGCACTTGCCGACCGCCGCGACGACGTCGTGATCGCGACGAAGTTCGGCCTGATCACCCACCAGCCCGGTGAGGCCGAGCCGGCCTCGCAGCGCGGCATCAGCTCCGCCCCCGAGTCCGTGCGCGAGGCCCTCGAAGGCTCGCTCCGCCGCCTCGGCACGGACCACATCGACCTGTACTACCAGCACCGCGTCGACCCGAACGTGCCGATCGAGGACGTCATCGGCCAGCTCGCCGGCTTCGTGCAAGAGGGCAAGATCCGCCACATCGGCCTGTCCGAGGCCGGCCCCGCGACGATCCGCAAGGCGCACGCCGTCCACCCGATCACCGCGCTGCAGAGCGAGTACTCGCTCTGGACCCGCGACCCCGAGGGCGACGTGCTCGACACCCTGCGCGAACTCGGCATCGGCCTGGTGCCGTACTCGCCGCTGGGCCGCGGGTTCCTGACCGGGGCGATCACCAAGCCCTCGGACCTGGACTCCGGCGACTTCCGCCTGGACAACCCCCGGTTCCAGCAGGAGGCCTTCGCGACCAACATGCGCATCGTCGACGAGGTCAAGCAGGTCGCCGACGAGGTGGGCGGCACCCCGGCCCAGGTCGCGCTCGCGTGGCTGCTGGCGCAGGGTGACGACGTCGTCCCGATCCCCGGCACCAAGCGCGTCAGCCGCCTCGAGGAGAACGTCGGCGCGACCGAGCTGACCCTCACCGCCGACCAGGTCGCGCGCCTGTCGGCGCTGCCCGCCCCGACCGGTGACCGCTACCCCGACATGTCCACCATCGGCCGGTAGACGCAACCGACCACACGGACGGGAGGCCCGGTGCCAGCTGGCACCGGGCCTCCCGTCCGTCATCCGGTGTGACTAGACCTCGGTCGCGAAGCCCGCCGCGCGCACCTGCAGGTCCTCGATGCGCCGCAGGCGTGCGGCGTGCACGTCGTAGCCCTCGTAGGCGGGCGGCGGCAGCTTCCGCACGTTGTGCGAGCACTGGAAGTCCTGGCAGACCAGGGTGCCGATCGTGTTGCCGTTCCGGCCGGCCGGTCCCGAGCGCTTGGCGCTGTAGAACACGACGTCGTTCGGCAGCTTGACGTCCTGGCACCACGAGCACTGCGCGCGCGATCGCGGCGAGGCCTCGGCCTGGCGGAACAGGATCCCGATCAGGTCGCCCTCGAGGGTGGGAACCACGGCGTAGGCACGTCGTCCGATCTTCGGGTCGCGCCAGCCGAGGAAGTCCAGGTCGTCCCAGACGACGGTCTCCAGGTCGGTCGGCATCGTGATGTCGCTCGTCTCCTTGCGCGATGCGTTGACGAAGGACGCGCGGATGGTCTTTTCGCTGAGGGGCAGCATGGTGTGAGCCGTTCTGTGGTGTCGTCCGGGGCGCACACGGGCGCCGCGCCGGACGGGCGTTCGGAAGAGGGGTCGACGAGTCCGGCCGTGTCGGGCGACACAGCCAGGGGCGTCAGGCCCTGATGCCGGCGTGGACGCCGACGACCTCCTCGGAACGGTGCTTCACGGCTCCAGCCTAGGACGGCTTGTCAAGAGCACGACCGAGCCGTCGTACGCCGGCTGGACCCGCAGCGGGCCGTGCCGGTCGTCCCAGGCGCCGGTCTCGAGTGCGCTGCGCAGTGCGGCGACCGAGCGTCGTGCGGTGAGCTCGTCGACCAGGCCCCAGGCGGGGTCGGCGGCCCTGGTCCCCGCGTCGAGCAGGCGTTCCGGGCGGCCGTAGTACGCCTCGGCGAACCCGGCGACGCTCGTGTAGGGCACCGGCAGCCGTTCGGTCGTGACGTCGTCGCCGAGTGCGGCACACTGCCCGTCGACCGCGGGCTGGCGTGCGGCGTCGGCAGCGGTCACCTCGGGTGCGTACTCGGCCAGCCAGTGTGCGGCGATGCGGTCGGGATCCCGCGTCAGGACGACCACCGGTCCGCGCGTCACCCGGCGGACCTCGGCCAGTCCTGATCCTGCGTCGGGCCAGTCCGGCAGCGCGAACGCGACGAGCGCGGCGTCGACCGAGTCGTCGGCGAACTCGTCCAGTTGGCTCGGGCCGTCGATGACCGTCGCGTCGGGTCCGGTCGGCGCGTACCCGGGGTCACCCACGACCAGCAGGGTGCTGACCTGGCCGATCGCCCTGGAGACCGCACGGACGAACGCGGGCTCGGGGCGGCGGAGGGTGACGTCAGCAGGAGTGCTCACGCGCTCAGCCTACGGTGGCGTGCTCGCGCGGACCGCTACTGTCGGGGGCATGATCAGCGGGGGATTCAGCATCGTCGTCGTCTTCTACGCACTCTTCGTGCTCGCGCTCGCCGTGTTGGCGGTGGCGCTCATCGTCCTGGCGTTCGCCGCGATCCGGGTCCTGCGGCTGTCGGCGCGGGAACGGGTCCTGCGCATCGCGCAGCTCGAGCGGCAGGCGTTCCTGCAGGACTTCGACGACACGCACGACGGCGGCACGCACGACGGCGACACCGACCACGGCGACGGCAACACGCCGGTCTGATCCCGCGCGCGGTCGGTTCAGGCGTCGGCAGCGACCTGCTCGGCACGCTCGGTCGCGGCCCAGCTGCCCAGCAGCGCGATCGACCGTTCGGAGTCCGAACCCGGCTCGGCGCTGTACGTGAACATCGTCAGGCCGGGGTCGGCAACCAGGTCGAGCGCCTCGTAGTCGAGCTCGAGCACCCCGACCACCGGGTGGTCGATGCGCTTCTTGCCCGTGCGGTGCAGGCGGACGTCGTGCTCGGCCCACCAGGTGCGGAACTCTTCGCTGCGGGTGGAGAGCTCGCCGACGAGCGTCACGAGCCCGGGTTCGCACGGGTTCGTGACCGCCGCTGCTCGCAGGATCGCCACCGAGTCCTGCGCCGTCCGGGCCCAGTCGACGAAGAACGTGCGCGCCGCCGGGTCGAGGAACGTGAAGCGCGCGGAGTTCACCGGACGACCAGGACCGGCGAACATCGGCGCGTAGAGCGCACGGCCGAGCTCGTTCGCCGCCAGGACGTCACCGCGCTCGTTCCGCACCCACGCCGGCGCGCCCGTGATCGCGTCGAGCAGGCGTTGCACGCCGGGTCGGATCCGGGTCGGCATGGTCTTGTGCATCATCTTCACGCCCGAGTTGGCCAGCCGCGCCAGGTCCCACAGGTGGGTGCGCTCGTCCTCGTCGAGCTGGAGCGCTCCGGCCAGGCCCTCGAGCACGCTGTCCGAGACGCCCTTCAGCGAGCCGCGTTCGAGCCGCGTGTAGTAGTCGACGCTGACGCCGGCGAGCATCGCGACCTCGTGTCGTCGCAGGCCCGGCACGCGCCGGACCCCGCCGCCGAAGGACGGCATGCCGGCCTGGTCGGGGGTGATCCGCGCTCGCCTGGATGACAGGAAGTCGCGGATCTCGTTGCGTACGTCGATGCCCATGCCGACCAGCGTACGTGCGTCGCCCTGGCCGCCGACAGGCACCAGCGTGACCCGTCTGCCGGACGGGAGGCCCGTGGCGGCGCCGCCACCGGCCTCCCGTCCGGTGCGTCAGCTGGTGACGCGTTCGGCTGCGGTCGCGATCGCGACGCGGGCCACGCGGTGACCGTCCATGCGGGTGACCTCGAGGCGGTGGTCGCCGACCTCGACGACGTCCCCGACCTGCGGGACCCGGTCCAGGTGGACCTGCACCAGGCCGCCGACCGTCTCGTAGTCGCCGTCGGGCAGGGCGGGACCGCCGTCGGCGACCAGGTCCTCGAGCACCGTCGCCCCGTCGACGTCGCCCGTCTCGCGGACGGGGGCGTCGTACTCGTCGCGGATCGGACCGACCAGGTCCTCGAGCAGGGCCTCGAGCGTGACCATGCCCGCGCTGCCGCCGTACTCGTCGACGACCAGGGCGATCTGGGCGCCGGTGGTGCGCATCTCGGCGATGGTGCTCGACAGCGACTTGGTCTCGGGGAAGGCGACGATCGGCCGGGTGATCGTGCTGATCGCGGCGGCCGGGTCGGCCGGGCGCAGGAGGTCGCGCAGGTGCACGAAGCCGGTGACGTCGTCGCGGGAGCCGTCGGTGACGACGTAGCGGGTGTGGCCGAGGTCGAGCGCGACGTCGGTGGCGGCGTCGATGCGCTGCCCACCGTCGAGGGTCGCGACGTCGTACCAGGGGCGCATCGACTCGCGGAGGATCCGGCCCTGGGCGTCGAGGGCGCTGCGGGCGATGCGGCGCCCCTGCTCGTCGATCGCGTCGTGGTCCGACACCAACCCACGGAGCTCTTCGGTGCTCATCGACTCGCTGCGGGCGTCCGGGTCGCCACCGAGCAGCCGCACCACGGCGTCCGTGCTCTTCGACAGCACCCAGATCGCCGGGCGCATCAGGATCGCGAACCGGTCGAGCGTGGGGGCGACCGCCATCGAGAACCCCTCTGCGCGCTGCAGGGCCAGGCGTTTGGGCACCAGCTCGCCGAACACGAGTGACAGGTAGGCGATGACGAGGGTCATGGCGACCAGGGCGACCGTCTCGGCGGCACCCTGCTCGAGCCCGAGCCCGGTGAACAGCGGTGCGATGTCCGGGGCGATCGAGGACGCGCCGTAGGCCGCCGAGAAGAACCCGGCGACGGTCACGCCGATCTGGACGGCGGACAGGAAGCGGTTCGGGTCACGGCCGAGGGCGGCGACCCGGGCTCCGCGGCTGCCGCGGTGCTCGAGCTGCTGCAGCTGCGACTCCCGCAGGGACACCAGGGCGATCTCGGCAGCGGCGAACACCCCGCCGACCAGCACGAAGACGACGACGAGTCCGAAGGCGATCCAGGTGTCCACACTGTGATCCTGCACAGGTTTCCTGGTGAACCGGCCGGTGATCGCTGGGGAACCGGCCGGTGTTCGTTGGTGAACCGGCGGTCACGGCCGGGTCTGGGCCCCGGTCGCAGCTGCCCGGTCCTGGCTAGAGCGCCCGCCCCGTGTGGGACTCGATCCACGCCCGCGGGTCGACCGGCAGCGTGCCGTCCATCAGGACCTCGAGGTGCAGGTGCGCTCCGGTGGACACCCCGGACGAGCCGACGCTGCCGATGAACTCACCGGCTTCGACCTGCTGTCCGACCGTGACGGGCGAGGACCCGGGGATCATGTGCCCGTACAGCGTCGAGACCTTGCGGCCGTCGATCACGTGGTCGATGATCACCGCGCTGCCGTACGAGAAGTACGTGCCCGAGACCCGGACGGTGCCGGCTGCGACGGCCCCGATCGGCGCGCCCATGCCGGGGTTGAAGTCGAGGCCCTGGTGCTGGGACGAGCACGCGGCGCACGGTGCCGAGCGGTAGCCGAAGCCCGAACTCATGCGCACCGGGGCGGGGAACGGGGAGCGGACCTGGCCGCCGTAGACCACCGCGGCGGCCGGGTCGGTGGTGACGACCTGGTTGCCGCCGCCGATCGTGAAGCCGTCCCGCGAGGTGGTCGCGGTGGCCACGGCCTGGGTGACGGCGAAGTCCTGCGTGCGGACGATCGGCGCGAGCGTCGACGTGGCGCTCGACGTGCCGACGCTGGCGTGGGCGGGCATGGCGGACGCGGCGAACATCGCGACGGCGGCCGCGGCGCTGGTCAGCGTGAGGCGACTGGTGCGGCGGCGGGCCGTGGTGGTCGTGGCGGTCGTGGTGGCGACCACCTTGCGGCGCGGGGTCCGGGTGAATCGGGTCGTCGGAGCGGTGCGCGCGGGCGTGGGCTTCGCCGTCTTCGTCGTCCTCGCCGTCTTCGTCGCCGTCGCCGTCGTCTTGGTCGCCGTCGTCTTCGTCGTCGTGGTGGCGACGCGCTTCGTCCGCTTGGCTGCTGCGCGCTCGGCCTCCAGGGCAGCACGACGCGACAGGTGCACGGTCGGAGGGGCGTGCTGCTGGTCTGCGTCGCTGGGAATCGTCATGGCCGCAGACCATTCTGCACGAAGCTGTCCGGTTGTACAGCCCCCGGTCCGGGTCAGGCGTCGTCCGGATCGGCTTCCGGCGGGGTCGCGCGCCAGCCGTCAGCCGCGTGGAACCGGCGTTCCAGCGCCGACGACACCCATCCCGCGGGGATCAGCAGGAACAGCCAGAACGGACCGGCCGACGGCACGATGACGGCCCCGACGAGTGCGACGACGAGCGCGATGAACGTCACGGTGCCGTCGACCGGGTGCAGCATCGGCCGGCCGTCCGAGCGCACCAGGTCCGGGTCGCGCCAGATGGTCCACTGCATGGCCGTCATGCTCAGGCTCGCCATCGCGATCGTGCCGATGTACAGCGCGTTCACGCCACGGTCGTGCGCGGTCTGCGCGATCAGGTTGGACGAGAACGGCAGGAACGCGATGCTGGCCAGCCACACGAAGTTCAGCTGCAGCACCCGCGTCGAGTACGTGCGCGTCGCCTCGAACAGACCGTGGTGCGACATCCACAGCCGCGAGATCACGATGAAGCTGACGAAGAACGCGATGAGCCGGCCGACGTTCTCGTTGAGCAGGTCCCCCAGCGACATCCGGTCGATGTCCACCGCGACGTCCACCAGCGGCAGGAGCAGCAGGGTGATCGCGATCGCGACCGTGGCGTCCGAGAAGTTCACCAGCCGGTCGAGTCCCCGGTCCGTCCGCAACGTCCTCGCCATGTCGTCAGCCTAGAGCGAGCCGGCCCGGCCCGGTCAGCCGTCGATCAGTAGTGTCGTGGGCAAGCGAGCGGAAGGACCCCCCATGGCCCGAACGCCCCGGGAACGCCACGAACCCATCGACCTGCAGCACGCCGAGGTCGTCCTGGCGGGCACGCAGGAGCTCCTGCCGGTGCTCCGTGTGGCCGCGGTCCGTGCCGGCATCGACGCCGCACACATGCGCGTGATCGGTGTCGACGACCTGTCCGACCCGTCCGAGACCGGCAACGCCGAGCTCGCCGTCATCGCGATCCGGCGACCGGGCGACGATCCGGCGTTCCACCGTGCGCACGAGGCGGCCGACCTGATCGACCCGCTGCTCGCACCCCACGCCGTCCGCATCGTCATCACGGTCTCGGGCGCGACCCGACTGGTCCCGAAGCTCGAGCGGACCCTGACGTCCGAGGTCCTGCACCAGATCGGCGCCGCGTCCGCACCGTCCGGGTTCCGGCGTCCGTTCCGGACCCTGCGGTTGCGTCTGGGGCTCGCCGCGCTGCAGGCCGCCGGCGTGCGGGTGTTCCGGATCACCATCGGGCACTGACTCGGCCGGTCAGACGGTCCGACCGCTCCGGTGGCCGGGTCAGCGCGCTCCGGTTGCCGGGTCAGCCGGTCGGTCCTCCGCGCAGTTCCAGGGCGATCTGCTCCGCGTCGAGGTTGCCGAGCACGGACTCCAGCACCTCGGCGTCGAACGAGCCGTCGTCGCGGGCGTCGAGCAGCGCCGACCGCTGCGCGTCGAGCACCTGCAGTCGACGGACCTTCTCGCGACCGAACCAGGCCCGCAGCTCGGCCGGGTCGGTCGCCTCGAGTTCCTCGCGGGTGCGGGGCGTCGTGGTCGCGGCATCGGCGCTCGCCGCGGTCACCTGCTCGGCGGCCGCTCGCATCACCCCCATCAGCCGGCGTCGCTCCTCGGTGTCCTGCGCCGCCTGGTCGCTGGTCGGTGGGCTGACGCGACGCAGCAGCGGGCCGATCGTGCCGCCCTGCAGCAGGAGTGACAGGCCGGCGACGGCGAACGCGACGAAGACGAGCAGGGACTTCTGTGGCGTGCTGTCGGGCAGCGTCTGTGCGGCGGCGACCGTGACGGCGCCGCGCATCCCCGCCCAGACAACGGCCGTGCCCTCGCGCCACCCCAGTGGGGCCGCGGCGAAGTACCGGATGTCCGCCAGGGTCTGCCGGACGCGGGTGCCGAAACGTTCCAGGTCGCGCTCGCTCGGCGCACGCCGGCCGAACCGGTGCTCCTGCAGCGCGGCGCTCGCGGCGTCGGGGTCCGCGGCCCGGTACTCCTCGAGCCGGTCCTGCAGACCGGCCTGGCGCCGGGCGCGCCGCGACAGTCCGAACAGCAGCGGCACGACGTAGGCGGCGCGCACGAGGACGGTCAGGACGAGCGCACCGGCGGCGATCAGCAACGCGGGGACGATGCCGGCGTGGTCGTGCTGGACGTCGGCGACGATCGATGCGAGCTCCAGTCCCATCACCAGGAAGACCGCGCCCTCGAGCACGAACGCCACGGTCCCCCAGTTCTGCGCGTCCGACAGCCGGTGGGTCGGCGGCAGGACACGTGGTGCGCGGATGCCGGTGACCAGACCAGCGACGACGGCTGCGACCAGGCCCGACGCGTGCAGGGACTCGGCGGGGATCGACGCCGCGAAGGGCACCGCGAACGACAGCGCCGTGTTGACCGTGGCGTTCGAGACGGCAGCACGGACGCGCAGGTTCAGCCACCCGACGACCAGACCGATCGCCACCGCCACGGCCACGGCGTACGCGAAGTTGCCGACCGCACCCCAGAACGAGAAGGACGCGGCCCCGGCGGCGATGGCCGTGCGCAGCAGCACCAGTGCGGTCGCGTCGTTGAGCAGGGACTCGCCGTCCAGGATCGCGATCACCCGTCGGGACACCGAGGTCTGCTTGACGATCGAGGTCGCCACGGCGTCGGTGGGGCTGACGATCGCGCCGAGGGCGATGCCCCACGCCAGACCGAGGTCCGGGACCGCCCACGCGAAGAACAGGCCGAGCACGACCGAGCTCGCCACGACCAGCACGACCGACAGACCGCTGATCGCCCCGAACTCCCGCCGGAAGTTCATGGTCGGCATCGACACCGCCGACGCGTACAGCAGCGGCGGGAGCACCCCTGCCAGGATCCACTCCGGGTCGATCTCGACGTCGGGGATCCACGGCACCAGGCTGGCGACGATGCCCACGACGACGAGCACGAGCGGCGCGGCGACGCCGATCCGCGGTCCGAGCACGGCGGCGCCCGCGATCACGAGCAGGCCGACCAGCCCGACGAGCAGGAGTTCTGTCACACCCCCAGCGTGGCACCGATGGGCGTGTCGATGAGGGCGACGCTCCCCGCGACGACCGCGACCGCTGCGACGGCCAGCGCGCCGCGGACGGCGACGGACCCGATCCGCCGCATCCGTGGGGTCCCGACCAGCCACGGCCCGCTGCCGTCGGGGTCGTACGAGAACGGGCCGGAGCCGTCCGGGGCGTACCGGAACGGCCCGGTGCCGTCGGCGGCCCAGGCGGAACGGAGGTCCTCGGCGGTCCACCCGAAGTCCTCGGGGCGACGTCGTGTTGCAGTCATGGTGTGCTCCTCGCGACCCGTCCATCACACGACGGCGGCCCATGCGCCGCCGATGCATCCGCTGGGCGATGGCTGGGAGCTGGCTCCCACAAGGTGTCTTGATGTCGAGACATCGCCCGGGACGAGTAGCGTGGAGCCACCGTCGCGCGAACAAGGGAGTACCCGCCAGCATGGCCAAGATCATCTACACGCTCACGGACGAGGCACCGTTCCTCGCCACCCACTCCTTCCTGCCCGTCATCCAGGCGTTCGCCAGCACTGCCGGCGTCGACGTCGAGACGCGGGACATCTCGCTGTCCGGCCGGATCATCGCGCTGTTCCCCGAGCGGCTCACCGACGAGCAGCGCCTCGACGACGCACTGGCCGAACTGGGTGACCTCGCCAAGACGCCCGAGGCGAACATCATCAAGCTGCCGAACATCTCGGCGTCGATCCCCCAGCTCAAGACCGCGATCGCCGAGCTGCAGTCGCAGGGCTACGACCTGCCCGACTACCCGGACGAGCCGACGACCGACGACGAGCGCGAGGCCCGCGCCCGCTACGACAAGGTCAAGGGCAGCGCGGTCAACCCCGTCCTGCGCGAGGGCAACTCCGACCGTCGTGCGCCGCTGTCGGTCAAGAACTACGCGCGCAAGCACCCGCACCGCATGGGCAAGTGGAGCCCGGACTCGCGTACCAACGTCGTGACGATGGGCGCCGACGACTTCCGCTCGAACGAGAAGACGTGGGTCGCTCCCGCTGACGACACCCTGACGATCGAGTTCGTCGGCACCGACGGCAGCACCCAGATCCTGAAGCAGTCGATCCCCGTGCTCGCCGGCGAGGTCATCGACGGCACCGTCCTGCACGTCGGACCGCTCGAGCAGTTCCTCCGCGCACAGATCCAGCGTGCGCAGGACGAGGGCCTGCTGTTCTCGGTCCACCTCAAGGCCACGATGATGAAGGTCTCCGACCCGATCATCTTCGGCCACGTCATCCGCGCGTTCTTCCCCGACGTGTTCGACGAGTACGGCGCCGACCTGGCCGCGGCCGGGCTCACGCCGAACGACGGCCTGAACTCGATCCTGGTCGGGCTCGACGCGCTGCCCAACGGCGCCGAGATCAAGCAGGCCTTCACCGACGGCATCGCCGCCGGACCGGAGCTCGCGATGGTCGACTCCGACAAGGGCATCACGAACCTGCACGTCCCGAGCGACGTCATCGTCGACGCGTCGATGCCGGCGATGATCCGCACGTCGGGCCACATGTGGGGCCCCGACGGCGACGAGCACGACACCGTCGCGGTGATCCCGGACTCCAGCTACGCCGGCATCTACCAGGCCGTCATCGAGGACTGCCGCGCCAACGGTGCCTTCGACCCGTCGACCATGGGCTCGGTGCCGAACGTCGGCCTGATGGCGCAGAAGGCCGAGGAGTACGGCTCGCACGACAAGACCTTCGAGGTGCCGGGCGACGGCACCGTGCGCGTCACGAACGCCGCCGGTGAGACCGTCATCCAGCACGACGTCGCCCAGGGCGACATCTGGCGCGCATGCCAGACCAAGGACGTCGCCATCCGCGACTGGGTCAAGCTCGCCGTCACGCGGGCACGCGCCAGCGCGACCCCGGCCGTGTTCTGGCTCGACGAAGGCCGCGCGCACGACGCCGCGCTCATCGAGCTCGTGCACCGCTACCTCGGCGAGCACGACACCGACGGCCTCGACATCCGGGTGCTCTCCCCCGTCGACGCGATGCGCCAGTCGCTCGAGCGCATCCGCCGCGGTGAGGACACCATCTCCGTCACGGGCAACGTCCTGCGCGACTACCTGACCGACCTGTTCCCGATCATGGAACTCGGCACCTCGGCCAAGATGCTGTCGGTCGTGCCGCTGCTCGGCGGTGGTGGTCTGTTCGAGACCGGTGCCGGCGGGTCCGCTCCCAAGCACGTGCAGCAGCTCGTGCAGCAGAACTACCTGCGCTGGGACAGCCTGGGCGAGTTCCTGGCGCTCGCGGTGTCGCTCGAGCACCTGGCCGGTGTGACGGGGAACGCGCGCGCGCGGATCCTGGGCGAGACCCTCGACCGCGCCACCGGCACCTTCCTGGAGAACGACAAGTCCCCCGGCCGCAAGATCGGCATGATCGACAACCGCGGCAGCCACTTCTTCCTGGCCAAGTACTGGGCTGAAGAACTGGCGGCACAGACCGAGGACACGGAGCTGTCGGCCGCCTTCTCGCACATCGCGGGCGAGCTCTGCGCGAAGGAGCAGACGATCGTCGACGAGCTGGTCGCCGTGCAGGGCCACCCGGCCGACATCGGCGGTTACTACCGCCCAGACGACGCCAAGACGAGCGCGATCATGCGTCCGTCCGCCACGTTGAACGCGGTGCTGGCCGCGCTGTAGACCCACCACACCCACGGACGGGAGGCCCGGTGCCAGCTGGCACCGGGCCTCCCGTCCGTCCGCGGTGTCGCCTTGAACCGCAGCTCGCCCCCCAACGTGCCTCCGTGCCGCCCGCGGACCCGTCCCCGTTCGACCGGTCACGACTCCCCGCTCACGTGCGCTCACTGGTCGGAACCCGTCGGTGCCGAGGCGCGACAACGACGGTCTCCGACCACCCGGCAGACGTGAGCGGGGTGTTGCGACCGGTCAGCGGGGCGGGGCCGGGCTCGGTCGTGACCACTCGGCAGACGTGAGCGGGGTGTTGCGACCGGTCGGAGGGGCGGGACCGGGCTCGGTCGTGACCACTCGGCAGAGGTGAGCGGGGTGTTGCGACCGGTCAGCGGGAGGGGACCGGCGGACCGATCGTCAGCAGGACGGCGAACACCAGGGCGACCAGGACCACGCCGATCAGCGCTGCGACGAACGGGTGCGCGACCACGACGAACAGCAGGCGATCGAGCGGTCGCGAGCGATGCCCGTCCGACGCCGACGCCGACGCCGACGCCGACGCCGACGCCGACCGGCGCCAGGGCCCGTCGAGCATGCCGCGGCGGGCGACGCCGACCTCGAACGGCAGCGTCGTGTACGGCACGATCGCGCTCACCCACCCCAGCGCCGTCGCGCCGAACGACCACCGCTGGTTCACCGCCACCACCGTCGCGACGACCAGGTAGGCCAGGAACACGAACCCGTGCACGCTCCCGCCGATGCGCACGGGCAGATCACCCAGACCGAAGCCGTACTTCATGAGCATGCCGACCAGCAGCATCGTCCAGGTCACGAGTTCGGCCACGGCGAGGGCGCGGAACAGGGATCGAGGCGTCATGCCCTCCATGGTCCCGGAGGGCGGATGGGAATCCTCGGCGCCGGTGACACGCCGCAGGTCGTATCGATTCGACCGCACCCTCGGGTAGCGTCGGAGCCATGTCGATGACGACCAACACGACGACGGATCCGACCCGCACGCTCCGCGTCGGGGTGGTGGGGCTCGGGTTCGCCGGGACCACGCACCTCGATGCCTACACGGCCCTGCCCGGAGTCGAGGTGGTGGCACTGGCGGGGCAGGAGACGGCACGGCTGGCCGAGCTCGCCGAGACACGGCACGTGCCGGACACGTACCCGGACTGGCAGGACCTGGTCGCGCGCGACGACCTGGACGTCGTGTCGATCGGGGTCCCGAACGCCCTGCACCACCCCATCGCGGTCGCGGCGCTCGAGTCCGGCAAGCACGTGTTCTGCGAGAAGCCCCTCGCGACGACCGGGGACCAGGCGCAGGAGATGGTCGACGCCGCCGTCCGCAACGACCGCGTGCTCGAGGTCGCCTACAACCACCGCCGCCGTGCCGACGTGCAGTTCCTGGCGAACCACCTGCGGAACGACGGCGGCCCGAACCCGCTCGGCCACGTCTACCACGCCCGTGCGAGCTGGCTGCGTCGCGCCGGGATCCCGGGCATCACCAGCTGGTTCGCCAACAAGGAGACGGCCGGTGGCGGACCGCTCATCGACCTCGGGTCGCACGTGCTCGACATCGCCCTGCACCTGATGGGCGAGCCGCGCGTCGTGACCGCGAGCGCCGTCACCTACAACGAGCTCGGCAGCGCCGGCCGCGGTGGCAGCAACCGCGGCCCGGTGTCGGCTCCGACCGGCCGTCCGTTCGACGTCGAGGACTTCGCGAACGCGCTGCTGCGCTTCGAGGACGGGTCGAGTCTGCAGCTGCAGGCGTCGTGGGCGAGCTACTCGAAGGACGCCGAGGACATCGAGGTCGAGCTGCTCGGGTCGACCGGCGGCGCGCGGTTGTACGTGCGCGACTACGCGACCGAGGGCACCGTGACGCTGTACTCGGACGAGCAGGGCGTCCCGACGGTGACCCGTCCCGCGGTCGAGGTGCCGTCCGGGCACCACCAGCGTGTCATCGAGGAGTTCATCGCGACGATCCGCAGCGGCCTGCACGACGGCCACCACGGGGAGTTCGCACTGCACCGGAGCCGTGTCGTCGACGCGATCTACGCGTCAGCGGCTGCCGGGCACGAAGTGGAGGTGCAGGCATGACCAACATCGTCGTCTGGAACGAGAACGTGCACGAGAGCCGTGGCGACGCCGTCGTCCTGGGGCACTACCCGAACGGCATCCACACCGTGGTCGCCGATGCGCTGCGCCAGCACCACCCCGACGCCGACGTGACGACGGCCACGCTGCAGGACCCGGAGCACGGCCTGACCCAGGAACGCATCGACGCGACGGACGTGCTGTTCTGGTGGGGGCACGTCGCCCACGAGCAGGTCTCGGACGAGGTCGTGCAGCGCGTGGTCGATGCCGTGCACGCGGGCATGGGACTCGTGGTGCTGCACTCGGGGCACTACTCCAAGCCCTTCAAGCGACTGATGGGCACCACGTGCTCACTCAAGTGGCGCAACGACGGGGAGCGGGAGCTGGTCTGGACGACCGCGCCCGAGCACCCGATCGCCCAGGGGGTCCCGCACCCGATCGTCATCGACCGTCAGGAGATGTACGGCGAGTACTTCGACATCCCCCGGCCCGACGAAGAGGTCTTCCTGTCGACGTTCGCCGGCGGCGAGGTCTTCCGGTCGGGCGTCGCCTACCGCCGCGGACGCGGACGGGTGTTCTACTTCTCGCCCGGCGACCAGGAGTACCCGGTGTACCACCACGCGGACATCCAGCGGGTGCTGGCCAACGCCGCTGGCTGGGCGGCGCCGACCACCCCGCGGCAGACGCTCACGGCAGACCCCCACCCTCGGGACTGGTTCCTGACGCCGGGTGCGGGTAGACAGGGCGCGTGACCACCACCACCACGGATCAGAGTCCCACCAGCAGGAGCGCTGCCGTCGAGGCCCTCGGCATCCTCGGCAGCGGTCCCGAGGAACGGTTCGACCGGATCACCCGGATGACGCAGCAGGCGTTCGGTGTCCCGTTGAGCTTCCTCAACCTCGTGCACCACGACGTCGTGACCGCGCAGTCGGCGCAGGGCTGGGAGCAGGGCGGCGACGTCCCGGCCGACCAGGTCTTCTGCTCGGTCACCGTGATGCAGGACGGCCCGGTCGTGGTGCCGGACGCGCGGCTCGACCCGCGCTTCCGGGACATGGCGGCGGTACGCGACCAGGGCATCCGCTTCTACGCCGGAGCACCGCTGGCGATGGCGGACGGCACCCAGGTCGGCACGCTCTGCATCATGGACGCCGAGCCGCGTGAGCTGTCGGCCGCGGACGTCGAGCTGCTGGCGGACCTGGCGCGGTGGGCCGAACGCGAACTCGGGCACGTGCTCGACCGGGATCGCGTGCGCAGGGTCCTGGCCAGCATGACGCCCGAACCGGTGTCGCTCCCCGGCCTCGACCTGCAGGTGGTCTCCTCGGCGCGCGAGACGTCGGGCGACGTCGCCGACTGGCGTTCGGCCGCCGACGGGACCCTTCGGCTGACGGTCGGTTCCGTGTCGGCCGTCGGTCGTGCCGCTGCGCTGCTGGCGTCGACGATCCGGGCGGCCGTCGTGGCGCGCACCGACCTGGAGCTCGGGTCGGACGGTCCGGCGCTCGAGACCCAGATCGGCGACGACCTGACGGCGTCGAACGCGGTCGGGTCGCTGTTCCACGCCCGGGTCGAGCCCGACTCCGGCCGGCTGGTCTACGTGGATGCCGGCCACGGGCTGGCGCTGCACGTGCGCGCCGACGGCACGCGCGACGTCCTGGGGACCACCGACCTGCCGATCGGTCTGCAGCGGGGCACCGGGCGGACGCACGTCGCGCTGACCCTCGAGCCGGGCGACCGGCTCGTGGTCGTCACCCGCGGCACCTTCGCGCTGGACGGACTGCCCGACATCGACGCCGTGGCATCACTCGCGGTCGCCGCGGGCGCCGACCTGCCCGACCGGGTCCGTGCGCTCCTGCCCACCGCTCCGGATGACGACGTCACCGTCGTGGTGCTGACCCGCCGACCGGTCGGGTGAGCGCGACGACCAGCAGGGTACCGAGCAGGCCGAAGCCGCAGAGCTCGATGCCGAGTCCGGCGAGCTGCCAGTAGGCACTGCCGACGTGCTGGGGCTGGGTGATGACGTCCGGCCACCACGCGTCGATGAGCGGGAACGAGCCGGGGAACGGGTCGACGGCGAACCAGGCCAGTCCACCGAGCAGCATGAGCGCGCCGAGGGCGGCCATCGTGGTGCGCCGCCCGCGCAGCATCCGGACGACCAGCGCGGCGGCGACGGCGGCGAGCCCCACGACCGCCACGGCGAAGACGGTGACGAAGACCCCCTGCGGCACGAGCGTGAACCAGTCGAGCACCGCGATCGGCACCAGGAGCCATCGCCCCGTCCGTGCCCAGCGTGCCGGGGCCAGCCATCCGTCCATGCCGGAACGGTAGGGCACGAGTCCGGACAGGGGCTCGGAGTGGCCGTCAGGGACGCACCGAGCGCCGGACGAACCCGAGCAGGAACGGCACCACCGGGCCGCGCATCGACAGCCCCTGCGCCAGGACCCCCCGCACGCGCAGGACCCCTGCGCAGACCACCTGCCCGTCGACTCCCCCGGCGTCGAGCCAGCGAGCGCGCGCCTCCGGTTCGGTCGGCATCGTCGTCTCCGGGTCGAGCCGGACCACGACGGTGTGCAGCGTGGTGGTCGACGCCCAGGCCCGTCGGAGGCCACCGCGCACGGTCTTCAGCCCCTCGACGACGTACCGGTGCGAGCCGTGCACGACGAGCAGTCGGTAGTGCATCCGACGTCCCTCGACCGCGGTGGTCAGGATGTCCGCCGACCCGCAGTCGACGGGCACCGGCACGGCGGCGATGCCCCGCACCGTCCCGGCGGTGAGCGTCGCCCGCCAGCCGTCCGTCACGGGGTCGAGCCCGTGGACGACGACGTGCAGGTCGTCCAGGTCGAGGACGGCGGGTCGGGCGCCACCGGTCGTCGCGGCCGTCCGGACGATCCCGTCCCCGGCGCGCAGGCCTCGGGGCTGCACGGTCCAGGGCAGGCGGTCGACCGGGCCGACACGGCCGACCATGCGTTCGCGGAACCGGGTCATCGACATGCGTGTGGCTCCTGGTGCTGGTCGGTCGGACGGTGGAGCGCGCCGAGGACGAAGTCGACGAGCTGCGTCCGTGCTGCCGGGCCGACGGGCCACGACTCCAGGTCGAGCCCGTGTCGGGCCGGACTGCACCGCACGATCCGGACGGGTGCGCCGGCCCGGGGCGCGACGTCGTCGGCCCAGTGCGTCACCGCCGGCACGTCGACGTAGCGGTCGTCGTCCCCGAGTTCGACGAGCGTGGGCAGACCCGCCGGCAGCGGTGTGGCGATCGCGACACCGGCCTGGGCCAGCAGTCGGCCGGCGAACACGGGATCCAGGAACGGTGACGCGGGGTCGGGCGGCCCGGCGACGGGGGCGTGCAGGTCGTGGGTCAGGGCGCGCAGGCGCGAGATCCCGTCGCCCCCGGGGAAGGTCAGCGGTGCGACCGCGGGCGACTCGAGTGCCAGGGCACGGACGGGGCGACCGAACGCGGCGCGCTCGTCGGGGTCCTGCGCGAACCGCGTCGCAAGCAGCCCCCCGAACGACCAGCCCGCCAGCACGAACGGCCGGTCCGGGTCCTGCTCGGTGGCGTGCACGACCCGTGCGGCCAGTGCGGCCAGGTCGTCGTCCGACCACCGGTCGATCGGTCCGGCGTCCGTCTCGCCGTGCGACGGCAGGTCGAACGACACCACGCGCAGCCCGGCCGCGGCCAGGTCGGTGAAGAGCGCCGCGTGGTTGTCGAGTCGGTCGGCGTGCCCGTGCAGGAACAACACGTCGGCCACCGGCTTGCCGCTGGGCTCGAGGACACCGACCCGGACCCGGTGGGCGCCGCCGCCCAGGTCCGGCACGTGCAGGGATCCGGTCTGGAGGCCCGGCACCGGTCCGGCCGTCGGATGCAGCCGGACGGCGCGCGGCTCGGGGCCCGTGGTCGCCTCGGCCCGCAGGGTCGCGTCGGTCCGGAGCGTCGACGCCACCGAGGGCACGACGCCGGCGACGAGTGCGAGCGCCGACGCCACCACGAGCGCGACACCGGCGGTGCTGCGGGCCGTCACCGCTGGCCTGTCGCCCGGTCGTGCCCCGCGGTCGCGATGGCCAGGTGGCGTTCGACCAGTCGCTCGCTGATCCGCTCCGCCAGCGCGGCGATGGTCAGCGACGGGTTCGCGCCCGTGGACGTCGGACACAGCGCGCCGTCGACGACGTACAGCCCCTGGTGGACGTCGCCGGCGGGGTCGAAGACGCGACCGTCGGCGTCGCACACCCCGGCGCGGACGTCGTCGGCCATCACCGCGCCGCCGAGCGGGTGCACTGTGATGGGGGTCGCGGCCGGCACCCCACGCCGCAGCAGCGCGCGCCGGGGGTTGCCGACGAAGCGCGCCTCGGAGCCCTCCGAGAGCGCGCGCAGGTCGGCGAGCTGGTCGCGGTAGACGTCCTGCTCCCCCGCCGCGGCCCAGGTGATGCGGGCTGCGCCGCGAGGGTCGAGCCCGATGCGGCCCGCCGACGAGTCGGTCCCCATCGCGAGCCACACCTGGGAGTGCTCGAGGGCACCGCACCCCGGCGGGCAGCCGTTCGGCCGCAGGTCGCACCAGACCTTGGCGTCCGAGGACAGCGCGAACCGCAGCCCGAGCACGCGTCGGAGCGCCTCGGCGACGGGGTACGGCAGGGCGCCGTCCTGCACCAGGTGTCCGTCCGCGCCGTCGCGCAGGTCGAGTGCCGTGGTGATCGTCGGACCGACCGCGAGCTCGGGTGCCGACTGGTCGCGGGCACCCGTGCCCGTCCGGCGGCTCGTCGAGTTGTACGACACCGACAGGGAGTCCGCGTTGCCGGAGAACCGCTCGCCCAGACGGTCGCTCAGGGGCAGGCCCGCGCGGGCACTCCGCAGCAGGATCGTGGTGGTGCCGACCGATCCCGCACCCAGCACCACGACGTCGGCGTGCAGCGTGAAGGGCCGTGTCGTCCGTCGTCGCCCCCGCACACCGTGCCGGATGCCGTGCAGCGTCCAGCGACGGCCACCCGGCGGACCTGGCTCGATGCGCAGCACCTCGGTGGCGGTGACCAGGCGGGCGCCGGCGCGCTTCGCCATCGGCAGGTAGCTCGCCCACATCGTGGTCTTGGCGCCGACGTTGCAGCCCGTGACGCAGTTCCCACACGCAGTGCAGGGTGCCTGGTGGACGCCGGCCGCGTTCGGACCGGGTGCACCGGTGATCTTGACCGCCAGGGGCAGCCGGCGTGGTGTCCGGCCGTGCAACCGACCGAGCCGGTCCAACGGCGCCGCCTTGTCGCTCGGGCCGGTGAACTGCTCGGGCCGCAGGACGGCGCGCACCCGGTCGGCGTACGGGCGCAGGACGTCGGCGTCGATCGAGGTGGGCCACACCGTGTCGAAGACCTCGGGACGGGCCTCGAGCAGCACGTTCGCGTAGACGAGGGACCCGCCGCCCAGGCCGTTGGCGGTGAGGCGGTCGACGTCGGTGCCGAGCTGCAGGTCGAACAGGCCGAGCGGGTTCGACCGGGTACGCAGGGCCTGCCGCATCGAGGTGACGTCCGTCGGGAAGTCGCCGGGAACCCACTCGCGGCCGCGCTCGAGCACGACGACGTCGTTGCCGGCCGCTGCTGCGAGCCGTGCGGCGGCGACGGACGCGCCGAAGCCCGACCCGATCACGGCGATGCCGCAAGACTCGGGCAGCTCGGCGGTCGCGAGTGGCTGTGGACCGGTCATCGTGCGGCTCCTCGGGGTCGTGCGGCATCGGCGAGGATGCGGTCGGCGGCGCGTTCGGACGTCGCGAAGACGGTCATCAGGGGGAACAGGGCCGGGATGGCCGGGAACGACGAGGCGTCGACGACCCGCAGCCCGTCGGTGCCGCGGACCCGGAAGTCGCTGTCGAGCACGGCCATCGGGTCGTCGTCGTGCCCCATGCGCGCCGTGCAGCTGGCGTGGTGGCCCCAGGCGTCCCGGCGGATGACGCGGTCGAGTGCGTCGTCGTGCAGCCCTGCGCCGGGGTAGCGCTCGCGGTCGGTCGCGGCGTCCCCGAACCGCAGCCGGTGCGCCGTGGCGTTGATGCGGCGCGCTTCCTCGAGGCCCTGTCTGACGGCCCGCAGGTCCTGGCGGACGCCCGCCGAGTCGCCGCCGTCGTCGAAGTACCGGAAGTTGATGTCCGGCGGCTCGGTCGGGTCGGCGCTCCGGAGCCGCACGGTGCCGTCCATGCTCTGCTGGTACCCGCGGATGACCGCCCAGGTGAAGTGGTCGCCGCCGCGCAGGCCGTCAGCAGCGAAGCCCGGTCGGTAGCCGGTGAAGTCCGTCGGGGCGCCGAACACGAACAGCTCGGGGTGTTCGCTGCCGTCCGGGACGCGGCGCTTGATGCCCACCAGGATGCCGTTCGAGCGGTACAGCGCGTTCGGGTCGTCCGCGCGCCACTGCCGCATGCCCGGGTCGTCCGGTTGGCCGTAGGTCTTGCCCGCGAGCACCGAGAACGGACGGTCGTACTCGGTGACGACGGTCATCTCGTACCGGTCCTGCAGGTTCGACCCCACACCGGGCGCGTCGACGACCACGGGGACGCCGTTCGCGCGCAGGTGCTCGGCCGGGCCGACGCCGGACAGCATGAGCAGCTGCGGGGTGTTGAACGCCCCGGCGGCGACGATGACCTCGTGCCGCGCGGTCACCCGGCGGCGCGCACGGTGCCGCTCGTCCGGGGACAGGCGCTGCCGGAGCGGACTCGCCCCGTACTGGTACGGCGCGACGACGACGTCGAGCCCGGTCGCGCGGGGTGTGCCGCCGGACCGGTCGAAGACGATGCGTTCGACGAGTGCATCGGACTGGATCGCCAGCCGTCCATCGAGCGCGGGCGCCGCTTCGAGCAGGCGTTCGCGGGTGCCGTAGCGCTTGCCGTCGCGCGTGGACTGCGGGACCAGGAACGTGCCCTCGCGGTAGGCCTCGATCCCGCGCTCGTCGTTCGGGTCCAGCAGCGTGCCGCCGACGGTGCCGCGGTCGACGTCGACGTCCGAGGCCGGCGGGGCGAGGTGGCCGGTCTCGACGAGCGCCGCGGAGACGATGCGGGCGAGCGTCGGGTCCTCGGACAGGATCGCCGCGGGCGACGTCTCGATCGGCAGCCACTCGCGCACGCGCTGCTGGTACTCGGCCATCACGGCGGCGTTCCAGCTCGGGTCACGGGTGATCCGCCCGATGCGGTCCCAGTCGTCCGCCTCGGGCGCGAGCATGAGCAGCGCATGGTGCGCGGTGCACCCGCCGAGTGTCGATGCCCGCGGGTAGAGCACGCCGTCGCGCTCCGGGACGAAGGCGGTGCCGTGCGCGTGGGCGTCGGTGTAGTGGCGCACCCAGAAGTCCCAGCTCATCTCCGGGTCGCTCGAGGCGAACAGGTGGAACGCCGGGACCGCGTACACGTCGGGGTCCGTGGTCGCCGGCCCCGCGTCGAGGACCAGCACGGTGTGACCGGCTTCGGCCAGGCGGACCGCGAGTGGCACCCCGCCGGCTCCGGCGCCGACGACGACGTAGTCGTACTCGTCCGTGTGGTGCAGGGCATCTGTGTCGACGGTCGGTCGGCGCGGTCCCTCGGTCGGGTCGGGAGTCGGGCCGGGGCGGGTGGCGAGCCCCGCGCCGGCCGCGGTGGCGGCCGCGGCGACGCCGAGCCCACCGGCGAGGAAACCGCGGCGTGTGGACCCGGCGCCGGACCCGGGCGTCGACGGGGTCATCGCGCGGGCCGCATCTGCGCGACGACCACGACGAGTCCGATGACGACGAGCACGCCGGCGGCCCACGGCACGGGCAGTGCGACGAGGGACGCCCACACGACCGGCAGCAGGAGCGCGGCGACCGTCAGCACGGCCCGGCGCCGTGCCGATCCGGAACGGACGAGCGCGACCACGACGACGACCAGCAGCCCGGCCAGCCCGGTCGTCGTCGCGGCGCCCGTGCCGGACCAGATCGCCGCGACGAGCTCGGCGAGCTGCACCGCCGCCAGCACCAGGACCGTGACCGTGCCCGCGCGCACCGGGCGGACGGCGACGACCGCGCCCGAGGCCAGCACGGCGGTGACGGCGAGCAGGACCGCGGCCCACGGGTCGACGGGGTCGAGCAGCGTCGCCACCGCGGGTACGGCACCCGCGACGACCTGCGCGGCGAGGACCGTGATCGCGGTGGCACGTGCGGTCGACCACAGCGTCGACACCGGGCGGGCGCGACCGATGACGCCCGTCCACGTCATCGCGACCGCGACCGCACCGGTCAGCACGGCGACGTCGGCACCGTCGACCCCCGGGCCGGTGTGGGTGAGCGGGTGCACGAGCAGGGCGACCGCGATCGGCAGCGACACCGTGGTGGTGACCACGACCGTCCGGCTGGTGCCGACCACCCGGGTCCACCACGGGCCGGCGACCGCGACGACCAGGGTCGCGACGGGCAGGATGCCGTACACGTGCGCCAGGGCGCCCCAGGCCACGGCGAGGACCTGGACCACCGCGAAGTGCACGGGCGACCGGAACCACAGCGCGATCGCCGCGTTCAGCGCGATGACCACCAGGACGACCGCGACCAGCGCGCCACCCAGCCCGGCGAGGTTGACCAGTCCCCCGACCGCCAGGGAGCCGGCGACTCCGGCCCAGGCGGCCCACGCCCGCGCCGCCGGGGATGCCGCAGCCCCGGCAGCGCGTCGGCCGAGGGCGAGGAACACGCCGGTCAGCGCCGTGAGGACGACGGGCAGGAACCAGCCGGCGAGGAACGGCAGCAGGGCGGCGACTGCGAGCACGACGCCGGCGGCGGTCACGAGGGTGCCGATGGTGAGGACGGCGAAGCGGGAGCGCTCGTCCGGCGAGGTCCGCGGTCGCGGTGCTGCTGCGTCCGGCGCGTGGTCCGGGAGGATGTCGGCGATCTGCATGTGGCTCCTGTCCACATGCAGCATACGGTATTTCAGGGGTGGGTCCTGTGAGGACGTGGATCCCCCCATGGCATCCACGTCCGCCGACCCTGTGAAAATAGCAAGAAGTGCTCATCATCGGCGCACCCCAGTTCGCGGGGAGCGCTCGGCTACCCTGACCCGGTGCCCACGCCCGCCGCCGAGTTCACCGTCGACGTCGCCCTGGTCCGTTCGCTCTTGGCCGACCAGCACCCCGACCTGGCCGACCTGCGGCTCGAGCTCGTCGCGAACGGCTGGGACAACGTGATCGTGCGCCTCGGGCCGGCCCTGGCGGTCCGACTCCCCCGCCGTGCCGTCGCGGCCGAGCTCGTCGCGCACGAGCAGCGCTGGCTGCCGCTGCTGGCCCGGCAGGTCGCCGCCGTCGTGCCGGTGCCGGCCCCGGTCCGCACCGGTCGACCGGCGCTCGGGTACCCGTGGTCGTGGAGCATCGTGCCGTGGTTGCCCGGGGTCCCCGCCGGCGAACGTGTCGGTGGCGTGGGCGTGGCCCGGACGCTCGCTGACTTCGTCCGGCTGCTGCACGTCCCGGCGCCGTCGGACGCACCGGTGAACCCGGTCCGTGCGGTCCCGCTCGCGACCCGGACCGACGCCGTGCTGGACCGCCTGGCGACATCCGGGGCGCCCCGTGCCGTGGAACTGGCCGCGCTCTGGCGGGCCGCAGCCGACGCGCCGACGCACGCCGGGCCTCCCGTCTGGGTGCACGGCGACCTGCACCCCTTCAACCTGCTGGTCGAGCCGGGTGCGGACGGCGACCGGCTGTCGGCCGTGATCGACTTCGGGGACGTGACGGCCGGGGACCCGGCCGTCGACCTGGCGACCGCCTGGCTGACGCTCGACCACCGGGCCCGGGTCGCGTTCCTGGGGGCCGTCGCCGTCGACGACGCCACGACACTGCGCGCACGGGGATGGGCCGTGTCCATCGGGTCAGCCCTGTGGACGAGCGACGACAGCGCGTTCCGGACCGTCGGTGCACGCGGTCTGCAGGCGGCTCTCGACGGGTGACGCGAACGGGGTTATCGTCACTCCACACCATCCGTGCACGTGAAGATCGGAGGGGCCTGATGACCCTCGAGTTCCGCGTCCAGCACGACGTCGACACCGACGCCGCTCCCACCCCGTCCCCGTCCACCCGCACCGGAGTGCGCGGCCTGCTCGACCGCATCGCAGCGCGTCGTGCCGCCGCCCGGGTCCGTCGCCTCGAAGCCGAGATGCTCGAGCTCGCCGACCTGGAACGGCTGCTCTCCGGTGCCCGCGGTGTCATCGAGCGGGGGTGGATCCAGCACGCGTGGTTCGCCTACGTCGACGAGAAGGGGCGGACGCGCAAGGCGTCGAGCGCCGCAGCGATGGACGTCGCCGGCCGCCCGCTGGTCGGCGCCTGCCTGGTCGGCGCGGTCGTCTACGCGGCGGGTGGGCCGCACGCGGTGCACTCGCAGCCCGTGCAGCGTGCACTCGACGTCGTCTGGCACGCTCTCGCGGTGGAAGAGGGCACGCCCGTGCTCTGGTGCCCCGCACCCGAGATCCGGATGGGTCGGGTCCGCGACCTGACGAGTTGGAACGACGCTCCCACCCGGACGTCGAGCGACGTCGCGGGGCTGCTGTTGACCGCGGAGCGCGTCGCGGTCGCCGAGTCCGAGCGCATCCGGGCGCGGACGGTGGCACCATCGGGGGCATGAGCCCAGCAGAGTCCGCACTTCCCGACGACGTGCCGTCCGTCCGGTCCGCCGTTCCGTCGGGCAGTCTGGCCGGTGTCGGCAACGCCCTGCTGACCGACGAGGGTGCCGGTGCGCTCGCCGATGCCGCGGCGGTGAAGGCCACCCTGCTCCGGTACCTGCAGAAGCACCGGGCAGCGCTGGTCGGCAAGCTCGACGGACTCGCCGAGCGCCAGGCACGGTGGCCGGTCACGCCCACGGGCACCAACGTGCTCGGCGTCGTCAAGCACGTGGCGTCGGTGCAGGTCGAGTACTTCGGGGCCGTGTTCGGTCGTCCGTTCCCGGACCTGCCGCCCTGGATGCGCGAGGGTGCCGACGACGACGCCGACATGTACGCGACCCTCGACGAGACCGTCGCGGACGTCGTCGCGTTCCACCACGCCAGCGCCGCCCACGCCGACGCGACCATCGCCGCGCTCGACCTCGACGCCCGCGGGGTCGTGCCGTGGTGGCCGGAGGAGCACCGCGAGGTGACCCTGCACCGGGTCCTGGTGCACATGGCCTACGAGACCGCACGGCACGCGGGGCACGCCGACATCGTGCGCGAGATGCTCGACGGGCTGGCCGGTGACGGCGACGGCAACCTGGCGGACAGGTCGGCGGCCGAGTGGCAGGAGTGGCGCGAGCACCTGGTCGACATCGCCGAACGGGCGGGGCTCCGGAGCGCGGGGCTGTAGCGCGTGAGCCTGGGGGATCGTTACCGTTCTCCCAGGGTTGTCCGGCGCAACACCATCTGATCAGGGGTTCCTGAATTCAGCAAGTGGGCTCGTCGGACTCCGGATGACCTTTGCGGTTGTACAACTACCGCATGCAATGGCTACCTTTGGCCGCGATTGTGCCCCGTTCCGCGGGCAGAACTGCCGACCCGGAAGGAGCCCGTCCCGGTGTTCCAGTACGTCGTTGAGCGATGGAGCCAGATCTGGTTCGCATCGTGGCAGCACTTCTCACTGGTCGTCCAGTGCACGGTGCTCGCCACCGTCATCGCTGTGGTGCTCGCAGCACTCGTCTACCGCAGCCCACGGTTCCGCTCCGTCGCGAACGAGGTGTCGACCATCGGGTTGACCCTGCCGTCGTTCGCCGTGATCGGTCTGCTGCTCGTCCCCCTCGGGTTCGGCGTCGTGCCGTCCGTCGTGACGATCACCTTCTTCGCCGCCCTGCCGATCCTGCGCAACGCGGTCGTCGGGCTGAGCGAGATCTCCCCCGCCGTCGTCGAGTCGGCGCGCGGCATCGGCATGGGGCGCTTCCGCACGCTCGTGCAGATCGAGCTGCCGATGGCCTGGCCGATCATCCTGACCGGTGTGCGGGTCTCCGCGCAGATGGTCATGGGTGTCGCCGCGGTCGCCGCGTACGCACTCGGCCCGGGGCTCGGTGGCTTCATCTTCTCCGGCCTGTCGCGACTCGGCGGCGCCAACGCGCTCAACTCCGTCGTGGTGGGTGTGGTCGGTGTCATCCTGCTCGCCCTCGTCCTCGACCTGCTCCTCCTCGGCCTCGGCCGTCTGACCACCTCGCGAGGTATCCGTGTCCAGCACTGACGCAACCCTGTCCCACACCGACGGCCACGCCGCAGACGGCGACGTCACCGGCCGCAGCATCCTGCTCGACACCGTCACCAAGCGGTACGCCGGGCAGTCCAAGCCCGCGGTCGACGGCATCACCCTCGAGATCCCGGCGGGCAAGATCGTCATGCTCGTCGGCCCCTCGGGCTGCGGCAAGACCACCACGCTCAAGATGATCAACCGCCTGATCGAGCCCACCGAGGGTCGCATCGTGGTCGGCGACGACGACGTGACCGCCATCGACGGCGACGAACTGCGCCGGCGCATGGGCTACGTGATCCAGGCCGGCGGGCTGTTCCCGCACATGACCGTCGCGGCGAACATCGCGATCGTCCCGAAGATGCTCGGCTGGAGCAAGGACAGGATCGCCGCCCGCGTCGACGAGCTGCTCGACCTGGTGTCGCTCGACCCGGACACCTACCGCGACCGGTTCCCCCGTGAACTCTCCGGTGGACAGCAGCAGCGCGTCGGCGTGGCCCGCGCACTCGCCGCCGACCCGCCCGTCCTGCTGATGGACGAGCCGTTCGGTGCCGTCGACCCGATCACCCGCCAGCGCCTGCAGGACGAGCTGCTGCGCATCCAGGAGGAGCTGCACAAGACGATCGTCATCGTCACGCACGACTTCGACGAGGCCGTGAAGCTCGGCGACTGGATCGTGATCTTCTCCGAGGGCGCGCACATCGTGCAGTACGACACCCCGGAGCGCATCCTGGCCGAGCCCGCGAACGAGTTCGTCGAGAACTTCATCGGCTCGGGCGCCGGCCTGAAGCAGCTCACGCTGAACCGGGTGCGCGACGTCGAGGTCGTCGACGCCGTCACCTGCTCGCCCGGCGAAGACGTGCAGGCCGTCCTGCAGCGCATGCGCGAGGCCGGCGGACACGGGCACGCCGTGGTCGTCGACGGTCGTCAGCGTCCGATCGGGTGGCCGTCGCGTCGCCAGCTCGAGCGCCTGGAGCGCATCCCCGAGGGCATCGAGCCGAACCTGCCCGTGGTGGGCGAGGCCGCGACCCTGAACGACGCGCTCGACACCATGCTCGTCTCGAGCGCCGGTGCGGCCCTGGTCACCGGGCGCCGCGACGCGTTCCGCGGGGTCATCACCGTCGAGACCGTGATGGACGCCATCACCCGCTCGCGCGCCGCCGCGGCCGAGGAGCAGGCGTACACACCGGTCGGCACGAACACCAACCCGATCGAGACGATGCCCGCCGCACGCCCGACCGAGGCGGAGGTCGTCGATGACTGACGTCCTGACCGACCCCGCCGTCACCACCACGAAGCGTTCCGGCCGCAGTGGCTCGTGGAAGCCGCTCGTCATCCAGCCCGTCGCGATCCTGGTCGTGCTCGGTGCGTTCGCCGTCTGGCTGAACACCGCAGACCTGACCGCCACGGAACGGTCGACGCTCAACCCCGCCGACCTGGTGGCGCTGACGTGGCAGCACGTGCTGCTGACGATCGTGTCGACGGTCATCGTGCTCGTGATCGCCATCCCGCTCGGCATCGTGCTCACCCGCGGGCCGCTCCGGCGTGCCAGCGGCTTCATCCTGGCCGTCGCGAACTTCGGGCAGGCGGCACCCGCCATCGGCCTGGTCGTCCTGCTGGCGTTCTGGCTCGGGTTCTCGTTCTGGGCCGCCGTCGTGGCACTCGTCCTGTACGCGATCCTGCCGGTGCTGCGCAACACGATCATCGGCATCGAGAGCGTCGACGCCCGTCTCGTCGAGGCCGGCCGGGGCATGGGCATGAGCGCGTTCTCCGTGCTGATGAAGGTCGAACTGCCGCTCGCCGTGCCCGTCATGCTCGCGGGCATCCGCACCGCCCTGGTGCTGCTGGTCGGCTCGGCCGCACTGGCGACGTTCATCGGTGCCGGTGGTCTCGGGCTGCTCATCACCACGGGCGTGAACCTGTTCCTGCCCAAGGTGCTGGTCTCCGGGGCGCTCCTGATCGCCCTGCTGGCACTGTCCATCGACTGGATCGGCCGCATCGTCGAGACCGTCGCCCGACCGAAGGGACTCCGATGAACCGCGCCCGCACCCGCCGGATCGCCGCGACCCTCGTCGCTGCTGCCGCCGCACTCGCCCTGACCGGTTGCGGCCTGCAGCCGGCCGCCTCGTTCGTCCCGGCAGCCGGGCCGGGCTCCATCAAGCGCATCGACGACCTGCCCGCCGGCGCGCACATCACGGTCACGTCGAAGAACTTCACCGAGCAGCTCGTGCTCGGCAAGATCGGCGTGCTCGCCGCGAAGGCCGCCGGGTTCGACGTCACCGACGAGACGAACGTGCCTGGCAGCGTCGCCGTCCGCCAGCTCATGACCGGACACGACGCCGACATGACCTACGAGTACACGGGCACCGCCTGGCTGACCTACATGGGCCACAAGGAAGGAATCGCGGACAAGACCGAGCAGTGGCAGGCGGTCCGCAAGGAGGACGCCCGCAACGGTCTGACCTGGCTCGACCCGGCGCCGATGAACAACACGTACGCGTTCGCGGTGCGCAAGGAGGCGGTCAAGGAGCTCGGCGGCATCACCAAGCTGTCGCAGATCACCGACCTGCCGAAGGACCAGCGCACGTTCTGCGTGGAGTCCGAGTTCAACTCGCGGGCCGACGGCTTCAAGCCGATGCTGGCGAAGTACGGGCTCGAGCTCGGGGGATCCGGCGACAACGGCATCCCGAAGGGGAACGTCGACATCCTGGACACCGGCACGGTGTACACGGCGACCGACCGCGGCACGTGCAACTTCGGTGAGGTCTTCACCACCGACGGCCGGATCAAGTCGCTCGGGCTGCAGGTGCTGCAGGACGACAAGGGGTTCTTCCCCGCCTACAACGTCGCCCCGGTGCTCGACAGCGCGACGTTGCAGAAGTACCCGCAGCTCGAGGGCATCTACGACCAGATCTCCCCGAAGCTGACCGACCCCGTCCTGCAGGAGCTGAACCGGCAGGTGGACGTCGAGGGGCGCGAGCCCGCCGACGTCGCCTTCGACTGGATGGTCAAGGAGGGCTTCATCACGAAGGCCTGACGGGTCCGGACGCGACCAGCAGACGGACGGGAGGCGGGGTGCCAGCTGGCACCGCGCCTCCCGTTGCGTCGTTCGGTCCGGCGTCAGGCGGCGCTGATGCGTGCAGCCGTGTCGCGGATCAGGGCGGTCACCGAGGCGCGGACGGCGTCCGGGTCGCTGGCCTCGTGGCGGGCGGAACTGCGGAGCGCCGTCATCACCATGCCGAGCAGCATCTCGGCGGCCTGGGGCGTCGCGGCGTCCGGACCCCACGCGGGATCACGCTCGAGCACCGTGCGGACGGCACCGGTCATCGCCTCGGCGACCGTCGTCATGCGGGTGACCTGGCGGCGCATCAGCTGCGGGAAGCGCACCAGGACCGCTTTCCGGGTCTCGCGCTCGTGCTCGTCGCCGAAGGTCTCGCCGAAGACCAGGAACGCCAGGTCCACCACCGCTTGTGCGGCAGGACGGCCAGCGACGGCCCGCAGATGCGACGCCAGAGTCTCCGGGCTCAGGTCGAGCTCGGTGTGCCCGAGGACCGCGTCCTCCTTGCTGTCGAAGTAGTTGAAGAAGGTGCGCGGCGAGATGTCGGCGCGCGCGGCGATCTGCTCGATCGTGGTGTGGTCGATGTCCTGCTCGAGCGCCAGCGACCTGGCGGAGTCGGCGATCCGGTGCCGTGTCTCGATCCGCTTGCGGTCACGGAGACCGAGTGCAGGGGACGGGTCGGACACAGACATGGCTCGACTGTAACCGGGAAGTCGCAGTGTCTACAGCAGATGCAAACTTGCATTCGTGCAGTGGACAGTACGGTGGGCACATGACGACTCCCGTACTCGAGGCCAGGGGCCTCACGAGGACCTACGGCCGTGGCTCCGCACGGTTCGATGCGCTGAAGGGCGTGTCGCTGGCCGTGCACCAGGGCGAGAGCCTGGCGATCGTCGGCAAGTCCGGGTCGGGCAAGTCGACACTCATGCACCTGCTGGCACTGCTCGACAAGCCGTCCACCGGCGAGGTCCTGCTCGACGGCGCCGACGCGGCGACCCTCAGCGCACGCCAGGTGAACCGCACCCGCAACAGCACGTTCGGGTTCGTGTTCCAACAGTTCTTCCTGACGCCCAAGACCTCGGTGCTCGACAACGTCGTGCTGCCGCTGAAGATCGCGGGCGTCTCCGGGGCCGAGCGGAAGCGTCGGGGCATGGCGGCGCTCGACGCCCTCGGGTTGGCGGACAAGGCCAAGAGCGACGCGAACGACCTGTCCGGCGGGCAGAAGCAGCGCGTGGTCATCGCGCGGGCACTGGTGGGGGAGCCGAGCGTGATCTTCGCCGACGAGCCGACCGGCAACCTCGACACCAACACGGGTGAGATCGTCGAGGACCTGCTGTTCGGCCTGCAGCGCGACCGTGGCATCACGCTCGTGGTCGTCACGCACGACGAAGAACTCGCCGCGCGGTGCGACCGGAGCGTCAACGTGCGCGACGGGCTCATCGTGGGCGGGTCGGACGGCACGGCGGGGGCACCCGCTCCCGCTGCTACCTCGACGCCAGTCGCACCCGCGTCGGCATCCGCTTCCGCCGTCCCGGACCAGCCCGAGCACCACGGAAGGCACTCCGCATGAACGCCCTCGACCTGCTCCGCACCGCGGTGGGCAACACCTTCCGCTCCAAGCTGCGCACCACGCTCACGGTGATCGCGATCTTCATCGGCGCGTTCACCATCACGCTGACCTCGGCCATCGGCACGGGCGTCGGCAACTACATCGACACCCAGGTCGCCTCGATCGGGGACACCGGCACGCTGACCATCACCAAGACCGCCGACACCGGGTCGACCGACGGCGGGCCCGCGAAGTACGACCCCGACGAGTCCAACCAGAGCGTCAACCGTGGCCCGGCGTCGTTCGCGTACCTGTCGCAGTCGGACGTCGACGCGATCAAGAAGGTCTCCGGCGTCACGGACGTCCGCCCGGCCGTCGCCCTGTCCCCGAAGTACGCCGAGTACGACGACAACGGCAAGTACGTCGTGTCCCTGACCGCCAACGCGGGTGAGATCAAGGCCGACCTGGCCGCGGGGAAGCAGCTCGACGACAGCGCCTCCGGCAACCAGGTGATCCTGCCGACCAACGACCTGAAGTCCCTCGGGCTCGGCAGCGCGAAGGCCGCCGTGGGCAAGGAACTGACCTTCGCGGTCGACGACTACCAGGGCAAGGAGCACACCCTGACCGCCACGGTCGTCGGTGTGCAGAACGAGTCGCTGTTCGGCGGCGGTGCAGGGGCGAACGCGCCGCTCACCGACGCCATGCAGTCCGCGCAGGAGACCGGCAAGCCGTCGTCGATCGCGACCTCGTACGCCAGCGCATCGGCCACGCTGGCATACGGTGCGTCGGCGTCGACCGTCAAGAGCGCCCTGTCGAAGGACGGCTACACGGGGCAGACGATCCAGGACCAGCTCGGCCAGTTCCAGACGGTGATCAACGGGATCGTGGGCATCCTCAACGCCTTCGCCGTGATCGCCCTGGTCGCAGCCGGCTTCGGCATCATCAACACGCTGCTGATGAGCGTGCAGGAACGCACCCGCGAGATCGGGCTGATGAAGGCCATGGGCATGGGCGGCGGCAAGGTCTACACGCTGTTCTCGCTCGAGGCCGTCTTCATCGGGTTCCTCGGCAGTGCGATCGGCGCCGGTGTGGCGATCGGGCTCGGCACGGCGATCTCGAACGTGCTGGCGGGCACCGTGCTCAAGGACCTGCCCGGGCTGCAGATCCTGCAGTTCGCACCGTCATCGGTGATCACGATCATCCTGGTCGTGATGCTCATCGCCTTCCTGGCCGGCACGCTGCCCGCCCGTCGCGCCGCGCGGCAGAACCCGATCGAGGCCCTGCGCTACGAGTAGCCCGTCCCGATCACGCAGCGGGTCCCGTCCGGCGCGGACGGGACCCGCTGCGTGTGCCTGGTGTCAGCACCGTGGTGGCGTACGGACGGGACCTCGGTGACGGGTACTCGCTGACGCTCCGCGACCTGACAACGGTGCGACCCGTGCACGAGCTCGTGCTCGCGAACCTCGACCGTCACGGCCGCCGAGCCGTGGGCGTGGGGCCCGCAGACGCTGGCGGGCACCGAGCGCTACACCGAGCGCATGCTCGGCCAGTACGCGATGGACCGGTCGCTGCCGTGCGTCATCCGGGCGGAGGACCGGGTCGTCGGTGTCGCACCCCTCGGCGGACATCGCGCCCCGGTGTGTCGTGGTGCGATGTGTCGCAGGGGGTGCGATCCGTCGGGTCAGTTGCCGGACGTGGCGTGCGACCAGACAGCCAGGGTGCCGAACGCGACGAAGCACGCCACCGCGATGATCCAGATCGCCAGGGCGACCGCGTTCAGCAGGATGCCCCAGCCGGCACGCCCACGGGCCATCGGTTCACGCCCGCGGGACATGATGCCGAGGACCAGCCCGACGATCGGCGCGAAGAACGTCCACCCGGCGAGCAGCGAGCAGATGCCGAGCACCAGGCTGGCGGTGCCGAGGCCGGTGCGGGAAGAAGCGGGGTAGGTGACCATGCGTCCAACGGTAGGGAGACCGACCACGGCGAGTCGTCCCTCCAGGCGGTGATCCGGGTCACCCTGCGGACGGAGGGTCGTCCTCCGCCGGTATCGTCGAGGGCATGGCTCTGTTCGGACGGCGCGGCAAGGACTCGACCGAGCGACCCATCAGCCAGGTCGAGCTGAAGCGGGCGGTCGACGAGGGGTTCCTGATCTCCAAGGCCGCGGTGACGATCGCCGTGGCCAACCGCATCATCACCACCTCGTTGCGTGACCAGGGGTTCTTCGACCACGCCGTCGCCGCCGAGTCCGTGCGCGAAGAACTGCACCGGATGGCAGAGGAGCAGCGCGGCGACGCCGAACGCATGCGGGACATCCGCTCGAAGGCGCTCAAGCAGAAGGGGCGATCGAAGCACCAGCACGACTACAAGCGCGGCGACGACCTGGCGCTCCGGATGCGCGAGGCCACCTACGACCGCCTGGCCGACATGCTGGACGGCCGTCGGGACGACCAGGGGTTCGTCGACCGCATCGTGCTGGCGGCCCGTGCCCGTGCGTGGGACGACATCGGCACCACCGTGGTCGGGCGACTCGGGTGGGCCCAGCGGCCGGAAGCGGGCTACGAGGTCGGCCGCGACGACCGCGTGCAGGAGATGCTCGAGCAGGACTTCGCGGCGCTGCTGGCGGAGCACCCCGTCGGGTCCGGGCCGAGCGCGCTCGAGGACACCGACGAGCCGGACGACCTGGACGAGCCCGACGCGGGCACGGACCCGGCGAGTGCGGACACCGCGCGCTCCTAGCGAGAGCGCCCGTTGGTCGTCCGCCGGAGCCGGGCCACCCCGAAGGCGCTGACAGCGCCGACGACGGCCAACGCTGCTGTTGCTCCGCCGAGGCGTGTGGGCAGGGGCCCTGTGACGTCAGCAACAGCGATGAGGACGATGGAGAGCGCGATCGCAGCCCCGCCGCACGCGGCGGCCACGACGAGCATCAGGACGGAGAGCAGGCGCATGAGGGGCGTTCCTGCTCGGTCATCGCTGGCGCAGGCGTCGACGGCGTCGAATGGCGGTGCCGAGCATGCACCCACCGGCGCCGCTGGCGATGCCGAGGGCGAGCGCCCCGACGAACTCGTTCGGGGAGCCCCTCGTCGCTGCGGCGAGCATGCAGCCGGCAACGAGCATCGCGACGCTCAGGACCGTCGCGAACGTCACACTCCCCAGGATGATCGTCATCACGTACTTCGGATCTTCAGCGAACGGCATACCTGACATACTAGATCCAGGAGGACCGCCAACGCCATGACAGATCGTGTCCCCACACCGCCGTGGATGAAGGCCCTCGGGTCTGCGCTGGTCCTGGTCGCCTGCGCGGTCGCTGCGCTCGTGCTGGGCGTGGCATCCGACGTCGGCGCGGTGTCCGTCGTCCTGACCCTGCTGCCGGGGCTGGTGGCGTTCTGTGCTGGCATCCTCCTGCTGGTCGGTTCGGTGTCCGTCGCGGTGGACGGTCGTCATCCGGTTCCGCCCGGTCTTCCGACGCACCGTTCCGTTCGCCGACATCGCTTCGGTGTCCGTGGCCGAGCAGTCCTGGTCCGACTTCGGGGGAGTCGGTCTCCGCTGGAGGCGGAACGCGACGGGCCTGATCCTCGGCAACCGGCCTGCACTGCGCATCCGCACGGTGCACGGCCACGTGTACGTCGTCCAGTGCGCTGACCCGAGCGGTACCGCGGGCGCGATCGCCGCCCGGGTCGGACCTGCGAAGACCTCGAACCAGGCGTGACTGCTCGAGTCCATCCCAGGTCGTAGTGTTTGACATATCGACCCGATCCGGTAGGCTCGCCCCGTAACGCCCCAGGACCATTCGGCTCGCCGGACTCCTGGGGCAATCGTCGTCTTCAGGGGGGAGCGGATGATCGATCCAGCCCGCTTCGCAGCGCTTCCGACGGGGGACGGCGGTGTCGACCTGGTGCTCGCCCGGCGATCCGATGTCCTCGAGAACGGCAACGCGATGATCTGATCAGGGACCGCGGGCCATGCTGGTCGAGCACGGGTGGACGACACGGACAGGAGCGCGCGATTGGTCGATGCGGTGGTGGTCGGGGCGGGACCGAACGGGCTCGCCGCCGCGGTGACGCTGGCGCGCGCGGGACTGTCGGTCGAGGTCGTCGAGCGCAACGACACGATCGGCGGGGGTGCCCGCACGGCCGAGCTCACGCTGCCCGGGTTCCACCACGACGTGTGCTCCGCCGTGCACCCCATGGCGTTGCAGTCCGAGTTCTTCCGCCTGTTCGGCCTGCAGCACAGGATCGAGCTCCGCCTGCCCGAGGTGCAGTACGGCCATCCGCTCGACCACGGTCGCGCGGGCATCGCGTACCAGGACCTCGAGCGCACGGCCGCGGAGCTCGGTGTCGACGGCCCGGCCTTCCGGAGTCTGATGGGACCGCTCGCGCAGCACGCCGACCGGGTCGCCGACTTCGCCACGGACGCCCTGCTGCATGTTCCCCGCCACCCGCTGACGGTGCTGCGCTTCGGCCTGCGGGCACTCGAGCAGGGGACCGCCGCGTGGAACGCCCGCTTCCGGCAGGACGTCGCCCCGGCGATGGTCAGCGGGGTCGCGGCGCACTCGATCCAACACATGCCGTCGCTGTCGACCGCGGCCGCCGCACTGTCGCTCGGGTCGTACGCGCACGCCCGTGGCTGGCCGGTGCCGATCGGCGGCAGCCAGGCGATCGTGGACGCGCTCGCCGCGGACCTGATCGCCCACGGCGGCACGATCGAGACCGGTCGCGAGGTCCGATCGCTGGGTGACCTGACCCCCGCCAAGGCCGTGCTGTTCGACACGAGTGTCCCCGGCATGCTGCGGATCGCGGGAAGTCGGATCCCGTCACCCCGACGTGGCGCGCTCCGCCGGTTCCGCTTCGGCAACGCGGCGGCGAAGGTGGACTTCGCGCTGTCGGACGCCGTGCCGTGGGCGAACCCCGAGCTGCGTCGTGCCGGCACCGTGCACATCGGCGGGACGCGGCAGGAGATCGCCGAGGCCGAGGGCGCCGTCGCTCGCGGGCAGCACGCCGACCGGCCGTACGTCCTGGGCGCCGAACCCACGGTCGTCGACCCGTCCAGGGCGCCCGCCGGCAAGCACGTCTTCTGGGCGTACGCGCACGTGCCCGCGGGATCGGACGTCGACCCCACCGAGGCCGTCACCCGGCAGATCGAGCGCTTCGCCCCGGGCTTCCGAGACACGGTCCTGGCCTCGAGCTCGCGGACCGCGGTGCAGATGGGCGAGTACAACCCGAACTACGTCGGCGGTGACATCGCGGCGGGGGCGGCGAGCTTCTGGCAGCTCGTCAAGCGTCCGGTGCTGTCGAGCGACCCGTGGCGGATGGGCGGCGGGATGTACCTGTCGTCCGAGGCTGCCGCGCCCGGACCGGGTGTGCACGGCATGGCCGGCTGGCATGCCGCTCGCAGTGCCCTGCGGCACACGTTCGGTCTGCCCGGAGACGTCGACCTGAGTCCGGAGGAGTGACCACCATGGCCAAGAACGTCCGCATCCTGCGCTGCACACCCCAGGATGTCTTCGCCGTGCTGGGCGACGGCTGGCTCTACCCCACGTGGGTGGTCGGCGCCTCGCGGATGCGCGGCCAGGACCCCGGCTGGCCCGCGGTCGGCACCGAGATCCACCACTCGTTCGGCATCTGGCCGCTCGTCATCGACGACACCACGACCGTGCTGGAGCACGACGAGCCACGACGACTGGTCATCCAGCCGCAGGGCTGGCCGATGGGCGAGGCCCGCGTCGAGATCGACGTCGAGCCGCATCCGCGCGGCTGCCGGGTCACCCTGCGCGAGAACCCGGTGCGGGGGCCGGGCACCCTGGTGCCCCGCTTCATCGCGCAGCCGAGCATCTGGATCCGCAACCACGAGAGCCTGCGTCGGCTCGGCTGGGTCGCGACCGGTCGCGCCGGACGCGACTGAGCATCGGACGCGACTGAGCGCCGAACGGACTGAGCGCCGGACGGGAGGCCCGGTGCCAGCCCGCCCCGGGCCTGGCGTCCGCGGTCCGGTCGCCTACACGGCGCGGCTGAACTCGCTCGCGCGTCGCACCTGGTCCTCGGTGAGCGCGACGCCCGTGTAGCGCTCGAACTGCCGCGCTGCCTGCAGCGCGATCACCTCGGCGCCGGTGACGACGTGCTTGCCCGCGGCCCGACCGGCGCGCACCAGCGGGGTCTCGGACGGGAACGCGACGACGTCGAAGACGGTGTGCGCCGCGTCGATGCGGTCCGGCTCGAACGCGAGCGTCTCCGCCTGGTCGCCGTCCATGCCGAGCGGCGTGACGTTGACGAGCACGTCGGCGTCACCAGCTTGCGACTCGGTGCTCGCCCAGTCGTAGCCGTACTGGTCGGCCAGCGCCGGACCGGTGTCCGCATTCCGGGCGACGACGGTCAGGCGGTCGAAGCCCGCGCCGCGGAACGCCGCGGTGACGGCTTTGGCCATGCCACCGGAGCCGCGCAGCAGCACGCGGGACGCGGGGTCGACGTCGTGCGACACGAGCAGTGCGGCGACTGCCTCGTAGTCGGTGTTCGAGGCGGTGAGCACGCCGTCGTCGTTCACCACGGTGTTGACGGACTGGATCGCGGCCGCCGAGGCCTCGATCGTGTCCACGAGGGGGATGATCGCCTCTTTGAAGGGCATCGACACCGAGCAACCACGGATGCCGAGCGCGCGGATGCCCGTGACGGCACCCGGCAGGTCGTTCGTGGTGAACGCCTTGTACACGAAGTCCAACCCGAGCTCGTCGTACAGCACGTTGTGGAAGCGGGTGCCGATGTTGCTCGGTCGGGCGGCGAGCGAGATGCAGACCTGCATGTCCTTGTTGAGGATGGGCATGCCGGCAGTCTCCCACGGCCACGCCGATGGAGCGGTCCACACCGACGGCGGCCGCGACCAGGGGTAGCGTCGATGCCGATGAGTGATCTTCCTGAGACCATGCGAGCCGTCCGTCTCGACGCGTGGGGGGACCGGAGCGTCCTGCACGTGGCCGACGTCCCCGTACCGACCGTCGAGCCCGGACGCGTGCTCGTCCGGGTCCGCGCCGCCGGCATCAACCCCGGTGAGTCGGCGATCCGCCAGGGTGTGTTCGGCGGTGACCTGCCGTCCGGGCAGGGCACCGACTTCGCCGGCATCGTCGTCGCGGTCGGCGAGGGTGTCGACGGGATCGACGAACACGAAGAGGTCCTGGGCTGGTCGTGGGACCGCGCGAGCCAGGCGGAGTACGTGTCCGTCCCCGCCGAGCAGGTCGTGCAGAAGCCCCGCCTGCTCGACTGGAACGTCGCCGGTGGGCTGGACGTCGTGGCGACCACGGCGGCCGCAGCCGTGCGCGCCGCCGACCCGAAGCCGGGGGAGACGGTCGTCGTCTCCGGCGCTGCCGGCGGTGTCGGCGGCTTCGTCACGCAGCTGCTCACGAACGAGGGCATCGACGTGATCGCGGTCGCGTCCGAGGCCAACCACGAGTGGCTCGCGTCGAAGCGCGCCCGCCCCGTCGCCTACGGGGACGGACTGCAGCAGCGCATCGAGGAGCTCGCCACGAACGGTGTCGACGCGCTCATCGACACGCACGGCGCCGAGTACGTGCACCTCGGCATCGCGCTCGGGATCCCGGCGGACCGCATCGAGACGATCATCGCGTTCGAGGCCGCTGCCGAGGTCGGGGCGAAGGCCTCCGGCAGCGCCGACACCGCCGACCCGGAGATCCTCGGCGCGCTGGCGCAGATGGTCGCCGAGGGTGCGATCGAGGTCCCCGTCGCGGCGACCTACCCGCTCGAGCGGGTGCAGGACGCGTTCGAGGAGCTCGAGCAGGGCCACACGCGGGGCAAGATCGTCCTGATCCCGTAGCGGCTCGATGACGTAGCGTCTGCGTCATGAAGTCACTCACGCGCCCTCGTTCCGGTCGTCTGCTCGCAGGCGTGTGTGCCGGCATCGCCGACCGACTCGGCCTGCCCCGGCTGCTCCTCCGTGTCGTCTGGGTGATCCTGAGCCTGTTCCCGGGCCCCCTGTGGATCGCCTACGTCGTGCTGTGGATCCTGATGCCCGGCGAGGGCGGTCGCCGCCGCTGAGTGCCGCTCGGACGGTTGACCGTCCGGACGGATTAGGGTGGCGGACGTGCCGGTCTCCGTCTTCGATCTCTTCAGCATCGGTGTCGGGCCGTCGAGCTCGCACACCGTCGGGCCGATGCGGGCCGCCGCCGCCTTCGCCGAGCAGGTCGCCGCGCTGCCGGTCACGACGATCCGCGTCGACCTGTACGGCTCGCTGGCGTCCACCGGCCAGGGCCATGGCACGCTCCGTGCCGTCGCGGCCGGGCTGACCGGGGAGCAGCCGGAGACCGTCGACCCCGACGCGATGGCGGCCGCGCTCGACGAGCTCGAGCGCACCGGCGCGCTGCGGCTGTCCGGTGGGCAGACCGTGCCGTTCCGCCTGCGTGACGTCGTCCAGCACCCGCTCACGATGCTGCCGCGGCACCCGAACGCCATGCGGTTGCGAGCGTTCGACACGAGCGGGTCCGAGATCGCCGTCGAGACGTACTACTCCGTCGGTGGCGGGTTCATCACCCGCGACGGTGCGGACGAGCCCGCTGCGGTGAGCGAAGCGGCGATCCCGGTCGTCGACGCCGTGCCGCACCCGTTCTCGAGCGGTGCCGAGCTGCTGGCCGCCTGCGCCCGGACCGGCCTGCCGATGAGTGGGATCGCGCTGGCGAACGAGACCGTCACCCGCTCCGAGGAACAGGTCCGCTCCGGCCTGCTCGGGATCCACGCGGTGATGGAGTCGTGTGTCGACCGCAGCATCCGCCGTGTCGGCACGCTGCCCGGTGGGCTGGACGTCCGTCGCCGCGCCGCGACCTGGCACGAGCAGCTCGTGCGGGACGACCCCGACCACGACCCGCTCTTCGCGATGGAGTGGGTCAACCTCACCGCGATGGCCGTCAACGAGGAGAACGCCTCGGGCGGGCGGGTCGTCACCGCGCCGACGAACGGTGCGGCGGGCATCATCCCCGCCGTCCTGGCGTACGCACTGACCTACGTGCCGACGATCACGCCGACGATGCGCGACGACGCCGTCGTACGGTTCCTGCTGACCGCGGGCGCGATCGGCTCGATCTACAAGGAGCGCGCATCGATCTCGGGCGCCGAGGTCGGCTGTCAGGGCGAGGTCGGCTCCGCGGCGTCCATGGCGGCGGCCGGACTCGCCGAGCTGCTGGGTGGGACCCCGGAACAGGTCGAGAACGCCGCGGAGATCGCGATGGAGCACAACCTCGGGCTGACGTGCGACCCGATCGGCGGCCTGGTGCAGATCCCGTGCATCGAACGGAACGCGATCGCGGCGAACAAGGCGATCAACGCCGCGCGTATGGCGCTGCGTGGCGACGGCGTGCACCACGTGTCGCTCGACCAGGTCGTCGAGACCATGCGGCAGACCGGGGCCGACATGTCCACCAAGTACAAGGAGACCGCGATGGGCGGTCTCGCGGTGAACGTGCCCCTGTGCTGAGGGCCCGACGGCACTGAACCCGACCGACCACGGTCGCGGGCGACGGGGCGGGCGTGCACCGGGCCTCCAGGTCGACCCGAACGGCTCGACCCGAACGGCTCGACCCGAACGGCTCGACCCGAACGGGGGCGCGACGCGTCGCGCTGCCACGCGTTAGCGTGCTGGCGACCCAGGCGCACCGCATGGGCGCGTGCCCACGGACCGGGCACCGGACCGAGTCATGGAGTGACCACCGATGCCGTACCGCCCCCTCGCCCTGCTCGCGGTGACCGCGTTGGCCGGCAGTCTCGCCGTCGGCCTCGCCGCCCCGGCATCCGCGGCCGAACTGCCCACCCCGGCGCCCGCGAGCACCGGCGGCCTCCCGACTCCTGCCGGTCCCACGACCGGCAGGACCCCGGCCGACACGGCGGTCGACCTGACCGTCGTGCTGCGTCCCACCGACCGCGCCGCGCTCCGGCAACTGCCGACGGCGACCGCCGGCGCCGGTGTCGACGACCGCGGTGACGCAGTCGACGCCGTCGCACCCGCGGAGCAGCACGGGACGCTCGTGCGGACGGCGCTCGCCGCCGCCGGGTTCACGGTGACGGACCTGGACACCTGGGAGCTCGAGGCAACCGGGACCGCGGCCCAGGCCGAGGCACTGTTCGGCGCCCAGCTGCTCGGTTCCGGCGACGGCATGCACCCGACCAACGACCCGGTGCTGCCCGCGTCGTTCGGCGACACCGTGACCACCGTCCTCGGGCTCGACACGCGTCCGGCCGCCGCGCACGCCGCCGTCCCCGGTGGGTACGCGCCCGCCGACCTGGCACGCGCGTACGCCGCGTCCGGTGACGCGAACGCGGGTGCCGGCACGACGGTCGCCACCGTCCAGTTCTCCGGGTGGGACCGCAACGACCTGGTGGCCGAGGCCGCCGCCGTCGGCCGCCCCGTCCCCGCGATCGACCAGATCGCGGTCGACGGTGCCGACGTGCACCGGTTCGACGGCAGCGGCGGCGAGACCGAGGTCGCACTCGACCAGCAGGCGCTGCTGGCCACCGCCCCGGCGGCACGGCAGCGCGTCTACGTCGCACCGAACTCGTTCCAGGGCATCTACGACAGCTACAGCCGGATCGCCGACGACGTGCAGCAGGCCGGCATCACCGCCGTCAGTGTGTCGTGGGGATCGTGCGAGTCACTGACCTCGGCCGGCGCCCGTGCCGCGATCGACGACGCACTCGACCGGATCGTCGCCGCGGGAGCCACGGTCTTCGTCGCCTCGGGTGACGACGGCGCCGACTGCCCGACCGGTCCGCGGACCTCGGTGCGCTCGGTCACCTACCCGGCCTCGTCGCCTGCGGTCGTCGCCGTGGGCGGCACCTCGCTGACGACCTCGGCATCGGGGACCCGCGAGACGGCATGGGGCAACGCGTACGGTGCGAGCGGCGGTGGGACCTCGACCGCGTACGCCCGGCCCGCGTGGCAGACCGGCCCGGGCACCTCGGGCACGAAGCGTCTGGTGCCGGACATCGCCTCGACGGCTGATCCGACCAAGGGACTCGGTATCTCCCTGGGCACCGCGCACGGCTTCGTGTCCGGTGGCGGCACGAGCCTGGCGTCGCCGGTCGTGGCGGGACAGCTCGCCGCGACGCTGAGCGCACGGGGCTGCACGCAGGGGATCGGCGACCTGCACCAGACGTTCTACGCGAACCCCGGGGCGTTCCGCGACGTCACGTCGGGGTCGAGCGGCAAGTACGTCGCGGCGCGGGGACACGACCGGGCGACCGGACTGGGGACGCCGAACTGGGCGGCGCTGGCGAGGGTGCTGCCGACGGGGTCGTGCGCTGCCGCAGGGTCGGGCGGATCCGGTGCCACTCCCGCGGTTCCGGCCGGGTCGGCGCACGCCGACGGTGCCACGGCCACCGGGATCACCGGGTCGGCCGTCGCGGTGCCGTCCGGGACCTCGATCCGGTCGCCGCACGGGCTGTACTGGCTCGACCTGCAGACGGACGGGCGGCTGGTGGAGTGGGGCGGCAGCGGCGTGCTCTGGTCGACTCCGACCCGGTCACCCGGGGCGACGCTCACGGTGGGGACCGACGGCACGCTCGTGATCCGTTCCACGTCGGGTGCACCGGTCTGGACCGCGGGCACCCCCACCGACGGTGCCGCGCCGACCCTGCAGGTGACCGACCTGGGTGTCGTGCAGCTGGTGCGGGGCAGCACCGTGCTCTGGCAGCAGGCCCCGGGGGCACGCGACCGGCTGGTGCCGGGCGGCAGCCTGGTGCCCGGCCAGGAGATCCGCGACACGGCCGGGCGCCAGCAGTTCCTGCTGCGCGTGGACGGACAGCTGCGGATCGTCCTGAACGGCAGGACGGTGTTCGCCGTGTCGGGTGGACGGAACGCCTCACTCCGCGTGCAGGCCGACGGCAACGTCGTGCTCTACGACGCGACCGGCGGGGCGAAGTGGTCGACGCGGACCAACCGGTACGGCGGGAAGGGCATGCAGCTGCAGATGCGGACGAACGGTGACCTGGTGCTGATGCAGGGGACCACGATGCGCTGGCACTCGGGCACGACGGGCTGAGGTCGGCGCTGGTCGCGCGGGCGCGACCAGGGTGTCCAGACACGGCGGCGTACCGTCGCGGTCATGAGCGATCCGGACCGCGACCACCTGGACGACGGCGTCGACATGACGTTCGACGAGCGGCGCCACGACACGCTCCGCCGGATGTCCGGTTCGGACGACCACGACGAGGCACCACGGGTCGAGGTCGACGAGCTCGCGGACGGCACCGTGCGGATCGACGTCGCGGACACGGCAGCCGTGCGACCCGGCGGGACGGACCCGCACCGCCGCGACCGCCGCTGAACCGGGGTCAGGCGTCAGCAGCACCGCCATCGCGAGCAGGGCCATCGCGGTGACGCCGATGATCCCGAGGGCGACGACGGCGAACGCCCCGGGGGCCGGGGAGCCCTGCGGAGGCCGGTGGTGACGGGGTGTGACGGTGGTCATGTCCCCACCATCGAGCACGGGACGGCCGTGGACATCGGCCGCTGGGTGGAAGTGTCGTCGGCCGGGTGACTGAACCTCGGTCACGCACGGACGGTGGTACACGGCATGATCGTCGGCGTGCACCTCGTCCTCAGCCGTGCCGACGGCGGCGTCCTCGCGACGCCCCTGACCGACGCCGGAGCGCCCGACGGGGCACCGTCCACGGTGACGGACGCGGACCTGCCCGCCTTCGTCGTACAGCACGAGGCTGCCGGGGTGCGTTGGGTCTGGGACGACACCGCGCGGTGGTACCCGCTCGTGCTGGCCGCCGGTGGTCGGGTCGCCAGGTGCGTCGACCTGCGGCTGGCGCACCGGATCCTGCGTGGGGCGCTCGCAGCTCGTGGGTCCGCGGTGCAGGCGGCGCCGGAGTCGTCGTGGGACCGCGCGACACCGCCCGAGCGCCCGGCGCGACCGACCCAGGCGGCGCTGTTCGATGACGCGCTGTTCGCCGGCACACCCGCCGCTGACGACGTCGACCCCGTGGCCGAGCTCCGTGCACAGCTGGCGGCGATCGCCGGGTCGACCGATCCGGGCGCGCTCCGGTTGCTGGTGGCCGCCGAGTCCGCGGGTGCGCTCGTGGCCGCCGAGATGCGCTTCGCGGGGCTGCCCTGGCGCGCCGACGTGCACGAGCGGCTGCTCGAGGACGCCCTCGGACCGCGGGTGCCCTACGGGGTGCGGCCCCGCCGGCTCGAGGAGGTCGCCGACACCCTGCGTGCAGCACTCGACGACCCGGGGCTGAACCCGGACTCACCGGCCGACGTCCTGCGCTCGCTGCGGCGCGCGGGACTCGTGGTGGACAGCACGCGCAAGTGGGAGCTCCAGCAGCTCGAGCACCCCGCCATCGAGCCGCTGCTGGAGTACAAGCGCCTGTACCGGCTGATGACGGCGAACGGGTGGGGGTGGCTCGACGAGTGGGTGCAGGACGGACGATTCCACCCCGAGTACGCGGTCGGCGGTGTCGTCACCGGGCGCTGGGCGGCGAACGGCGGGGGAGCGATGCAGCTGCCGAAGACCATCCGTCCCGCGGTCGTGGCGGACGACGGCTGGAAGCTCGTCGTGGCGGACGCGGCGCAGCTCGAACCACGGGTCCTCGCGGCGATGGCCGGCGACCTCGACATGGCCCGGGCGGGCGACGGACGTGACCTGTACGACGGGGTCGTGGCGTCCGGCGCCGTCGAGACCCGGCAACAGGCCAAGGGCGCGATGCTCGGAGCGATGTACGGCGCCACCCAGGGCGAGGGCGGGCGTCTGGTGCCACGCCTGGCGCGGGCCTTCCCCCGGGCGCTCGACCTGGTGGCGCGTGCCGCGGCAGCCGGGGAACGGGGCGAGCCGGTGACGACCCGACTCGGGCGGACGTCGCCGATCCCCGACCCGGCCTGGTTCGAGGCACGCAACCGGGCGTGGTCGGTCGAGGGGACCCCGGCGATGCAACGGTCGGTCGAGTCGCGGGCACGCAGCTGGGGGCGGTTCACACGCAACTTCGTGGTGCAGGGGACGGCGGCCGAGTGGGCGCTGTCGTGGATGGCGTCGCTCCGGACCCGGATGGCAGCGCGGTACACCGGACCGCTCGGCGACGGCGCGCACCTGGTGTTCTTCGTGCACGACGAGATCGTGGTGCACGCCCCGGCGGCCGACGCCGAGTGGGTGGCAGCGCAGGTCGTCGCTGCTGCCGAGGACGCGGGCCGGATCCTGTTCGGGTCGTTCCCGATCACGTTCCCGCTGTCCGTGACGATCGTCGACGACTACGGCAGCGCGAAGGACTGAACGCCAGAACTTGAATTACAAGCCTGTAAGTTCAATTTTGGGGCGAATTGGTTGAACTTGGCCTCTAGTTCTTCAAGTATCGGCACGTAGAATTGCATGATGGACGTCGCTCGATTCCGGAACAGTCCCGTGGGGCAGCTCGTCCCGATCTCGGGGACAGACGGCCGCTCGGGTCTCGCGTACGAGCACGTGGCATTCGTACCGGACCCGCTCGGAACGGAACCGCTCCTGAGCGGGACGACCTGGAGGTCGGTCGCTCGAGCGAACCGGGCGCTCGGTGCTCTGGATCAAGGGGCGTCGCTGATCCCGAACCCCGGCATCCTCCGACAACCCACCCTCAGCCGCGAAGCACAGAGCACGTCGGCACTCGAAGGCACCTTCGCCCCGCTCGACGACGTCCTTGCAGCCGAGGCGGTCGGGGGTGGCGGGCGATCGGCTGCGCTCTCCGAAGTGCTGAACTACGTCGCCACGGCAGAACTCGGGTTCAGTTGGGCGGAGGACCGAGGAGTCACCGTCGGGGTGCTGGAGCACCTGCAAGGCGTACTCGTCCGCGGGACCTCCGCAGACACCGCCCAGGCGGGGAGGATCCGAGAAGTCCCTGTTGCGATCGGATCCCCAGGTGGTGGCATCGAAGAGGCACGATTCGTGCCGATGCCACCCGGAGTCGCACTGCGCAGTGCGGTCGGCGACTTGACGAACTGGATCAACGACGCTCCGGAGCAGGAGATGGACCCAGTCGTGGCGGCAGCGATGGCCCATTACCAGTTCGAGACCCTCCACCCCTTCAACGACGGCAACGGTCGCCTGGGGCGACTGCTGATCGTCCTGCAGTTCATGCGCTCTGCAACCCTGGCGCAACCGCTGCTCAGTGTCTCTCCGTGGTTCGAAGCGCGGCGGGAGCGCTACCAGGAAGGGCTTGCAGGAGTGAGTGCCACGGGAGCGTGGGACGCCTGGATCTCCTTCTTCGCTGAGGGCATCGAGCAATCCGCCATCGACACAGGCGCGCGGATGGCCGATCTGCTCGCGGTGCAGGCGGAGTACCGCGAGCGCATCCGAGCAAGCGGAACACGCGGGATCGTGTTGGACATCGCGGACCTGCTGGTCGGTTCTCCGTTCGTCACGGTGCCGATGCTCGCCAGGTCGACAGGCAGGACCTACCAGGCAGCCAGCAATGCCGTCGCACGGCTCGTCGAGCTCGGGATCCTGACAGAGGTCGAGCGCCAGGGCGTTCGCGTGTTCCGCGCCACCGACGTGGTTCGGGTCACCTCTCGGCCTGCGACCGTCCGAGCGGGCGGTCGCCGCTGACGCCGTCTGCGCGCACACGGCCGCCGCCGGGCAGGCTGGGTCGATGACCGAGGACGCCCGCCGAGAACACCGCACCGTCGGCGACGTCGACCTGACCACCTGGCGCACCCGCGCCGGCCGGACCGCGGCCGGCGCCTGGGTCCGACTGGGCGAGCGTTTCGGGGCGCTGCCGCTGCTCGTCGTCACGCTGCTGATCGGCATCGCCGTCGCCGCGATCGGGACGTGGGCCGCGTCCGAGGTCTACGAGGGCGTGCGCCAGGCGGACGACGCCGCCGTGCTCGACCGGCCGGTCCTGGACTGGATGATGACGCTCCGCTCGCCCGGTGCCGACACGGTCGTCACGTGGTGGACGAACGTCGCGGGCACGATCGGGATGCCGATCGTGGCGCTGGGGTTCCTGGTCGGGTTCACGATCCAGCGCCGGGCGTGGACACCGGTCGTGCTGCTCGTGGCCGCGAGTGCGGGGTCGCTGCTGATGACGGTCGCCGGCAAGGACCTGATCGGCCGGGCCCGTCCGCCGCTCGCCGACGCCGTGCCGCCGTACGAGCACTCCCCGTCGTTCCCGTCCGGCCACACCCTCAACGCGACGGTGGTCGTCGGCACGATCGTGTACCTGTTGCTGCTCCGCGAGAGCCGTCGGGTGACGCGGGTCTGGACGGTGGTGCTCGGCACGGCGTTCGTCGTGTCCGTGGGGTGCTCGCGGGTGTTCCTCGGGCACCACTGGCTGACCGATGTGCTGGCAGCGTGGGCCCTCGGCGTGGCGTGGCTGGCGATCGTGATCACGGCGCACCGGCTGTACCTGACGACCCTGCGGCATCGTGAGGAGACCGCGCCGGACGGCTCCGAGACGGTTCTCCACAGGGGGTCCTGACGGAGGCCGGGGGCTGATCTCACCTCATGACGAGGTCAGTGGTCTGAGTCGCGGACAGACTCGAACCGCCTACGGTGCTCGAGTGTCCGCGACCCTCCCGCCCGCGCAGCCCGTCAGGTCGGGCCGGTAGGTTGCCGGGCATGGCAGAACGGGTCTTCGGCGGCAGGTACCGCGTCACGGGCACGCTCGGACACGGGGGCATGGCCTCGGTGTACCGCGCGGTCGACGAGCAACTCGGACGCGAGGTCGCCGTCAAGGTCTTCCGGATGGGCGCGGTCGACCACGGCGAGCGGGCGCGCGCCGAGGCGGAGATCCAGGTGCTCGCCGGCCTGCGCAGTCCGGCACTGGTGACGCTCTACGACGCCGCGCTCGACGACGCCGACGGCGACTCGTACCTGGTGATGGAACTCGTCCCCGGCAGTGACCTGGCGACCCGGTTGCGCGAAGGCCCGCTCGACCGCCCGACCACGGCCCGCGTGGGTGCCCAGGTCGCCGACGGGCTGGCGGCCGTGCACGTGCAGGGCATCGTCCACCGCGACGTGAAGCCCGCGAACGTGCTGCTGGAGTCCGACGGCACCCACGTCAAGCTCGCCGACTTCGGGATCGCGCTGCTCCGCGACGCCGCACGGGTCACCGGGACCGGGACCGTGATGGGCACGGCCGCCTACCTGGCACCCGAGCAGGTCACTGCGCAGGGCATCAGCGGCAAGTCCGACGTCTACTCGCTCGGGCTGGTACTGCTGGAGTGTCTGTCCGGGCGGATGCCGTTCCCCGGCAGCGCGGTCGAGTCCGCGACGGCCCGGCTCACCCGGTCGCCGGAGATCGACGCCTCGTTGCCCACGGCCTGGCGCGTGCTGCTGCACGTGATGACGGCGATGGACCCCGCCGAGCGGCCGACCGCCGCAGAGGCGGCGGAGCGTCTGCGCGCGCTGTCGTACGACGACGGTGCGCCCGCCACGCAGCTGCTGCCAGGAGGCCCGGGCACCCTGACCCCGGCGGCTGCGGCCGCAGGGGCGGCCGGGGCCACGGCCGTGCTCGGCACCTCGGCGTCGGCCTCGGCCGACCAGCCCACCCAGGCGATGGCGGCCGACCAGCCGACCCGGGCGATGCCCGCGGCCCGGCCACAGGACGACGCGACGCGCGTGCTGCCGGCGGGCGGGGCCTCCCGGCAGGACGACGTCGCGACCACCGTGCTCGGCGCCCAGCGGGGCGGCGGCACCTCGGGTGGCGGTGGCGCTCCCGTCGCTCCGCGCGCGCCGCAGGCCGATCCACCCGAAGAGCGCAAACGCCGCGCGGGGCTGATCGTCACGCTCGTCATCGTCGGCGTGCTGGTGCTCGCCGGCATCGTCTGGGCGGTGGTCGCCCTCGGTGGTGGCAGTGGTGACGACGGCACGACCCCGGCACCCACGAACTCGTCGACGCCGGGGCAGCAGGAGCAGCAGCCGTCGGACGAGCCCTCGCAGGAGCAGCAGCCCTCGCAACCGGAGCAGCCCTCGCAGCCGGCCGAGCCGTCGGAGCCCGAGCAGCAGCCGTCCGACGAGCCCTCGCAGCCGACCGTGCCGTCGAACGGTCCCGAGCCCTCGGTCGAACCGACCCTGCCCGTGCAGACGCCGGTCGGCAACACGGGTGCGGGGAAGGGACCGGGCTCGAACGCGGGCCCGGGCAACTCCGGCAACGCGCCGGGGCACAACAAGGGCTGACCGCCGGGGGCATCGCACCCCCGTGACGACATCGCGCCCCGTTTCCCGGGGGCGCGACGTCCACCAGGGGGTGCGATCCGCGCGACGACGACGCAACCGGGTTTCGTCCATCCGCTGGAGCAAATAGGGTGGACGACGTGCGAGAACTGCAACGGAGCGGTGGCCCGACGACGGCCGTCGCAGCCAGGAACCACGTCGGCTTCACCTCGAGCGCGGGGTACCTCGTCGAGCGACCAGCCGGGGGTGAGCAGCTGCATGCCGTCGTGCCGGGCTTCGCCGGACACGCGATCGAGTCGGGGGAGCGCCTGTCGTGGGTGTGGTTCCCGGAGCGCACCCTGCCCGACGGCGCAACGGAGCCCACGCCGGACGACCTGCCGCACTTCTGGGACGCCACGGCCTTCACGCTCGACGTGGTCTTCACCGACGGCTCCCGCGCATCGGACCAGGCACGCGACCAGTACGGCGACGCGCTCACCCCGGACGCGCAGGACGCGGCCCGCAAGCAGTGGGTCGACCAGTGGAACCGGCGCGAGGTCGACCTGACGCCGTTCGCGGGTCGGGTCGTCGACCGCCTGGAGGCCCGGCTCGGCTCCGCCACGTCGGCAGCGCCCGCCGACGACGTGCGTCCCGGTGCGTCCGACGCCGCCGCGCGGCCCGCCCTGCGCGGCTGGCTCGACGACGTCCGCATCGAGCAGCCCCGCCGTCCCGCCGCCACGAAGCCACTCGACCACGTCCGCACCACCCGCGGCACGCAGGCCTCGTCGCGGTTCTCGCGCGGCAACAACGCGCCGCTGGTGGGGATCCCGCACGGCGGGGTGTTCGGCCTGCCGATGACCGACGCCGCAAGCAACCGGTGGCCGTACGCGTACCAGGAGCACGACCGGGCGAGCGACGGCCGGCCCGCGATCCAGGCCTTCGCGACCAGCCACATCCCGTCACCGTGGATGGGGGACCGGGGCGTGTTCCAGGTGATGCCCTCGCCGAGCTCGACGCCGGACACCGACCGCACGGCACGTGCCCTGGGGTTCGACCACGACGACGAGCTCGACGGCCCGCACCGGTACCGCGTGGCGCTCGAGCACGGCGTCACCGCGGAGATGACCGCGGGGGAGTTCGCCCTGGGCTTCCGGTTCACGGGCGCCCGCAGCATCGTGCTCGACCACCACGGCCGGGTGCTCGACGCCACCGTGCAGGTCGACGACGACGGTACGGCCGTGGTCGAGGCGCACCTGGACGACCGCCCCGGCACCCCGCCGCACTTCGTGCACCTGCGCATCCCCGGCGTGACGGCGGACCACACCACGTCCGCCGACCAGGTGCTGTCCGGCTGGCTGGCCGTCGCGGGCGACACCGACGTGCTGCTCGGGATCTCGACGGTGTCGTTCGCCGATGCGCGCGCGAACCTCGACGCGGCCGGGTCCTACGACGCCATGCGCAGTCGTGCCGAAGCGCTCTGGGACGCCGAACTCGCGACGCTCGACGTCCAGGGCGCCACCGACGACCAGCTCGTCTCGCTGTACTCCGGCCTGTACCGGCTGTTCCTCTACCCGAACCGTGCCGGCGAGACCGCGCTGACCGGCACACCGCACCACCGCTCCCCGTACGGCGACGTCCTGGCCTCGCCGATCCGCGACGAACCAGGGCCCGAGGTCGTCGACACCGCGCTGACCACCACGAACGGGTTCTGGGACACCTACCGCACGGCCTGGCCGCTGCTCGGGCTGCTGACTCCCGACACGGCGGCGGACCTGGCGCAGGGCTTCGTGGAGCACTTCCACGACGGCGGCTGGACCCCGCGCTGGAGTGCGCCGGGCGCCGAGGACTGCATGACCGGCACCACGAGCGACACGGTGTTCGGCGACCTGGTCTCCAAGGACGTCGACGGCTTCGACGTCGAGCAGGCGTACCGCAGCGCGGTGAAGAACGCGACCGTCCCGCCGCGTGACGAGCGTGTCGGACGCAAGGGGAGCCTCCCGGGCGCGTTCCGCGGCCACGTCGACACCGACACCTCCGAGGGGATGTCCTGGACCCTCGACGCGGCGATCAACGACTGGAGCATCTCCGTGCTGGCCGCCACCCTGGCGGACCGCACCACCGACGCTGCGGAGCGCGAGCGGTACGACGCCGAGGCCGAGTGGTTCGCGCGTCGGTCGCTGCAGTACCGGAACGTGTTCGACCGTCGTCGTGGGTTCTTCATCGGCCGGACGCCCGACGGGCAGTGGCGCGAAGGCGAGGGCTACGACCCCGCCCAGTGGGGCGGCGACTACACCGAGACGAACGCCTGGGGCACGATGTTCACGGCGCCGCACGACGGCGCCGGCATCGTCGACCTGCACGGCGGACCCGAGGCCTTCGACGCCGCGATCGACCGTTTCTTCGCCGAACCCGAGACGGGTGCGACGGACCGTTCCGGCCACTACGGGTTCCCGATCCACGAGATGACCGAAGCACGCGACGTGCGGATGGGCATGCTCGGCCTGTCGAACCAGCCCGCGCACCACATCCCGTTCTTCCCGATGTTCACCGGACGGCACGACGACGCGCACCGCATCGTCCGCGAGTGCCTGCAGCGCCTGTTCGTCGGCTCCGACCTGGGCCAGGGCTACCCCGGCGACGAGGACAACGGCGAGATGAGCGCCTGGTACGTCTTCGCGACGATCGGCCTGTACCCGCTGGCACCGGCGAGCGGGTCCTACGTGATCGTGCCGCCGTCGGTCCGGCGGACCGTGCTGCGCCCGCCAGGAGGCACCCCCACCGTCATCGAGACCAGTGGCGCTCCGGCAGGCGCGTACGTCGCGTCCGTCAGCGTGGACGGGGTGCCGTGGACCTCGATCAGCATCCCGCACACGGTGGTCGTGGCGGCGTCACGGATCGTGGTCGAGCTGTCCGACGTGCCGGTCGGCTGGGCATCGGACACGCGTCCGCCGTCGGCATCGGAGCTGCACGGCTATCGTGACACCCCGGTGGACGTGCTGCCCGTCGGGGACTCGGCGTTGACGGACGACACCGGACGCACGGCGACGGCGCTCGCCGCGGGGACGACCGTGTCGTTCCCGGTGGAGGTCCGGTCGGCGTCGCTGTACACGGTGACGGTGGCTGCCCCGGGGACCTCCGCGTGGTCGGTGTCGCTCGGGTCGACGTCGGTGTCGGTGACGGGTGCGGTGTTCGAGTGGGCCGGGCAGACGCGTGTGTTCCGGATCGCCGGAGGCGGATCGACCTTCACGTTCACGCCGGAGACCGACATGGTGGTGACCCAGCTCGAGCTGATCGCGGCGGACGGACAGCGCTGATTCGGAGGTGCTGCCCATCGATCTCGGGCATGCTCGTGCCATGTCGATGAGCAGCGCGTTCGATCCGTCCAAGGGTCTCGCGATCCCCGAGGACAAGGCCACCGAGAACGGCCTCGAACTCGACGAGGACCCCGCGCACGGGCTGGACATCGCGGTCGAGGTGGTCAGCGGGGCTGCTGCCGACCCCGCCGCGACAGCGCTGTTCCTCGAGCCCCAGACCGGGCCGACACCGAGCGACCGGGTCTAGTCCGCGTCAGTCCTGGTGTCGCACGGCGGTCGCTGCCATTCGCGGGCGAGCGCGGACATGACGACCTCGTCGTGGAACCGGCCGTCGTGGAAGACCGCCTCGCGCCGCACGCCCTCCTCGCGGTAGCCGACGTTGCGGTACACCGCACGTGCTCGGTCGTTGAACGCGTGGACCTGGATCTCGATGCGGTTGAGACCCATCTCGCGGAAACCGTAGTCGGTGAGCAGTCGGACGGCCTCGGTACCGTAGCCGTGGCTGACGTGCTCGCCGCCGATCATCACCGCGAGGGTTGCTGCCCGGACGGGGAGCTTCCCACCGAACAGGGTCACGTGGCCGACGAGGTTGCCCGAGCGACGGTCGACGACGCTGAACCCCACGTCGCCGCTGCGTTCGCTCGTGCTCCAGGTGCGGAACATCTCGATGACGGGTGCGTCCGGTCGTGGGCGGACGACGATCTGTTGCAGCACCGCCCATGCCGGGTCACGCCACCAGCGGACCAGGTCTGCGAGGTCGTCGTCCTCCAGTGCGCGGAGGCGGACGAGGTCCCCGTCGAGCAGTGTCGATCCGTACCGCTGGGCATCGGTGGCCCCGTTCCACGTCATGGGACGACTCTGCCACGGTCTGTCGGAGCGCTGCTCGACGACGCGGTCAGGCCTGCTGCGCGTCGGTGCCCTGCTGCGCGTCGGCGCTCTGCTGCAGCAGCCCGGTCGCGACGTCGTTGAACACACTCGCCAGGTCGACGCCCCTGGCAGCGCTGACCTGGCGCAGGACGGCTGCGTAGCGCTCGCGTGCGCCGGCGATGACGGACGACCCGGCGGGACTCAGAACGATGAGTGAACCGCGGCGGTCCGACGGGTTCGGTCGGCGTTCGACCAGCCCGGCGTCCGTCAGCCGGTCGACCATGTTCGTGACCGCCCCGGAGGTCAGCCCCAGGTAGCCTGCGAGCTCCGTCGCGGTCGAGTACCCGGTGTCGTCGATGAGTGTGAGCGCGCGCATGCCCGTCTCGTGGATGCCGGCGCGGGCGCTGAGCTGACCGACCAGGCCCTTCTCCGCACGGACGACGGCGTCGAACGCCGCGAGGACGTCGGTCGCCTGGTCGTCTGCTGTTCCGGGCACGGGTCTGCTTCCTGTCGGGTCTGCTGCGCCAAGGATGGCACGGCCCGTCCGGGGCCTCGCGGACGTGTCCCCGGCCTGTCCCCCACTCTGGGGAGGTCTCTCGACTTCCGATTGTGTGAACGGTTGGCTATCTTGATCATCAAGCAAACGCCCTGAACACCCAACACAGTCATCGAGGTAACCCCGTGTCCAACCCGAACCGCATCTCCCCGGTCAAGCGCCTCCGCTTCGCGCCCGTTGCGCTGGTCGCGGGCATCTTCGCCGCCGTCCTGCTCTCCCTGTCCCTCACCGGCACCCTCTCCGGGTTCGCGGCGAGCATCACCAACAGCAGCAACACCGCCGCCAGCGGCACGCTCGTCATGCAGGAGCAGAACGCGAACGCGTCGGTCACCTGCCTCAGCACCGACGGCGGCTCGGTCTCCACGAACTCGGCCACGTGTTCCACCATCAACAAGTTCGGCGGCAGCACCACGATGACCCCCGGCGTCACGGTGAACACCCCGATCACGATCAAGAACACCGGCAGCGCCGCCGCCAGCACCTTCACGCTCACCCCCGGCGCCATCTGCACGCAGTCCAACAACGGCTCGCTCAACGGCACCGCGACGGACCTCTGCGCCAAGATGAACATCGTCATCACCTCGGGTTCGACCACCGTGTTCTCCGGCACGCTCGCCAGCTTCAAGGGTGCAGCAGCCTCCGCGTTCACGATGCCCGCCGCTCCCGCCGCCGGCGCTTCCGTGCCCTTCAACTTCGCCGTCACGCTCGACAGCAGCGCCGGCAACACCTACCAGGGCCTCGCAGCGTCCGTCCCGATGACCTGGACCTTCACCGCCTGACCCGTTGTTCGTCCCCACCCGACGGGCGACACCTCGACCGATCCCGAAACGGCCGAGTTGTCGCCCGTCACCCCGCCACCACCACCTGCCTGAGGAAGGACGACCATGAGCCAGACCGCAGCCGCTCCCCTCACCGGCACCCTCTCCCGTCCCCTCATCGGCGCCCCCACCGCCACCCGCTCCGAGGTCACCCTGGCCTGGACGGTCGCGCTCCTCGCCGCCCTGCTGCTGGCCGCAGCCGCCCTGTTCCTGACCAACGGCGGTCGGATGTTCGTCGTCGAGACGCCGTCGATGGGTGAAGCAGCCCCGGTCGGCACCCTCGTGCTCGACCTCCCCGCCCAGGCATCGTCGCTGCAGGTCGGCGACATCGTGTCGTTCCGCGTCAGCGCCGCACCGGACACGATCTACACGCACCGCATCATCGACATCGACAGCGCCGGCGGGATCCACACCCGCGGCGACGTGAACGGCGCGACGGACCCCTGGACGCTGACGCAGGAGAACCTGGTCGGTGCCCCGGCGTTGCTCGTCCCGCACCTCGGCTGGCTGTTCCGCGCCGCACCGATCCTGCTCATCGGCACGCTGCTCATCTGGGTCCTCACCAGCCCCTTCGCCGACCGGATCACCCGCAGCTCGCTCCGCATCGCCGGTGGCGCCCTGACCGTCTCCTACGCTGCGTTCGTCCTCCGACCCTTCGTCAACGTCACCACGATCACCAACACCGCCAACCCCGGCTCGGTCGTCGCGACGGTCGTCTCCTCGGGCATCTTCCCCGTCCAGGTGCAGGCGCACGGCGGGAACAGCGTCCACCTGGTCGACGGCCAGGTCGGCCGGGTCGTCATCCACGAGCTCAACCACCACGGCAGCTACCAGCTGACGTCGAACATCGCCCTCGACCCCAGCGGATGGGCACTCCTGATCGCCGCCTGCCTGGTGCCCCTGGTGCTGTGCCTGATGGTCGGTCGCGTGCACGCGGTGCGTGCCTCGTGATCGCCTCGCGACTGCGTGACGGCAAGGTCGTCGCCCTGCTGCTCGTCGTGGCCCTCGCGGTCGTCGTGCTCTTCGCCCAGTTCGCCCCGACCCGCTCGGCGTTCAGCGCGAAGGTCACGGACAGCAGCAACACCGCCGGGACCGCCGCGTACTTCACCTGCGCCAGCGCCGTCGACGCGGACGACGCCGGTGCCACGTTCCGGTACCGACTGGGCGAGGCGACCGGGGCGAAGACCGCGGCCGACTCGGCGACGACCGCCGCGAACGGCACGTACCAGGGCTCGATGGTGGCAGCCACCCCGTCGCCGATCGCGTGCCCCCGCGACACCGGGAGTGCGTACGTGCTGAACGGCTCCACGAGCTTCGTGTCCACCCCGACCGCCAAGGCCAACCCGACGACCTTCAGCGAAGAGGTCTGGTTCCGCACGACCGTGGCCGGCGGACTGCTCATCGGCTTCGGCAGCAACCAGGTCGCCGTCTCCGGGCAGCACGACCGGCAGATCTACATCAACACCGCCGGCCAGCTCGTCTTCGGGTCGTTCAACGCCACCACCCAGGTCGTCACCTCGCCGAACGCGGTGACCGACGGCGCGTGGCACCACGTCGTCGCGACGATGTCGGCCGCCACCGGCATGCGGCTGTACCTCGACGGTTCGCTCGTCGCCTCGAACGCCGCGTACACCACGCCGGAGAACTACACCGGGTACTGGCGGGTCGGGTACGACACGATCGCCAACTGGCCGGGGCAGCCGGCCAACTTCTCCTTCACCGGGTCCATGCGGTTCGCAGCGGTCTACACGACGGTGCTCACGCCGGCCCAGGTCACGAACCACTACGCCGCCGGTCGGTGATCCCGACGGTGTACTTGAACCCGACGTGGGACGCCGTGAACCCGAGCCGTTCGTAGAACCGGTGCGCGTCGACCCGGGCCGCGTCCGACGTCAGCTGCACCAGGCCCACGTCGAGCGTCGGAGCAGCTACGTCCGTCACCCAGCGCATCATCGCGCTGCCGATCCCGCTCGACCGCAGGTCGCTGCGGACACGGACGGCCTCGACGAGCAGCCGGGTCGCGGCCTGCCGCGCCATGCCGGGGATCCGCGTGAGCTGCATCGTCCCGACCAGCCGGCCCTGCCTGTCCGTCGCGACCAGCAGCGCGTTGGCCGGGTCGCCCGTGATCGCGGCGAGCGCGGCGGCGTACCGGGGGCGGTCGGCCTCGTCGGCAACGTCGCCGCGTCCGGCGCTGATCGGGTCGTCCGCCAGCAGGGTCATCAGCGCGTCGAGGTCCTCGGGTCCCGCTGATCGCAGGGTGACCTCGCCGGAGCGGGTGGACAGACGAACGGGCAGGGCGAGGTCGTGGAGCACGATCCCACCCCGCCCGATGCGGACCCGTCGGGGAAAGCGGGTCAGGGGACGATGTGCCCCGCGGCGGTCAGGATGCGGTACCACTCCTCGCGCGAGAGCTCGACGTCGCTGCCCGCGGCCGAGTCCCGCACGCGCTGTGGGTTCGTCGTGCCGAGGACGACCTGGAAGTGCGCGGGGTGTCGGGTGATCCACGCGACGGCGATCCCGGTCGGGGTGACACCGTGCGCGGCTGCCAGCTCCTCGAGCACGTCGTTCAGCTCGGCGTGGTGCTCACGGTCGCCCAGGAAGACTCCGTCGAAGAAGCCCCGCTGGAACGGCGACCAGGCCTGCAGGGTCACGTCCGTGCGGCGCGAGTAGTTCAGGATGTCGTTGTCGCGGTCGATCGACTGGTCCAGGCCGCCCATGTTGGCGGACAGGCCCTGAGTGATGAGGTTCGCGTGCGTGATGCTCAGCTGCACCTGGTTGAACGCCAGCGGACGCGTGACCGACTTCTTCAGCAGCTCGACCTGCCCGGGGGTGTGGTTCGAGACGCCGAAGTGGTGCACCTTGCCGGCGGCGTGCAGCTCGTCGAAGGCCTTGGCGACCTCGTCCGGCTCGACCAGGGCGTCGGGGCGGTGCAGCAGCAGCACGTCGATGTAGTCGGTGCGCAGCGCGGTCAGTGACTCGTCGACCGAGGACATGATGTGGTCGTACGAGAAGTCGAAGTACGCGCCGTTCGCCGTGGGCCGGATGCCGACCTTGGTCTGCAGCTGGATCGCGGCCCGCTCGGCGGGCGTCAGCGACACGGCGGCGCCGAACCGTTCCTCGCAGCCGTGCCAGCCGCCGTACACGGCCGCGTGGTCGAACATCGTCACGCCCGCGTCGCGCGAGGCAGCGTAGAGCGATCGGATGTCCTCGTCGCTCATGTCGTTGATCCGCATCAGTCCGACGACGACGTCAGAGGCGGTCAGGTCCGTCTGTGGCAACTCCAGTGTCTTCACCCCACCGATCCTGCCAGGGGTGGTGGCCGCCAGCGGGGCCCTGCCCGTACCCGTCAGGAGCAGCCCCGTCAGGAGCTGCCCGTCAGGGGCGCAGGACGGCCAGCACGGTCGGTGCGGACCCGTTCCACGTCGCGGTCAGCGTCTCGCCAGCGGGCAGGGCCGTACCGACGACGCGCAGGATCGTGAGGTCCCCGATGGTGGTGAGCGCTCCATCCGTCCGCGGGGTGACGGCGTGCACGGTCGGCGACGTCGCCGCGGAGCCTCTGCCGACGGCCGTGCCGAGCACCGGAGGCGCCTCGCCCCCCTCGGCCGACTCGAGACGGGCTTCGTGCCCGCTGGTCGCGATCGCCCGGCGCAGGACGTCCGCGTACACGGGGTCGCCGGCCGCGTCGTACACCCAGCGCCGACCGAGGACGGAGTGCTCCATCTCGCACACCAGGAAGTCCTCGGCACCAGCGAGCGGAGCGCCGCGGTACGTCAGCGGGACGTGCAGGACCGGACCGCCGTCGACGTGCACCAGGTACGTCTCGACCCCGACCTGGCCGTCCGGGTCGTCGAACCGGAACCGCCCGTCCACCAGGACGTCCGACCCCGCTTCCACGCCGCTCCATGCCTGCGACGGCAACCAGCTGCCCATCGCCTCGGTCTTCGACGGACGGAGTTCGGCGTTGTGGATGACGGCCATGTCGCGAACCTAGTGGACGGAGAAGCCCCCGTCGACGGCGATCGACTGCCCCGTCACGTACGCCGACCCCGGTCCGGCCAGGAACACCGCAGCGGCCGCGAAGTCCTCCGGCAGCCCGTTGCGCCCGACCAGGGTCCTTGCCGCCAGACGCTCCACGGCGACCGGGTCGGCGCTGAGCCGCGCGTTCAGCGCGGTCGGCACGAATCCCGGCACCAGCGCGTTGACGGTGACCCCCTGCCCAGACCAGGCCTCTGCCTGGGACCGGACCAGGGCCTCCAGTGCGGCCTTGGAGACCCCGTACGCGCCGCTGGCGGCGAAGGGGCGGTGCGCCTGCTGCGAGCTGATCGCGATGATCCGCCCGGACCCGCGTGCCGCCATGCCCGGAGCGAGCCGCTGCCCGAGCACGAACGGGGCGTCGAGGTTGACGGCCATCGTCGCGTCCCAGGTCGACTCGTCGAGGTCCGCCATCGGCGGCCGCAGGTTGATCCCCGCGGAGTGCACGAGCACGTCGACGTCGCCGACGGCATCGGCGAGGGCGTGCGCGCCCGCACGCGTGGACAGGTCCGCGGTGATCCCTGCGGCCGAACCGCCGGCGTCACGGACGGCGGCCACGGTCGCATCGATCGCGCTGGTCGTCCGCGCCGCGATCACCACGTGCGCACCGGCGTCGGCCAGCGCGAGGGCGATCGCACGACCGATCCCGGAGCTCCCGCCGGTCACCAGTGCGGTGCGTCCGTCGAGACCGAAGAGCTGCTGCAGCGACATCCGGTCAGGGTACTGATGCCCGGAGGCCGGGTGTGGTCCTCGACGTCGGTTCCGGACCGGGGGCCTCCCTTGCACCGGCGCTGCGACCACCTGTCGCGTCTCGGGCAGACGGCAGGCTCGGGGTTCGGACGTGTGGCAGAGTGTCGGGTCAGCGACCAGGGTGGGCTGGTTCACCGCTGATGTCGGGTGGCACAGGAGTGCACATCGCGTTCGTCAGGATCATGCGCGAACACCAGGGGGAGCGGGATGAGTGAGACGCCGAACGCTGGCGGGGCAGCGGCCCCGCGATCCAACGCGACGTCGGTCGTCCTTGCGATCGTCGCTCCGCTGGCGCTGCTGATGAGCTTCGTGCCGTACTTCCTCGGTGGTCTCACGGCCGTGTACGACGACCATGCGGGCAGCGATCGCGGGGGCTTTGCCGGGTACGGCTACACCGCGCTCGTGCTCGGTCTCGGGTTCCCCGCATGGGCGCTCGTCTGGGGGATCGTCGACGTCCATCGCACCAAGCGGATCCCGGGCGGCGCAGCGATCGTGCTGGGGGCGTTCTCGCTCGGCGTCGCCCTGTGCGTGATCCTGCCTGGGTCGGTGACGATCATCGCGAAGTCGGCGTCGCTGAGCGCGGCGTACGAGCGAGCACATCCGCCGCGGGGAGCGCTCGACGACGCCGAGGCGCGAAACTCCCGCGAAGCAGAATCGGCCGAGGGTCGAGCGGCGGAACGCGCTGCGCCCGCCGCCCGCGCCGCGGCGAAGCAACGACTCGACTCGTTGAGCGAGGCGGTGCTGACCGCGCTGGACATCACGCCGGAAGCGGCGTTGCGACTCCGGCAACCGACCGCGCCCGAATCGGCGGGAGCGGGAGCGCCCAGGCTCAGGGAGTCGTCCGCGGGCTGTGAGGCTGGATACGGTCCGCAGGCGGGTCTGCAGTACTTCTGGACACTCACGCTCGATCGATCGATCGACCCAGCCGCCACCGAGGACGCCGTTCGGAACGCGATCACCAGTGTTGCGCCGGACACGGAGTTCACAGAGCGGACCGAGAATGCGAACGACCACTCGCTGTCGTTCATCGACCGCTCGCAGACCGACGAGTTCACGGGCGAGTTCAGCTGGGGCCGCTCGGAAGGAAGCGACGCGCCGATGATCTCCTTCGCGATGGACTGCCGCTGAGCGCGGACCCATCGCTGACCCGGTCAACGGAGGTTCGGTGGACATCGAGTTCCCCGTCCTCGGCAGACTGCTCTGCCCCCGGAGTGATGGTACCGCGACGCCCGTACGCTGGTGCGGTGCGCGACGACCTGCTCCCCGTGCTCGCCTGCCCCGTCTGCCGCGAGCCGCTCGCCCGCACCGGTGACGGGCAGGCCGGCTGCGCGACCGGGCACCGCTTCGACCAGGCCAGGCAGGGCCACCTCACGCTCCTGCCGGCGAAGCGCCGCGCACTGACCGCGGACACGCCGGAGATGGTCGACGCCCGCATCCGGTTCCTGGGCCGCGGGCACTACGCGCCGGTCGAGCGGGCGCTCGCCGCGGTGGTCGCGTCGGTGGATGCGCCGGGGGTGGTGCTCGACGTCGGGTCCGGCCCGGGGACCTACCTGGCACACGCGCTGCGCGCAGCGGACCGGAGGCTCGGGGTCGCGCTCGACTTGTCGGCGGTCGCCGTCCGCCGCGCGGCTCGGGTCGACCCGCGGATCGGCGCGGTCGTCGCCGACATCACCGAACGGCTGCCCGTCGTCGACGCGGCGGCCGCCGTCGTGCTCGACGTCTTCGCCCCGCGGAACCAGCGCGAGTACGCGCGGGTCCTGCACCCGGACGGCGTGCTCGTCGTCGTGACGCCGCGTCCCGGGCACCTGGCCGAACTCGCCGAGGCGACGATCAACGTCGACCCCGAGAAGGACCGCCGACTGCATGACTCGCTGACGCCGTCGTTCACGCGGGTGTCGTCCGAAGACCTGACGTGGACGATGGCGCTGTCCGCCGAGGACGTGCACGACGTGGTGCACATGGGTCCGAGCCACCACCACGTCGCGCCCGGGGCCGTGTTCGCGCCCGCGGCGGTGACGGCCGCCGTCACGGTGTCGACCTGGGTGCCGACAGGGGACGTCCTTCCTGGCGGATGACCGATCCGGTCCGCGATCGTCGGGGATCGCGAACCGGATCGGCCATCACGCAGTCGGAGCCTCGACGCTCAGCGCCCAGATGACGCCGAACTGGTCGCGCAGCTGCCCGGCCAGTGGCGACCACGCGGACGGCCCGAACGGCTGCCGGACCTCGGCCCCGGGGAGCAGGCCGTTCCAGGCGGCGGTGATCTCGTCTGCGTCCGTGCCGCTCAGGTACACGTACGAGGCGTTCGTGCCCTGGTCCCACGGCTGTCCGGGCCACACGTCGAAGGCCATCACGCGGATGCCGGAGGCGCTCTGCACCTGGCCCCACAGGATGCGGTCGGCCCAGTCGGGTTCGTCGGAGGCGCCCATCGCGCCGTAGGTCATGGCGACGGCCTCGGTGCCGAAGGCCGCCGCGTAGAAGTCGAGGGCCTGGCGTGCGGAGCCGTCGAAGTTCAGGTGGGGTGTCGTGGTGATCGTCATGGGAGCGAGTCTGGCGACGGAAGCGGTCAGATCATGACCGCTTCTCGACGGATACTGGATCCATGGCCGGCCCGTCCTCCCGCATGCTCGCGCTGCTCTCCCTGTTGCAGGTGCGCCGGGACTGGCCGGGCGACGTGCTGGCCGAGCGGCTCGAGGTCAGCCCGCGCACGGTCCGGCGTGACGTCGACCGGCTCCGCGCGCTCGGCTACCGGGTGCAGGCGCTCAAGGGGCCAGCGGGCGGCTACCGGCTGTCCGCGGGGTCCGAACTGCCGCCGCTGCTGTTCGACGACGAGCAGGCCGTCGCCATCGCGTTGGCCTTGGCGGTCGCACCGGCTTCGGGTGCGGACATCGCCGAGTCGGCAGCGCGGGCGCTCGCCGCGGTCCGCCAGGTCATGCCCGCGCGGCTGCGGCACCGCATCGACGCGGTCGACGTCGTGACCACGCCCGGCACCACCGTGGTCGACCCGTCGGTGCTGGTCGCCGTCAGCGACGCGGTGCGCACCGAGCAGGTCCTGCGGTTCGACTACGCGTCTGCGCAGGGGCAGCCCGACAGTTCCCTGTCGCGTCGGGTCGAGCCGCACGCCGTCATCGCGCGGAACGGCCGCTGGTACCTGCTCGCGTGGGTGGACGAGCACCGGGACTGGCGGACCTACCGGATCGACCGGATCACGCCGAGGGCACCGACGGGACGCCCCTTCACCCGGCGCCCCGTACCCGGTGGCGACCCGGCAGCGTTCGTCGCTGCCCGGTTCAAGGGCTCGTCCGGCGCCGACGTCTGGCCGTGCCGGGGGACCGTCGACCTGCAGGTGGCCGCTCGCGTCGTCGCGCCGTACCTGGACGCGGACGCGGTGCTCGAGGAGACCGGGCCCACATCGTGCCGCCTGACGACGGGGTCGTGGTCGTGGACGGCGCTGATCGCGCAGATCGCCGGGCTCGACACCGACTTCACCGTCGTGGGACCGCCGGAGCTCCGCGAAGCGGCGCGGGCGTCAGCGAACCGCATGCGTCGGGCGGCGGGGCGTTAGGGATCCGTCAGGACCGGCATGGAGGTCCGGTGCCGGATCCAGCATCGGAACCGGCACCACACACGGTGCCGTCCACGGCACCCGCCGTGGAACCGATGAACTCCAGGAGTCCCACGTGTTCGACGTCTTCGTCGTCGCCGGTGTCCTCGCCGTGTTCGGCGTGGTGGCACTGATCGCCAAGGGGGTGGAGCGACTGTGATCGCGATCACCATCGTCGCCGCCGTCCTCGGCATCGCCGCGCTCGTCTACCTCGTCTGGGCGCTCGTGCGCCCCGAGCAGTTCTGATGGGCACCGCTTCGACGTGGGCCGGCATCGCCCAGGTCGCCCTGCTGGTCCTGCTGCTCGTCGTCGTCCACCGTCCGCTCGGCGACTGGATGGCGCGGCTGTACGAGTCGCAGCACCACGGTCGCGTCGAGCGCGGGATCTACCGCGTCATCGGCGTCGACCCCGACGCGGAGCAGTCCTGGCCCGCCTACCTGCGTGGCGTGCTGCTGGTCAGTGTGGTGGGCGTGTTCATCGTCTACCTGCTGCAGCGCATCCAGGTCGTGCTGCCCGGTGACCTCGGGCTGCCGGCCGTCGGTCCGTCGCTGGCGTTCGACACGGCGGTGTCGTTCGTGACGAACACGAACTGGCAGTCGTACTCGCCCGAGGCCACCCTGGGCTACTCGGTGCAGATGGCCGGGCTCGCGGTGCAGAACTTCGTGTCCGCCGCCGTCGGTCTGGCCGTCGCCGTCGCCCTGGTGCGCGGGTTCGCCCGTCGTCGCTCCGGCACGCTCGGCAACGTGTGGGTCGACATCGTGCGCGGCACCGGTCGACTCCTGCTGCCGCTGGCGTTCGTCGCCGCACTGGTGCTCGTCGCCGGCGGTGTCATCCAGTCGTGGGGCAGCGGCACCGACGTCACCACGCTGGTCGGCGGCACGCAGCACATCCCGGACGGGTTCGTCGCGTCGCAGGAAGCGATCAAGGAGCTCGGCACGAACGGTGGTGGCTACTTCAACGCGAACTCGGCCCACCCGTTCGAGAACCCGCAGGCGTGGACGAGCCTGTTCGAGGTCTTCCTGATGCTCGCGATCCCGTTCTCGTTGCCGCGCACGTTCGGCCGCATGGTCGGCGACCGCCGTCAGGGGTACGCGATCCTGGCCGTGATGGGGCTGATCTTCCTGGTCTCGCTGTCGGTCATGTCGATCGCCGAGCTCGGCGGGGGCGGAGCGGCAACACACGCCGCCGGTGCCGCGATGGAGGGCAAGGAGGTCAGGTTCGGGATCCTCGGTTCGACGCTCTTCTCGACGGCGACGACGTCCACCTCGACCGGTGCCGTCAACGCGATGCACGACAGCTACACCCCGATCGGCGGGATGATGACGCTGCTGAACATGATGTTCGGCGAGGTCACCCCAGGCGGTGTCGGATCCGGCCTGTACGGCATGCTCGTGCTCGCGGTGATCACGGTGTTCATCGGCGGCCTGCTGGTCGGCCGGACGCCCGAGTACCTCGGCAAGAAGATCCGTGCCCGCGAGATGACCTTCGCCGCGCTGTACATCCTGGTCACCCCGACCGTCGTGCTGCTCGGGACCGCGCTGTCGCTCGTGATCCCCGGTGTCCGCGAACAGGTCCTCGGCACCTCGGTGTTCAACCCCGGCAACCACGGACTGTCCGAACTGCTCTACGCGTTCACCAGCGCCGGCAACAACAACGGCTCGGCGTTCGGCGGGCTCACCGCGAACACCACGTGGATGAACACCGCGCTCGGCGTCGCGATGCTGCTGGGCCGCTTCGTGCCGATGGTGTTCGTGCTGGCGCTCGCCGGTTCGCTCGCCCGGCAGGACAAGGTGCCCGAGACCGTCGGCACCCTCCCCACCCACCGGCCGCTCTTCGTCGGCCTGCTCACCGGTGTCGCCGTCATCGTGACCGCGCTCACCTACTTCCCGGTGCTGGCACTGGGACCCCTCGCAGAAGGACTGTCATGAGCACCGTGACCTCCGAGTCGGAACCGCGCACCGCCGCGGAACCGGCCACCCGCTCGTCCGCCTTCGGGCCCCGCCAACTGGTGGCGGGCCTCCCGGGCGCCCTGCGGAAACTCGACCCACGCCTGATGTGGCGGAACCCCGTGATGTTCCTGGTCGAGGTGGGCGCAGCCCTGACCACGGCCGCGGCGTTCGTCGACGCGTCCGCCTTCACCATCGCGATCGCGATCTGGCTGTGGCTGACGGTCGTGTTCGCGAACCTGGCCGAGTCCGTCGCCGAGGGGCGCGGCAAGGCGCAGGCCGACACCCTGCGGAAGACCCGCTCGACCACGAGCGCCCGCCGTGTCCTGGACTACGACACCGCCAGTCCCGCCGCCACGGACAACGCCACCGAGGACATCGCCTCGGTCGACCTGGCCAAGGGCGACGTGGTGGTGGTCGTGGCCGGCGAGGTGATCCCGGGCGACGGCGACGTGATCGACGGCATCGCCTCGGTCGACGAGTCCGCCGTCACGGGCGAGTCCGCCCCGGTCATCCGCGAGTCGGGCGGTGACCGCAGCGCCGTCACGGGTGGCACCCGCGTGCTGTCCGACCGGATCATCGTGCGCATCACGTCGACCCCCGGCGAGACCTTCATCGACCGCATGATCCGCCTGGTCGAGGGCGCCGCCCGGCAGAAGACGCCGAACGAGATCGCGCTGAACATCCTGCTGGCGTCGCTGTCGATCGTGTTCGTGATCGTCTGCCTGACGATGCAGCCCATCGCGGGCATGGTCGGGTCGACGGTCAGCATCACGGTGCTCATCGCGCTGCTGGTCTGCCTGATCCCGACCACCATCGGCGCCCTGCTGTCGGCGATCGGCATCGCGGGCATGGACCGGCTCGTGCAGCGGAACGTGCTGGCGATGTCCGGCCGCGCGGTCGAGGCCGCCGGGGACATCACGACGCTGCTGCTCGACAAGACCGGCACCATCACGTACGGCAACCGTCGGGCGTCCCGCGTGGTGCCCGTCCCGGGTGTGACGGTGGGCGAGCTCATGGCGGCTGCGGCGTTGTCGAGCGCGGCCGACGGAACCCCCGAGGGGCGGTCGATCGTCGACCTGGCGGTGGCCGACGGCGTGACCGCGGGCCTGCCGGCCGGTGCGGTCGAGGTGCCGTTCACCGCGAACACCCGGATGTCCGGCGTCGACCTGACCGACGGCTCCCAGGTGCGGAAGGGTGCCGCTGCGGCAGTACTCGCCTGGGCCGGAACCCCCGATGCCGGTGTGGTCAGCGCCATCGATGCCACCGTCGCCGAGATCTCCGACCAGGGCGGGACGCCGCTCGTCGTCGCCCGCCGAACCCCGTCGGGCACGGTCGACCTGCTCGGCGTCGTGCACCTGAAGGACGTCGTCAAGGACGGTCTGGCCGAACGCTTCGGCGAGCTGCGCAGCATGGGCATCCGCACGGTGATGATCACCGGCGACAACCCACGCACCGCCGCCGCGATCGCTGCCGAGGCCGGCGTCGACGACTTCCTGGCCGAGGCCACGCCCGAGGACAAGCTCGCGCTGATCCGCCGTGAGCAGGAGGGCGGCAACCTCGTCGCGATGACCGGCGACGGCACGAACGACGCCCCCGCGCTCGCCCAGGCCGACGTCGGCGTCGCGATGAACACCGGGACGACCGCGGCGAAGGAGGCCGGCAACATGGTCGACCTGGACTCGGACCCGACCAAGCTCATCGACGTCGTCCGGATCGGCAAGCAGCTGCTCATCACCCGCGGGGCACTCACCACGTTCTCGATCGCCAACGACGTCGCGAAGTACTTCGCGATCATCCCGGCGATGTTCCAGCTGGCCTTCCCGGGCCTGGCCGCGCTCAACGTCATGGGCCTGCACAGCCCCTCGTCCGCGATCCTGTCGGCCGTCGTGTTCAACGCGCTCGTCATCGTGGCGCTCATCCCGCTGTCCCTGCGTGGCGTCAAGTACCGCGCAGCCTCGGCGTCGTCGATCCTCGGCCGCAACCTGCTCGTCTACGGGCTCGGCGGCGTGATCGTCCCCTTCATCGGCATCAAACTGATCGACCTCGTGGTCGGTCTCCTCCCGGGGTTCTGACTCATGGCAACCAGCTCTCGTTCCTTCCTCCGCAGCACCGGTGTCGCAGTGCGGCTCATGGTCCTGGCGACCGTCGTGCTCGGCATCGCCTACCCCCTCGCCGTCTGGGGTGTCGGCCAGGCTGCCTTCCACGACCAGGCGAACGGCTCGATCGTGTCGCAGGACGGCACGCCCGTCGGGTCGTCGCTCATCGGGCAGTCCTTCACCGGCAAGCAGGCTGACCGGTGGTTCCAGTCGCGCCCGTCAGCCGCAGGCGAGCAGGGCTACGACGCGAACGCCTCGTCCGGCTCGAACCTCGGCCCGTCGAACCCCGACCTGACCAAGGCCATCGAGGCGCGCAAGGCCGCGATCGCCAAGGCCGACGGGGTGTCCGCCGCCGACGTGCCGGCGGATGCGGTGACGGCGTCCGGCTCGGGCCTCGACCCGGACATCAGCCCGGACTACGCCCGCCTGCAGATCGCCCGCGTGGCGTCGGCCCGCGGGCTGAGCGAGTCGGTCGTGCGGAAGCTGGTCGACGAGCACACCGAGTCGCGGCAGCTCGGCGTGCTGGGCGACCCTGCGGTGAACGTGCTCGAGCTCAACCTGGCGCTGGCGAAGGCCAGCTGACCGATCGCACCCCTGTGCGGACGTCGCGCCACCGCACACCGGGGCGCGATGTCCGCACAGGGGTGCGACGCCACGCCCCGATCACCACACCACCGCACCGCACGAGAACGCGCGAGAGGATGAGCACGTGAAGCGAGGGAAGCTGCGGGTCCTGCTCGGGGCCGCGCCCGGCGTCGGCAAGACGTTCACGATGCTCGAAGAGGGGCGCCGTCTGCGTGACGAGGGCCGCGACGTGGTCGTCGCCGTCGTCGAGACCCACGGCCGTGCCGCCACCGCCGCGCTGGTCGAGGGGCTCGAGCTCGTGCCCCGCCGCGTGGAGTCGCACCGCGGCGTCGAGCTGGACGACATGGACCTGGCTGCGGTGACCGCACGACACCCCGACGTCGCCCTGGTCGACGAGCTCGCCCACACGAACGCGCCCGGCGGCCCGCACGACAAGCGGTGGCAGGACGTCGAAGCCCTGCTCGACGCGGGCATCGACGTCATCTCGACGGTGAACATCCAGCACATGCAGTCCCTGGGTGACGTGGTGCGCGAGATCACCGGCACCGTGCAGCGCGAGACCGTCCCCGATGCGGTGGTGCGGGCGGCCGACCAGATCGAGGTCGTCGACCTGTCGCCCCAGGCCCTGCGCGAGCGGCTCTCCGAGGGCCTGGTGTACCCGGCCGCCCGGATCGACGCGGCCCTGTCGAACTACTTCCGTCTGGGGAACCTGACCGCGCTACGCGAGATCGCCCTGCTGTGGCTGGCCGACGAGGTCGACGACGCGCTGAAGCGCTACCGCGCCGAGCACGGCATCGAGCACCGGTGGGAGGCCCGCGAGCGGGTCCTCGTCGCGCTGACCGGCGGTCCCGAGGGCGAGACCCTGCTGCGCCGGGGCGCCCGCATCGCCGCCCGGTCCTCCGGCGGCGAGCTCGCGGCCGTGCACGTCACCACGAACGACGGCCTGCGCGAACGGCACCCCGGCGCGCTCGGCAAGCAGCGCGCCCTGCTCGAGCAGCTCGGCGGGACGTACCACCAGGTGGTCGGCGACGACGTCCCGAGCACGCTGGTGCGCTTCGCCCGGTCGATCGACGCGACGCAGATCGTCATCGGCGTCAGTCGTCGCAGCCGATCGGCCGCAGCGCTCACCGGCCCGGGCATCGGCAACACCGTCATCCAGGAGTCCGGCGACATCGACGTGCACGTCGTCACGCACGAGCGCGCGGGCGGCGGCATCGCGTTGCCCCGGCTGGGTGGCAGCCTGTCGCGTGGGCGGGTCCTGGCGGCGTTCGGCCTGTCGATCGTCGTCGGGCCGCTGCTGACCTGGCTGCTGTCGTTCGGCACGGACCCGGACGCCATCACCGTCGACGTGCTGGCCTACCAGCTGCTCGTGCTCGTCGTCGCCCTGGTCGGCGGGATGCTGCCGGCCGTGTTCGCCGCGGTGCTGTCCGGGCTCAGCCTCGACTTCTTCTTCGTGCAACCGCTCTACCGGGTCACCGTCCAGCAGCCGTGGCACCTGGCCGCCCTGGTCATGTACGTCATCAGCGCGGTGCTCGTGAGCTTCGTGGTGGACCGGTCGGCGCGTCGCTCGCGGACCGCTCGTCGCGCGGCGGCCGAGTCCGGGCTGCTCATCGGCATCGCCGGCAGCGTGCTGCGCGGGGACGACGCCCTGCAGGCGCTCGTCGACCGCACCCGCGAGGCCTTCGGCTTCGCCGGTCTGCGTGTCCGGCAGGGGGACCTGGTGCCGGCCACGTCGGGGACGTTCGGCGATGCGCCGGACGCCACCACGAGCCTCCCGTCGGGAGCGGTCCTGGAGTTCGCGGGCGCTCCAGACGACCCGACCCAGCGCCGGCTGCTGCGCGTCGTCGAGCAGCAGATCGACGCGGCGGTCGAGCACCGCGAGCTGACCCGCACCGCGGTGGACGCCGAGCGCATCGCCGCGGCCGACCGGGTGCGGAGCGCGATCCTCGCCGCTGTCGGCCACGACGTGCGGCGGCCGATCGCGGCCGCCTCGGCGGCCGTGCAGACGCTCCGTGCCAGCGACATCGCCCTGTCCGAGACCGATCGGGAGGCCCTGCTCGCCACCGCCGACGAGAGCCTCGGCCAGCTCGCGGTGCTGCTCGGCGACCTGCTCGACGTCTCGCGGGTGCAGGCGGGGGTGCTCGCCGTCACGGCTGTGCCGCTCCCGTTGGAGACCGTGGTCGCGCCCGCCCTCGACGAGCTGGAGCTCGGCCCCGAGGACGTCGACCTCGACCTGCCCGCCGAACTCCCGCCCGTGATGGCGGACCCGGTGCTGCTGCAGCGCGTCCTGGTGAACCTGCTGGCGAACGCGGTTCGGTTCTCGCCCGAGGGCACCAGCGTCCGCGTCGCCGCGAGCGCGTTCGGCGGCGGCGTCGAGCTGCGCATCGCCGACCACGGCCCGGGCATCCCCGAGACCCAGCGCGACGACGTGTTCCAGCCCTTCCAGCGGCTCGGCGACACCGACAACGAGACCGGGCTGGGACTCGGACTGGCCCTGGCGCGCGGGTTCACCGAGGGCATGGGCGGCACGATCGAGGTCGACGACACCCCGGGCGGTGGGCTCACGATGGTCGTGCGGCTGCCGATCGCCGGGCACGTGGGAGTGGAAGCACGATGATGGCCGGACCCCGATGAAGATCCTGATCGCCGACGACGACCCGCAGCTGGTGCGTGCCCTCGGGGTGACCCTGTCCGCGCGCGGGTACGACGTCGTCACCGCGCGGGACGGCCGGGCCGCGATCGACGCGGTGATCACCGAGCGACCGGACCTGGTGATGCTCGACCTGGGCATGCCGCGGCTGGACGGCATCGGGGTGCTCGAGGGCATCCGGGCGTGGTCGCAGGTACCGGTGCTGGTGCTGTCGGGACGGACGGACTCGTCCGACAAGGTCGACGCGCTCGACGCCGGCGCGGACGACTACGTGACGAAGCCGTTCCAGATGGACGAGCTGCTCGCCCGGCTCCGGGCACTCGGACGACGTCGTGCCACGGCGGGGGCGGATGCCGCGCCGGCCGTTCGCATCGGGGAGCTCGTGGTGGACCTCGTCGCGAAGCAGGTCACTCCGCCGTCGGGTCCGGCGATCCGGCTGACCCCGACCGAGTGGCGGCTGCTCGAGGTGCTGCTGGCGAACCCGGACCGGCTGATGACGCGCGAGATGCTGCTCACCGAGGTGTGGGGCCCGTCGCACGGCACCGACTCCGGGTACCTGCGGCTGTACGTGGCGCAGCTGCGGCGGAAGCTCGAGCCGGACCCGTCGTCGCCGCGGTACATCGTCACCGAGTCGGGGATGGGCTACCGCTTCACGCCCTGACGGCGCGGGCGCCGCGGCGCGCGGTCACCGGCTGCCGACCCCGGTCGCCGCGAGTTCGGCGCGGGTGCGTGCCCCGCGCTTCCGGAGCAGGTTCGCCACGTGGTACTTGACCGTGTTGACGCTGATCCCGAGCCCGTCGGCGATCTCACGGTTGCCGACGCCCGTCGCCACCAGGCGCAGCACGTCCTGCTCGCGCGGGGTCAGGTCGTCGCCGTCGGAGAGCTCGACCGTGCCCGGGGCCGGGTCGAGCGGCAGTGCGATGTCGAGCACGGACCCCCACGCGGGCGTCGAGGCGACGTCGAGCCGCCCGTCGAGGGCGACGACCCGCTCGGCGATGGGGCGCATCACGTCGTCGTGCACGTCGAGCGTCCCAGCACCGTCGTCGCGCAGCTGCATGAGCAGGTTCCGGCCGTCGCAGTCCCACTGGATCCGGACACGGTGGGCCTCACCCGCGTCGACGAGCGCGAGCACCGCGGTGCGGACGATCGCCCGGGCGGCGTGCGCGACGTCCCCGGGCAGCGCGCGGCCCGTCGCGGGCGGTTCGACGAACTGCACGTCGAGGTCACCGAACCGGACGAGTGGTCGCAGGTCGGCACGCAACCGCGAGAACGCCCCGGTCACCGGTTCGAGCAGGGCGCCGCGCTGACGATCCGTGACGGTGCGCAGGTCCACGAGCGCCGCCGAGGCGATCTCGACGGCCTCGGCCCGGGCGGCGGCGTCGCCCACCCGCGATGACCGCAGGACCGCGAGCACCGACTCCAGGGTCAGCGCGTGCCGGTCGGCTTGCTCGGCGACGGTCCGTGCGTGCTCGGCGGCGGCGAGGCGTCCGCCGGGGTCGACCCGGGCCTCCAGATCGGTCGTCGTGTCCACGCTCCGACCGTACGCGTCCCACCCGAGTGGGTGGGCCCACCCGTTCGGACGGGAGCCCTGCCGTGTCGGGTAGCGGCGCACACGAGCGGACAGGACGAGCCTTGTTGCATGTCCCACCCCACGTTCTCGACCTCCCTCGACGTCATCGTCCGCGAGCTCGACGACCTGGTCGCCGGGCTGCGCGACACCGACCAGGCGCCGTTCGACGGCGCCCTCGACCTGCTCGCCGACGCCGACCGGGTGTTCGTGCACGGCGCCGGCCGATCGGGTCTTGCGCTCCGCATGACTGCCATGCGACTCATGCACCTCGGCCTGCAGGTGCACGTGGTCGGCGAGGTCACCACTCCTGCGATCCGTGCGGGTGACGTCCTGCTCGTCGCGAGCGGCTCCGGCACCACGACCGGCATCGTGCAAGCAGCGAAGACCGCGTCGGACCAGGGCGCAAGCGTCATCGCGATCTCGACCACCGACGACTCGCCGCTGGCCGAGCTCGCCACCGTCACCCTCGTGCTGCCGGCCGCCACCAAGACCGACCGCTCGGGCACCGCATCGGCGCAGTACGCCGGCGGACTGTTCGAACAGGCGGTCGCGCTGCTCGGTGACGCGCTCTTCCACACCCTCTGGACCCGCGGCGACCAGTCCGCCGACGACCTGTGGCCCCGCCACGCCAACCTCGAATGACTCCGCTGAACCGAACGAAAGGCACCACCATGCAGCTCCAGTTCGCCATGGACACCCTGACCACCGAGCACGCCCTCGAGCTCGCCGCCGCGGCCGCGCCGCACGTCGACGTCATCGAGCTCGGCACGCCGCTCGTCAAGAGCGCCGGCCTGTCCGCGATCACCGCGATCAAGGAGGCCCACCCGGACAAGATCGTGTTCGCCGACCTCAAGACGATGGACGCCGGTGAGCTCGAAGCGGACATGGCCTTCAAGGCCGGCGCTGACCTGGTCACCGTGCTCGGTGTCGCCGGGGACAGCACCATCGCCGGCGCGGTCAAGGCCGCCAAGGTCCACGGCAAGGGCATCGTCGTCGACCTGATCGGTGTGTCCGACAAGGCCGCCCGCGCCAAGGAGGTCATCGACCTCGGCGCCGAGTTCGTCGAGATGCACGCCGGGCTCGACGAGCAGGCCGAAGAGGGCTTCACGTTCTCGACGCTGCTCGACGCCGGCAAGGAGTCCGGCGTGCCGTTCTCGGTCGCCGGAGGCGTGAACGCCTCGTCCGTCGCGTCGGTGCAAGAGGCCGGTGCGCGCATCGCCGTGGCCGGCAGCGCCATCTACAGCGCGTCCGACGTGGGCGCCGCAGCCGCCGAGATCCGCGCGGCCATCAAGTAACACCACCCACGACCGGTCTGGAGGCGCGACCCACCGCCGCCAGACCGGTCGCGGCCGTCCCGGCGCGGGCCTCGGTCGCGCGATCGGGATAGATTCCGAGGCGTGACCGTGGAACTCCGAGCGCTCGACGCCGACGACTGGCAGCGGTGGAGCCGGGTCCGGCGCGGCGCGCTCGCCGACGCCCCCGACGCGTTCGGGTCACGGCTGGTCGACTGGCAGGACGCCGCCGAGGATCGCTGGCGTGCACGGTTGTCGATCCCCGGTGCGCTCGACCTGGTGGCGTTCGACGGCGACCGGGCCGTCGGGATGGCGAGCGGCGTCCCCGTCGAGGGCGACCGCGCCGAGCTCATCTCGATGTGGGTCGACCCGGCTGCTCGCGGGCAGGGTGTCGCGGGGGCGCTGATCGACGCGCTGGTGCGATGGGCTGCCGGCGCCGGACGCACCGTGCTCGCGCTCGCGGTGATGCCGGACAACGCCCGTGCCCGCCGGGTCTACGAGCGCGCTGGCTTCGTCGCCCTCGACGAACCCGGGGACGTGCTGCCCGACGGTCGCCACGAGGTGCTGATGCGCCGCGACCTCCGCGCCGACCGCACGCTCGACGCCTACGAACGGGCTGCTGCCGTGTACGCCGACCGGACGAGCGCGGATCGTGCGGCGCTGGTCGACGACCTGCTCGCGCTCGTGCCCCGGGGTGCCCGTGTGCTCGAGCTCGGGTCGGGACCCGGCCGCGATGCGCTGGCGCTCGAGGCAGCGGGCCTGCGCGTGGATCGCACCGACGGCGCCCGGACGTTCGTCGAGCGACTCCGGGCCGACGGGCATGCCGCGCGGGTGCTCGACGTGCGCACGGGGATGTTCGGCAGCGGGTACGACGCCGTGTTCGCGAACGCCGTGCTGCTGCACGTCCAGCGGGACGAGCTGACCGGGGTGCTCCGACGCGCGCTCGTCGCCGTCCGGCCCGGCGGGGTCCTCGCGGCGACGGTCAAGCGCGGCGAGGGCGATGCCTGGACCACGGCGAAGGTGGACCGTGCACGGCACTTCACGTACTGGACCGAGGACGCCCTGACCCGGGTCGTCGCCGACGCCGGCTGGGTCGACGTCGACGTCCGCGAGACCACCGCCCCCGGGGCCGACGAGCGCTGGCTCACGGTCACCGCACACCGAGCAGAGGACCACCGATGAACCGAGCACTCCGTTGGACCACGTGGATCGTGGCCGTCATCGTCCTGCTGGTCGTGGTGTTCCTGGTCTGGGCGAACATCGTCATGCAGGGCACCCGGTCCGCGGCGCTGCAGGTGTGGCGCGACGACCGGGTGGCCGTCCGTGACGTCGGCGACTCCGTGCTGATGACCCCGACGGGCTCGGCGAACGGCGTGGGCATCGTGTTCATCCCCGGCGCGAAGGTCGACGCGTACGCGTACATGGACTCGTTCCGGCAGGTCGTGGCGTCCGGCACCACCGTCGTCATCACGAAGCCGACGCTGCACCTGGCGTTCTTCGACCTGCGTCCGATGTCCACGTTCGAGCGGCACGCACCGTCGGTCACCACGTGGGCGGTCGGCGGGCACTCGCTCGGCGGGGTCCGGGCGTGCCAGCTGGCCGATGACCCGGACGTCGCCGGGCTGCTGCTGTTCGGCAGCTACTGCGCGAACGACCTGTCCGGGTCCAAGGTCGACGTGCTGAGCGTGTCGGGCTCCCGCGACGGGCTGTCCACCCCGGCCAAGGTCGACGCCGCCCGTGTGCGGTTGCCCGAGGACGCGACGATGACCGAGATCCAAGGCTCGAACCACGCCGACTTCGGGGCGTACGGCGCGCAGCCGGGCGACCTGACGGCGACGATCCCGCGGTCCCAGGCGCGGGCCGAGATCAGCGCGGCCGTCGAGCGCTGGGTCGAGCAGCTCCGCGCCGGTGCCCTGAACTGATGCGCCGAGCCGTCCTGGTCCACCTGAACGGCATCCCGGCCAGTGGGAAGTCGACGCTCGCCGCAGCATGGGTCGAGCGGCACGCGGCTGCGCTGCCGGTCGCGCTGGACATCGACGTGCTGCGGGGGATGCTCGGCGGCTGGCGGGAGCAGCTGCGCCCCGCGGGCTCGGCGGCGCGAGCCATGGCGACAGCCGCGATGCGCGCGCACCTGCGCGCCGGGCGTGACGTCATCGTCCCGCAGTACGTGCGTGCCGACGGGTTCGTCGACGAGCTCGCGGCGCTCGCCCACGACGAGGGCGCCGCCTTCGTCGAGTGCGCCGTCCGTGCCGACGCGGCTGCGGCCGACCGCCGCTTCGCAGCGCGCGCGGTGTCCGGGCCGACGGTCCACGGCGACCTGGATGGCGACCTGATGGTGGACGTGTTGGCCGACCTGGAGGCCTTCCTCGCCACCCGCGTCCGGCTCACGTGGCTGGGCGGCCTGGACGACACCACCGCTGTCGCGCTCAACGAACTCGACGCGGCCGTCGCCGCCGCGCGCTGACCCCGGTTCGGTCCACAGGGGAACGCGCTCGGGACACCACCGAACCGGCTCCCACGAGGCTGACTCATCGTCTCCGCATGGCAAATGGTGACCACTGATGCGCCGAGCTCCGCGCGTCGTCGCCCTGACCGTAGCGATGGTCGAAACGGTGCCGGGCTCCCGAACAGTGTCGAGAATCGCCGGCGACGACGCCCGGGCGCACCTCAGCGCCGCGGTCGGGCAGCTCCGCGCCGGCCCTCTGAACTGGCTGGGGTTCCGCAGATCGTGTGAACCCTCGCGGAGTGATATCGTCGATGATATCAACCGGAGGTGCAGCATGGTCTCGATCGTCATCCGTGATCTCGACGCGTCCGTCAAGGCGCGGCTCGTCGCACAGGCTTCGCAGCACGGCCGCTCGATGGAGTCCGAGGCGCGCGAGATCATCGCGCGGGGGACCGAGCCGAGGCACATCGGCGTGGCGCTCCTCGACGCCGTCCGCGCAGCCGGAGCCGTCGAGTCACTGCCGCTCCCGCCTCGTGACGACGTCGCACGCGTCGCTGACCTCGGATGATCGTCCTCGACACGAACGTCCTCTCCGAGCTGTTCCGACCGACGCCGGACGACACGGTCGTGGAGTGGGTGACCACGCTCACCGGCAAGGTCGCGATCACAGCCATCACGGTCGCGGAGCTCCTCGCCGGGGTGCGCCGTCTCGATGACGGCAGGCGCAAGACCGCTCTCGGCCAGGCGATCGGCGGCGTCCTCGACGACTACGACGCGCGTGGCGCGATCCTGCCGTTCGACTCGGTCGCCGCGGAGCACTACGCCGACGTCGTCGTCGGCCGTCTCCGCGCGGGACTGCCCATCTCCACCGCCGACGCGCAGATCGCCGCGATCTGCAGGGCTCGTGCGGCCACCTGCGCGACCAGGAACACCAAGGACTTCGCCGGGACGGGCATCGACCTCGTCAACCCGTGGGGAGCCGGGGGAGCGGAAGTCGACGAACGCGGTCGGTGAACAACGATCCACAGGCGTGCGTCCGAGGCCACGGGCGGCCTGGAGCGGTCCTAGACTCGGCGCAGCACTCGTTCGACACCACTCCCTGGAAGGTGTGTCCATGACGTCGTCTGACCGACGGGCCCCAGCGCGCCTCGCTGATGCGCGCGCGCTCCTCTTCGACCTCGACGGGGTGCTGACGCCGACGGCCGACGTGCACATGCGCGCCTGGAGCCGGCTGTTCACGCCCTACCTCGAGCAGCACGGGGTCGCGCCGTACTCCGAGCAGGACTACTTCGCGTACGTCGACGGCAAGCCCCGCTACGACGGCGTCCGCTCGCTGCTCGACGCGCGGGGGATCGACCTGCCGCAGGGCACCCCGGACGACGACCCCGACCAGGACACCGTCTGCGGGCTCGGCAACCGCAAGAACGCCGAGTTCACGGCCGAGCTGACCGAACACGGCGTCGAGCCGTACCCGGGGTCGATGCGGTTCCTGACCGCGGCGATCGACGCCGGGCTGTCCGTGGCCGTCGTGTCGAGCTCCGCCAACGCCAAGCAGGTCCTGCGCACCGCCGGCATCCTCGAGCGTTTCCCGGTGATCGTCGACGGCATGGTCGCGCGCCAGGACGGACTGGCCGGCAAACCCGCGCCCGACACCTACCTCGACGCGGCCAGCCGGTTCGGCCTGACGGCTGCCGAGTGCGTCGTGGTCGAGGACGCCACGAGCGGCGTCGCCGCCGGCCGGAACGGCGCGTTCGGCCTGGTGATCGGCGTCGACCGCGGTGCCGGGGCGGACGAACTCCGTGCCAACGGCGCCGACGTGGTCGTCACGGACCTGGCGGACCTGGTGGCCGAGTTGCCCCAGCCCGCCACGTCGACGACCTAGCCCGACCCACCGGGCGCGATCCGTGCCTCCAGAGCGTCCCTGACCACTCCCTCCCACGGAGACCCCATGAACCCCATCACCTCGGACCCCCTCGACCGCGTGCGCTACCCGCTCGACGAGTGGGCGCTCGTCGAGACCGAGTACGCCCCCGACGAGCAGGGCGTCGCGGAGACGAACTTCGCGGTCGGCAACGGCTACCTCGGCCTGCGCGGCAACCTCGACGAAGGTCGCGGCGGCGTGCAGTACGGCACGTACATCAACGGCTTCCACGAGACCTGGCCGATCCGGCACGCCGAGGACGCCTTCGGCTTCGCCAAGACCGGCCAGACGATCATCAACGCGCCCGACGCCAAGGTCATCCGGCTCTACGTCGACGACGAACCGCTGGTGCTGGCCGAGGCGGACATCCTGCGGCACACCCGCCGGCTCGACTTCCGTGGTGGGTACCTGCTGCGCGAGACCGAGTGGTCGACGCCGTCCGGCAAGCGCGTGCTCATCCGGTCACGCCGCCTGGTCTCGTTCACCGACCGGCACCTGGCGGTCATCGACTACGAGGTCACGATGCTCGACCACGACGCGTCGATCCTGCTGTCCAGCCAGATCCTCAACCGCCAGGACGTCGTCGACGAGTACCACGCCGGCATGCGCGCAGCGGCGACCGCGTTCGACCCGCGCAAGGCCGAGTCCTTCACCGAGCGCGTGCTCGAGCCGAAGCTCAAGCGGAACTCGGGCAGCCGGTCGCTGTTGGGTTACCAGGCGGCCAGTTCCGGCATGACCATCTGCGTCGGCGTCGAGCACCGCATCGAGACCGACAACGCGTGGGACGAGTCGTCGTCGATCGAGGACGACCTGGCCAAGCACGTGTACCGCGTGCACGCCAAGGCCGGGCAGCCGATCCGCCTGACCAAGAACGTCGTCTACCACACCTCGCGCGGGGTGCCGGCTCGGGAACTCGCTGACCGGTGCGACCGAACGCTCGACCGCGCACACGCCGAGACGGTCGAGGAGACCTTCGCCAAGCAGCGCACCTGGATGGACGACTACTGGGCGCGCAGCGACGTCGAGATCGCCGGGCAGCCGGAGATCCAGCAGGCGGTGCGCTGGAACCTGTTCATGCTCGCGCAGGCCACGGCCCGCACCGACGGCCACGGCATCGCGGCGAAGGGCGTCACCGGGTCCGGCTACGGCGGGCACTACTTCTGGGACATGGAGATCTACGTCCTGCCGTTCCTGTCGTACACGGCGCCGATCGTCGCGCGGAACGCCCTGCGGTTCCGCTACAACATGCTCGACTCTGCGCGGTCCCGTGCGCGTGAGCTCAACCAGCACGGCGCGCTGTTCCCGTGGCGGACGATCAACGGCGAAGAGTCCAGCGCGTTCTACGCCGCCGGCACCGCGCAGTACCACATCGACGCCGACATCGCCCATGCGCTCATGCAGTACGTGCGGGCGTCGGGCGACACCGAGTTCCTGAAGCGCGGGGCGATCGACATCCTGGTCGAGACCGCCCGGCTGTGGGAGGACCTGGGCTTCTGGCGCTCGAACGGCGACCAGAAGTTCCACATCGACGGCGTCACCGGCCCGGACGAGTACACGACGGTCGTCGACGACAACATGTACACGAACGTGATGGCCCGGGCGAACCTGTGGTTCGCGGTGAACGCGTGCCGCGAACTCGCGGTCGACGACCCGGAGGAGTACGCCCGCATGGTTCGGCGCACCGGGCTGAGCGAGGCCGAGGTCGTCGACTGGGAGCGTGCGGCCGAGTCCATGGAGATCCCGTTCGACCCGCACCGTGGCATCCACCCGCAGGACGCCCAGTTCCTCGACAAGGAACTCTGGGACCTCGAGAACACGCCCGAGTCCAAGCGCCCGCTGCTGTTGCACTACCACCCGCTGGTGATCTACCGGTTCCAGGTGCTCAAGCAGGCGGACGTCGTGCTGGCGCTGTTCCTGCAGGGGCACGAGTTCACCCCGGCCGAGAAGCGCCGCGACTTCGACTACTACGACGCGCTGACCACGGGCGACTCCACGTTGTCCGCGGTCGTGCAGTCGATCATGGCGGCCGAGGTCGGTTACCACGAGCTCGCCGAGCAGTACTTCCAGACGGCGCTGTACGTCGACCTGGCAGACCTGCACGGCAACACCTCGGACGGCGTGCACATCGCGTCGACGGGCGGCATCTGGGGCGGGCTCGTCAACGGGTTCGGCGGCATGCGTGACCACGGCGGCAAGATGTCGTTCAACCCGCGGCTGCCGGCGTCGTGGGAGCGACTGACCTACCGCCTGACCGTGCGCGAGTCACGGGTGCGGATCGACCTCGAGCAGGAACGCATGACGTTCACGGTCGAGACCGGCTCGGGCTTCACGGCGTGGGTGCACAACCAGCCGCACGACATCCAGGCCGGTGAGCCGACGGTCGTCGCGATCCCGCACCACGGGCCGCGCATGTCCGGACACGCGCCGACCACCAGCGACATCCAGGGAACCCTGCGAGCCGACGGGTCGGTCATCACGGCATCGATCCCGACGATCTCGCTGGAGCGTGAGCTGGAGCCGGACGAGCAGACCGTCTGAGCGCCGACCGTCAGAGCAGCTTGCGCAGGGTGTTCGCGTTGCGGGTCGTCGTCGTGCGCTTGAACCGTGCGGCGCCAGCGCGCTTCGCGAACGTGGTGTCGGTGCTCGACCCCTTCGGGCACGACCAGTACACGACGCCGGGTCCGCGCTCGACCCGTTCGACCGCGGGGTCCAGGTCGAGGTCCGCCAGCAGGTCATCGAGCGCGGCGTCGTCGGAGCCGAACAGCACGTAGTCGTGCCGGTCCGGGGCCGAGGGGAACGGGAACCCGTCCACGATCGCGGCCAGGTCGTCGTGGAGGACGAGCACGATCCAGGCGTCGTACCCGAACCGGTCGCGCAGGGCCTGCTGGACGTCGTCCTTCAGGCGATCCGGCTCGGCGTCGGCGCCGAACACCACGTTGCCGGACGCCAGCACGGTGCGCACCTCCGTGTACCCGCGCTCGGTGAACAGCGCCCGCAGGTCGGCAGACCGGATCGTGATCCCGTTGACGTTCACCCCGCGCAGCAGCGCGATCCACCTGGCCATGTCGCGACCGTACCGCGACGGCCCGACGCGCGTCGGGCCTCCTGGCCGTAGATCCACAACGAGTCTTGCGCAACATGTCTTGCGGACCTAGGCTCGCGCCATGGACAACGGACGCATCGACGACCCGGCGCACATGCGGGCCCTCGCGCACCCCACGCGGCTGCGCATCCTGGGGTTGCTCCGGGCAAGTGGTCCCCAGACCGCCGCCATGCTCGGCGAGCTGATCGACGAAGCACCGGGCACGATCAGCTACCACTGCAGCCGACTCGCTGGTGCCGACCTGATCGAACCGGCACCAGGCCTCGGGACCGATCGTCGCGAGCGGTGGTGGCGGGCCGTGCACGAGTCGTCGTCGTGGTCCCTCGAGGACGCGATCGACGACCCGGAACGCACGCTGGCCGTCAGCGCGCTCGACCGCGCGGTGGCCCGCACGTACGCCGCCAACTACGAGGCCTACGTCGACCGGGCGGCGACCTACGGACGCGAATGGGTGGCCGCCGGCACCAGCTCCGACCGGGTGGTCCGCCTGACGGTTGCCGAGCTCGCCGAGCTCGGCGCCGAGATGCACGCGGTGATGGAGCGGTGGCGAGCGGTCGGTGCTCAGCACGTCGAGGGCGACGGGTCCGAGCAGGTCGTCGTGCTCCAGCAGGCGTACCGATGGCCGCGCGTCTGAGCCCCCGCGGGCGGCTCCGTGCACTCCTGGCAGTGCAGGTCGCTTCGCGGATCGGCAACGTCGTCACCACCGTGAGCGTGCCGTTCGTCGTGCTCGCCCGTGGTGGGTCGGCGACGGACGTGGGCATCACGGCCTTCATGGCGACGGTGCCGATCGTCCTCGGTGGCCCGTTCGGCGGGGCCCTGGTGGAACGCGTCGGGTTCGTCCGGTCGAGCATCGGGTCGGACGTCGTCAGCGGTGTCACCCTGCTCGCCATGCCGGTCCTGGCGTGGACCGTGGGGCTGCCGTTCTGGGCACTGCTGGCACTGGTGTTCGTGAGTGGACTGTTCGACATGCCCGGGGAGTCCGCGCGCCGCGTGCTGCTGCCCGGGCTCGCCACCCAGGCGGGCGTGCCGCTGGAACGGGCGGTGGGGCACTTCGAGGCGTCGGCACGGTTGTCCGTGCTGATCGGCGCACCGGTCGGTGGCGTCCTGGTCGCCGTCCTCGGTCCGCTGCCGGCGTTGGCGTGCACGGCGCTCGCGTTCGGCGCGGCCGCACTGCTGACGGCGCTGTTCGTCCGTGCCGCCGACATGCCCGCGGTGACCGCGGACGCTGCGGGACAGCCCACATCGCGCGGCTACTGGCGCGACCTCGCCGAGGGGTTCCGTTTCGGCGCCCGCGACCCCTTCTTCCGGCTGATCATCGCGCTGGTGCTCGTCACGAACCTGCTGGATGCGGCGCGGTCCACGACGCTGCTGCCGCTCTACGCCGACGAGCGGCTCGGGGGAGCGCAGGCGCTCGGCTTCGTCACGGGGACGTTCGGTGGTGCGGCGTTCCTGGGCTCGGTCGTGTTCGGGTACGTCGCCCACCGGGTCCCGCGACGCATCACCTTCGTGGTGTGCTTCGTGCTGGCGGGCGGCCCCTCGCTGCTGGTGCCGGCGCTCGGCCTCGGGCTGCCGTGGATGCTGGTGGCGAGCGCGGTGTCCGGGCTGGCCGCGGGGTCACTCAACCCGATCCTGGGGGCCGTCGAGCTCGAGCGGATCCCGGAGCACATGCGGGCGCGGGTGTTCGGGCTGCTCGGCGCGGGGTCGTGGGCGGGGATCCCCCTGGGCGGGCTGCTCGCAGGGTTCGCCGCGCAGGGCATCGGCGTGTCGGCGACCTTCGCCGTGGTCGTCGCGCTCTACACGGTGGTGACGCTGGCACCGCTGACGGGAGGCGCGTGGCGGCTCATGGAGCGGCCGTCCGGCTCCGGCGAGACGCACCCCAGTGGACATGGCGCGGCTCCGGAGGAGCGCATCCTGTCCGCCTGACCGAGACTCGGCCCGCGGCCGACGGCCCGCGGCCCGCGGCCCGCTGCCCGCGGCCGGCGCGCGCAGCGCGCCGCGGCTCAGGACCAGGTGCGCGCGACGGTCCAGCCACCGCGGTCGGGGACGATGTCGAGCACCAGCGTCTCGCGGTCGTCGGCGGTCACCTGGAAGCGCCACCCCGCGGTGCGCTCGGGGGCGTGGGTGATGGCGGTGGGCAGGTCGGTGGGCGTGACGGTGAGCCGGGTCGGCACGTCGGTCACCCGCCAGCGGCGCCCCTGCCAGACGATCCGCACCGGCGTGCCGTGCTCCCACCAGACCGTGACGGCTGCATCGACGACGATCATCGGGTCCTCCTCGTTCGAACGTGTGTTCGAATGGTAGGCGTCCGTTCCGACAGCGCGCAACCGACATCGCAACCGGGAGCGGTCCCCGGAGCACTCGTGTAGACGAAGAGGCATGACGAACGACGCACAGGGTCCCGACGCAGCACACCAGGTCCCGGACGGGGTCTCCGACGCCACGGTCGAGGCCCTCGGCACGCTGTCCGCAGCGGTCGAGGCCATCGAGCATGCCCGAGGCCTGCTGTACGGCTTCCACCGGCTGACGGGCAAGGCAGACCTGGATCTGGGCGATGCCGTGGAGCAGCTCCGGGCGGCCGGGCACACCGAGCTGGCCGACCGCATCGACACCGAGCTGATCGGCCGCAACGTCATCGCGGGACGATGGACGTTCCAGATCGTCGAGGACTACGACGACGGGTACTACGCGCTCGCCAAGGAGCTCGAGCGCACGGCGCGGGACGAGTTGGCCGAGGGGCGCCGCCACCTGCTCGAGGCGCGCATGAAAGAGGACCGGCGCACCGGTGGCCGACGCCACCACGAGGCGACGCCGGCCGACCTGCCGGAGTGACCCCGGGCCTCCGGGCCGACGCCGGGGGAGGCTGCGTCAACCGACGCCGAGCACGGCCTCCAGCGGACCACGCGCGAAGTACAGCAGGAAGCCCGCGGCGACGACGTAGAGCAGCCACGAGACCTCGCGGCCTCGGCCGGACAGCGCCTTGATCAGTACCCAGCTGATGAAGCCGGCGCCGATGCCGTTGGCGATCGAGTAGGTCAGCGGCATCACGACGATCGTCAGGAACGCGGGCAGCGCCGACCCGAAGTCGGTCCACGAGATGTCGGCCACCTGCGCGACCATGAGCGCACCGACGACCACGAGCCCCGCGGCGGCGACCTCGAGCGGGACCACCTGGGTCAGCGGCGTCAGGAACATCGACGCCAGGAACAGCAGCCCGGTGACGACCGACGCCATGCCGGTCCGTGCGCCCTCGCCGATGCCCGCTGCCGAGTCGATGAAGACGGTGTTCGACGACACCGACGCGCCACCACCGGCGATCGCGCCGGCACCCTCGACCACCAGCGCGGCCTTCAACCGGGGGAACGTGCCGTCCGGGCGTGCGACACCGGCGGCCTTCGCCAGACCGGTCATCGTGCCCATCGCGTCGAAGAAGTTCGTGAAGACCAGCGTGAAGACGAGCATCGACGCGGCGAGCGGCCCGATGCGGCTGAACGCACCGAACAGGTCGGCGTGCCCGACGAGCGACAGGTCGGGGACGGCGAACAGCGCACTCGGCAGGCCCGGGGCGTTGAGGTTCCAGCCGGTCTTCGAGTCGACCGAGGTCGGCACGTGGAAGATCGCCTGCAGGATGATCGCGATGATCGTCGTCGCGACGATACCGATGAGCAGTGCGCCCTTGACCTTGCGGGCCATGAGCGTGCCGATGATCACCAGGCCGATCAGGAACACGATCGTGGGCAGCGCGCCGACGGAACCGTCCTCGCCGAGCTGCAGCGGGGGCGACGCCAGGCCGGAGGAGCGGACGAAGCCCGAGTCGACCAGCCCGATGAACGCGATGAACAGCCCGATGCCGACCGTGATCGCGGCCTTGAGCTGCGCCGGCACCGCGGTGAAGATCATCGTCCGGATGCCCGTCAACGCCAGCACGACGATGACCACGCCGTTGATCACGACCAGCCCCATCGCTTCGGCCCACGTGACCTGGTGGACGACGCTGACGGCCAGGAACGAGTTGATCCCCAGGCCGGCCGCGATCCCGAACGGCAGGTTCGCGATCAGTCCCATCGCGATCGTCATGAGACCGGCGACGAGTCCGGTCGCAGCGGCCACCTGCGCGTTCTCGAGCCACCCGCCGGTGACGTCCTTGGCGGCCTGGTCGGCGCTGAAGCCACCGAGGATCAGCGGGTTGAGGATGACGATGTAGGCCATCGTCACGAACGACACGAGGCCACCACGGACCTCGCGGGGGATGCTCGATCCGCGCTGGGTGATGGAGAAGAAGCGGTCGAGGCCGGAAGCGACGCGGTTCCGGGGCGTTTCGGTTGTCTGCGGGGCGCTCACCAACGAAGTTTAAAGGAACCTGGGACCCGGGCGCGACGTACCCCGGGCTTCGTTCCCCGGATGTTCCTGGTGTTGGATGAGTGGGTGACCCAGCCCTTCGACCGTGTTCGTGTGGAGGCCGCGGTCCGCGAACTCCTGCTCGGCATCGGTGACGACCCAGACCGCCCGGAACTCGCCCGCACGCCCGCCCGTGTCGCGGACGCCTACACGGAGTTCTTCAACGGCATCGGCACCGACGCCGTCGCGATCACCCGGCAGGGCACCGTGCACGCCGAGGACGGCGACCGCGGCCAGCTCGTCGTCGTGCGCGACGTCCGCTTCCGGTCCGTGTGCGAGCACCACCTGCTGCCCTTCATCGGGGTCGCGCACCTGGCGTACGCACCGGGTGACGAGCTCATCGGCCTGGGGACGCTGTCGCGCGTGCTCGACACCGTCGCGTCGCGTCCGCAGCTGCAGGAGCGGCTCGGGGAACAGGTCGCGGGGACGATCGCCGAGGGACTCGACGCCCAGGGCGTGCTGGTCGTCCTCGACGCGCAGCACCAGTGCGTGACGACCCGTGGCGAGCGGCAGAGCGGCTCGACGACCGTGACCGTGGCTGCCCGGGGGACCCTCGCCGAGCCCGCGGCCCGCGCCGAGGCGATCGCCCTGATCAGCGCCCGCGGCAGCGGCCCCGGCGCCGAGCACGCCGACCCTGCCGGCCACGCCGAGCACGACGGCGGCGCCGACCACACCGGTCAACCCGACCACGAGGCGGACGCATGACGACCGAACCGGCCGTGCCGAGCCTCCAGGCAGCCCCCGGGTGGGTCGTCCCCGTCCTGCGCCACCCGGTGCGCACGCTCGGCCGGCGCACCATCGACTTCGACCACCGCATCGCGGTGATGGCGATCATCAACCGCACGCCCGACTCGTTCCACGACCAGGGCGCCACCTTCGCGCTCGACCGAGCCGTCGCCGCCGCCGTCCGCGCAGCCGAGCAGGGCGCCGACTGGGTCGACATCGGCGGCGTCAAGTTCGCGCCGGGGCCGGAACTGCCCGCGGCCGACGAGATCGACCGGGTGGTCCCCGTCGTCGCGCAGCTCAGCGCCGAGTCCGACGTCATCATCAGCGTCGACACGTTCCGCGCCGACGTCGCGCGTGCGGCGATCGACGCCGGTGCGAACGTCGTCAACGACACCACCGGCCTGTCCGACCCGGCGATGGCCGCGGTGGTCGCCGACTCGGACGCGACGATCGTGATCACCCACTCGACCGCGCCGCCCCGCACGAAGCTGCCGGAGCCGCCGCACTACGACGACGTCACCGCGTCCGTCGTGGGCTTCCTGCGCGAGCGGGTCGACCGGGCGCTCGCCGCGGGCGTCCCCGAGTCGCGGATCATCGTCGACCCGGGGCACGACCTCAACAAGAACACCGTGCACACGCTCGAGGTGACACGGCGTCTGCCCGAGGTCGTCGCGCTCGGCTACCCCGTGCTCGCCGCGGTGTCGAACAAGGACTTCGTGGGCGAGTCCCTCGGCCGACCGCGCGGTGAGCGGCTCTCCGGGTCACTGGCGGTCGCCACGGTGAGCGCGATGCTCGGCGCGCGCATCGTCCGGATGCACGACGTGGCCGAGTCGGTTGACGCGATGCGGATGGTCGAGGCGACTCTCGGTTGGCGCGCACCCCTGGAGTCGAGGCACAACACGTGACCCTGCTCCCCGCCCCGATCGCGGACCTGTCCGACGACGACGTGGTCGCCCTGTACACCGACGGTGTCGGCCTGGAGGCCCCGCCCGCGTCCGCCACGTCGGCCGGCGGCTGGATCCGGGTCAACTTCGTGGCCACCGCGGACGGCGCCGCCTCGACCGGCGGCGTGTCCGGCTCGCTCGGCGGTGACGACGACCTGCGCGTCTTCGAGCTGCTGCGCAGGTTCGCGGACGTGGTGCTCGTCGCCGCGGGGACGGTCCGCGACGAGGGCTACGGTCCGATGCGGCTGCGGGAGTCCGACGTCGCCTGGCGGCGGGCGCACGGCAAGCCCGACCACCCGGTGTTCGCGATCGTCACCGGGTCGTTGTCGCTCGATCCCGCGTCGAACGTGTTCACCGACGCGCCGGTGCGGCCGCTCGTGCTGACTGCGGCGTCCGCGCCCGACGGCCGTCGTGCGGCGTTGTCCGCCGTCGCCGACGTCGTGTCCTGCGGCCAGGAAACCGTCGACGTGGCGCTCGTGCGTGCGGCCCTGGTGTCGCGCGGGCTGACGGCGATCCACTGCGAGGGCGGCCCGTCCTTCCTGGGGGCACTCGTTGCCGCGGACCAGGTGGACGAACTCTGTCTGACGATCGACCCGTCGCTCGAGGGTGGTACCGCGCCGCGCATCGCGACGGGGTCCTCGCCGGCGCTGCGGCGGATGCGCCTGGCGCACGTGCTGCTCGGCGCGGACGACGTGCTGCTGACGCGGTACGTCCGCCGGTAGGGTCGGGCGCGTGATCGACATCGTGGCGTCCGGGGTCCTGTTCGACATGGACGGCACGCTCGTCGACTCGACATCCGTGGTCGAGGGCGCGTGGGGCCGGTTCGGCGCCGCGCACGACATCGACCCGCGGACGATCCTCGCCTTCTCGCACGGCCGCCAGACGATCGACACGATCCGGCACTTCCTGCCCGACCTGCCGCCCGACGAGCAGCGCCGGGTGGCCGACGCACTCGTCGCGGACGAGGTCGAGAACACCCACGGCATCGTCGAGGTCCCCGGGGCTGCGGCCTTCGTGCGACGGCTGGTCGACGCCGGGGTGCCGGTCGCGCTGGTCACGAGTGCGCCGCGCGACCTGGCACTGAACCGGATGCGTGCCGCCGGGGTGCCGGTGCCCCAGGTCGTCGTGACGTCCGAGGACACCGAGCAGGGCAAGCCGCACCCCGAGTGTTACCTGCGCGGCGCCGAGCTGCTCGGGCTCAGCGCCGACCGGTGCCTGGCGTTCGAGGACGCCCCCGCCGGTGTCGAGTCCGCTCGCGCATCGGGTGCGACCACCGTCGTCGTGGGGGCGCTCGAGTCCGACGCCACGGTCGGGATCCCCCGGGTGCACGGGTACGACGGCGTCCAGGTCACCGTCGAGGGATCCGCGTTCCGCATCCGCGGCTGACCGGCACGGGGTGGGCCGTGCGGAGCACCGCCGGGCCGAGGGTGAGCACCCCGTCGGTCTCGGGGTCGCACCGCACCCCGCCCCGGCCGCGCATCCCCCGGAACGCCCCCGGTGCGATCTCGTGGTCCATCCACGCGCACGGGTTCGCCGCCCGGTAGCAGCGGAACCCGACGGGGCCGGACCCGGTGTCGAGCGAGAACGGCTCCCCACGCAGCGCCTCGACGTCGACGCCGCGCAGGAACACGTTGCGCCGGGTCGCGACGGGGTCGACCGTGACGCCGAGGGCCCGGCCGAGGTCCTCGAGCGGCTCGAGTCCGATCACGGTCACCGACGCGTGCACGTGGGCGCGCGCCGCGAAGTACCGGTCGCCCACGATCCCGAGCCCGGCGCGCAGCTCGATGCCCTCGCGCAGTTCGTCCTCGTCCGCCGGCAGTGGTCCGTCGGCGGGACGGCCCTCGTAGCGGTGGCGGCGGGAGACCAGGAGCAGGGCGACCTCGACCCGGGTGACGTGCGTGAGGGCCGTGGACGCGACCACGTCGTCAGCTGCACCCATGCGCTCGACGGTAGTCGAGCCTCCCGTCCGGTGTGCCCGGGCATCCCCGTCCTGCCGTGTCCGATTCCCGCCAGTCGATGACGGTGGCGCGTGTCAGGCTGACGGCGTGACCGACGCACTGCACGACGAACGACACCGCATCGCCGCCTCGCGCGACGCGCGGTTCGACGGGCAGTTCGTCACGGCCGTGCACTCCACGGGCATCTACTGCCGACCGAGCTGCCCGGCCCGCACGCCCCGGTCCAGCGGGGTCACCTTCTACCGCACCAGCGCCGCCGCGCACCTGGCCGGGTACCGCGCGTGCAAGCGCTGCCTGCCCGAGGCGACGCCCGGCAGCCCGGAGTGGGACCTGCGCGAGGACGTGGCGGGACGTGCCATGCGCCTGGTCCTCGACGGCGTGGTCGAACGCGAAGGCGTCTCGGGGCTGGCGGCGCGCGTCGGCTACTCGGAGCGACACCTCGGCCGGATCCTGACCGAGGAACTCGGCGCCGGACCCAAGGCCCTCAGCCGTGCGCACCGGGCGCAGACCGCGCGGACCCTGCTGACGTCGTCCGACCTGCCGATCGCCGACGTCGCCTTCGCCGCCGGGTTCGCGAGCGTCCGCCAGTTCAACGACACGGTGCGCGAGGTCTTCGCGGTCACGCCGACCGAGCTCCGCGCGCGCCGTCGCATCGCTCCGACGCTCGACGGAGGCCTGCACGTGCACCTGCCGGCCCGTCCGCCGTTCGACGCGCAGGGGCTGCTCGACTGGCATGCGCTGCACGCACTGCCGGGGCTCGAGCAGGTACAGGTCGGTGACGACGGCGTGGTCACCGCGTACGCACGGCTGGTCGACCTGCCAGGAGGCCCGGGCTGGTTCCGCGCATCGGCCGCCGTCCCCGACCGGGCCGGGCGGAACACCGGGATCGACCTGGTCGTCCGGGTCACGGACCTCAGCGACCTGCCGACCCTGGTGGCGCGGGTGCGGTCCCTGTTCGATCTCGATGCCGACCCCGTGGCGGTCGACACCGTCCTGGGTGGTGTCCCGGTCCTCGCGCCGGCGGTGACGCGGGTGCCCGGCATCCGGCTACCGGGGGCGGTCGACGCGCACGAGGTCGTGTTCCGCACCCTGATCGGGCAGCAGGTCTCGGTTGCGGCGGCCCGCACGGCACAGACCCGCCTGGTCGCGGCGCTCGGCGTCCCGGTGCCCCCATCGATCGCACCGGACGGCCTGCTGTTCCCGTCCGCCGACCGCATCGCGGCGGACGGCGCCACGGTGCTGCGAGGACCCGCGGCCCGCGTCGACACCATCCTGCGCGTGGCGGCCGCACTGGCCGACGGATCGCTCGTCGTGCACGGCGGGCAGTCGCTCGACGAGCTGCGCGCCGGGTTGCTCGCCGTCAAGGGGATCGGGCCGTGGACGGCCGACTACGTCGCGCTCCGCGTGCGGCACCACCCCGACGTCTTCCTCCACAGCGACCTGGCCGTGCGCAACGGTGCACAGGAACTCGGCCTGCCCGGAACCGCGCGCGAGCTCTCCCTATGGTCGGAGCAGGTGGCCCCCTGGCGGAGCTACCTCACGATGCACTGCTGGCGGCCGATCGTCGACCGCGCCACCGCCGCTGCTCGCGCTGCCCACTCGACCACCCGGAAGGACACCCCATGACCGACGCCGTGATCTCCACACTCCAGACCCCCGACGGGTCGTTCACCGTGCTCGAGGACGACCAGGGCCGGGTCCTCGCCTCGGGCTGGACCGACTCGTTCGACCGGGTCGTCGCGCGCATCCCCGCCCGGCACCGACCGGTCACCATCACCGAGGGGACGGTCACCTCGGCCGACGCCGTCGACGCGTTCTACGCGGGCGAGATCGAGCACGCCATGCAGGTGCCGGTCCGGCAGGTCGGCACCGAGTTGTTCGAAGCCGGGTGGCGGCAGCTCCGGCAGATCCCCGCCGGCTCGACGCTGACGTACACCGAGCTCGCGGCGGCGATGGGGCGCCCCGATGCCGTCCGGGCAGCAGCCAGCGTGTGCGCCCGGAACGCTCCGGCGCTCTTCGTCCCGTGCCACCGCGTGCTGCGCTCCGACGGGTCGCTCGGCGGGTTCGCATGGGGGCTCGACGTCAAGCGCTCGCTGCTCGAACACGAGTCGGTCCAGTCGGACACCCTCGTCTGAGCAGGGCGTCCGCTGACCGCACGCTGTGTCTGCCCCTGGAACCGGGGGGAGACGTCCCAGGTGTGGCCTGTCACACTCGTCACAACCGACGACCGCGCGGTCCGGCCCCCAGGGCTCGATGCACCGCGGACGTATCCATCCTGAAGGACCCCATGACCGCTCCAGTCGACCGAACGGTCGTCTCCGCCGACGGCACCGTCCTTGCCGTGTCCGAAGCGGGTGCGGGTCCAGCGGTCGTCATCGTCGGCGGGGCCTTCCACCACCGCGGCACCCCGTACGTCGACCGGCTCGTGGACCTGCTCGCGGCGGACCACCGGGTCATCACGTACGACCGACGGGGCCGCGGCGCCAGCGGTGACAGTGACACGTGGGCGATCGAGCGCGAGTCGAACGACTTCCGTGCCGTGGTCGAGAGCGCCGACGCGCCCGTCACCACGATCGGCATCTGCGTGGGCGTCGGGGTGGTCCTGCACGGCATCGCCGCGGGTGCCCCCGTCGACGGCGCCGTGCTGTGGGAACCGCCGTACCGCGCCAGTGTCGACCCGCATGCCGAGGACGTCGTTTTTGCCGACGTCCTCGACGAACACGTCGCCGCCGGCCGTCGTGGTGCTGCCCTCCGCGCCTACCTCGCCCAGGTGATCGGCATGCCGATGGGGCAGATCGCGGGCCTGCGGCTGAAGTCCGGCCTGTGGCACACGCTGCTGGCCGACGCGCACGTGCTGCCGCGCGACGTCCGGATGCTCAACGGCCTGGCCATCCCCGAGCGGGTGCTGGCCTCGGTCGGGGTCCCCGTGCTGGTGGCGTCGGGCACCGAGTCGCCGGACTGGATGGCCCCCGCGTCACGCGCTGCGGTCGAGGCGATCCCGGGTTCGGTGCACGTCACGGTGCCCGGGCAGGCCCACGTGCCCGACGCCGAGGTGCTGGCGAGCCTGCTCGACCGGGCACGGACCGCGCAGCACTGACCCGCAGGGACCCTCGGGTTCTGGGCTGCCGCGCCGGGTCCGGCCCGGGGTGCGAGAGGATGGCACCGTGACCGCACCCCGACTCGGACTCCTGCTGGACGTCGACGGCCCCATCGCCAGCCCCGTCTCCCGCACCATCGCGATCCCCAGCATCGTCGCCGACCTGGTGGCGCTCGCCGCCGAGGGCATCCCGGTCGTCTTCAACACCGGACGGAGCGACGCCTTCGTCCGCGAACAGGTGGTCGGGCCGCTGCTGGCCGGTGGCCTGGCTGCGGGTGGGCGGGTCCACGCCGTGTGTGAGAAGGGCGCCGTGTGGTGCTCGATCGGCCCGCAGTACCCCGACGGCATGGGCGACCTGACCGTCGCCGAGGACCTCGCCCTGCCCCGCGACTACGCCGACGAGATGCGCGAGCTCGTCCGGACCGACTACGCCGACCTGGTGTTCTTCGACGAGACCAAGCGGGCGATGGTGTCGATCGAGCAGCGCGTCGAGGTGCCGAACGCCACGTACCTCGAGCGCCAGCCGGGGTTCGACGCGCTCGCGATGGCCGCCCTCGAGCGCCGCGGTCTGGGTGTCCGCCGGCTCGACGACGTCCGCCCCGACGCCGACGGTGCGGTGCAGTGGCGCATCGACCCGACGATCATCTCGACCGACGTCGAGTCCGACCGCAGTGGCAAGGACCTGGGGGCCGAGCGGTCCCTCGAGCTGCTGGCCCAGGACGGCGAGCTCCCCGTTGCGTGGCGCACGATGGGCGACTCCCGCAGCGACTACGCGATGGCCGACTGGCTGCACGCGAACGGGCACCAGGTCGCGCACGTCGACGTCCGGCCGGCCGACGGGGTCCCCGAGACGCCGTACCCGGTGTGCACCGCCCCCGAGGGCGTCATCCACGACGAGGCGGGCGCACGGTTCCTGGCGGACTGGCGCGCCGGGCGCAGCTGAGCCGGCCGCAGCTCTGCCGGCACCGCTCAGCCGACGCGGGCGAGCCGGCCACCTGCCGGGCCGGGGGCCACTCGTCGTGCAGGCACCGGGCCTCCCGTCCGGTTCCCGTTCCGTTCCTGCCGCTTCCGCCGCGGAACCACCGTCCGGGTGGACGCGTTGCGTGACACGGTGGTACACCAGTACCCTTCCGTGGTCCACCGCCAGCCGATGACGGGATCCACCCCATGGCAACGAAGCTCCGCACGAAGTCGATCGAGGCCTCCCTCGCCGACGCCGACGAGCAGGGTCGCTCGCTCAAACGGTCGCTGAAGACCTTCGACATCGCCGCGATGGGCATCGCGGTCGCGGTCGGTGCCGGCATCTTCTCGGTCGGAGCGAACGCCGCCGCGAACTTCGCGGGCCCCGGCGTCATCGTGTCGTTCCTGCTCGCAGCGGTCACGTGCGGCCTGGCGATCATGTGCTACGCCGAGTTCGCGTCGACGATCCCCGTCGCCGGGTCGGCGTACACGTTCACCTACGCCACGATGGGCGAGCTGCTCGCCTGGATCGTCGGGTGGGACCTGATCCTCGAGACCCTGACGGCCAGCGCCGTGATCGCGAAGTACTGGGGGATCTACCTCAGCACCGCGTTCGACGTGTTCGGCATCACGCTGCCCAGCACCATCGCGATCGGCCCGGTCGGCTTCACCTGGGGGCCGGTGCTGATCGTCGGCGTCTTCACGGCACTGCTCGCGTTCGGCACCCGCCTGTCGTCGCGGGTCTCCGCCGTCATCACGGTGATCAAGGTCGCGATCGTCCTGTTCGTCATCGTGGTCGGTGCCTTCTTCGTCAAGGCCGCGAACTTCACGCCGTTCATCCCCGCCGCCGAGCCCTCGAAGGGTGCCGAGGGCAGCGTCTGGACCCAGTCGCTCGTGTCCTTCGCGACCGGGTCCGAGCCCGCGCAGTACGGCGTCTTCGGGCTGCTCGCCGCCGCCTCGCTGGTGTTCTTCGCGTTCATCGGCTTCGACGTCGTCGCCACCAGTGCCGAGGAGACCGAGAACCCGCAGAAGACCCTGCCCCGCGGCATCTTCATCGGACTGGGCATCGTCACGCTGCTGTACGTCGGCGTGAGCATCGTCATCACGGGCATGGTGTCGTACAAGCAGCTCGCACAAGAAGAGGCACCGTCCCTGGCGTCGGCCTTCGACATCGTCGGACTGCCGTGGGCCGCGGGCATCATCGCGATCGGGTCGCTCATCGGCCTGACCACGGTGGTCATGGTGCTGCTGCTCGGCCTGTCCCGCATCGTGTTCTCGATGAGCCGCGACGGGCTGCTGCCCCGCTGGTTCTCGGTCACGAACCCGAAGACGCAGACGCCCGTCCGGGTGCAGCTCATCGCCGGGATCGTGGTGGCGGTGCTCGCCGGGTTCACGCCGGTCGAGAAGCTCGAGGGCCTGATCAACATCGGCACGCTCTCCGCCTTCGTGCTCGTCTCGATCGGCATCATCGTGCTCCGTCGGACCCGTCCGGACGCGCCGCGCTCGTTCCGTGTGCCGTGGTCGCCCGTGATCCCGATCCTGTCGGCGGTGCTGTGCTTCTGGCTGATGCTCAACCTCGAGGTCGAGACGTGGGTGCGCTTCGTCATCTGGCTCGTCATCGGGTTCGCGATCTACTTCGGCTACAGCCGCCGCAACAGCCGGGTCGGGCAGTCGATGCGGTAGGTGCGGGTCCTCGCGCAACGGAAAGCAGCTCGAACAACCGGTCGCGGTGGTTCGAGCTGCTTTCCGTTGTGCGGGCGGCGGCCGGTCAGGCGCCGACGACCAGCAGGACGCCGAAGGCGAGCATCACCACGGCGACGCACGCGTCGAACACCCGCCAGGTCACCGGCCTGGCGAAGAGCGGTCGCAGCAGCCGGCCGCCGAACCCCAGGGCGCTGAACCACAGGCAGCTCGCAGCGACGGCGCCGGCGGTCCACCACCAGCGGTCGTCGATGCCCTGCTGGTTCGCGACCGAGCCCAGGAACACCAGCGTGTCCAGGTACACGTGCGGGTTCGCCCACGTGAAGACGAGCATGGTCAGCACCGCGGCGCGCATGGCCGGGGCGGTCCGGACGGGAGGCCCGGTGACCGTCGACCGCGCGGGCTCGGCTGCGTGCGCGGTGGCGGACGCGTGCGCGGTGGGCGCGGCCGCGCTGGCGGACGCGTGCGCGGTGCGTGCTGCCGCGCTCGTCGTCGCCGTCTCGTCGGGATCGCACCCCGCCACGGACGTCGCGCCCGCAGGCATCGGGGCGCGATGTCCGGCCTGGGGTGCGACGACGGCGACCCCGTCGTCCTCGGCGGCGACCCGGATCGCATCACCCGAGGGCCGCAGCGCCCGTCGGGCAGCCAGCACGCCGTACGTCAGCAGGAACGCGGCTCCGACGAACCGGATGACGACGAGCGCGATGGGGAAACGCTCGACCACGGCCCCGACACCGAGCACCCCGGCCAGGATGAGCACGGCGTCGGACACGGCACACACGAGCACGGCGGCGGCGACGACCCGCACCCGGGCGCTGACCGCCAGGCGGAGCAGGTACGTGTTCTGCACGCCGATCGCCACGATCAGGGCCAGGCCCGTGCCGAGGCCGGACAGTGCGGGGAGCAGCGCGTTCACGATCTGACCGTACGACGCCGCAGTGATGCAGTACAGCTCACGTTCCTGGTGCACCGTAAGCTCAGCTCATGCTCCGCCTGCAGCGCGAACACCTCGAGACCCTGGTGGCCGCCGTCGACCTCGGTACGTTCGACGCCGCGGCCCGGGCCCTGTCGATCACGCCGTCGGCGGTGTCCCAGCGGGTGAAGGCGATGGAACTGCAGGTCGGGCGGGTCCTGCTGCAGCGGACGACTCCGATCGCGCCGACCGCGGACGGCGCGGTCGTCCTTCGCCATGCGCGGCAGGTGCGTCTGCTCGACGACGAGACCGCGCGGTTGCTCGGCGAGGGCGAATCGGGGAGCGACACCGTCCCGTCGATCCCGCTCGCGGTGAACGCGGACTCGCTCGGGACCTGGTTCCTCGATGCCCTGGCGCTCGTCCGGGCTGACACCGAGGTCGTCTTCGACCTGCACCGCGAAGACCAGGATCGCACCGCCGAGCTCCTGCGCTCCGGCACGGTGATGGCCGCGGTGACCGCCGAGTCCGATCCCGTGCAGGGGTGTTCGTCGGTGCTGCTGGGCGTCGACCGGTACCGCGCGGTGGCATCACCTGCCTTCGTCGACCGGTACCTGGCCGATGCGGACACCGAGCGGCGGATGGTGCAGCGCCTGGACCGGGTGCCGCTCGTCGACTACGACCACGACGACGACCTGCAGCAGGGGTTCCTCCGGCGGGTGGTGGGCCATGCCCCGCGTGCGCCGCGGCACTTCGTCCCGACGTCGGCCGACTTCGCCCGTGCCGTCACGCTCGGGTTCGGGTGGGGCCTGTTGCCCGAGGCGCAGTGTCTCGCAGGGCTCGGCGACGGCACCCTGGTGGAACTGACCCCGGGTCGTCGCGCGGACGTGGCGCTCTGGTGGCAGCGCTGGAACCTGGCGTCACCGTTGCTCGAACGCGTGACCGACGCTGTCCGGACCACCGCGCGGGAGCGGCTGCACCAGGCGGGCTGACGGCCGGGGCAGTTGTGCGACCGTCGCCGTCGCCGTCGCCGTCGCCGTCGTCGTCGTCAGGCGCTCGCGCGCCACCGCAGTCCGTCGACCAGCAGGCCGACCAGGTGCTGGCTCTGCTCGACCGTCGGTGCTCCGTGGCACAGGTCGGCCACCGCGCGCAGCAGCTGCGGCGCATCGAGGTCGTTCTGCACGGTTCCGGCTGCCGACGCCGCGTCGAGCAAGCCCGTCAGTGCGCCGCCGAGCCGCTCCATCAGGTACGGGTGCAGCCCTTCGAACGCCGGGTCGCCGGACTGCAGCGCTGCCGCGAGCCCGCGCTTCGTCGCGACGAACTCCGTGAACCGCTGGAGCCACAGCGCGAGTGCCTCGTCCGGGGCGTGCGCAGCGCTGAGTTCGGGGGCGGCATCGGCGCATGCCTCGACCGCCTGGTGGAACACGGCGACGACCAGGTCGGATCGCTGAGGGAAGTGCCGGTAGAGGGTACCGACGCCGACTCCGGCCCGGTCGGCGATCCGTTTCGCGGGCGCATCGACGCCGTCGTCCGCGAAGACCTGGCGTGCGGCATCGACCAGGGCATCGAGGTTGCGACGGGCATCAGCGCGCACGAGTCCTCCAGATCGGGGTTGCGGAAACGGAAAGCCATTCCGTAAAGTTCTGGAAGAGCGTTCCGCTTCGGTCCACCATACGGCACCGCGGATCGGGACGCCAACGACAGGAGGCACCATGCAGTACCGCACCCTCGGCCGGACCGGAATCCAGGTCAGCCCCATCGCGCTCGGCGCCATGATGCTCGGCACCGACGGCCGCATCGGCAACGGTGACGAGCAGGACTCGATCCGCATCGTCCACCGTGCCCTCGACGCCGGCATCAACCTCATCGACACGGCCGACCGGTACTCGCAGGGCGGGTCGGAGGCCCTGCTCGGCACGGCGCTCCAGGGTCGCCGTGACGACGTGGTCCTGGCCACCAAGTTCAACGGCCCGATGGGCGATGACCCGAACCAGCGCGGGAACTCCCGCCGCTGGATCATGCGCGCGGTGGAGGACTCGCTCCGGCGCCTGCAGACGGACCACATCGACCTGTACCAGGCGCACCGGCCGGACGACACCGTCGACCTCGAGGAGACACTGTCCGCCCTGACCGACCTGGTCCGCAGCGGCAAGGTCCGGGCGATCGGCACGTCGGACTTCCCGGCGTCGATGCAGGTGGAAGCGCAGTGGACGTCGGAACGCCGCGGTCTGGAGCGGTTCCGCACCGAGCAGCCGACCTACTCGATCCTCAACCGTGGCATCGAACGCGAGGTCCTGCCGGTCGCCCAGCGCTACGGCATGGGAACCCTGGTGTGGAGTCCGCTGGCGGGCGGCATGCTGACCGGTCGGTTCCGTCGCGGGCAACCGAGCGACCTGGCCCGGGTCGGCATGTTCCAGCACAACCAGGACGAACGCCGCATCGACGCCGTCGAGCAGGTCGTCGCCCTGTCCGAGGAGACCGGCATCCCGATGACGCACCTGGCGCTGGCGTTCGCGACCGCTCACCCAGGGGTCACCAGTGCCCTCATCGGTCCACGGTCGATGGAGCAGCTCGACGACCTGCTCGCCGGGGCCGACGTGGTGCTGTCCGACGAGGTCCTGGACCGCATCGACGCGATCGTCCCGCCGGGCACCGACGTCGGACGACTCGACCAGCAGTACGCCCCGCCGGCGGTGCTGCGGCCCGAGTTGCGCCGTCGCCCGCTCGCCGCCCGCGCAGCCACGGTCTGACGCCGGGCACTGGGCTTCCCCCGGCCCGTGCGAGGTCGATTGCCTCGTGCCGCCCTGTTGCCCCGCACGCGACAACCAACCTCGCACCGGTCGCGAACCTCGGACCGGGCAGCCACGTGCGCGGACGCGTCAGGTCTGGCAGCGCGGACACCAGTACGTGTCGCGCAGGGTCAGGTCGGACTCGCCGAGTTCGCCGTACCGGATCGGCGTCCGGCAGCGCAGGCACGGCCTGCCGCGCCGGTTGTAGACCCAGAAGCGCGACCCCGGCCGGTCCACCCCCGTCGTCACGCGGGCGCTCCGGTCGCGGTTGGTCAGGATCAGTCGGTGGGCGAGGGTGATCATCCGCGCCGGGTCCTCGACCTGGCCGACCGGTCGGGTGGGCAGCACGCCCCGCAGGAAGCAGAGCTCGTTCCGGTAGACGTTGCCGAGGCCAGCCAGGACGCGTTGGTCGAGCAGCGCGAGCCCGACCGGTCGTAGCGGGTCGGCGGTCAGGTTGGCGAGCGCGAGTGCGGAGTCCCAGTCCGGGCCGAGCAGGTCCGGGCCGAGGTACCCGACGATGTCGCCCTCGTCTGCCCGGGGCACGACCTCGAGCACGCCGAGGGTGAAGCCGACCGTCGACACGTCCGCGGCGTCCAGCACGGCCCGGGCCTGGTGCGCGGGACGTCGCCAGCGGTCACCCGGCGCGTAGACGTCCCACCGGCCCTCCATCTTCAGGTGGGAGTGCACGGTCAGGTCGCCGATGCGGTGCAGGATGTGCTTGCCGCGGGGCACGACCTCGTCCACGGTGCGTCCGACCAGGTCGAGCGTGGCGAACGCGGGCACCCGGAAGTCGCTGCGCGTCAGGACCTTGCCGGCCAGTGCCGTGTGCAACCGGTGCGCTGCCCGGAAGACGGTGTCGCCCTCAGGCACGCAGGCGCACCCCCTGCGGTGTCGCCGCGAACCCGGCGGCGCGCAGGGCATCGCCGAGCGGGGACTCGAGCACGAACACCCCGTCCACGCGTTCCACCGAGAGCTTGCCCAGGCCGCTGCGCACCGTGGCGGCGATCGAGGTGGCGGCCGCGGTGAGGTCGGCCGGGTCGTCGGTGAAGGTCAGGACGGACTTGCCACCGCGTTCGACGTAGACGCCGAGCTCGCCGTCGATGAGCACGACCAGCGCCCCTGCCTTGCGTCCGGGACGGTGTCCACGGCCCTTGCCGGCAGACCCGGCGCCCGCGGACCCGGCGCCGGCGGACCCGGCGCCCGCGGACCCGACGCCCGCAGACCCGGCGCCGGCGGACGCAGCGCCGGCAGCGGTGCTGGCTGTCGGAGTGCCCGCAGCAGCAGCCCCCGCGGTGTCGGGAGCCGCGTCCCCGTCGGCCGCCGCGTCGGTCGGCCACGGCAACGACGCCCCGTACGGGTTCGCCGGGTCGGTGGCGGCCAGCGTCAGGACCTCGCGCACCCGGTTGGGGTTCGCCCGTTCGTCGTCGTCCAGATCGCGGGCGTACGTGCGCAGCCGGTCGATCGTCGGGCTCGTCGCGAACTGCGCAGCACCGAGTCCCTCGATGAAGTACCCGCGGCGGGCGCGGCCCGACTCCTCGAACCGTGCGAGCACACGGTAGACCCCGGCGAACCCGCCGCGGACGCCCTCGACCTGCACGGCCCCGCGGGTCACCACGCCGTACCGTTCCAACAGCTGCTCGGCCGTCGCTGCCGCGCGCACGGTGCCGTCCGCCTCGGCCAGCGGGAGCAACGACCAGCGTCCACCGACGTTCGGCGGCCCGGCCTGGGTGGGCAGCGTCGGGCGCCGTCGGCCGCGGTACGCGCGGGTGCGTGGCGCGGTGGTGCTCTTCGCCCGGCCGCCCAGCATCGCCCGGAGCGGCGCGAAGGTGTCGTTCGTGATCTGCCCGCCCCACACCAGGTCCCACAGCGCGGTCGTCAGCGCGCTGTCGTCGGTGCTGCCCACGGCCTGGCCGAGCTGCCGGAAGAAGTACGCGCCGCCGCCCGCCAGCGCACCGAGCACGTCACGCTGCAGCTCGGTCGTGTCCTCGCCCGACGGCTCGGCGAGCGTGGTGGCCGCCGTGTCCGCCAGGTGCAACCGGACCCAGCCGTCGTTGCCGGGCAGCGTGCCGCCGCCGGACCACAGGACCTCGCCGGTGGCGGTGAGCTCGTCGAGCATGCTCGGGGCGTAGTCGGACACGCGAGCGGGCAGCACGAGTGACTCCCAGGCACTCGCGGGCAGCGCGACGCCGGCGAGCTGGTCGATCACCTGCAGCACCCCGTCGATCCCGCGCAGCCCACCGCGCGTGCCGGGCACGCGGACGTGCTGCCACGCGGGCAGGAACCGGGCGAGGGTGTCCGTCGAGACGGGTTCGACCTCGTGCCGCAGGGCGGCGAGCGACCGGGTGCGGATCCGCCGCAGCACCTCGGAGTCGCACCACTCGGCACCCTGTCGATCGGGCCGGAACTCGCCCTCGACCAGACGGCGATCGGCGGCCAGGCGGCGCAGGGTGTCCTGCACGACGGCGATGCCGAGCCCCAGGCGCGAGGCGGCCTCTTGCGCGGCGAAGGGCCCGTGCGAGCGGGCGTACCGGCCCACCAGGTCGCCCAGGGGATCGGCGACGGGTTCGATGAACGCCGTGGGGACGCCGATGGGCAGCGGTACCCCCAGGGCGTCGCGGAGCCGCGCCGCGTCCTCGATCACGGCGTACCGCGTCGTGCCCGCGTGCGAGAACGACAGCACCCGGCGGTCGCGCTCGAGTGACTCGAGCGTCGTCCGGACCGTGGCGGACGCGTCCTGCCGATCGGACGCGTCCGCCAGCCAGCTGCGGTCGACGGCTTCGTCCAGGTCGAGGGCGCCGACCAGGCGCAGCACGTCGACGAGTCCCTCGGTGTCCCGCGCGCGCCGGTCGGGTGACAGCCGCTGCAGGTCCTGTTCGGTCGAGGCGATGATGGCGGGGTCGAGCAGTTCGCGCAGCTCGGCCCGCCCGAGCAGTTCGCCGAGCAGCGTCGAGTCGAGCGACAGTGCCGCGGCACGACGTTCGGCGAGCGGGGAGTCCCCCTCGTACATGAACGCGGCGACGTACCCGAACAGCAGCGACCGGGCGAACGGCGACGGCTGCTCGGTCTCGGTCTCGACCAGGCGGATGTGCCGTCGGGCGATCTCGTCCGCGATGCCGAGCAGCGCGGGGACGTCGTACACGTCCTGCAGGACTTCGCGCACCGTCTCGAGCACGATCGGGAACGTCGGGTACTTCTGCGCGACCTCGAGCAGCTGCGACGCCCGCTGGCGCTGCTGCCACAGCGGGGACCGTCGGCCGGGGTCGCGGCGGGGGAGCAGGAGTGCTCGGGCGGCGCACTCGCGGAACCGGGCGGCGAACAGCGCCGAGCCACCCACCTCGTCGGTGACCAGGGCTTCGAGGTCGTCGCGCTCGAACACGAACAGGTCGGCGCCGGGAGGCTCGGCGTCGGTCTCGGGGATCCGCACGACGATCCCGTCGTCGGCGGCCATCGCGTCGCCGTCGATGCCGTGGCGCTCGCGCAGGCGTGCCGCGACCGCCAGGGCCCACGGCGCGTGGACCTGCATGCCGTACGGCGAGTGCAGGATGAGCCGCCAGTCGCCGAGTTCGTCGCGGAAGCGCTCGACCACGAGCGTGGTGTCGTTCGGCACGTGCCCGGTGGTGGACCGCTGCTCGCGCAGGAACATCAGCAGGTTCGTGATCGCTCGTTCGTCCAGACCACCCGCCGCCACGCGCGCCCGGGCGTCGGCGTCCGAGGCGCCCTCGACCTCGCGGATGAAGGCACCCGTGGCACGCCCGAGTTCTGCCGGTCGGCCGAGACCGTCGCCCTTCCAGAACGGCACCCGGCCCGGCTGCCCGAACGCGGGACTGACGATGACCCGGTCGTGCGTGATCTCCTCGATGCGCCAGCTGGTGGCACCGAGCGCGAAGACGTCACCGACGCGGGACTCGTAGACCATCTCCTCGTCGAGCTCGCCGACCCGCGACGCCCGTTCGCCGACCATGAAGACGCCGAACATGCCGCGGTCGGGGATCGTCCCACCGCTGGTGACCGCGAGCCGCTGGGCCCCCGGGCGTCCGGTGAGCGTGCCGTGCACCCGGTCCCAGACCAGGCGCGGCCGCAGCTCGGCGAACTCGTCACTGGGGTAGCGCCCGGTGATCAGGTCGAGTGTCGCTTCGAACGCCGACCGCGGCAGACCGCTGAACGGCGCGCTGCGCCGGACGAGCTCGAACCAGTGCTCGACGTCGAGGGTGTCGACGGCACCGGCTGCGACGGTGTGCTGCGCCAGGACGTCGAGGGGGTTCGCCGGCACGGAGATCGACTCGATCTCGCCCGCGACCATCCGCTCGACGGTGACGGCGCTGTGCACGAGGTCGGCGCGGTGCTTCGGGAACAGCACGCCGCGCGAGATCTCGCCGACCTGGTGTCCGGCACGACCGACGCGCTGCAGGCCGCTGGCGACCGACGGCGGGGACTCGACCTGGATCACCAGGTCGACCTCGCCCATGTCGATGCCGAGCTCGAGCGAACTGGTCGCGACCACGCAGCGAAGGCGCCCGGACTTCAGGTCGTCCTCGATGATGGCGCGCTGGTCCTTGGACACCGAGCCGTGGTGGGCGCGCGCGAGCACGGGGAGTGCACCCGCGGTCTGTCCCGAGGCGCCGATGACCTCGGCCGGCGGGCGGGTCGGCTGCGGGACCGGGGCGTGCGCCGACGCCCGTGCCGGGGACTGCCCGCGTCCGCTCGGCAGTCCGACGTCACCCGGCGAGGCCCCGGCCGGTACGAGCACGCCGTCGCCGGCGGCGGCGGTCACGCGTTCCTCGTGGATCTCGTTGAGCCGTGCGGTCAGCCGCTCGGCCAGTCGCCGGGAGTTGGCGAACACGATCGTCGAGCGGTGCTCCTCGATCAGGTCGACCACGCGTTCCTCGACATGGGGCCAGATCGAGCCGTTCGTCGGAGCGTCGGAGGCGTCGGCCCCGACCGGTGGTGCTCCGAGTTCGGACATGTCGTCGACGGGCACGACGACCCGCAGGTCGAAGGTCTTCTGCGCTGGCGGTGCGATGATCTCGACCGGGGCGCGCCCGCCCAGGAACCGCGCGACTTCTTCGGCCGGCCGGACCGTCGCCGACAGGCCGATCCGCTGTACGGGCTTGTCGAGCAGGTCGTCCAGCCGCTCGAGTGACACGGCCAGGTGCGCGCCACGCTTGGTCGCAGCGACGGCGTGGACCTCGTCGATGATGACCGTGTCGACGTTCACCAGGGTCTCGCGCGCCTTGGACGTCAGCATCAGGTACAGCGACTCGGGCGTCGTGATGAGGATGTCCGGCGGCAGCCGCAGCAGCTTCTGGCGGTCGGAGGACGGGGTGTCGCCGCTGCGGACACCGACCGTGACGTCGGGGGGTTCGAGCCCGAGTCGCCGCGCCGTCTGGGTGATGCCGACGAGCGGGCTGCGTAGGTTCCGCTCGACGTCCACACCCAGGGCCTTGAGCGGCGAGACGTAGAGCACGCGGGTGCGCTGCTTGGTTGGTGGGTGGTCCGTCGAACTGATCAGCCGGTCGATGGACCACAGGAACGAGGCCAGCGTCTTGCCGGATCCGGTGGGGGCGACGACCAGGGCATGACGCCCGGTCGAGATCGCGTCCCACGCGCCGGTCTGCGCGGGTGTCGGCGCCGAGAACGCGCCCCGGAACCACGCGGCGGTGGCCGGGGAGAAGCGCTCGAGGACGTCCGTCATGGTCAGCCCATCCTGCCCGTCACCCCCGACAGGGAACCCAACGAGGACCAGGGTTGACAGAACGATAGTTAACGATCTATCGTTGACGCATCGCGACAGGTGCCAGAACATCCGGAACTGATCGCGAGCTCACTTCAGACACGAACCCAGGAAGGAGTCATCATGCGCCCCATGACTGACGACTCGAACGAACAGCACCACGACTCCCACGACCGCGGACACCGCGGTCAGCGCGGCCTCCGCTTCGGCGGTCCGCGCCACCACCACGCACCCGGCTTCGGCGGACGCGGCGGCTTCGGCCCCGGCATGGGCTTCGGCCCGGGCTTCGGGGGCCCCGGCGGCCCCGGCTTCGGCCGGGAACGCCGTCGCCGCGGCGACGTCCGCCTGGCGATCCTCGGCCTGCTGGCCGAGGGCCCGCAGAACGGCTACGCGATCATCAAGACGATCGCCGAGCGCACCGGCGGCGCGTGGAAGCCGAGCCCCGGCTCGGTCTACCCGACGCTCCAGCAGCTCGTCGACGAGGACCTCGTCGTCTCGACGGGCGACGGTCGCAAGACGCTCTTCGAGCTCACCGACGCCGGCACGGCCGAGGCCCAGGCCAAGGCGGACGAGATCGCCGCGGCGTGGGAGTCCACGCCCGGCATCCCAGACGGCCAGCGCGAGTTCATGGAGTCCCTCCGGAAGACGATGGGCGTGCTGCACATGTACCGCACGTCGGCGACCGACGAGCAGACGAAGGCCGCTGCGGCCAAGGTCGACCAGCTCCGCAAGGACCTCCTGCAGATCCTCGCCGACTGACGACCGACCCGCCTGCCGACCAGAACGCGAAAGCGACAGATCTCCGCGGACATCCGGGGCCGATCTGTCGCTTTCGTGCACGGAACCGGCGGACCGGCGGACAGACCGACGGGAGGCCCGGTGCCAGCTGGCACCGGGCCTCCTGTCTGCAGTCAGTCGCCGATGAACGCGGCGACGTCCGCCAGCTCGGCTGCGGACACGGCGTGCGGCAGGCCGGCGTAGGTGCGGTCCGTCACGGCGGTGTGCGCCGCTGCCCAGGCGCTCGTCCGCGCCGTGGCCTCGGCGGGGATGACCGGATCGGCGTCACCGTGGCCCAGGAACACGCGAGGACGCACCGCGGCGACGGCCTCGTCGCGTGAGTCGTCCACTCCCGGCACCACGAAGCCGGAGAGCGACACCGCGAACGCGAAGCCCGACGGCCGCGCACGCAGCAGCTGCAGCGCCATCGACCCGCCCTGCGAGAACCCGAGCAGCCCGATCCGCGAGTGCTCCGGTGCGACTCGGTCGACCCAGTCGAGGACCCCCTGCACCGCGGTGTCCACGGGCGCGAGCTCCGGCGACCCGGGCGTGCCGAGCGGGTACCAGCTGAACCCGGGCCCCCACTCCATCGGTGCACGGAGTGCCGCGACCGTCCACCTGGGCGGCAGCGCGGGTGCCAGTCCGAGCAGATCCCGTTCGTTCGATCCCACCCCGTGCAGGGCGACGAGCAGGGGTGTCCCGGCGCGTTCCGGCTCCGGGCGGGTCCACTGGACGATGTCCGCATCGATCATGTGGACAACGCTAGCCATCCACAGCCCGCGCGCGGCGCGCCGAACTCGCCGCACCGGCTGGTAGACACGGTGCATGGCCTCGACGCGCACCCCCGACCCCGATCCCGACTCCGGCTGGCTGTCCGACGAGGAACTCGCCTCGGTCCGTCGCCGTCTGCCGATCTGCTACGTCGAGGCCATCCCGGTCCGCACCGACGGGCTCGGCGTCGTGACCGAGGTCGGCGTCCTGCTGCGCGTCGCTCCCAGCGGGTCGATCGCGCGCACGCTGGTGTCCGGGCGGGTGATGTTCGGCGAGTCGATCCGCACCGCGCTGTTCCGCCACCTCGAGAAGGACCTGGGGCCGATGGCGTTCCCGCAGCTGCCCTCGAACCCGGCGCCGTTCACCGTCGCCGAGTACTTCCCGCTGCCCGGGGCCTCGGTCTACACCGACGAGCGCCAGCACGCGATCTCCCTGGCGTACGTCGTCCCGGTCACCGGCACGTGCGAACCGCGACAGGACGCCCTCGAGCTCACGTGGATGACGCCGATGGAAGCCGCCTCGGTCGCGGTCTCCGACGAGATGGAAGGCGGTCGCGGCGCACTGATGCGCGCGGGGCTCGCCTCGGTCGGCGCCCTGCTGTAAACCTGAGCGCGCCGCGCTGATCGGGCTGGCACCAGCCCGCGCACGACGAAGCCCCCGTGTCCATCCGGACCCGGGGGCTTCGCAGCGCGGTCGTGACGACCGGGCTTGGTCTTACTTGTTGTCCTTGAAGCTGTCGGCCACGCCGTGCGCGGCGTCCTTGACGTCGGTCGCACCCTGCTTGGCCGAGGCCTTCGCCTGGTCGGTCTGGCCTTCGGCCTTGAGACGGTCGTTGTCCGTCACGTTGCCGAGAGCTTCCTTGGCCTTGCCGGCTGCCTTCTCGGCAGCGTTCTTGATGTCATCGATGCCAGCCATACGCGGGCTCCTTCCGTCAACGGACAAATCCACCGGCGACGCTCGCGCGTCCTCCGGTGGATCAGAACGTACCCCTGGGTGGGCCGAGCTTCGCAGGCAGCGTCAAGGTTGCCTCGACACTGCCTGCGAGGGATCAGCGCCCGGAGCCTGCGGGACGCGACGCGCGGCGGGAGCCACCCTGGCGACGGTTGCCGCCGGACTCGCTCGACGCGCTGCGCCCGGGGGCGTAACCGTTGTCCGAGGACCAGACCGGAGCCGAGCCACCGCGGACGGTGTCACTCGATGCCCGACGGCTGCCACCGGAACGGCGCTGCCCACCGGCACCGGCGGTGTCAGCGGCACGACCGCGACCCGCGCCGGCGGCCTCGGCGGCACGACCGCCGCGACGCCCTGCACCCGAGCCGCTGGGGGCCGAGCCGGTCTGCGCAGCTGCGGTGGAGCCTCCGGTGCGGCCACCACGGCCACGACCGCGACCGCGCGCACCAGCGGCGTCGGACGAGCCGGACTGCTGACGGCGCTGCTGCTGCTGCGGCTGCGAGGCCACCGGGTCCTCGTGGCGGATCGGCGCGATCTCGCCGACCAGCGTCAGGACGGGTGCCGAGTTCGGGGTGACCTGCTGCGGGGCGACCGAGATCGCGGCCTTGCGCATCATCTGCGCCACGTCGCGGCGCTCGGCCGGCATGACGACGGTGACGACGTCACCGGACGAACCGGCACGCGCGGTGCGGCCCGAGCGGTGCAGGTACGCCTTGTGCTCGGTCGGCGGGTCGACGTGCACGACCAGCTCGACGTTGTCGACGTGCACACCGCGGGCGGCGACGTCGGTGGCGACCAGGACGAGCGCGTCGCCGGCGGAGAACTTGGCGAGGTTGCGCTCACGGGCGCCCTGCGACAGGTTGCCCTGCAGGTCGACGGCGGGGATGCCCTGCGACGACAGCTGCTTGGCCAGGCGCTTGGCGTGGTGCTTCGTGCGCATGAACAGGATGCGACGACCGGTGCCCGAGGCGAGCGTGCGGACGAGGTCCTTCTTCGCGTCGGCGTCGGCGACCTCGAACACGTGGTGCGTCATCGCCTCGACGGGGCTGGACTCGTCGTCGACGGAGTGCATCACCGGGTTGTGCAGGAACTTCTTGACGAGCTTGTCCACGCCGTTGTCGAGCGTGGCGGAGAACAGCATGCGCTGCCCGCGCTCCGGCGTGGCCTGCATGATCTTCGTCACGCCGGGCAGGAAGCCCATGTCGGCCATGTGGTCGGCCTCGTCGAGGACGGTGACGTCGATCGCGTCGAGGTGCGCGTGGCCCTGCTGCATGAGGTCGGCGAGACGGCCGGGGCAGGCGACGACGATGTCGACGCCGCTGCGGAGCGCGTCGACCTGACGGCCCTGCGAGACGCCGCCGAAGATCGTCGTGGTGGTCAGGCCCATGGCCTTGGCGAGGGGGGCGAGCACGGCGTCGATCTGCGTCGCGAGCTCACGGGTGGGGGCGAGGACCAGGGCGCGGGGGCGGCCCGGTCGACGCTTCTGCGGGTTCGCCGCGAGACGGGCGACCAGGGGGATCGCGAAGGCGATGGTCTTGCCGGAGCCGGTGCGGCCGCGACCGAGCACGTCCTTGCCCTTGAGGGAGTCGGGGAGCGTGTCGGCCTGGATCGGGAAGGCGTTCTCCTTGCCCTGGGCGACGAGGACGTCGACCATGGGGGCGGGGACGCCGAGGTCGGAGAAGCGGATGTCTTCGATGGGGTTGGTCATCGTGACCTTTCGGGCCGTTGCCGGCCGTGGTGCGCGCTCGATCGGCGCGCGGGCGGGATCGTGTCCGCGGCCGGTGGCCACTCCGGGGAGTGGACCTGCCTGCTCGTGCGAGTGGGCTGCCTGCTCAGGGAGCGGGCGGCCTGCTCGGTGGAGCGGGCGCGGCATTGCGGGCACTGTCGCCGCAGCAGAGAGCCTGGCACCGAGTTGCTCGGGCCCGGATGGGTTCCGGGGGAGACGGTGCGCGATACATCGACCCAGAGGGTCGGGAGTTTCGGGGGCGTCCGTACGACGCACGAGACGATCGGCGTCTCGAGTACCACCAGTGTAGCGGTCCACGGGCCCCAGGCGGAAGTCCGAGCACCGTGCGAGGATGCGCAGCGTGCGTCTGCCCGCTGCCGTCCTCCTGTCCGTCCTCGTCCTGGCGGCGTTCGGGCTGGCCGGGTGTACCGCGCCGCCGAGTGCCGACGCCACCCGGTCCTTCCCGACGTCGGGCGTGCCGGACTACCAGCTCGGGGGTGGGTACACGCCGGCTGACGGCGTGACGATCGTCGAGCGCGACAGCACCGAGCGCCCCGCGAAGGGCGTGTACGGCATCTGCTACGTCAACGGGTTCCAGACCCAGCCCTCGGACGCGGCGATGTGGGAACGGTCACACCCGGACGCGCTGCTGCGGAACGCCGCGGGCGAGCCGGTGTCGGACCCGGGGTGGCCCGACGAGATGCTGCTCGACACCTCCCGCGCAGCGGCACGCGGGGACGTCGTGTCCGTGATGACGCGGTCGATCGCCCGCTGCGCCGACCGCGGGTTCGACGCCGTCGAGTTCGACAACCTCGACTCGTGGACCCGGTCGCACGGTGCGCTGACCCGGTCGGACAACCTCGCGCTGGCGTCGGCGCTGGTCGACGTGGCGCACGAGCACGGGCTCGCCGCCGGCCAGAAGAACACCCCGCAGCTCGGGTCGACCGGACGACGGGACGCCGGTTTCGACTTCGTGATCGCCGAGGAGTGCGTGACGTACGACGAGTGCGGCGCCTACACGAAGGCCTACGGCGACCGGGTCATCGATGTCGAGTACACGGACGACACCGACGGGGCCTGGTCGGCCGTGTGTGCGCGGAAGGACCGGCCGGCGATGACGATCCTGCGCGACCGTGAGCTGGTCGCACGCGGCCAGGACGGGTACGTGTTCGAGCACTGCTGACCGCGCACCGTGCTGGGTTCGTGCCCGCGTGCGACTCGCGCACCGTGCGCGGTTCGTGGCCCGTGCGAGCCTGACGGCCCCGTGCGAGCCTGTTGCCTCGCACGGGCCGGTCAACCTCGCACCGGCCAGCACCACCGCACCGTGCGACCACCGCACCGTGCGACCCGCACAGCGTGCGACCGAGCCGCCGCGCGACCCGGCTCTACGCGGGCCAGGCGTCGCGCAGCGCCGCGGCCGTCTGGTCCGCCGACAGCCCCGACGCCCGCGCCGCCACCACGAGCGCACGCACGGCGTCGGCGACCTCGTCCGGCACGTCGGCCGGCCGCACGACCCGCGTGCCGGCGCCGCGCGCGGTGTGCACCAGCCCTGACTCCTCGAGCAACGTGTAGGCCTTCGCCACCGTGCCCGGTGCGAGCCGGAGCTCGTCGGCCAGTGCCCGGACGCTGGGCAGCCGCTGCCCGTCCACCAGGTACCTGGCGCTGATCTGCGCGGCGATCTGCGACCGCACCTGTTCGAACGGGGGGATCCGTCCGCCGGCGTCGATCGCGACGAGTCCGCTCGCCGTCGACGTGCCCGTCTTCGAAGCCATCGTGCCCGCCCTAGAAGTCGTACTGCTCGCCGACGGGGATCGCCACGGGCACGGTGTTCCCCGGAGGCGCCAACGGGCATGCCCACGCCGGGTCGTACGCGCACGAGGGGTTGTACGCGAAGTTGAAGTCGAGCACGAGTTCCCCGTCGTCGCCGCCCAGGTCGGCGCCCTTGATCGTGTCGAGCAGGTAGCGCCCGCCGCCGTAGGTCCCGCGGGCCCTGCCGGCGCTGGCGTCCTTGACGGGGACGAACACCCCGCCCGCGTAGCCGCCGTGCGACCAGACGTCCAGGGTCCCGATGCCGGGCAAGCGCACCACGCCCAGGCGGTCGAAGAGCACGGTGCCGTCGGTGCCGGTCTCGACGTCCATCGCCTGCGCCTCGGCCGGTTCGATGCGCGCCCGGAAGCGCCACTCGGGGTCGTAGGTCGGCACGGGGAGCTGCTCGAAGTCGACCGCGTCCTCGTCCAGCAACGGGCTGGCGGGGTGGTCCGCGAACATCGCGTCGCGGGTCTCGCGCCACAGCGCGTGCGCGGTCTCCGGGTCGGCGGTGGCCCGGACGCGGCGGTACAGGTCGAAGGTCATCCGCCGCCAGTCCACGGTCGCCAGCGTGCTGTGCACACGGTCGTCGGTCGTCGGCTCCTGGGGGCGCGTCTGGCTCACGGGTCGAGGCTACGCCCGCCCACGGACGAACGGGAGGCCCGCCCCACCCCGGCGCGGCGTGTCACCGGGCGCGCGGCCGACACCAGGCGCATCGCACCCCGCCACACACGTCGCGCGCCGTCGCATCGGGGCGCGGCGTCCGTCAAGGGATGCGATACAGCATGCACCGAGTCCGGAGCGGCCGGGAGGCCCGGCGCGCGTCCGTCAGGTCCCGCGCCTCAGGCGGGCGGCCAGGTCGGCGCCTGCTGCCGCATCCGCAGGGCTCGCCACTGCCAGATCACCCACATGCCCGGCCACAGCGCCAGGCCGAGCACCGCAGGCCGCATCCGGTAGTCCAGACGATCGACGAACAGCGTCGTGCCGTCCGGCAGCGCCGACACCGCCATCCGGTGGCGCATGTCCATCCGCCCGAACAGTCCGCTCGTGCCGCCGCCGTTGTCACGCTGCACGGGAACCCCGTCGACCTCGTACAGGTCGATGTCGACGTGGCTGTTGCCGCTCGGCACGACGCCGAACGCGCTCGCGGTGATCGGGTGCGGCTGCCCGGGGGTCCAGCGGTGCGGGAAGCCCGCCGGGTCGAGCGAGCGGTACACCAGGAACGGCTTCGTCACCCCGACCATCACCGCGGGCGACAACAGGGCGTCGCGGACGACGTCGACGGGGGCATCGAGGACGAGACGGAGACCGACGTGCATGCCGCGCACGCTACCCGGCGGCGGGCTCAGGCGTGCCGGGCGGAGCGGCGTCGGGAGCCCTCGGCCCGGTCGTGCTGGCGCAGGCGCTCCGCCAGCGACAGCCGGACGGTCGGCCACTCGGACGCCGTGATCGAGAAGACGACGGTGTCGCGCAGGGTGCCGTCGCGCCCGATCTGGTGGTTGCGCAGCACGCCGTCCTGCTTGGCGCCGAGCGCCGCGATCGCCGTGCGGGACTGCAGGTTGTGCCAGTGCGTGCGGAACTCGACCGCGATGCACTGCCAGGTGTCGAACGCGTGCGAGAGCATCAGCAGCTTGGACTCGGTGTTGATGCCGCTGCGCTGCGCCGACTTCGCCAGGAACGTCGACCCGATCTCCACACGGCGGTTGCCGAGGTCGATCGCCATGAACGTGGTGGATCCCACGACGCGGCCGGTCGGACGGTCGCGCACCGCGAAGGGCACCATGCGGCCGGCTTCCTGCTCGGCGAGACGACGGTCGATCTCCGCGTCGACCTGTGCCGGCGCCGGGACCGCGGTGTACCAGGTGCGCCAGAGGTCCCCGTCCGCGACCGCGGCCCGCAGGTCGTCCGCGTGCTCGTGCGCGAGTGGCTCGAGCGTGACGCGGTCGCCGGTCAGGGTGGGTGCGGGGGCGATCTCCATGGGACTCGATCGTACTGGCGGGCTCGCTGTCGATCGGCCCGGACGGTCCTCGCCTGTGGAAAGGGACAGGTGCTGCACAGCGGTTATCGTGGCCGGGTGCGTGAACCAGGCCAGCAGCAGTACCAGGTCCGCTTCGGGTGGGGCATCGCGGGTGCCCGTCGTGTCGCCGTCGGCGCGCACCTGGTCGTCTGGGTCGACGTGCTGCCCGAGGGGCCCGGCGTGGACCACCGGGCGCTCGGCCGGCAGCTCCCGGCCGGCCCCGCAGTGGTGCTCGGCCACCTGGCCAACGCGGCGGCGGTGGCGGATCGCGTGACGCGCCTCCAGGCCGGACTCGGCGACCGCTGTGTCGTGGCGGTCGTCGCTGCCGGGACCCACCGCGCGCCCGCGTTCGACGACGTCGCCGAGGCCGCGGGCGAGTCCGCCGACGTGCCCGACGCACCGGACCCCGCGGTCGAGGACCTGCTCGGCGCCGGTGCCGTCGTCGACGCGCTGTCCGCCGTCGGGATCGACCACTGCTCGCCCGAGGCGGCCGCTGCCTGCGCCGCGTTCACCGGGCTCCGGGGGGCCGTGCGGCACCTGGTGACGGCCTCGGAGACGGCGCGCGAGCTCGGCCCGGAGCGAGCTCGCGCGGCGCTCGCCGTGGGTCCCGAGCTGGTGGAGGTCCGGGCCGGGGAACACAGCGCCCGCGGGTAGCGTTCGGCTGGTCAGACCCGCGGCCGCTCCGGCCGTGCGCGAGCGAAGGAGCACACCATGAAGGCAGTCGTCGGCGACACCGTCATCGCAGAGGCACCCCAGGACGACCTGATCCAGATCGAGGGCAACTGGTACTTCCCGCCGTCGAGCGTGAACACCGAGCTGTTCACCGACAGCGACACCCAGTACCACTGCCCGTGGAAGGGCGACGCGAAGTACTTCACCGTGAACGCTGACGGGCAGTCGCTCACCGATGCGGCGTTCTCGTACCCGACGCCGATCCCCTCGTCGTTCGACCGCGTCGGCAAGGACTACAGCGGCTACGTGGCGTTCTGGAAGGGCGTCCGCGTCGTCGAGTAGGACGACCCGTCACGCCGGCACCGGTGGTGCCGACCGTCCCGCCAGCACTGGTGGTGCTGACCGTCACGTGACGGTCAGCACCACCAGTGCCACGTTGAGCGTGACGATGACCGCCGCGATCAGCCACGCGACGACCCGGGTGGGGACCGCGTTGACGTCGCTCCCCATCAGGCTCCGCCGCGAGGTGTAGGCCACCAGCGGCACCAGCGCGAACGCGATGCCGAAGCTCAGCACGACCTGGCTCACCACGAGCAGCATCGTCGCGTCGGCGTTCAGCGCCAGCAGGACGATCGCCGGCACGAGCGTGACGATGCGTCGCACCACCAGCGGCACCCGCACGTGCAGCAGCCCGTGCATGATCTCCGCCCCGACCATGCAGCCGACCGAGGTCGACGCCAGGCCGGACGCCAGCAGGCCCACGGCGAACAGCACGCCGACGACCGGACCGACGTGGGTGGCGATCGCGGCCTGGGCGCCGGGGATCGAGTCCGTGCCCGGCACCCCGGGCAGCGTCGCGGCGGCCAGCACGAGCATGCAGACGTTCACGCCGCCCGCGACCAGGAGCGCGAGCCCGACGTCCCACCGCGTCATGACGAGCACCCGCCGCCGCTCCGGCCCGGCCGGGGTGTCGCCGTGCCGGTCGCGTGCCAGTGCCGAGTGCAGGTACACCGCGTGCGGCATGACGGTCGCGCCGAGCATCGACGCGGCGAGCAGCACCGACTCGGAGCCCTGGAACCGCGGCACGAGCCCGGACACGAGCGCGCCGGGCGACACCTGTGCGACGAGCAGCCCCGCGCAGAACCCGACGGTCAGGATCGCGAGCATCGCCGTCACGACGACCTCGAACGTCCGGGCGCCGCGCCGGTTCTGCAGCACCAGGATCGCCATCGAGACCACGCCCGTGATCAGCCCGCCGGCCACCAGGGGCAGCCCGAACAGCAGGTGCAGGGCGAGTGCCCCGCCGATGACCTCGGCGATGTCGGTCGCGGCCGCCACCACCTCGGCCTGCGCCCAGAACAGCAGCCGCGGGGTGCGCCGCATGCGCATCCCGAGCAGCTCCGGCAAGGACTTGCCCGTGACCACCCCGAGCTTCGCCGACAGGTACTGCACCACCACGGCGCTGGCGTTCGCCGCGACCAGGACCCAGAGCAGCAGGTAGCCGTACTTCGCACCGGCCGTCAGGTTGGCGGCGACGTTGCCCGGGTCGACGTACGCGATGGCGGCCACGAAGGCGGGGCCCAGGAGCGTCAGGCTGGCGGCGCGCCCGCGCGGTGCGTCGCCGGGGGGCGCGCGGTGCGGGGTCACGAGGCCGGTCATGTCGACCAGCATGCCAGAGGATTCGGTGTGCCGAAAACAAGGATTCGGCACGGTGCGCATGATGACCTGACGTGAGGATGCATCGGGGACGTGACCTGGGGCGGGTGGGTCCGTACCGTGGCGACCATGCAGGGGACCAGACGACGACTGACCACGGCGGCCGTGCTCGCCGCCACCGCCACGTTGGCGCTCACTGGCTGCGCCCAGGGCGGCCACGAGATCGGCGAGGGCGTCACGACGAAGCTCAACGGCTCGGCGTTCCACGGCCAGCTCAGGATCACCGCGACGAAGGTCGAGCGGGTGACCGACGCCGCGCTGGACCAGTTCGGGCTGACGTCCCGTGGCGACGACACCTACCTGGCGCACTTCACCGTGCACCGGGTCAGCGGGACGTTCGACCCGGACGCGGTCGGTGACCTGGCCAACGACGCGTGGGGACTGCGGGCGGACGACCGGTTGCAGGCGGGACCCGACCTCGCCGCCTCGGACCGCAACAGCGTCCTGCAGGACGCCTGCCCCTTCGACCGCGCGGCCATCACGGAAGCGCTGCGCTCGGACGGCACGGCCGACGTGTGCGCCGTCCTGCTCGCGCCGGCGGACAGCACGGTCGAGGCCGTGACCTACCTGCGTGCCGCCCCGGTCGACCAGGGCCCCGAGGGTGACGCGACGATCACCTGGCGTGCGGCGTAGCTCAGGCTGCGGCGCGCCGGGCCCGGTGCGCCCGCACCTTCGCACGGTTGCCGCACCGCTGCATCGCGCACCACCGCCGTGTGCCGCCGCGTGACGAGTCGTGGAACACCAGCCCGCAGTCCGGCGCGGAACACCGGCTGAGCCGGGAGGGCCGGCCGTCGGCCTCGACGTCGTCGAACCCGACCTCGGTGAACAGGGCCACGGCGTCGCGCGCGACGCTCGACAGCGCCTGGGCGAGCCGGACCCGGTTCGCGCCGGCCCGGCGTCGCCCACCCGGGAGGCTCGGGGGCACGTCCGGCAGGGCGGCGAACAGGTTGACGGTGTCGATGTCGTCGGGCGCGGGGCGCGTGCGGCCGGTCCCGGCACGCAGGCCCGCCGCCACCGCGGAGCGCTCCGCGGCGGACGACGCGGGAGCCGGCGCCGCGGCCGTCGCGAGCCGACCGATGGCTGCGCGCAGGGCCCGGGCGTCCTGCAGCTCGCGGGCGGTCGCCCCGGTGTCGATCGGTTCGGTGTGCTGGCTCAGCCACTCGTCCAGGTCGGCCGGGGTCATCAGGAGCTCGCCGAGGTGTGCGCGGGGACGTCGGCCGTCGGGGTCGTCGGCGAACCCGCCCGTGTGCGCGAAGTCCAGGGAGATCCGTCCGGCGTCGAAGAACCACGACGACCCCGAGTCCGTGCGGATGTGCTGCCCCGTCTGCATCCGGCAAGGCTAGTCCGTCACCACCGAACCGTGCGAGCCGGTTACCGGTCAGCGAGGGACGGCGCGGGGCGACGGTGCCACGTGATCCGGTTCCGGTCGTCGAACCGACGCGAGCACACCGCGCACGCCAGCGGCCGGGTGGGCGTGCGGTACCGGAAGTGTTCGTGTCCGGCGGGGCAGGTGCCGATCCAGGGAGCGAGCTCGCTGGCGATCGGCCCGTCGTGCAGGCGCGACCCGGTGTACCCGATCGCGGCGGCCTGACGGCGCCAGGCCGGGCCGTGTCCCGCGCGGGCACCACTCAGCGCGTGGGCGATCTCGTGCAGCAGGACCTGGTCGACGTCGTCGTCCGAGAACCGTGCGGCCAGGTGCCGGCTCACGGTGATGCGGCGTCGGGCGAAGTCGCACTGCCCCGCGCGGGTCTTGGCGTGGTCGAAGGCGAACGACCACGTGCCGTGACCGAGGTGCGCGCGCATGAGCTGGTCGGCGCGTGCCCGGACGGTCTCGAGTGCGGTCACCGGTCGTCGTCGGTGGGGCGCCTGCGGTCGGTGAGCTTGCCCCACAGGGTGTCGGCCTCGGTTCGGGCGGCGTCCGGAGCGCCCAGGACGCGACGGCGGACCGGCGGGATCTCCTTGGCGGGCTCGGCGAAGTGGGTCTCCGGCTCGGTGTCCCGGCGCATCGCGGCCTCGCGCGCCGTGCGTGGCCGATCGGTCCCCGCGGCGGCAGGGGCACCCTCGGTCCGGGCTCCGTCCGCACGGGGTCGCTCGGGTTCGACCAGGGGACGGGCGATGGACGCGCGCATGGCCGTCTCGACCGCGGACCGCAGGGCATCGGTGCGCTCGGCGGGGGCGCCGGCAGCACGGAACGCCTCGTACGCGCGGCCCAGGACCTCGCGGGCCTCGTCGAAGCGGTCCAGCTCGAACAGGGACCAGCCCTCGATCTCGGCAGCCGCGCCCTCGAGCTCGGGCCACTCCTCGGTCACGGCGGTGTCGCGGGCGAGTGCGGACTCGGTGGCGGCCCGCTCGTACCGGCCCAGGTCGTGCAGCACGTGCGCGCGGCGGATGCGTGCGGCGACCTTGTCGGAGCGTTCCCCGGTGAACATGGTCAGCCGGAAGACCTCTTCGGCCAGGACCAGTGCCTCGTCGAGTCGGCCGAGCAGGCGCAGCAGCTCGGCGCGCTCGGCCAGGGCCTCGGTCGACCGGCTCTGGCCCAGGTCGCGCAGACGGTCCTGCACGACCTGCACGTCCACGGCGGGTCGCAGGCTGATCGGCGCGAACGTGCTGCCGGGGGTGACGCCCGTGGTGCCGGGAGCCGCATGACGCGGTTCCCGAGCGCGGTCGTCGCGGTCGGGGCTCTGGCGGTCGTCGGGCGGCAGGGACATCAGGACCGAGGGTATCCGGGCGTACCCGCGAGCGAGCAGTGCCACGCGCCGGTCATCGACAGTCGCCTCAGGACGCGGCACCGGAGGTCGCGACGGCGACCCCGATGTACACGACGAACGCCACGATCGCGGCGGCGACGGCCAGGACGAGCGCGAACACGCCCCATCCACGGCCGCGCTTGCTGGCGATCGCGACGATGCCCTGCACGATCGCCCACAGCCCGAAGAGCGTGCCCACGCCCATCAGGACCGAGCCCAGCATGAGCTGCGAGCGCTGCGCCGGGTCGCTCGCCAGGTCCCGGCCGAGCTGCTCGGTGTCTGCGCCGGTGGTGCTTCCGTCGAGGACACCGCGCAGGGCGCCGCTCGAGCCGAGGGCGTTCCCCAGCACGAAGCCGCCGATGATGCCGACCACCAGGGCAATGACCGCGACGACCAGGGCGATCCGGCCGACGGTCTTCTTCTTCGGTGCCGGCTCGCCGTGCGACTGCCACGACGGGGCGCCGGCCGCGTGCTGCTGGCCGTACTGCTGCGGCTGCTGCCCGTACTGGGGCTGCCCGTACTGCTGCTGGCCGTACTGCTGCGGTTCGCCGTGCTGCTGGGGTGCCGCCTGCTCGCCGTACTGCGGCTGCTGACCGTACTGCTGCTGCTCGCCGTACTGCGGTGCCGACGCCGGGGCGATCCGCTCGCCGTACCGCGGGGTGTCGCCCTGCGGCTGGCCCCAGCTCGGGGTCTGGCCGTCGGCCGTCCGGTCGTCGTTGCTCCGGTCGTCGTTCGTCATGACTTCCCCGTCTCGGCTCGGTCGCGCACCTCGCGCGGTCGTTCACCGCCCATCCTGGCAGCGACGGCCGGACAGCGCCCGCGAACGCCGGACTCAGGCGCCGAAGACGGACCGGTTCGGCTCGGGCGACGCGATGGCGGTGGCGTCCGTGACGACGGGGGCCCCGGCGATGAAGGCCCGGAGTTCGGCACCGTGCACGACCTTCGCCGGCATCGGGTCCGACGAGTACCGACGGGGCATCTCAGCCACTGGCAGGTCGGTCGGCGACCCGAGCAGCACGATGTTGCCGAAGCGCCGGCCCTTGAGCATCCCGGTGTCCGCCACGGCCGCCACCGAGGGCAGCACCGCCTGCAGTGTCGACGCCTGGCCCCGGGCGAACGCCAGACCGGCGCCGTCGGCGACGTTCACCGCGACCATGCCGGTCGGCGACAGGAACGCCGCGACCTCGCGGTAGAACTCGACACTCGTCACGTGGGCCGGGATCCGCGCGCCGCCGAACACGTCCACGACGGCCAGGTCGACCGTGCCGCGCAGGCCGGCCGGCAGCTTCGACAGGACCTCGCGGGCGTCGCCGTACCGCACGCGGATCGAGGCACCGCGGGGGAACGGCAGCACCTCGCGCACCTGGTCGACCAGGTCCCGCTCGAGCTCGATCACCTGCTGGCGCGACCCGGGTCGGGTGACGGCGACGTAGCGCGGGAGCGTCAGGGCACCGGCGCCCAGGTGCAGCGCCGTGACCGGGCCGGGGGGCAGCAGGTCGATCGCGTGTCCGATGCGCCGGATGTACTCGAACGCCAGGTGGGTCGGGTCCTCGAGGTCGACGTGCGACTGGGGCGTGCCGTCGACCACGAGCGTGAAGGACCCGGGTCGGTGCCGGTCGGGTTCGATCACCGAGAACCCCGCTCCGAGCCGGAATCCGTCGAACGCGTCAGCCATGGGTCCATCGAACACCACCGCGATCCCCACCCGGGTCACCACCCCTGGGTGGTGGGGCCGCGGACGCCGCCGAACCAGCATGGGAACACCGGATCGGGACCGCCCCGATCCCCGGCGTGAAAGGCACACACCATGTCCGTCCAGCTCCTCGCGAACGTCGTCATCGGGCTCGCCCTGGTCGGGTTCCTCGCGTACCGCCAGGCGACCTGGCAGTACCTCGACCCGGCCCGCATCTGGCGCACCCCGCTCGTCATGGCCGTCATCGGCGTCGTCGTCCTCGCGCAGACGAAGGCCACCATCAGCACGACCGACATCGTCTTCCTGGGCATCGAGGCGCTCATCTCGGTCGGCATCGGCCTGACGATGGGCCGCATCACGTCGTTCCGCACCGCCGGCACCCCGGACGACAAGGGCCGCACGCTGCAGTCCCGCACGGGTGCGCTCGGTGCCGTGCTCTGGTTCGTGCTCATCGCCGTCCGCGTGGGGCTCGACGCCCTCGGCGGCCAGATGGGCGCACACCTGCTCACCTCGACCGGCGCGATCCTGCTCATGCTCGCGATCAACCGCGCCGCCCGTGCCGTGGTGCTCGACCAGCGCATCCCCGAGCGCACCAGCGGCATGATGGTCCGGTGACCCTGCTCCCCGGAGACGAACGGACCGACCTCCCCGGAGGCCGGTCGCGTTCGCGTCTCGGGTGGGGGCTCAGCGCGGCCGGCATCGTCGTCATCACGTTCTGGTTCGTGAAGAACGGGACGGCCCTCGACCACCCCGCCTGGGTGTGGGTCGTCGGTGGTGTGGCGCTCGCCGCCTGGGCCCTCCGCGAGCTCGTCCGGACGTCGCGGACCGTCCCCTGGCTGGCCTCGGTGATGGTGCTCGCCGGCGCACTGGCGGTGGTCCCGACCGACTCGCTCATGCTCGTGCCCACGATCATCGGCATCGTCGCCCTGCAGGCCTCGCAGCGGAACCCGGTGTGGTCGGGCGCAGTCGCCGCACTGGTTGCGCTCGTCGTCATCGCCGTCGAGGCCACCCTCGAGCGCACGTCGGTCACCTTCGTCCTGGGCACCGCTGCGGGACTCGCCCTGGGTGTGCTGATCGGGGTGAACCGTCGGCAGGCGGTGCGCGCCGAGGTGCAGGCGCGCCAGGCCGAGCAGGACCAGCAGCGTGCGGCCCTGCTGGCCGACCGCTCCCGCGCGGCGCGCGACGTCCACGACGTGCTCGCCCACTCGCTCGGCGGTCTGGTGCTGCAGCTCGACGCGGTCGAGGCCCTGCTCGAAGCCGGTCGCGTCGACGAGGCCACACGCCGTGCCGCCGACGCACGGACGCTCGCCGCCGACGGCCTCGCCGAGGCCCGCCGAGCGGTCCGTGCACTGCGTGACGACCCACCAGGGCCGTCCGACGCACCCGTCCCGTCCGACGCACCCGAACGCTCGGACGCGCCCACCGCAGCACCAGCACCCGCCGCACCGGAGCCGAGCCGGGCCTCCCCTCCGGACCTGCCCGCCCTGGTCGCCGCGCACCGCTCCTTCGGTGGGCAGGTCCACACCCAGGGCGACCTGGACCTGTCCGACCTGGACGCGGCGCACCGCGCCGCCGTGGTCGCCGCCACCCGGGAGGCCCTCAGCAACGCCCGCAGGCACGCGCCGGGCCGCCCCGTGTCCCTGTCCGTCATCCGCGACGGCGACGCGGTCGACGTGGTCGTCGCGAACCCGCTCGCCGCAGGTGGCCACGGACTGGTCGGCATGCGGGAGCGGTTCGCCGAACTCGACGCCGGCGCGAGCCTCGAGGCCGCACGGTGCGAGGACGAGTTCGTGGTGGCGATGCACGTGCCCGTCGCCGGCGCGCGGGTGGAGGGCGGCGCATGAGCATCCGCGTCCTCGTCGTCGACGACCAGGCGATCGTGCGCGACGGCCTGGTGACGGTGCTGTCGCTCGTGCCGGACCTCGAGGTCGTGGGCCAGGCCGCGGACGGCGCGCAGGCGATCGCCGCCGTGGACGAACACCTGCCCGACGTCGTGTTGATGGACCTGCGGATGCCCGGCGTCGACGGTCCGACGGCCACGGCGCGCATCACCGAGCAGCACCCCGGGGTCGCCGTCCTGGTGCTGACGACCTACGCCGACGACGACTCGATCACGACCGCGCTGCGTGCCGGTGCCCGCGGGTACCTGACCAAGGACGCCGGACGGGTGGAGATCGCGACGGCGGTGCGGGCCGTGGCGTCGGGGCAGACGACGTTCGACGCGGCGGTCGGTGCACGGCTGGTGGCGCACCTCGCCGCCCCGACCGCTCCTGCGCCGACGCCCGCCACGCCGCTGTCGTTGCGCGAGCGGTTCCCGGACCTGACCCCGCGCGAGTCCGACGTGCTCGAGCGCATCGCCGCCGGCCGGACGAACCCGGAGATCGCCGCCGAGCTGTTCCTGACGGTGCCGACGGTGAAGTCGTACGTCAACCAGGTCTTCCAGAAGCTCGACGTCCGCAGTCGCGCCGAGGCGGTCGCCCGGGTCCTGCGCTGACCCCACGATCGCATCCGTGACCGCTCTGCCCGTGCATCGTGAACGGACAGTGAACGCCAAGCGTCGCCGCGTACCGTGGACGTCCGTCATCGCGCCGTGCGCGTCGACCTCCGGAAGCTCCCACTCCCGCTGGTCCGCCCCGGCCGACCGTGACGTGCGCCAGAGCGCCGTCACCCGTGGTCCTCACCGGGCCGCGCCCCACGGCCCGCCGACGTGCCCGCCACCAGCACCGCGCACCGTGTGCGCACCGAACGAGCACCACGGCAGGAGACCGATGTCCGCCGACACCATGAGCATCCAGACGCCCCGCGTCGCCAGCGCGAGCCGATCCACCCGGCCAGCCCGGGCCTCCCGTCCGTCCGCGGCGGAGCGCCCGCCCGTGTCGGACCGCGAGAGCGCACCGACCTGGATGCGTGTGACCGGGGCCGCGCTGTTCGTCGCCGGCGGTGGCCTGACCGGGGCGGTGCTCGCGTGGCCGGGGGACGCCCCCGAGATCGCCCTGATCGTCCCCGGCCTGGTCGGCATGGTCGTCGGCCTGCTCCTGCTGGTCGCCCGCGCGGGCTCCACGATCACCGAGCGCCACGTCGTCCTGCACTTCCGGCCGCTCCCACCGCGGCGGATCGCGCGCGAGCACATCGTCGCCGTGCGCCTGGTCGAGGCCGACGCGTCGACGTTCGGCGGCGTCGGGCTGCGCCGACACCGCGGCGTGCGGGCGATCCTGCTGACCCCGGGCCTCGGCCTCGAGCTGACCGACGACCGCGGTGCGGTGACGTTCGTCCGCACCCGTCGTCCCGAGGACGCATTCCGGGCGCTCGCCGGTCGCCACGCCGAGCCGTCGGTCGCAGCGCACACCGAGCGCGAACGGCTCGGTTGAGCGGATCCGCCCCGGCACAGCACGGGAATGCAGGTCGGTCGGCGGTGCTTATACACGTCGCCAGCGAATTTGGTCAAGCCAGGACTGGACACCGTGCGCGGACGCTGCCTATGATGACAGTTCGCGCTCCCTGGCTGCGTGTCGTCATATTGCGGTCGACTCGACGTCCTTCTCAGATGTGTCCTTCTCGGACGCGTCATCTCGGACGGGCCTGGTGCTGCCGCTCCCGCACATGACGGCGGGGGCCGCTCACCCAGATCATCGCACACACCTCGTCTCCAGCGGACTCGAGTGTGCGTGCGTGTCACCGGGTCGCGCCGAGCGTCAATCCACTCACCTACATGCTGCCCGTCAGTACCGGCCCGACGGGGCCAACCGGAGGTCACACCCTTGGCTGCTGCGCCCAACGCATCCACCAACCCCAAGAACGGTCGCAACCACTCGCGACTCTCGTTCGCCAAGATCACGGACACCCTCACGGTTCCTGATCTGCTCGCTCTCCAGACGGAGAGCTTCGACTGGCTCGTCGGCAACGACGTCTGGAAGGCCCGACTGGCCGAGGGGCAGGAGCAGGGTCGCACCGACCTCGCGCTGCACTCCGGCCTCGAGGAGATCTTCGAGGAGATCTCCCCGATCGAGGACCTCGGCGAGACGATGCAGCTCTCGTTCACGTCCCCCGAGCTCGAGGACCCCAAGTACTCGATCGACGACTGCAAGGAACGCGGCAAGACCTACGCGGCCCCGCTGTACGTCAACGCCGAGTTCATGAACCACATGACCGGTGAGATCAAGACGCAGACGGTCTTCATGGGCGACTTCCCGCTCATGACCGAGCGCGGCACGTTCATCATCAACGGCACCGAGCGCGTCGTCGTCTCGCAGCTCGTCCGCTCGCCGGGCGTGTACTTCGAGCGCCAGCAGGAGAAGACGTCCGACAAGGACATCTACTCCGCTCGCGTCATCCCCTCGCGCGGTGCCTGGCTCGAGTTCGAGATCGACAAGCGCGACCAGGTGGGCGTGCGCATCGACCGCAAGCGCAAGCAGTCGGTCACGGTCTTCCTCAAGGCGCTCGGCCTGACCAGCGAAGAGATCCTCGAGGAGTTCCAGGGCTTCGCGTCGATCGAGTCGACCCTCGAGAAGGACGCCATCCTCACCAAGGAAGAGGCGCTCAAGGACATCTACCGCAAGCTGCGTCCGGGCGAGCAGGTCGCTGCCGAGGCTGCGCGTGCGCTCCTCGACAACTTCTACTTCAACCCGAAGCGCTACGACCTGGCGAAGGTGGGCCGCTACAAGCTCAACCGCAAGCTCGGCATCGACGCGCAGCTGAGCGACTCGGTCCTGACCGTGCAGGACATCGTCCGCACGATCAAGTACCTGGTCTCGCTGCACGCCGAGAAGACCAACCTCGACGGCGTCCGCGACGGCGAGCCCGTGCAGCTGCGCCTCGACGTGGACGACATCGACCACTTCGGCAACCGTCGCATCCGCGCGGTGGGCGAGCTCATCCAGAACCAGGTCCGCACCGGTCTGTCCCGCATGGAGCGCGTCGTCCGCGAGCGCATGACCACGCAGGACATCGAGGCGATCACCCCGCAGACCCTGATCAACGTGCGCCCCGTCGTCGCCGCGATCAAGGAGTTCTTCGGCACCTCGCAGCTGTCGCAGTTCATGGACCAGAACAACCCGCTCGCGGGCCTGACGCACAAGCGGCGTCTGTCGGCCCTCGGCCCGGGTGGTCTGTCCCGTGAGCGTGCCGGCGTCGAGGTCCGCGACGTCCACCCGTCGCACTACGGTCGCATGTGCCCGATCGAGACCCCGGAAGGCCCGAACATCGGTCTGATCGGCTCGCTCGCGTCGTTCGGTCGGATCAACTCGTTCGGCTTCATCGAGACCCCGTACCGTCGCGTCGTCAACGGCGAGGTCACGAAGACCATCGACTACCTGACCGCTTCGGAAGAGGACGAGTTCGTCGTCGCGCAGGCCAACGCCCCGCTGACGGACACGTTCCACTTCCAGGACGACAAGGTCCTCGTGCGCAAGAAGGGCGGCGAGGTCGAACTCGTCGCCAAGGCCGAGGTCGACTACATGGACGTCTCGCCGCGCCAGATGGTGTCGGTCGCGACGTCGCTCATCCCGTTCCTCGAGCACGACGACGCGAACCGCGCTCTGATGGGTGCGAACATGCAGCGCCAGGCCGTGCCGCTGCTGCGTTCCGAGTCGCCGCTCGTCGGCACCGGCATGGAGGGCTACACCGCCATCGACGCCGGCGACGTCGTCATCGCCGACAAGGCCGGTGTCGTCTCCGAGGTCTCGGCCGACGCCGTGACCGTGCAGCTCGACGAAGGTGGGACGCAGTCCTACTACCTGCGCAAGTTCGACCGCTCGAACCAGGGCACCAGCTACAACCACCGTGTGGTCGTCAGCGCCGGTGAGCGGGTCGAGCAGGGCGAGGTCATCGCCGACGGCCCCGCGACGGAGAACGGCGAGCTCGCGCTCGGCAAGAACCTCCTCGTCGCGTTCATGCCGTGGGAGGGCTACAACTACGAGGACGCGATGATCCTGTCGCAGAACCTCGTGAAGGACGACACGCTCTCCTCGATCCACATCGAGGAGTACGAGGTCGACGCCCGCGACACCAAGCTCGGCAAGGAAGAGATCACCCGCGACCTGCCGAACGTCAGCCCGGACCTGCTGGCCGACCTCGACGAGCGCGGCATCATCCGCATCGGTGCCGAGGTCCGCCCCGGCGACATCCTGGTCGGCAAGGTCACGCCGAAGGGCGAGACCGAGCTCAGCGCTGAAGAGCGTCTGCTCCGTGCCATCTTCAACGAGAAGTCGCGTGAAGTCCGCGACACCTCGCTCAAGGTGCCCCACGGTGAAGAGGGCACGATCATCGGCGTCAAGGTGTTCGACGCGCAGGACGGCGACGACGAGCTCGGCTCGGGCGTCAACCAGCGCGTGGTCGTCTACATCGCCCAGAAGCGCAAGATCACCGCGGGCGACAAGCTCGCCGGTCGTCACGGCAACAAGGGCGTCATCTCGACGATCCTGCCGGTCGAGGACATGCCGTTCCTGGCGGACGGCACCCCGGTCGACATCGTGCTGAACCCGCTCGGCGTCCCCGGCCGCATGAACTTCGGCCAGGTGCTCGAGATCCACCTCGGGTGGCTCGCGAAGCAGGGCTGGAAGGTCGATGGCATCCAGGAGTGGGCTTCGGCCCTCCCCGAGGCCGCGCACAGCGCCGAGCCCGGCACCAAGGTCGCGACCCCGGTGTTCGACGGCGCCTACGAGCGTGAGATCGAGGGCCTCCTCGACTCGACGCTCCCGAACCGTGACGGCGAGCGCCTGATCGGTTCCTCCGGCAAGGCCCAGCTCTTCGACGGCCGCTCCGGCGAACCGTTCCCTGAGCCGGTCTCGGTCGGGTACATGTACATCCTGAAGCTCCACCACCTGGTCGACGACAAGATCCACGCCCGTTCGACCGGTCCGTACTCGATGATCACGCAGCAGCCGCTGGGTGGGAAGGCGCAGTTCGGTGGACAGCGTTTCGGCGAGATGGAGGTGTGGGCGCTCGAGGCATACGGTGCCGCCTACGCCCTGCAGGAGCTCCTGACGATCAAGTCCGACGACATCCTCGGCCGCGTGAAGGTCTACGAGGCGATCGTCAAGGGCGAGAACATCCAGGAGCCCGGCATCCCCGAGAGCTTCAAGGTCCTCATGAAGGAGATGCAGTCGCTCTGCCTGAACGTCGAGGTCCTCTCGGCCGACGGCCAGGCGGTCAGCCTCCGCGACACGGACGACGAGGTCTTCCGTGCCGCTGAAGAGCTCGGCATCAACATCTCCTCGCGGTTCGAGTCGTCCTCCGTCGACGACATCTGATCCCGCCCCGCCCGTCACGTCTCGAATTCAGCAAGAGAGAAGAACATTGCTCGAAGCAACTTCCTTTGACGCACTGCGGATCGGCCTCGCCACGGCCGAGGACATCCGCCAGTGGTCGTACGGCGAGGTCAAGAAGCCGGAGACCATCAACTACCGCACCCTCAAGCCCGAGAAGGACGGTCTGTTCGGCGAACAGATCTTCGGTCCGTCCCGCGACTGGGAGTGCGCCTGCGGCAAGTACAAGCGAGTCCGGTTCAAGGGCATCGTCTGCGAGCGCTGCGGCGTCGAGGTCACCAAGTCCTCGGTCCGTCGTGAGCGCATGGGCCACATCGAGCTCGCCGCACCCGTCACGCACATCTGGTACTTCAAGGGCGTCCCGTCGCGCTTGGGCTACCTGCTCGACATGGCGCCGAAGGACCTCGAGAAGGTCATCTACTTCGCCGCGTACATGATCATCTCGATCGACGACGAGGGCCGGCACGCTGACATGCCGGGTCTCGAGAACGAGATGCGCCTCGAGATCAAGAACCTCGAGAACCAGCGCGACTCGATCATCGCCGACCGCCTCAAGAAGCTCGAGGACGACCTCGCAGCGCTCGAGGAAGAGGGCGCCAAGGCCGACATCAAGCGCCGCACCAAGGACACCGCCGAGAAGGAGATGTCCCAGGTCCGCAAGTCGTTCGACGAGGACATCACCCGTCTCGAGCGTGTGTGGGAGGACTTCCGCAACCTCAAGGTGGGCGACCTCAAGCCCGAGGACGCCGTCTTCCACGAGCTGCAGGACCGCTTCGGGATCTACTTCGACGCCTACATGGGCGCCGAAGCGATCAAGCTGCGGCTCGAGGCCTTCGACCTGGCCGCCGAGGCCGAGTCGCTGCGCCTGCAGATCGCCGAGGGCAAGGGCCAGAAGAAGATCCGCGCGATCAAGCGTCTGCGCGTCGTCTCCTCGTTCCTCGCCACCGGCAACTCGCCGGCCGCGATGGTGCTCGACGTCGTGCCGGTCATCCCGCCGGAACTGCGCCCGATGGTGCAGCTCGACGGTGGCCGCTTCGCCACGTCGGACCTCAACGACCTCTACCGTCGTGTGATCAACCGCAACAACCGTCTCCGCCGCCTGCTCGACCTCGGTGCTCCCGAGATCATCGTGAACAACGAGAAGCGCATGCTGCAGGAAGCGGTCGACGCGCTGTTCGACAACGGTCGTCGTGGCCGTCCCGTCACGGGCACCGGCAACCGCGCCCTGAAGTCCCTGAGCGACATGCTCAAGGGCAAGCAGGGGCGTTTCCGCCAGAACCTGCTCGGCAAGCGCGTGGACTACTCGGGCCGTTCGGTCATCATCGTGGGCCCGCAGCTCAAGCTCCACCAGTGCGGTCTGCCCAAGCAGATGGCGCTCGAGCTGTTCAAGCCGTTCGTGATCAAGCGCCTGATCGACCTGTCGCACGCGCAGAACATCAAGTCGGCCAAGCGCATGGTCGAGCGTTCGCGTCCGCAGGTGTGGGACGTGCTCGAGGAGATCATCCGCGAGCGCCCCGTGCTGCTGAACCGTGCGCCGACGCTGCACCGTCTGGGCATCCAGGCGTTCGAGCCGCAGCTCGTCGAGGGCAAGGCCATCCAGCTCCACCCGCTCGTGTGTGCTGCGTTCAACGCGGACTTCGACGGTGATCAGATGGCCGTGCACCTGCCGCTGTCGGTCGAGGCCCAGGCGGAGGCCCGCATCCTGATGCTCGCCTCGAACAACATCCTGAAGCCGTCCGACGGCCGTCCGGTGACCCTGCCCGCGCAGGACATGATCATCGGTCTGCACCACCTGACGACCGTCCGCGAGGGCGCCGTCGGTGAGGGCCGTTCGTTCTCCTCGGTCGCCGAGGCGATCATGGCGAAGGACCAGAACACGCTGCACCTCAACGCGCAGGTGAAGATCCGCATGACGGGTGTCCACTTCGCCGAGGGTGACGCTCCCGAGGGCTACGAGGTGGGTCAGCCGATCCTGCTCGAGACCACCCTGGGCCGTGCGCTCTTCAACGAGACCCTGCCGGCGGACTACCCGTTCGTGCAGAAGGTCACCGACAAGGGCACCCTCTCCGCGATCGTCAACGACCTCGCCGAGCGCTACTCCAAGACCGAGACGGCCGCTGCGCTGGACCGGATCAAGGACGCGGGCTTCTACTGGGGCACGCGCTCCGGTGTGACCGTGGCGCTCTCCGACGTCGTGACGCCTCCTCGCAAGAAGGAGATCATCGCGGGCTACGAGATCCAGGCCGCCAAGGTGCAGGGCGAGTTCGACAAGGGTCTGATCACCGACTCCGAGCGTCGTGCCGACCTGATCAAGATCTGGACCGAGGCCACGAACGAGATCGCGCAGGAGATGCGCGACAACTTCCCGGTCGACAACACCATCAACCGCATGGTGTCCTCCGGTGCTCGTGGTAACTGGCTGCAGGTGCGCAACATCGCCGGTATGCGTGGTCTGGTGAACAACCCGAAGGGCGAGATCATCGCCCGCCCGATCATCAACTCGTACCGCGAGGGCCTGACCGTGGCGGAGTACTTCATCGCCACGCACGGTGCTCGCAAGGGCCTGGCCGACACCGCGCTGCGGACCGCCGACTCCGGGTACCTCACCCGTCGTCTGGTGGACGTCTCGCAGGACGTCATCATCCGCGAGGACGACTGCGGCACCACGCGTGGCCTCGAGCTGCCGATCGCCACGGCCGACGCGGACGGCAAGCTCGTCCGTGACGCCCGTGTCGAGAACACCGTGTACTCGCGCACCCTCGCCTCTGCGGCGTCGGACGCGAAGGGCACGGTCGTGGCCGAGGCCGGCGAGGACGTCGGTGACGTCCTCATCGACAAGCTGGTCGCGGCCGGTGTCGAGAGCATCAAGGTGCGCTCGGTCCTGACCTGCGAGTCGGCCGTCGGTGTCTGCGCGAAGTGCTACGGCCGTTCGCTCGCCACGGGCAACCTCGTCGACATCGGCGAAGCGGTCGGCATCATCGCCGCGCAGTCCATCGGAGAGCCCGGTACCCAGCTGACGATGCGTACCTTCCACACGGGTGGTTCGGCCTCGGCCGACGACATCACCCAGGGTCTGCCCCGCGTCACCGAGCTCTTCGAGGCTCGTACCCCCAAGGGCGCGTCCCCGATCGCCGAGGCCCCCGGCCGCGTCGTCATCGAGGACACGGACAAGGGTCGTCGCATCATCCTGACGCCGGACAACGGTGACGAGCCGTTCATCTACCCGGTGCTCAAGCGTGCGACGCTGCTGATCGAGGACAACCAGCACGTCGAGCTCGGCGAGCAGTTCATCGCCGGCACCGTCGACCCGAAGGAAGTCCTGCGGGTCAAGGGTGTGCGCGAGGTCCAGAAGCACCTGGTCAACGGTGTGCAGGACGTGTACGGCTCGCAGGGCGTGCCGATCCACGACAAGCACATCGAGGTCATCGTCCGCCAGATGCTCCGCAAGGTGACGGTCGTCGACCACGCCGACACGGACCTGCTGCCGGGTGAGCTCGTCGACCGGTCGCGCTACAACGCGATCAACCGCGCGGCGCTGCAAGAGGGTCGCAAGACCGCTTCCGCTCGCCAAGAGGTGATGGGCATCACCAAGGCGTCCCTCGCGACCGAGTCGTGGCTGTCCGCCGCGTCCTTCCAGGAGACCACCCGCGTCCTCACGCAGGCGGCCATGGAGGGCAAGCAGGACCACCTCGTCGGCCTCAAGGAGAACGTCATCATCGGCAAGCTCATCCCCGCGGGGACGGGTCTCAGCCGGTACCGGGACGTGGACGTGAACGCGACGGAAGAAGCGAAGGCCGAGCGGTACCCCAACCGCATCTTCGCGGACGACTCGTCGTTCTCGGACGCCGACCTGAGCTTCGTCGACTTCGACAGCTTCTCGTCGGACGACTTCACGCCGGGTACCTACAACTGAGTCTGAAGTAACCCACCACAGACAGGAGGCGCGGTGCCAGCTGGCACCGCGCCTCCTGTCTGTCTGTCTGTCTGTCTGCCTGTCTGCCTGTCTGCGGTCGGCTAGACCGCGCGACCGGCGTCGCTGTCGCGACCACCGGATCCGCGTCCGGTCTCGTCGACCAGCGAGTACAGGCTCAGGACGTTGCCGTCGGGGTCGTGCACGTCGAACCAGTCCACGGCGCCGTCGACGCGTTCGATGGCGCCGACGTCGATGCCGAGCGCGGCGATCCGGGTGTGCTGCGCGACGACGTCGTCCACCCCGAAGCGGACGACCACCGGGTTCTCCTCGGCGTCGGGGTCCTCGACCAGCTGGATCCAGATCCCGCCGATCTCGTACTCGGCGATGCCGGCTGCGGGCTCGAGGTCGGGGTCCAGGCGCTCGAACACTGCGCCGTACCACAGGCAGGACGCTTCGATGTCGGTGACGGGCAGCCCCACGGTCACGCTCGTGATGTCCATGGCTCATCATGGCCCGCGCGCCCCGTCCGCGTCGAGGGGATTCCTGTCGGCTCGCGCTTCCTCCACGATCCCGGTAAGCGGGGGGTTGTCCACCGACCCCTGTTCTGGGTGGGCCCTGACCCCTCCGCCCCCTCATTCTGGGACTGCGGGGCCGACTGGTCCCGGCCGTAGCGTGGTCAGGCGTCGAACCCGAAGCTCGGCGCGGTACACGCCCTGACGCGACCCAGAAGGAGGCTCCGAGGCCCATGGCGACGCTCTCCGAGATCCTGATCCTCAACGGAGCCCTCCCGATCGAACACCTCGACGCGCTCACCGGCGACGAGGAGATCGACGAACGGTCCATCCGGACGCTGGTCGACCGTGGGGTCGTGAGCGAAGCGCAGTTCATCACCGCCCGTGCGGCGTCGAACAACTCCAAGACGGTCCCGCTGACCGACTACCCGGTCGACGGCACCGCGGTCTCGATCCTGCCCGCGGCGCTCTGCCGTCGGCACGGGGTGCTCGGGGTCGGGTTCGAGGGCGACGTGCTCGTCCTGGCGATGGTGAACCCGTCCAACGTGCTCGCGATCGACGACGCGCGTGCGGCGTGCGGCCGGGCGATCAAGCCCCTGCAGGTCGACGAGCGCGACATGGTCGCGGCGCTCGACCGGTACCTGCGCGCCGACGACGAACTCAGCGACCTGACCACCTCGCTCGAAGAGACCGCGTCCGCCGCCACCCAGCAGGCCGACATCTCCGAGGGGTCGCTCGACGACGTCCCGATCGTCCGCTTCGTGAACCTGCTCGTGTCGCAGGCCATCCAGGACCACGCCTCCGACATCCACATCGAGCCCGGCGAGCACGAGGTCCGGGTGCGCTACCGCATCGACGGCGTGCTGCACGAGATGGCACCGGCGCCCAAGAACATCCAGAACGGCGTGATCAGCCGGCTCAAGATCATGAGTGACATCGACATCGCCGAACGACGCAAGCCGCAGGACGGCCGCATGTCGGTCCGGCACGGCGGACGCCAGATCGACCTCCGGGTTGCCACGCTGCCGACGGTGTGGGGCGAGAAGGTCGTCATGCGCATCCTCGACAACACCAACACGTCGCTGACCCTGTCCGACCTCAACCTGCTCGAACAGAACGCCCGGGCGTACCAGCGGTCCTACTCCAAGCCCTACGGCATGATCCTGGTCACCGGACCCACCGGCTCGGGCAAGTCGACCACGCTGTACACGACGCTCAACGCCGTCGCCCGTCCCGAGATCAACGTCATCACCGTCGAGGACCCGGTCGAGTACCGGATGGCGGGTGTCAACCAGGTGCAGGTGAACCCGAAGGCCGGCCTGACCTTCGCCTCGGCCCTCCGGTCGATCCTGCGTTCCGACCCCGACGTCGTCCTGCTCGGCGAGATCCGCGACCACGAGACCGCGCAGATCGCGATCGAGGCCTCGCTCACCGGCCACCTCGTGCTGTCGACCCTGCACACCAACGACGCGCCGTCCGCGATCACCCGTCTGACCGAGCTGGACATCGAGCCGTTCCTGGTCGGGTCCGCGCTCGACTGCGTGGTCGCCCAGCGTCTGGCACGCAAGCTCTGCGACCGCTGCAAGGCCCCCGCCGTGTACGAGCCGTCGCAGCTGGCGGCGCTCGGGTTCATCAGCAGCGCCGACGCTCCGGTGCCGGCGTTCTCCGCCCCGATCGGGTGCGCCGTGTGCTCGAACACCGGGTACCGCGGCCGCATCGCCCTGCACGAGGTCATGACCGTGACCGAGGAGATCGAGCGGCTCGCCGTCGCCCGGGCCTCGAGCGCCGAGATCAGCCGTGTCGCGCAGGACCAGGGCATGCTCACCCTCCGTCAGGACGGGTGGGAGAAAGTGAAGCTCGGTCTCACGAGCATCGACGAGATCCTGCGCGTGGTGGCGTAGGCCGAGGAGACAACGATGACCGACTCCGTCTACGACATCACCGACGCCAACGAGCCGATCGCCGGCTGGCACCCCGGGAGCCCTGGCACCGAGGTCGGTGGGCGCCGCGCTGCCCGGCTGGCCCAGGCCGCGGGTGCTGGTGCTGGTGCTGGTGTGTCTGCACCGGCGCCCACGGCTGCGCTCGGGTCTGCTCCTGGCGCGGCGGCTGCGGCCGCTTCTGCTTCTGCGGTGCCGGTGTACGACCTCGCCGACGACCTGGCTGGCTGGCCGGCGCCTGCCGGTGCCCCCGTCACCGTCCCCGTGGCCCAGCCGTTCGCCGCTCCGGCCACACCGCCCGCTGCGGTGGCGGCGTCCACGGCGAGCTACGGGTACGCCGAGGCGCCGACACAGCAGCTGCCGGCCGCGTCGGCCGTTCCGGTCGTGTCGCCTGCCCCGGTCGTGCCGGGCGGCGCCGTCGGCGTGCAGGAGATCGAGTTCACCCGCCACGCTCGCGAGGTCGCCGACCCCGACCTGATCACCGCCCTCGCGCAGGTCGTGTACCAGGGCGCTTCCGACCTGCACGTCACGGCCGACGCACCGCCCACCGTCCGCGTCGACGGCTCGCTGCGGCCTGCCGTACCCGGCGGCCCGTGGGCGCGGAACAAGGTGGTGGCCGCGCTGAAGACCCTGATGTCGGTCGAACAGGCCGGGCAGTTCGAGCACGAGCAGGAACTCGACTTCGCGTACTCGCTGTCGCCGGAGTACCGGTTCCGCGTGAACTACTACCAGCAGCGCGGCAACTGGGGCGCGGCGTTCCGCATCATCCCCACCAGGATCAAGACGCTCAAGCAGCTCGGCATCCCCGCGCACGTCGGCGACTTCGCCAAGCTCCCGCGCGGACTCGTGCTCGTCACCGGCCCCACCGGCTCCGGCAAGTCGACCACCCTCGCCGCGCTCATCGACCTGGTCAACGAGACCCGTGCCGACCACATCGTGACGGTCGAGGACCCGATCGAGTTCATGCACGACCACAAGAAGGCGATCATCAACCAGCGCGAGGTCGGCGCCGACACCCACTCCTTCGCCAAGGCGCTCAAGCACGTGCTGCGCCAGGACCCCGACGTCATCCTGATCGGCGAGCTCCGCGACCTCGAGACGATCTCCGTCGCCCTCACCGCAGCCGAGACCGGGCACCTGGTGTTCGCGACCCTGCACACGCAGAGCGCCCCCGGCACGATCGACCGCGTCATCGACGTCTTCCCACCGCACCAGCAGGGACAGATCCGGACGCAGCTCGCCTCCACCCTCGAAGGGGTCGTCTGCCAGACCCTCGTGCCGAAGGCGACCGGCTCGGGGCGGGTCGTGGCGACCGAGATCATGACCACGACGCCCGCGATCGGCAACCTGATCCGCGAGGGCAAGACGTACCAGATCACCTCGGCCATGCAGGCGGGCCGCGACCTCGGCATGCACACGATGGACCAGGACCTCGCCGAACTCGTCAACGTCGGCACCGTCACCCGTGCCGCAGCGATGGAGAAGGTCCACGACCACGAAGGGTTCGACCGGCTCGTGCAGCGCGTCGAGTCCCCGTCCGACTCGTCCGCCGCGGCCATCGCCGCGAGCGAGATCGACTTCGGCGACAAGTTCTCCGGAGGCCACTGATGTCACTCGCGTTCGACTACCGCGGCCGCGACGGTGGCGGCAAGCTCGTCAAGGGCCGGCTCGACGCCGCGTCCGAAGGCGCCGTCGTGCAGCGGCTGCGCACGATGGGGGTCTCGCCGATCGCCATCACCGAGGCCAAGGCCGGCACGGGGCTGCAGACCGAGATCAAGATCCCCGGGTTCGAGAAGGGCGTCGGGCTGAAGGACCTGGCCATCATGGCGCGGCAGGCCTCGACGATGCTGTCGTCCGGGCTCTCGCTGCTGCGCGCGCTGTCCATCCTCACCGACCAGACCGACAACAAGAAGCTGCGCGGGATCCTCGGGCAGGTGCGCGACGAGGTCGAGCGCGGGACGTCGTTCTCCGATGCCGTCGCCAAGTACCCGGTCGACTTCCCGCCGATCATGATCAACATGATCCGGGCGGGGGAGACGGGCGGGTTCCTCGACCAGGCGATGGACTCCATCGCCACCAACTTCGAGAAGGAGCACAAGCTCCGCTCGACCATCAAGTCGGCGATGACCTACCCGGTCGTCGTGCTCGCGATGTCCCTCGTCGCCGTGGTCATCATGCTCGTCTTCATCGTTCCGATCTTCCAGGACATGTTCTCGAGTCTCGGCGGGACGCTGCCCCTGCCCACGATGATCCTGGTGTCCATGTCCCACGCGATGGTCTACGTCGGCCCGGTGCTCGCCGTGGGGATCGTCGTCGGCTGGTTCTGGTGGCGGACGAACAAGAACGCCGAGCGCGTCCGCGGACTCATCGACCCGGTCACGCTGAAGATGCCGGTGTTCGGTCAGCTGAACCGGAAGATCGTGATGGCCCGCTTCGCCCGGAACCTGTCGAACATGATCGGTGCCGGTGTCCCCATCCTCGAGGCGCTCGACATCGCCGGGCAGGTGTCCAACAACTCTGTCGTCGAGAAAGCCCTGGGCCGCGTTGCCGATTCCGTTCGGAAAGGCGAATCGATCGCCGGTCCGATGGAACGCGAGACGATCTTCCCGACAATGGTCACGCAGATGATCGCGGTGGGCGAGGACGCCGGTTCGATGGAAGTGATGTTGGAACGCATCGCGGTGTTCTACGACAATGAAGTGGAATCCACCACCGAAGCGCTGACGTCACTCATCGAGCCGCTGCTCATCGCATTCCTCGGCGTGGTCGTCGGTGGGATGATCGTCGCGCTCTACATGCCGATCTTCCAGATCTCCACGCTGATCAAGTAGCGCAGCACCACACCCCGACACCCCCGGACAGCCCCAGGCCGGGGGTGTTCGCCGTTGCCTGCACCCCCGAGACTGGGGGCATTTCGCAGACGATTGACCCCCGTTCTCGGGATTATGCCGCGAATCTGACCTGAATACGCTCGACCACGGCGGCAGAGCTAGCCCCGAACCAATTCCGATCACATTCCAAGAAGAATGGAAGAGTCATGTACTCCGTGCTCATGGGCAAGCTGAACGCTCGCCGCAACGACCTCACGAACGAGAACGAGAAGGGCTTCACCCTGATCGAACTCCTGGTCGTCGTCATCATCATCGGCATCCTCGCGGCCATCGCGATCCCGGTGTACCTCGGCATCCAGAACAACGCGAAGGACTCGGCCGCGCAGTCGGACCTGTCCAACTCGAAGACCGCGGTCATCGCGGTGCAGACCGCTGCCAACACAGCCACGTACCCGGCAACGGTCGCCCTCGCGACGGACGCCACGTACAAGGCTGCTGGCGCAACGGTCAACAGCTCCGACACCGTGACGTACACCGCGAACGCGGGCGGCACCGCCTTCTGCATCCAGGCGAAGAGCAAGTCGGGTACGAACTTCGGCATCACGGACAACACCGGCGCGGCCAAGGGCACCTGCGCCGCAGGCGTGTTCTCCCCGGCCACCGCGTCCTGACACGAACGGGACAGGTCGAGTGATCGACCTGTCCCGTTCCACATCATCACCGCACGCAGGTCGGAAGGAGCAGCGCGTGATCACCACCATCGCCCGCCGACTCCGGACCGCGCGCGACACCGAGGACGGCTTCTCGATCATCGAGGTCCTGGTCGCCATGACCATCTTCGCGATGATCGCCGCCGGAGCCGCCCTGGGGATCGCCTCGACGCTGTTCCTGTCGCAGGACAACCGCTCGCGTGAGGCAGCGCTGAACCTGGCGAACCAGGCACTCGACGCCGCGCGGAGCACCAAGGACGTGTTCACGCTCGACAACGACAGCAGCACGCAGTCCGTCGGTGCGCAGTCGTACACGATCACGCGGACGACGAACTGGATCAACTCCGACGGCACCGACAACTCGTGCGGTGCGGGCAGCGGGGTCCTGGCGTACAAGCGCGTCGCGATCACCGTCAGCTGGTCGAGTGGCGCCTCCCCGAAACAGAAGCAGGTCGTCCTCGACTCGCTCGTGTCCCCGTCCGCCGCGGTCTCGAGCGCCACGGCGTCGACGATCGTGGTCGGGGTCTCGACCGCGAACGGTGGTCCGAACGAGGGCGTGAGCGTGTCGATCGCCCCGCGGTCCGGCGGCGCGGTGAGCCTGCCGGCGCAGCCGGCGGCGACGGATGGCAACGGCTGCAGCTACGCCCTCGGTGTGACACCGGGCACGTACCGGATCACGATCACGAAGGCCGGGAACGTCGACCCCGACGGTGCGACGGCCCCGTACTTCGACGTCACGACGTCGACGGGTGGCATCGGGAACAAGACCTTCACCTACGACCAGGGCGTCAGCGTCTCGATCGGTGCGCCGGTCAACGCGAACGGCAAGAGCGTGAAGCTCCCCGCCGCGCTCACCACCACCTTCCGGAACGGCGCCACCGTCAAGTCGACCACGACGACATCGACGACCCTCTTCCCGTTCACCGACGGGTGGACGGTGCTCGGCGGCGCCTGGTCCCCGACGTGCACGGACGTCGACCCGACCGCGTGGACGACGTCGGCGGCTGGTCTGGCGACCTCGCCGTACGTGTTCACCGACTCGAACACCACCCTGGGCACGCCGTCGTACAACCCGACGAGCACCTCGGCGGCAACCGCCCGGGCGCCGATGGGGATCGTCGACGTCAAGCTCGGCGGGCTCGACACCGTGCTGTTCGCCACGGTCAAGAACACCTCGCCGACCGGTGGCGATCCCGGGTGCTCCCCGACGACCACCTACACGTTCAGCGGGCTGTCGAGCGCGTCGGCCACGACGATCGCGCTGCCCTACGGCTCGTGGACGCTCCGCGGCAGCACGTCGTTGCTCGGTTCGATCCTCGGGACGAACAGCCAGACCGTGTCGGCGACTCCCGGCGTCCTGAACGTGAACACGTCTGTCAACGGCAACGTCGTGACCCTCGACCCCCGGACGGTGCCGGCATCGTGATCATCCGCGTCCAGCACCTCCTCGCGCGCTTCCGGCGCGAGGACGACGGCATCAGCCTCGCCGAGCTCATCGTGGCGATGAGCCTGTCGGTCCTCGTCCTCACGGTCGCGGGGTCCTTCCTGATCTCGTCGCAGAAGGCGTCGAAGGTGGCGGGGTCCGTCAGCGCGAACACCCGGGTCGCGGCGACCGCGATGAACGAGATCGGGCGCAACCTGCGTGCTGCGACCGACAACCCGGTGCCGACCGGTGACGACTCCCAGTACGCGTTCCAGTACGCCAGTGCGACTTCCGTCCGGTTCTTCGCGTACGTCAACCTCGACTCGAGCCTGTCCCAGGCGGTCGAGGTCCAGGTGGCCCTCGACCCGGTCCGCAAGGTCGTCACGGAGACGAAGTGGGCCGGGACGGCCGTGGCGGGCAACTCCTCGTACTTCGCGTTCCCGCTCGCGGCGGGCCCGGTGCTGTCCGCGACCCCGACCTCCACCCGGACGATCGCGACATCGGTCACCAGCACGACGCTGTTCACCTACAACGACGGCGCGCTCGGTTCGCCGACGACGCCTGTCGCGCAGGCCGACCTGGCGAACATCCGCAGGGTGGGCCTGAACGTGTCCGTCGGCCTGAGCGCGACCGACCCGAACGCGGTGTCCCTGCAGAACACCGCGAGCATGCCGAACATCGTGATGGGGGCCTCGTGATCATCCGGATCGTGCGTGCGCTGCGTGCTCGGGACGACGACCGCGGGGTCGCGATCGCCGCCGTGGTCGCCATCGGCATGGTGGTCATGCTGCTCGTCGCCACCATGGTCGCCGTCGCGACCAGCGGGGCGCGGGTCACGAGCACCGACACCGCCTGGAACCGGTCGATCGCCGCTGCCTACGCCGGCGTCGCCGACTACCAGTCCCGGCTCAACGCGGACAACACGTACGGCTCGTACGGGCAGGCGAACGCGCCGTTCAGCCAGGCGAGCGGCAGCGTCTTCCCGAAGGGCACCGGCGGGAACGCGGCCTTCAACTCCCAGTCCGGCGCCCCGTGGGTGACCGTCCCGACCGCGGACGGCACCGGCAGCAACTCCTCGTTCCGCTACGCGGTCGACAACAGCAGACTGTCGACGCAGGGCGTGATCCGCGTGCAGTCGACCGGACGTTCGGGCACCACGACCCGCACCGTCGTCGCGAACGTGCGGCCGGACGGGTTCTCGAACTACCTGTACTTCACCAACTACGAGTCCGGCGACCCGACGGTGACGAACGAGAAGGGCGTGGGGACCAGCGCCTGCACGAGCGCGTACCGTCCGGCGGCGACGACCTCGACGTGTGACCAGATCCAGTTCGGTCAGAACGACGTCCTCGAGGGGCCGGTGCGTTCCAACGACCAGATCAAGGCGTGCGGCGCGACCTTCAAGAGCACGTTCCAGAGCGTGTACGGCTGGACCAGCAGCGGGTGCGGAACGGCCGCGGCGACGTTCGCCTCGAACCCCACGACCGTCTCGACCCTGACGCCCCCGTCCACGATCGGCGACCTGCGGGACGCGATGCGGAGCGACCTGCCGTCGACGGTCAACACCGTCGAGGGCACCGGCTGCCTGTACACCGGCCCGACCAAGATCACCTTCAACGGCAACGGCACGATGACGGTCGTCTCCCCGATGACGATCAAGACGGTCGTCCGGGGCGCGACCGCCACGTCCGGTGCGCTCATCACCGGGGGTGACGTCTCCGACAAGTGCGGTGCCGTCGCGGCACTCCGGAGCGCATCCGGCGCGGTGGTCCCGATCCCGAAGAACAACCTGGTCTACGTCCAGAACGAACCCGGGGCCCGGGCCGCAGGCAGCACGCAGGACCCGAACTACTGGAAGGGCGACGCGAGCACCAAGACCCTGCCCACGGCATGCGACGCGACGGGCACCGCCAGTCTGGCCACGACGTCGAAGTCCAACGGTGTCGGGTTCCCGTACGTGGGCAGCTCGACCGCGGCGTCGGAGGCCGACCCGACTGCCGGCGGCGGCGCGACGATCTCGACGCCGTACGGGTGCGACCGCGGGGACGCGTTCGTGCAGGGCACGGTCGACAAGGCCGTCACGATCGCCGCGGAGAACTACCTCTACGTCACGGGGGACGTCAGGTACCCGACCACGCGATCAGCGTCCACCGTGCTCGGGCTCATCGGTCAGCGTGCCGTCTGGGTGTGGAACCCGGTCAACGCTCTCGGGAACCCCCTGCTGCCGGCGGACCGCGAGGTCGACGCTGCGATCCTGTCGAACCTCGGCACGTTCGTCGTGCAGAACTGGACCCGTGGTTCGACGGCTGGTCGCGGCACGTTGACCGTGAGCGGCTCGATCGCGCAGAACTTCCGTGGCGCCGTCGGTCTGGCGAGCGGGCAGGGCTTCGACAAGAACTACCGGTTCGACGCGAGCCTGTCCACGTACACCCCGCCGAAGTTCCCCCAGCCGACGGTCACGACCTACCGGGTCGCGACCCAGGTGGAGTCGAAGACCGCGTACGACGCGAACGGAGCGCCGCGCTCGTGACCGCATCGCTCGCTCCGCTGATCGGCGCCCTCACCGCGCTCACGGCGGTCCTCGGCCTGGCCATCGGCTCCTTCCTCAACGTCGTCGTGTACCGGGTGCCGGCCGGCCTCTCGGTCGTGGCTCCCGCGTCGGCGTGCCCGCGGTGCGGGACGTCGATCCGCGGTGTCGACAACGTGCCGGTGCTGTCGTGGCTGCACCTCCGCGGCCGCTGTCGCGCCTGTGCCGAGCCGATCTCGGTCCGCTACCCGCTGGTCGAACTGCTCACGGGTGCGTTCTTCCTGGTCGTCGGGCTGCGGTTCCTGCCGGATCGCACCGGGCCCGTGGCAGCGGTCCTGGGCCAGGCCGTGCTCCTGGTCGCCCTGCTGTACGTGGCCGCCGTCAGCGTCGCGCTGGCGCTCATCGACATCGACGTGCAACGGCTGCCGAACGCGATCGTGCTGCCGATGTACCCGGTCCTGGCCCTGCTGCTCGGCGGCAGCAGTGCGCTGACGGGTGACTGGTCTGCCGCTGTCCGCGCCCTCGGTGGCATGGCGTTGCTCGGCGGCGTCTACCTCGCACTGGCGATCGCTGTGCCCCGCGGGATGGGCCTGGGCGACGTGAAGCTGGCCGGAGCGCTCGGTCTGTTCCTCGCGTACCTCGGATGGGGCCCCCTCGCAGTGGGTGCTTTCGGGGCCTTCCTCCTCGGCGGTACGTTCGGCATCGGCGTGCTGCTGATCCGTCGGACGGGTCGCCGGACGGGCATCCCGTTCGGACCGTGGATCCTCCTCGGCGCCTGGGTCGGCGCCTTCGCGGGTGAGCCGATCTGGCGTGCCTACCTCTCGCTCCTCGGCCTGGCCTGACCCCGGCCTCCCGGCTTCCCGACCTCACCCCGAACCAGAAGGACCTCGACATGGCGAAGAGCATCGTCGGCATCGACATCGGCGCGGACGTCATCCGTGCGGTCGAGGTCACCGACCACGACAAGGCCCAGCCGACGATCGTGCGGTTCGCGGAGATCGCCGCACCGCCGGACTCCACGAAGCACGGCGAGGTCCTCCACGCCAACACGGTCGCCGGTGCGCTCCGGTCACTGTGGTCACTGGGGAAGTTCAAGTCGAAGGACGTCGTCCTGGGCATGGGCAACCAGCGTGTGCTCTCCCGTGACCTCACGGTGCCGCGGGCACCGTTGGCGCAGATCCGCGAGTCCCTGCCGTTCCAGGTGCAGGACATGCTGCCGGTCCCGGTGGGCGATGCGATCCTCGACTTCTACCCGACGGCCGAGGGAGAGGCCGAGGGCAACCCGGTCGTGCACGGTCTGCTCGTGGCCGCGATCAAGGAAGCCGTGCTGGCGAACGTCAACGCGGCCCAGCTCGCGGGGCTCAACACGGTCGGCGTCGACCTCATCCCGTTCGCGCTGACCCGGGTCCTCGCTCCCCGCGTGCAGGGAGCCGGCACGGTCGCGATCGTCGACTGCGGCGCGACCACCACGTCCGTCGTCATCGCGACGGACGGCGTGCCGAAGTTCGTCCGCATCATCCCGACCGGCGGCTCCGACATCACGAAGTCGATCGCCGCCCGGCTCGAGGTCACCGTCGAGGCCGCCGAGGCCGTGAAACGACACTTCGGCCTCGCCGGCACGCCGCGGACACCTGACGACGCCCGAGCGATCTCGGTCACCCGGGAGTCCGTCGGCGAACTCATGCAGAGCATCCGGAATACCGTCAACTACTTCGTCAACACGCGTCCGGCCGAGCCCGTCCGGGGCGTCCTGCTCGTCGGCGGCGGTTCCGTGATGCCGGGTCTCCGTGAGGGCCTGGGCGAGTCGTCCGGACTGCCCGTCGCCGTCGGCGACCCGTTCGCCGCTGCCCGGACGTCGCGTGGCATCACACCAGAGGTCCTGCGCGAGCGTGGCAGTGCCATCTCGGTTGCCTGGAGCCTTGCCGTCGGGAGCCGTGCAGCATGACCGAGACGATCGAAGCACCGCCGGCAGGCGGGCGTCGGCCCGACAGGCGGCCCGGCGCGAAACGCGGTTCGGCGGCCCCGGCCCAGCGGGCCATCCGCGACGCGGCGCAGCGTGCCAAGGGCGGCAAGGACCGACAGTCCCTGGTGATCGGGGGTGCTCCGCGAGCGGATCTCCTGCCGACCGAGGTCCACGTCCATCGTCGGCAGCGAGCCGCTGTCCGCCGGGCCTGGGCCGGCGTGGTCATCGTCGCGGTGGCGGTCGGCATCGGCGCGGTGGCCGGGGGCCTGGCGAAGAGCTCCGAGGACACCCGGCTGGCGGCGGCGCAGGCCGAGACGGTCAGTCTCCTCCAGCAGCAGCGGCAGTTCAGTGACGTCCGGGCAGCGGAGGCGGACACCTCGCTCCTCCAGGCCGCCCAGCAGGTGGGTGGCTCGACGGAGATCGACTGGTCCCAGATGCTCGGCTCCGTGCAGTCCAAGTTGCCGTCCGGCGTGCGGATCAGCGGCGTGACGATCGACTCGGCGTCGGCGACGACCGCGTACGTCCAGTCGATCGACCCGCTGCAGGGACAGCGCATCGCGACCCTCACCATCGATGCGAAGACCGCAGAGCTCCCCTCGGTCCCCGCGTGGCTCGACTCGGTCCACTCGGTGACGGGGTTCGTCGACGCGACCGCGAACTCGGTGACCCGCGACGACACGACCGGCGACTACACGGTCAACCTCACGATCCACCTCGACGAGAAGGCGCTCGACGGTCGCTTCGCCGCCGACGCCCAGAACAAGGACTGACCGATGTCACGCAACCGGCTGACCCTGCTGCTCGCCTTCGTCGCGATGGCGGTGGTCGCCGTCGGTGGCTTCTTCCTCGCGGTGCAGCCGCAACTGGCTCTGGCCTCGACCGCTCGTGACCAGCGGGCGAGCGTCGAGCAGACGAACGCGGCGAGTCGGACCGAACTCGCACGACTGCGCGAGCAGTCCGCGAAGCTCCCGCAGATGCAGGAACAGCTCGCGCAGCTGTCGGCATCGGTACCGGACTCGGCGGACCTCTCGTCGTTCATCGGCGACCTCAACGCGGTGGCAGCAGCGTCGGGGATGCAGATCTCGTCGTACACGACGAGTGACGCGGTCGCGTACGCTCCCGCGGCTGCCGCAGCGGGAACGTCGAGCGCCGCCGCCGGCACCGCGACCCCGTCGGCGACACCGGCTCCGTCAGCGTCCGCCTCTGCGTCGGCTGCGCCGGCCGCCCCCGCAGCACCGGCCGCGGTCACGAACGCCGCGATCACCGGGCAGGACTTCTCGGTGATCCCCGTCACGGTTGCGGTCGACGGCACCTTCGCGCAGGCGCTCACGTTCGTCGACGGCATCCAGCACGGCAGTCGCTTGTTCCTGATCACCAACGTCTCGTCCGCCGAGAAGAGCGGCGAGGACGGCACCGAGTCGGACGAGTCCACGTGGACGTTCGGCGGGTCGATCTACGTGCTCGACACGAACGCAACCGCCACCGCGACCGCGTCCGCCGCCCCTGCCGCGGGCTGACACCGCTCCTCCACAACACCCCGCCAACTGGGGTCGTCCACCGCACGCCGAGTCCTCTTCCGCAACGCCTGTCGTTGTGCGTACGATGCTCCTGATGCCGCGTCTCGTGGCTCGCCTCACCCTCTCGAACGGCCGGCTCGATCCGGGCGTTCCTCGTCGTGCCCGGAGTCGCGCGTGTTGTCTGGAATCGTGGAATTCCTCGGCTGGTTCGGAGCCGTAACCGTCCTTGCTGGTTACATCCTGTTCTCAACAGGCAAGCTCCCGAACGGCCCCGTCTACCAGCTGTTCAACCTCGTCGGAGGGGTCTCGGTCGCGATCAACGTCGCCGCTCACCACGCCGTCCCGTCCACGATCGTGAACGGCATCTGGGCGGTCGTCGCCGTCGTCGTCCTGGTCCGTATGGCCAGAGCGCGACGCATCGCACGACGGTCTGGTCTCGTGCCGCTGGTCGAACGCTCGACCGAGCTTGCGGCGACGACCGCGGTGCTGCCCGTGATCGGCCCCGCCGTCCACCAGCCCGACGCGGCAGCGACGGACCCGACGGACGCGCCCCCCGGCCTCCAGGCCGCGTCGGCCGCGACGGACCCGGCGGACGCGCCCCCGGGCCTCCAGGCCGCGTCGACCGTGACGGACCAGGCGGACGTTGCACCGAGCCTCCAGCCCGGACCGGCCGCACCGATGACCGCCAGCGTGCCGGTGATCACGGCGACCATCGCCCTGGCCCTTGTCAACGCGGCCCAGCAGCAGCATCGCGCCAGCGCAGCCAGCGCAGCCAGCGCAGCCAGCGCAGCCCGCGCAGCCGGCGCGGCCAACGCAGCCAGCGAGACCGGCGCGACCAGCGACGGCACGGCACGCGACCAGGCCACCGCGGACGACCGGGCAGACCGCGTCCGCTGACCTCGCGGCCGCAAGGGTCACTGCCCGGCGATACGATCGCTGCATGTCCCGATGGCTCGTGGCGACGATGACGTCCGTCCTCTTCATCGCCCTGGTGATCGCGGTGACCGGGTTCGAAGCCCTGCTCGCGAACGTCGAGGTCATCGCGCAGACCGACGCCACCCCGTACCTCGGCCCCGCGATGGTCATCGGGGGTGCCGTGGTCGTGTTCGTGGCCACGGGGCTCGGCATCCGCGAGGGCAACCCCGGCGTGACCGGGCTGGTCGCCGCCGCCACCACGTACCTCGTCATGCTCGGGGTCGGCGCCGTCGGGTACGCGCTGATCCGCCGTGACGTCACCGAGCTCCTGGTCTTCCCGGCCGGCTACGCCCTCGGGCCGTTCGTGGTCGGCTCCGTCGTCGTCGCCATCCTGGTCGTGGTGGGGGCGATCGCCCTCGCCCGACGGCAGACGACGCCCTCCCACTGACGTCGGTCGCCGCTAGGCTGCTGGTGTCGGGTCGCCAACCCGACGGTGACACAACGGGGGAACCATGACCGATCAGCCGACCTCGCCCGACACGCCTGACACGCCTGACATGCCTGAAACGCAGGGTGCGCCGGCTGCGGGTGCACCGGCGCACGGTGCGCCGACTGCGGGCGCGACGGCTCCCGGTGGCTGGGGATCGGTGCCGCACGTCGGCGTGATCTCCGGCACCCACGAAGCCCCGGCCCTGGGTCCGGCGGCTCCGAGCGTGCTGCCGCGTCCGCGTCGTCGCCTGGGCCGCGGCCCCCTGATCGGCATCATCGCCGGTGGTGCGGCCGTCGTGCTCCTGCTGGTCGCCGGCGTCGTGGGCTACTCGGTGCAGACCGACTCGCACTCCGCGGACCGTCCGGTCCGGGCGTTCCTCGACGACCTGTCCGCGGGCAAGGTCGACGACGCCCTCCGATCGGCCGGCATCCGGCACACCAAGTCCGACGTCCTGCTCACCGACGCCGCCTACGCCAAGGCGAAGGACCGCGTGACGGGCTACCGCATCACCGCAGTGCAGCCGGACGGTGACACGGCCACGGTCAGCGCCTACCTGACGCAGGCGGGTCGCCAGGTCCCCGCGACCTTCACGCTCGACAAGACCGGCACCGACTGGGGCGTGTTCCCGATCTGGAAGCTGCAGGCTCCGCGTCTGGGCGCGGTGGACCTGACGGTCCAGGGGCCGCCGAACACGACGGTGACGGTCGCCGGCCAGCGGGAGCGCACGGATTCGTCCGGTGGGCTGACGCTCTCGGCACTGCCCGGCGCCTACGCCGTCGCGGTCGACGGGGGCAAGTGGTTCTCCGCGCCCACCGAGACGGCGGCGGTCCGCGGGTTCGGCAGCTCCGCCGGCAGCCCGGTCTCGCTGACCACCGAGATGACCGATGCCGGCAAGCAGGCCGCGACCGACGCCGTCAACGCCTGGGTCGACCGCTGCATCGCGTCCACCTCGACCAAGCCCGAGGGGTGCAGCTTCTACGCCTACGGCGAGAACCCGGCGAACACGTACACGAACCAGAAGTGGACGCTCGACTCGCGACCCACCGTCACGGTCGGCGAGTGGCTGCCCAAGGGGTGGACGATCACGACGTCGTCGTTCGGGTCCGCGACCTACACGGCCGACTTCACCGGGCCGTCGGGGGCCGGGACGGCCACTGCCGGGCCGATCAACGTCAACGCCAGCGGCTACATCACGGGCTTCTCGGACAGCGGTGCGACGTTCGCGTCGGCCGTCGGCAACGGCGCTTCGGACACCGGTTCCTGACCGGGGCGGGGTGTGCGACGACGACGTCGCGCACCGGACTGGAGGCCCGGCTCACCCCCCGGCGGACGCGCGCCGCGCGGGGATGGCTGGGATTGACCCCACGGGGTACCACAGGTAGGCTCTTCCGGGTGTGCGCCTTCGGGCGCGCCCCCATGTCCGGCGGGTCGATGACCTCGATCCGGACAGTCCGCCCCCGATCCACGTCTGCCGAATCGGCCGACGTCTGCGTGGGCGAGGATGCCGACGGACCGCGTCGGCCAGAGAACACGAGCGAGAACCAGGAGAACAGTTGCCTACCATCCAGCAGCTCGTTCGCAAGGGTCGGAGCCCCAAGGTCGTCAAGACCAAGGCCCCGGCGCTGAAGGCGAACCCCCAGCAGCGTGGCGTGTGCACCCGCGTCTACACCACCACCCCCAAGAAGCCCAACTCGGCACTGCGCAAGGTCGCTCGTGTGAAGCTCTCGAACGGTACCGAGGTCACGGCCTACATCCCCGGTGAGGGCCACAACCTGCAGGAGCACTCGATGGTGCTCGTCCGCGGCGGTCGTGTGAAGGACCTGCCCGGCGTGCGCTACAAGATCATCCGCGGCGCGCTCGACACGCAGGCCGTCAAGAACCGCAAGCAGGCGCGTAGCCGCTACGGCGCGAAGAAGGGTTGAGAACATGCCTCGTAAGGGACCGGCCCCCAAGCGCCCCGTCGTCGCAGACCCCGTCTACGGCGCACCGATCGTCAGCCAGCTCGTCAACAAGATCCTCCTGGACGGCAAGAAGGGTCTCGCCGAGCGCATCGTCTACGACGCACTCGAAGGCGTGACCGCCAAGAACCAGCAGGATGCCGTCGTCACGCTCAAGAAGGCGCTCGACAACGTCCGACCGACCCTCGAGGTCCGCAGCCGCCGCGTCGGTGGCTCGACCTACCAGGTCCCGGTCGAGGTCAAGCCGCACCGTGCGAACACGCTGGCCCTGCGCTGGCTGACCTCGTACGCCAAGGCCCGCCGCGAGAAGACGATGACCGAGCGTCTCATGAACGAGATCCTCGACGCGTCGAACGGTCTCGGCGCCGCTGTCAAGCGTCGTGAAGACACCCACAAGATGGCCGAGTCGAACAAGGCCTTCGCGCACTACCGCTGGTAGTCCCGGCACTGTCCGGGCGCCGGCGGTCAAGAACCCCGACGCCCGGACGGACGCCAACCTCTCCTACAACTCTTCCGGAGGAACCCTGTGGCACAGGACGTGCTCACCGACCTGAACAAGGTCCGCAACATCGGCATCATGGCGCACATCGATGCTGGCAAGACCACGACCACCGAGCGCATCCTGTTCTACACGGGCATCACGCACAAGATCGGTGAAGTCCACGACGGCGCAGCCACCATGGACTGGATGGCGCAGGAGCAGGAACGCGGCATCACGATCACGTCGGCCGCGACGACCTGCTTCTGGGACAACAACCAGATCAACATCATCGACACCCCGGGTCACGTCGACTTCACGGTCGAGGTGGAGCGCTCGCTCCGCGTCCTCGACGGTGCCGTCGCCGTCTTCGACGGGAAAGAGGGCGTCGAGCCCCAGTCCGAGACCGTGTGGCGTCAGGCGGACAAGTACAACGTCCCGCGCATCTGCTTCGTCAACAAGATGGACAAGCTCGGCGCGGACTTCTACTTCACCGTCGACACGATCGTGAACCGCCTCGGCGCAGAGCCCCTGGTCCTGCAGCTCCCGATCGGTGCGGAGTCCTCGTTCGAGGGCGTCGTCGACCTGGTCGAGATGCGGGCACTCACCTGGCGCGGCGACGCGAAGGGTGACGTCCAGATGGGCGCCAAGTACGAGATCGAGGAGATCCCCGCGGACCTCGCCGACCGTGCTGCGGAGTACCGCGAGAAGCTCATCGAGCGCGTGGCCGAGGCCAACGACGAGCTCATGGAGCGCTACCTCGAGGGCGACACCGACTTCTCGGTCGCCGAGATCAAGGCCGCGATCCGTCAGCTCACGGTCAACAGCGAGATCTACCCGGTCCTCTGTGGTTCTGCCTTCAAGAACCGCGGCGTCCAGCCGATGCTCGACGCGGTCATCGACTACCTGCCGTCTCCCCTCGACGTCCCGCCGATGATCGGTCACGACGTCAAGGACGAAGAGAAGGAGATCATCCGCAAGCCGGAGGCCTCCGAGCCCTTCTCCGCGCTCGCCTTCAAGGTCGCGGTGCACCCGTTCTTCGGTCGTCTGACCTACGTCCGCGTGTACTCCGGCCACATCGAGTCCGGTGCACAGGTCATCAACTCGACCAAGGGCAAGAAGGAGCGCATCGGCAAGATCTTCCAGATGCACTCCAACAAGGAGAACCCGGTCGACGCCGTCACCGCCGGTCACATCTACGCGGTCATCGGCCTCAAGGACACGACCACCGGCGACACGCTCTGCGACCCGCAGGACCAGGTCGTCCTCGAGTCGATGACGTTCCCCGAGCCCGTCATCGAGGTCGCGATCGAGCCGAAGACCAAGGCCGACCAGGAGAAGCTCTCCACGGCCATCCAGAAGCTCGCCGAAGAGGACCCGACGTTCCGCGTCGAGCTCAACCCGGAGACCGGTCAGACCACGATCAAGGGCATGGGCGAGCTCCACCTCGACATCCTGGTCGACCGCATGAAGCGTGAGTTCCACGTCGAGGCCAACGTCGGCAAGCCCCAGGTGGCCTACCGCGAGACCCTGACGAAGGTCGTCGAGCGCTACGACTACACCCACAAGAAGCAGACCGGTGGCTCCGGTCAGTTCGCGAAGGTGCAGATCGCGCTCGAGCCGATGGAGGTCACCTCCGAGAAGGTCTACGAGTTCGTCAACGCCGTCACCGGTGGACGCGTCCCCCGCGAGTACATCCCCTCGGTGGACGCCGGCATCCAGGACGCGATGCAGGTCGGCATCCTCGCCGGCTACCCGACGGTGGGCGTGAAGGCGACCCTCAAGGACGGCGCGGCGCACGACGTCGACTCGTCCGAGATGGCGTTCAAGATCGCCGGCTCGATCGCGTACAAGGAAGCGGCCCGCAAGGCCGGTCCGGTCATCCTCGAGCCGATCATGGCCGTCGAGGTCCGCACGCCCGAGGAGTACATGGGCGACGTGATCGGTGACCTCAGCTCCCGTCGTGGCAACATCGCCGCGATGGAGGACGCCTCGGGCGTCAAGGTGGTCCGCGCGAGCGTGCCGCTGTCCGAGATGTTCGGCTACGTCGGAGACCTTCGTTCGAAGACCTCCGGTCGTGCCGTCTACTCGATGACCTTCGAGACCTACAACCAGGTCCCGTCGAACGTCGCCGAGGAGATCGTCGCGAAGGCCAAGGGCGAATAACGCTTCCGAGCGTGTTCTCCACAGGCGAGGGCGCCCGGCGACGGGCCCCTCGCCACCAAGTACAGTAAAAGACACACACACCGCGGACCACTCGCTCGCATCCCGACCGGGATGCCCCCGGGGGTGCCGCATCCGAGTCCTGAGGAGGACCCACAGTGGCCAAGGCCAAGTTCGAGCGCACCAAGCCGCACGTCAACATCGGAACCATCGGTCACGTCGACCACGGCAAGACCACGCTCACGGCGGCGATCACCAAGGTTCTGCACGACCAGTACCCGGACCTCAACGAGGCCCGCGACTTCGCTCAGATCGACAACGCTCCCGAAGAGCGCCAGCGCGGCATCACGATCAACATCTCGCACGTCGAGTACCAGACGGAGAAGCGCCACTACGCGCACGTCGACGCTCCTGGTCACGCTGACTACGTGAAGAACATGATCACCGGTGCGGCCCAGATGGACGGCGCGATCCTCGTGGTCGCCGCCACCGACGGTCCCATGCCCCAGACGCGTGAGCACGTGCTGCTCGCCCGCCAGGTCGGCGTGCCCTACATCGTCGTCGCGCTGAACAAGTCCGACATGGTGGACGACGAAGAGATCCTCGAGCTGGTCGAGCTCGAGGTCCGCGAGCTCCTCGGCTCGCAGGAGTTCGACGAGGACGCCCCCGTCGTGCAGGTCTCGGCGCTCAAGGCGCTCGAGGGCGACGAGAAGTGGGTCAAGTCCGTCCAGGACCTCATGGCCGCTGTCGACGAGAGCGTGCCGGACCCGATCCGCGCCACCGACCAGCCCTTCCTGATGCCGATCGAGGACGTCTTCACGATCACCGGTCGTGGCACCGTCGTCACCGGTCGCGTCGAGCGTGGCGAGCTGGACCTCAACTCCGAGGTCGAGATCGTCGGCATCAAGGCGACCCAGAAGACCACGGTCACGGGCATCGAGATGTTCCGCAAGCTGCTGGACAAGGCAGTCGCCGGTGACAACACCGGTCTGCTCATCCGTGGCCTCAAGCGCGAGGACGTCGAGCGCGGCCAGGTCGTCGTGAAGCCGGGTTCGGTCACGCCGCACACCGAGTTCAAGGCGAACGCGTACATCCTGAACAAGGAAGAGGGCGGTCGTCACAACCCGTTCTACGCGAACTACCGCCCGCAGTTCTACTTCCGCACCACGGACGTCACCGGCGTCATCACGCTGCCCGAGGGCACCGAGATGGTCATGCCCGGCGACACCGTTTCGATGACGGTCGAGCTGATCCAGCCGATCGCCATGGAAGAGGGCCTCCGTTTCGCCATCCGCGAGGGTGGTCGTACGGTCGGTGCCGGTACGGTCGAGACGATCATCAAGTAACTCTCGTCACCTGTTGCAGCGGGGTCGGGCCTTCGGGCTCGGCCCCGCTGTCGTGTTCCGGGTCCCGCTGTCGTGTTCCCGACACTGCTGTCGTGTTCCCGGCGCCGTCGCCGGGTGTTCTCCCGCGGTCCGTGGACAGACGGTGCGGAACGGGGCAGCATGAGGGCCAGAGGGTCGGAGTGTCCGGCCCGAACGGGGAGACATCATGAGCAGCTTCGACGACCTGCAGAAGAACGTGTCCGCCAAGGCGGAAGAGGTCACCGACAAGGCCAAGGCCTTCGTCGATGCGAACAAGGACAAGATCGAAGAGGCCCTCAAGAGCGACAAGGTCGAGGACGTCTCCGACAAGATCATCCACGGGCTCGCGGACGGCATCAAGAAGGTCACGGGCGGCCGGTTCGACGAGCAGGTCGACGACGCCGCGGACACCGTCGACGAGCACGTCGGCAAGGAGTGACCACCGGCTGAGGACCCCGGCCGTGGCCACGTCCAGCCCAGGCCGTGTTGGCTCGACGAGTGACACGTCTCCGCAGATCCAAGACCAACGGTCGTGGCTACCACCGGCTCCGCAGCGGGCGCGGGTTCACCTACCGCGACCCCGACGGCGCCACGGTCACCGACCCGGCGATCCGTGCGCGGCTCGAGGAGTTCGTGATCCCGCCGGCCTGGGACGACGTCTGGATCTCGCCCTACGCGAACGGTCACATCCTGGCGACGGGCATCGACGGTGCGGGTCGTCGGCAGTACATGTACCACCCGTCCTGGCGGGACCGGATGGACAAGATCAAGTACGACCGGGCGCTCGGTCTGGCGGAGTCGCTCCCGAGCGCACGACGGATGGTCACGCAGGACCTGCGGCGCCCCGAACCGGACCAACGGCGGTCACTGGCGGCGGCGTTCCGGATGCTCGACCAGGGTTCGCTGCGGGTCGGGTCCGAACGCTACGCGACCGAGCACGGCAGCCGCGGACTGTCGACGCTGCTCTGTGCGCACGCGACGGTCTCCGGGGCCGACATCGAGCTCGCCTTCCCCGGCAAGAGCCACCAGGAGTGGTCGTCGTCGATCCACGACGCGGACCTGGCGAAGGTCATCGTCGGGATGCAGCGTCGGGGCCCCACCGCGCGACTGCTGTCCTACCGCCGCACCCGCGGGGCCCGGTGGGAGCCGCTGACGGCAGAGGACATCAACGCCTACGTCAAGGAGCGCGCCGGCGACGAGTTCACGGCGAAGGACTTCCGGACGCTGCACGGCACGGTGGCGGCCGCGATCGACCTGGCGCAGACGGGCTCGCAGTCGGCAGCGACGAAACGGAAGCGCGCGGTGTCGCACGCGGTACAGGCCGCGAGCGACGTCCTCGGCAACACCCCGACCGTCGCGCGGGCGAGCTACATCGATCCCCGGCTGCTCGACGCCTACGAGCACGGCGAGACCATCGATCCGGCCCGACTCCACGCCGCGGAGTCCGAGGTCCGGGCGCTGCTGTACCGCCGATGAGCGGATCGGTGCCGCAATCGGGCCCCGATGACGTAGCGTTGACCCTTGTGCCGTTCCACCCCCACGCGGCACGGAAGGACCCACACCAGTCGTGACCGACGAGTGCATCCACGGATTCCCCACTGAACTCTGCGACATCTGCGCGCCGCGACAGCGCGACCTGCCGGACGTCCCCAAGACCCCTGCGCCACGGCGCACCCGCGTGAGCACCTCGCTCCGGTCGACCCCTGGCGGCTCGCCGGCGCGGGCGAAGGCCACGGCTCTGCGTGTCGCGGAACCCGAGATGCCCGCGGCGCGGGTCTTCGGCACGCTGCGCGCGCACCACGTCACCCACATCGACAACTTCGACGGCATCGTCGCCGACCAGGCGATCACGGCCGCCGACCGCGTGACGCCCTCGTACGACATCAGCTCCCAGGAACTGCGTGGACGTCGTGCGGCCGCGACCGCTCCCGACGGCTCACCGGTGGCAGCGCACGTCCCGTTCTCGCTCTCGCCGGACGGCGCCCGGTGGGACGAGGTGCGCCGTGGTGCCCACGACGAGACCCGGTGGTCCGAGGCCGCGCGTCACGCCAAGGGGATCGACTTCGTCGTGCTCGTCGTGCCCGCGGCGGCGTTCGGCGCGTCCGTGATCCTGGCGGACACCGATGCCGATGCCGACGATGCCCGCTTCGCCGTGGGCCCGGAAGCCGCGGCGAACCTGCTGCGACGCACGGACCTGACCGACCCGGAGATGCACGGCCTCGAGGTCCTGGCCGGGCCGAGCGTGCCGTTCTCGTCGGTCGCGGTCATCGGCGTCCCGAACGACCGGACGCGGCACGCGGTGAAGGACATCCTGTCCGAGCACGGCGGACACGCCCCCCGCGTCGCGGTCTTCCCGCCGTGGTTCGTCCCACCCGTGGTCCCCGACGAGGACTGAGACCACCGACCGGTGGACCGCCGCAGGCGGGCCGCCGGTCGCCCCGCTCCCACGTCGCGCCCCCGCGTGGACATCGCACCCCGTTCCACGGGGGCGCGACGTCCGTCCGGGGGCGCGATGCGTCCGTGGCGTGGGTCCCGACAGGGCACCGTGCGGGGCGGAACCGAGCCGGGCCTCCAGGGCGGTGCTTCCGCGGCGGGCTGCGGAAGTCCCTCCGGAGCGACACGCCCGGAACTGCGCGACACGCCCGGGTTGCACGGATGGTGCCCCTATGGGAGACTTGTCCGGTTCCGGAATTCTCCGTGGGTTCGCGCTCGCGGGGATCACTGCTCTGGCAGTGCACAACCCCTCTGTCCAGCAGAGCTGGGTTGGGCCGCAGGCAGCAGAACACACGTCGAATCCCCAGACCACGCCGGCCAGCCGGTGTGTGTGGAGACGACACGTCCACGCGGGCCGCCATGTGCACGACAGCATGACCGCCCGCGCGGTTGACAGGAGAACAGCGGACATCCCCCGTGGATGCGCCCGGTTCCACGTAAACAGCCAGATCCGCACAGGGCGGATCCAGGCGGTGTCAGGCGGCCTGAGGGTGCGCGGCGCAGAGAGGACAGAGAACACATGGCGGGACAGAAGATCCGCATCCGGCTCAAGTCGTACGACCACGAGGTCATCGACACGTCGGCCCGGAAGATCGTCGACACGGTGACCCGTGCCGGTGCGACCGTGGTCGGCCCGGTGCCGCTCCCCACCGAGAAGAACGTGATCGCCGTGATCCGTTCCCCTCACAAGTACAAGGACTCGCGCGAGCACTTCGAGAAGCGCACGCACAAGCGCGTCATCGACATCGTCGACCCGACGCCGAAGGCCGTCGACTCGCTCATGCGTCTCGACCTGCCGGCCGACGTCAACATCGAGATCAAGCTGTAAGGGGGCTGCACTGATGGCGAACACAACCAAGACCGTCAAGGGCCTCCTCGGCAAGAAGCTCGGGATGACCCAGGTGTGGGACGAGAACAACAAGTTCATCCCCGTCACCGTGATCGAGGTCGGCCCGAACGTGGTCACCCAGATCCGCAACGTCGAGCGCGACGGCTACGAGGCGATCCAGATCGCCGCGGGCCAGATCGACCCCCGCAAGGTGAACAAGCCGGCCGCCGGCCACTTCGAGGCCGCCGGGGTCACCCCGCGCCGCACCCTCACCGAGATCCGCACGTCGGACGCGAGCGAGTACACGCTGGGCCAGGAGCTCACCGTCGACGCCACGTTCGAGGCCGGCGCGAAGGTCGACGTCGTCGGCACGAGCAAGGGCAAGGGCTTCGCGGGTGTCATGAAGCGCCACGGCTTCCACGGCGTGGGCGCATCGCACGGTGCGCACCGCAACCACCGCAAGCCCGGTTCGATCGGTGCTTCCTCGACCCCGTCGCGTGTCTTCAAGGGCATGCGCATGGCGGGTCGCATGGGTGGCGAGCGCGTCACCGTCCTCAACCTCACGGTGCACGCCGTCGACGCCGAGAAGGGTCTGCTGCTCGTCAAGGGCGCCGTCCCCGGTGCTCGTGGCCGCTCCGTCTTCGTCCGCACCGCCGTGAAGGGTAAGTGATCATGGCCACCACGACCGCAACCACGATCGACGTCCTCGACGCATCGGGTGTCAAGTCCGGCACCGTCGAGCTCCCCGCCGAGCTCTTCGACGTCGAGACCAACGTCCCGCTGATCCACCAGGTCGTCACCGCGCAGCGCGCCGCGTCGCGTCAGGGCACCCACAAGACCAAGAACCGCGGCGAAGTCCGCGGTGCCGGTCGCAAGCCGTTCAAGCAGAAGGGCACCGGCCGCGCCCGTCAGGGTTCGGTCCGCGCTCCGGAGCACACCGGTGGTGGCGTCGTCCACGGACCGACCCCCCGCGACTACTCGCAGCGCACCCCGAAGAAGATGATCGCCGCAGCCCTGCTCGGCTCGCTCTCGGACCGCGCCCGCGGTGGCCGCATCGCCGCTGTGGAGGGCTTCGTCGCCGCCGAGGTGCCGTCGACCAAGACCGCACGCACGCTGCTCGAGAAGGTCGCGCCCGTCAAGAACGTGCTCGTCGTGCTCGAGTCGGACGACGAGCTGACGCTCAAGTCGATCCGCAACCTGCCGAACGTCCACGCGCTCTCGTACGGCCAGCTGAACGCCTACGACGTCCTCGTGTCGGACACCATCGTCTTCAGCAAGAGCGCCCTCGACGCCTTCATCGCGTCGAAGACCGCGAAGGAGATCACCGCATGAGCGGCTTCAACAAGGACCCGCGCGACATCATCATCTCGCCGGTCGTGTCGGAGAAGAGCTACGCGCTCATCGACCAGGGCAAGTACACGTTCATCGTGGACCCCCGCGCGAACAAGACCGAGATCAAGCTCGCGATCGAGAAGATCTTCAACGTCAAGGTCGCCGGCATCAACACGCTGAACCGTCCGGGCAAGACCCGCCGCACCAAGTTCGGTCTGGGCAAGCGCAAGGACACCAAGCGTGCCATCGTGACGCTCAAGTCCGGTTCGATCGACATCTTCACGGCTGTCGGCTGAGGACCAGAGGGATAAATCATGGCTATTCGTAACTACAAGCCGACGACCCCTGGTCGTCGTGGCTCCTCGGTCTCCGACTTCGCCGAGATCACCCGCTCGACCCCGGAGAAGTCCCTGCTTCGCCCGCTGCCGAAGACCGGTGGCCGCAACAGCTCGGGCCGCATCACCACCCGCCACATCGGTGGTGGCCACAAGCGCCAGTACCGCGTGATCGACTTCCGTCGTCACGACAAGGACGGCGTGGACGCCAAGGTCGCGCACATCGAGTACGACCCGAACCGCACGGCGCGCATCGCGCTCCTGCACTTCGTGGACGGCACCAAGCGCTACATCCTCGCGCCGAACAAGCTCAAGCAGGGCGACGTCGTCGAGCAGGGCGCCGGTGCTGACATCAAGCCCGGCAACAACCTGCCGCTGCGCAACATCCCCGTGGGTACGGTCATCCACGCGATCGAGCTCCGCCCCGGTGGCGGCGCCAAGCTCGCGCGTTCGGCCGGCGCCTCGGTGCGTCTCGTCGCCAAGGACGGCCCCTACGCGCAGCTCCGTCTGCCGTCGGGCGAAGTCCGCAACGTCGACGCCCGCTGCCGCGCCACGATCGGCGAGGTCGGCAACGCCGAGCAGTCGAACATCAACTGGGGCAAGGCCGGCCGCATGCGCTGGAAGGGCGTCCGCCCGACCGTTCGTGGTGTCGCGATGAACCCGATCGACCACCCGCACGGTGGTGGTGAGGGCAAGACGTCCGGTGGCCGTCACCCGGTCAGCCCCTGGGGCCAGTCCGAGGGTCGCACGCGCAAGTCGAACAAGCCGAGCGACAAGCTCATCGTCCGTCGCCGTAACGCCGGCAAGAAGCGCAAGTAGGAGTTCAGAAGATGCCACGCAGTCTGAAGAAGGGCCCCTTCGTCGACGAGCACCTGCTTCGCAAGGTCGTCACGCAGAACGAGGCCAACACGAAGAACGTGATCCGTACCTGGTCGCGTCGCTCGATGATCGTGCCGAACATGCTCGGTCACACCATCGCGGTGCACGACGGCCGCAAGCACATCCCGGTGTTCGTCACCGAGTCGATGGTCGGTCACAAGCTCGGCGAGTTCGCGCCGACCCGTACCTTCCGCGGTCACGTGAAGGACGACAAGAAGGGCCGTCGCCGCTAAGGCGGCGACGAAGAGGAGGAACGAAATGGTGGAGTCGATCGCACGCGTGCGACACATCCGCGTCACGCCTCAGAAGGCCCGTCGCGTCATCGAGCTGATCCGCGGCAAGCAGGCCCACGAGGCGCTTGCCATCCTGAAGTTCGCCCCTCAGGGCGCTTCGGAGCCCGTGTACAAGCTGGTCGCCTCGGCGATCGCCAACGCACGTGTCAAGGCGGACTCGGCGAACAGCTTCCTGGACGAGCGCGACCTCTACGTGAGCCGCGTCTTCGTCGACGAAGGAACGACCCTCAAGCGGTTCCAGCCGCGTGCGCAGGGCCGTGCCTTCCGGATCAACAAGCGCACCAGCCACATCACGGTGGTCCTCGCGACCCCTGACGAGGCCGAGGCTGCCGCGACGAGCAAGAAGGCGAGCAAGTAATGGGCCAGAAGGTCAACCCGTACGGCTTCCGTCTCGGGATCACGACGGACCACGTCTCGCACTGGTTCACCGACAGCACGAAGGTCGGTCAGCGGTACGCGGACTACGTCGCCGAGGACATCAAGGTGCGTCAGTACCTGAAGAAGACCCTCGACCGTGCCGGCGTCGCCCGCATCGAGCTCGAGCGCACCCGTGACCGTGTCCGCGTGGACATCCACACGGCGCGTCCGGGCATCGTCATCGGTCGCCGCGGCGCCGAGGCCGAGCGCATCCGCGGTGAGCTCGAGAAGCTCACCAAGAAGCAGATCCAGCTCAACATCCTCGAGGTCAAGAACCCCGAGACCGAGGCCCAGCTCGTCGCGCAGGGCATCGCCGAGCAGCTCTCCGCCCGTGTCGCGTTCCGTCGCGCCATGCGCAAGGGCCTGCAAGGTGCACAGCGCGCCGGTGCCAAGGGTGTCCGCATCCAGGTCGCCGGCCGTCTCGGCGGCGCCGAGATGTCGCGGTCGGAGTTCTACCGCGAAGGCCGTGTGCCGCTGCACACCCTCCGCGCGAACATCGACTACGGCTTCTACGAGGCGCGCACCACCTTCGGCCGCATCGGCGTGAAGGTCTGGATCTACAAGGGCGACATCACGAACAAGGAGCTCGCTCGCGAGCAGGCGAACCAGCGTTCGTCGCGCCCGGAGCGTCGCGGAGGCCCGCGTGGCGACCGCAACGACCGCGGTGACCGTCGTGGCGGCGACCGCGGTGGCGACCGTCGCGAGCAGCAGGCCCCGCAGGACGCGCCGGCCGGCGCAGGAGTTGAGGCGTAACCATGCTTATCCCCCGTCGAGTCAAGCACCGCAAGCAGCACCACCCGAAGCGTTCGGGTCAGGCCACCGGTGGCACCAAGGTCTCCTTCGGTGACTACGGCATCCAGGCTCTGACCCCCGCCTACGTGACCAACCGTCAGATCGAGTCCGCTCGTATCGCGATGACGCGTCACATCAAGCGTGGCGGCAAGGTGTGGATCAACATCTACCCGGACCGTCCGCTCACCAAGAAGCCCGCTGAGACCCGCATGGGTTCCGGTAAGGGTTCCCCCGAGTGGTGGGTCGCCAACGTCAAGCCGGGCCGTGTGCTCTTCGAGCTCTCCGGCGTGAGCGACGAGATCGCTCGCGAGGCACTCACCCGTGCCATTCACAAGCTGCCCCTCAAGGCACGCATCATCAAGCGCGAGGAGGGCGACGCATAATGGCGATCGGTTCCAAGGAGCTCCGTCCGACGGAGCTCGACACCTTCGAGAACGAGCGACTCGCAGACGAGCTGAAGAAGGCCAAGGAGGAACTCTTCAACCTCCGCTTCCAGTCGGCCACCGGTCAGCTGGAGAGCCACGGCCGTCTCCGTGCCGTCAAGCGCGACATCGCCCGGATCTACACCGTCCTGCGCGAGCGCGAGCTCGGCATCCGTGCCACTCCTGCGCCCGTCGAGACCGCAACCAAGGCCAAGAAGTCGACGAAGAAGGCTGACAAGCCCGCCGCGTCGGCCGAGGCCGAGACCGCCGAGGAGAACTGATGGCGAACGAAGAGAAGGACTCCGCCGCCCTCAACCGCGGCTACCGCAAGACGCGTCGCGGCTACGTGACCAGCGACAAGATGGACAAGACCATCGTCGTCGAGGTCGAGGACCGCGTGAAGCACGCCCTCTACGGCAAGGTCATCCGCCGCACCTCCAAGGTGAAGGCGCACGACGAGGCTGGTTCGGCCGGCATCGGCGACCTCGTCGTGATCAGCGAGACCCGTCCCCTCAGCGCGTCCAAGCGCTGGCGCCTGGTCGAGATCCTCGAGAAGGCCAAGTAGGCCTCGCGGCCCGCTTGCGGAAATAGGAGACAGCAGTGATTCAGCAGGAATCCCGCCTGAAGGTCGCCGACAACACGGGTGCCAAGGAGATCTTGACCATCCGCGTTCTCGGTGGCTCGGGTCGTCGCTACGCCGGACTCGGTGACGTCATCGTCGCCACGGTGAAGGACGCCATCCCCGGCGGCAACGTGAAGAAGGGTGACGTCGTCAAGGCGGTCATCGTTCGCACCAAGAAGGAGACCCGTCGCGGCGACGGCTCCTACATCAAGTTCGACGAGAACGCGGCAGTGATCCTCAAGGCCGACGGCGACCCGCGCGGAACGCGCATCTTCGGGCCGGTCGGTCGTGAACTTCGCGACAAGAAGTTCATGAAGATCATCTCGCTCGCGCCGGAGGTGCTGTAAGCCATGGCGAACATCAAGAAGGGTGACCTCGTCCAGGTCATCACGGGCGCAACGCAGGAGCGTGGCGGCGACCGTGGCAAGCAGGGCAAGGTCATCGAGGTCCTCAAGGACAAGAACCGCGTCGTCGTCGAGGGCGTGAACTTCGTCACGAAGCACGTCCGCGTCGGCCAGACGCAGCGTGGTTCGAAGACGGGTGGCATCGAGCAGCACGAGGCTTCGATCCACGTCTCGAACGTCGCGATCGTCGACCCCAAGACGAAGAAGCCGACGCGTGTCGGCTTCCGCACCGAAGAGGTGGAGAAGGACGGCGTCAAGAAGACCGTCCGGGTCCGCTACGCCAAGAAGTCTGGTGAGAAGCTCTGATGACTGACACGACTGCCGCGACGACTGAGAAAGTTCAGCCGCGCCTGAAGCAGAAGTACAAGGACGAGATCAAGACGGCGCTGACCGAGCAGTTCGGCTACAGCAACGTCAACCAGGTCCCCGGCCTGGTCAAGGTCGTCGTCAACACCGGTGTCGGTGAGGCCGCTCGCGACTCGAAGATCATGGACGGGGCCATCAAGGACCTCACCGCGATCACGGGTCAGAAGCCCCAGGTCACGATGGCCCGCAAGTCCATCGCGCAGTTCAAGCTGCGTGAGGGCCAGGCCATCGGCGCGCACGTCACCCTGCGTGGTGACCGTGCCTGGGAGTTCCTGGACCGCCTGCTGTCGCTGGCGCTTCCCCGCATCCGCGACTTCCGCGGTCTGTCGGACCGCCAGTTCGACGGCAACGGCAACTACACCTTCGGTCTCACGGAGCAGAGCGTGTTCCACGAGATCGACCAGGACCGCATCGACCGTGTCCGCGGGTTCGACATCACCGTCGTGACCACCGCGAAGACGGACGACGAGGGACGCGCACTGCTCAAGCAGCTGGGCTTCCCGTTCCGCTCGGGCGAGCAGACGGTCTAAGCTACTTCGAGCGACGCGGGCCGGAGGATGCAAGTCCTCCGGCCCGCTCGCACGAACACACAGACCTCGGGGATTCGCTCCGGGGTCACTCGATCGCTCAGGTCGGCATTCGTGGAACGGGTGTCGAAACCAGGCGGAGAACGGAATCACATCATGACGATGACCGATCCGGTCGCAGACATGCTGACCAGATTGCGGAACGCGAACTCGGCACACCACGATGCCGTCTCGCTTCCGAGCTCCAAGCTGAAGACGACCATCGCTGACATCCTCAAGCGCGAGGGCTACATCAGCGAGTGGAAGGTGGAGGACGCCCGCGTGGGCAAGACCCTCACCATCGAGCTGAAGTACGGCCCCGAGCGCGAGCGTTCGATCGCCGGCATCAAGCGCGTCTCGAAGCCGGGCCTCCGGGTCTACGCGAAGTCGACGGAGATCCCCCAGGTCCTCGGTGGCCTCGGCGTGGCGATCCTCTCGACCTCCTCGGGGCTCCTGACCGACCGCGAAGCCGAGAAGAAGGGCGTGGGTGGGGAAGTCCTCGCCTACGTGTGGTGACCCGACATGTCTCGAATCGGACGTCTTCCCATTGACATCCCCGCTGGCGTGACCGTCTCAGTCGACGGCCAGAACGTCGCGGTCAAGGGCCCGAAGGGCGAGCTCGCGCTCGTCATCGCGGAGCCCATCCAGGCCAGCGTCGAGGAGAACCAGGTCCTCGTCACCCGTCCGGACGACGAGCGCACGTCGCGTTCGCTGCACGGCCTGACCCGGACCCTCATCGCGAACCAGATCATCGGCGTCACCCAGGGCTACTCCAAGGGCCTCGAGGTCGTCGGTACCGGTTACCGCGTCCAGGCGAAGGGCTCGAACCTCGAGTTCGCGCTCGGGTACTCCCACTCGATCACGGTCGAGCCGCCGGCGGGCATCAGCTTCGCCGTCGAGGGCAACAACAAGGTCACCGTCAACGGCATCGACAAGCAGGCCGTCGGCGAGGTCGCCGCGAACATCCGCAAGCTGCGGAAGCCGGAGCCCTACAAGGGCAAGGGTGTCCGCTACGCGGGCGAGAACGTGCGCCGCAAGGCCGGAAAGTCAGGTAAGTGATCATGGCTATCGGAACTCGTACCCGAGGCAAGAGCAAGGCGGCCGCCAAGGCCCGCCGCCACAACCGCCTCCGCAAGAAGATCACCGGCACCGAGGCACGTCCGCGTCTCGCTGTCACCCGCTCGGCACGCCACGTGTTCGTGCAGGTCATCGACGACACCAAGGGTCACACCCTGGCGAGCGCTTCGACGATGGAGGCCGACCTCCGTTCGTTCGACGGCGACAAGACCGCCAAGGCGCGTCGTGTCGGCGAGCTCCTCGCCGAGCGTGCGAAGACCGCCGGTGTCGAAGCCGTCGTGTTCGACCGCGGTGGTAGCAAGTACGCCGGTCGCGTCGCCGCGATCGCCGATGGTGCCCGTGAAGGAGGGCTGAACCTGTGAGCGACATCGCGAACAACAGCAACGCCGAGGAGACCCCGGCCGTCGACGAGACGACCGAGGCCGCCAGCGCTGAGACGACCGAGGCCACCAGCGCCGAGGCGACCGAGGCCGCCAGCGCCGAGGAGACCCCCGGCACTGACGAGGCTCCCAAGGCCGAGGGCACCGACGCCAAGGCGGAGGCAGCTGCCCCCGTCGCCGAGCGTCCGGTCGAGACCGCCGCGGGCTCCGCGTCGAACAACCGCGACTCCGCTGACAACCGTGGCCGCCGTGGTGGCGGTCGTGACCGTCAGCAGGGCCGTGACCGTGACAAGCGGGGTGGCGACAGCCAGTTCCTCGAGCGCGTCGTCACGATCAACCGCGTCTCCAAGGTCGTCAAGGGTGGTCGTCGCTTCAGCTTCACCGCACTCGTCGTCGTCGGTGACGGCAACGGTCTGGTGGGCGTCGGCTACGGCAAGGCCAAGGAGGTCCCCACGGCGATCTCCAAGGGCGTCGAAGAGGCGAAGAAGAACTTCTTCCGCGTCCCGCGCGTCGGCAACACCATCCCGCACCCCGTCCAGGGTGAGGCCGCTGCCGGTGTCGTGCTGCTGCGTCCGGCTGCTGCCGGTACCGGTGTCATCGCCGGTGGTCCGGTCCGCGCCGTGCTCGAGTGCGCCGGCATCCACGACGTCCTGAGCAAGTCCCTCGGGTCGTCCAACACCATCAACATCGTGCACGCCACGGTCGAGGCCCTCAAGCAGCTCGAGGAGCCCCGCGCCGTCGCCGCACGTCGTGGCCTCGACGTGGACCACGTCGTGCCGGCTCGCCTGCTGAAGGCCGAGGCGGCAGCACGTGCCGCAGCGACCGAGAAGGCAGGTGCCTGATGGCCATGCTGAAGATCACGCAGACGAAGTCCGTCATCAGCGAGAAGCAGTACCAGCGCGACACGCTCCGCAGCCTGGGTCTCAAGCGCATCGGCCGTACGGTCCTGCGCGAGGACAACTCCCAGAACCGCGGGTACATCGCGACGGTGGCGCACCTCGTGAAGGTCGAGGAGGTCGACGCATGAGCGACGAGAAGAACGAGCGCGTCCAGATCCTGAAGGTGCACCACCTTCGTCCGGCCGCTGGCTCGAAGAAGGACCGCACCCGAGTGGGTCGCGGTGAAGGCTCGAAGGGCAAGACCGCGGGCCGCGGCACCAAGGGCACGAAGGCCCGGTACCAGGTCCGCGTCGGCTTCGAGGGTGGGCAGATGCCGCTGCACATGCGCACCCCGAAGCTCCGCGGGTTCAAGAACCCGTTCCGCGTCGAGTACCAGGTCGTGAACCTGGACAAGATCGCGGAGCTCTACCCGAACGGTGGCGACGTCACCGTTGCGGACCTCGTCGCCAAGGGCGCGGTCCGTAAGAACGAGAAGGTCAAGGTTCTCGGTCAGGGTGACATCAACGTGAAGCTCACCGTCACGGTCGACAAGGTCTCGGGCTCTGCCCAGGACAAGATCGTGGCTGCGGGCGGCACCGTCACCGAGTAGTCCCGTCGGCGGCCCGTGCATTGCGCACGGGCCGCCGTTACGGTTTCCTTGATGGAGGCCCGCGCACCGCGTCAGCGGGACCGGGCCACGCGGTCGGCGCTTCCGGCCACGGGCGGTTGCGCCCGGCACGATCGGCAAGACCGGTCCCCAGCAGTTCGGAGTTCTCGTGTTCAGAGCGGTCGCGCGCATCATGCGCACCCCCGACCTTCGCAAGAAGATCGGCTTCACCCTCGCGATCATCGCGTTGTTCCGCCTGGGGTCCTACATCCCGGCACCGTACGTCGACTACACCGCGGTCCAGACCTGCCTGGCGAGTGCCTCGTCCTCGGGCGGCTTGTACGACCTGATCAACCTGTTCTCGGGTGGCGCGCTGCTGAAGCTCTCCGTCTTCGCGCTCGGGATCATGCCGTACATCACGTCGTCGATCATCGTGCAGCTGCTGCGCGTGGTGATCCCGCACTTCGACGCGCTGTACAAGGAAGGCCAGACCGGCCAGGCCAAGCTGACGCAGTACACCCGCTACCTCACGATCGCGCTCGGTGTCCTGCAGTCCACGACCCTGATCACCGTCGCCCGCTCGGGGCAGCTGTTCGGGCAGAACGCCAGCGCCTCGTGTGGCTCGATCATCTCGAACCAGAGCTGGTACGCCATCATGCTGATGGTCGTCACGCTGACCGCCGGTACCGGCCTGATCATGTGGATGGGCGAGCTCGTCACGGAGCGCGGCATCGGCAACGGCATGTCCCTGCTCATCTTCACGTCCATCGCAGCGCAGTTCCCCTCGGCGCTCTGGCAGATCGAGCAGTCGCAGTCCTTCGAGCTCTTCCTGTTCGTCATCCTGGTCGGCCTGGTCATCATGATGGCCGTCGTGTTCGTCGAGCAGTCGCAACGACGGATCCCGGTGCAGTACGCCAAGCGCATGGTGGGCCGTCGGACCTACGGCGGCAACAACACCTACATCCCGATCAAGGTGAACATGGCCGGCGTCGTGCCCGTCATCTTCGCCTCGTCGCTGCTGTACCTGCCGGCCCTGGTCGCGCAGTTCAACCAGCCCTCCGACGGCTCCGCGCCGGCCGCGTGGGTGACCTGGATCCAGAGCAACCTGACCTCGGGTGACAACTGGTTCTACATGGTCCTGTACTTCCTGCTCATCGTCGGCTTCACGTACTTCTACGTCGCGATCACCTTCAACCCCGAAGAGGTCGCCGACAACATGAAGAAGTACGGCGGGTTCATCCCGGGCATCCGTGCCGGTCGCCCGACGGCCGAGTACCTCGACTACGTCCTGACCCGGGTGACGTTGCCCGGTGCGCTCTACCTCGGTCTCATCGCGCTCATCCCGCTGGCAGCACTGGCGCTGTTCGGGGCGAACCAGAACTTCCCGTTCGGTGGCGCGAGCATCCTGATCATCGTGGGTGTCGGTCTCGAGACCGTGAAGCAGATCGACTCGCAGCTGCAGCAACGTCACTACGAAGGGCTTCTCCGTTGAGCGCACGTCTCATCATCGTCGGACCTCCCGGAGCGGGGAAGGGCACGCAGGCGGGCCGCATCGCCGAGTCCTTCGGCATCCCGGCGGTCTCGACGGGGGACATCTTCCGCAAGAACGTGACCGAGGGCACGCCGCTCGGGGTCCAGGCCAAGGCGATCATGGACGCAGGTGACTACGTCCCCGACTCGCTGACGAACGAGCTCGTGAAGTCGCGGCTGCAGGAGCCCGACGCCGAGACCGGCTTCCTGCTCGACGGCTACCCCCGCACGGTCGGCCAGGTCGAGTACCTCGACGCGCTGCTGTCCGAGCAGGGCACCGGCATCGACGCGGTGATCCGCCTGGTCGCCGATCAGGACGAACTCGTCGGGCGTCTGCTCAAGCGTGCCGAACAGCAGGGTCGCAGCGACGACAACGAGGACACGATCCGTCGTCGCCAGCAGGTGTACGTCGAGCAGACCGCTCCGATCGTGGACGCCTACCAGCAGCGTGGTCTCGTGGTCGAGGTCGACGGCCTGGGCGCCATCGACGAGGTCGGCGACCGGATCCAGTCGGCGCTGTCGTCGCGTGGTCTGACCGCCGCCGTCTGACCCGGTGGTCCGCTTCCGCAAGCCCTCGATCTACAAGACGCCGGACGAGCTGCGCGCGATGGTGGCGCCGGGCCTGCTCACCGAGGCAGCGCTCGTCGCGGTGCGCGCGGCGATCCGCCCCGGCATCACCACCGGTGAGCTCGACGCGATCGCCGAGCGGACCATCCGCGACGGCGGGGGCATCCCGAACTTCCAGCTCGTGCCGGGCTACCGCCACACGCTGTGCGTGTCGGTCAACGACGAGATCGTGCACGGCATCCCCGGCGACCGTGTGCTGCAGCCCGGCGACATCGTGTCCGTGGACGCCGGTGCCGAGGTCGACGGCTGGAACGGTGACAGCGCCTTCACCACGGTCGTCCCCGGCGGTGACGCGACCCTGTCCGCTGCGCGCCAGCGGCTTGCCGACGTCACGGAGCGCTCGCTCTGGCACGGCATCGCGGCACTCGCACGCGCGCGCAACCTCAACGAGGTCGGTGACGCGGTCGAGGACGCGATCGACGAGAACGGCACCTGGGGCATCGTCGAGGACTTCACCGGACACGGCATCGGCCGGTCCATGCACGAGGACCCGCCCGTCTTCAACCACCGCATCCGCGGTGCCGGACCGGCCGTGCGGCCCGGGCTCGTGGTCGCCATCGAGCCGATGGTCACGGCCGGCACGATCGACAGCTCCACGGACGACGACGACTGGACCGTCCGCACGCTGGACGGTTCGGACGCCGCGCACTGGGAGCACAGCGTCGCGGTGCACGCGGACGGGATCTGGGTGCTCACGGCCGCCGACGGCGGCGCGGCGGGCCTGGCCCCGCTGGGTGTGACACCGGTCCCGATCGCGTAGGTCGGGCCTGGTGTCCGGCCGGTGACGGACCGACGCCCTGGAGGCCCGGCGCGGCCCCGCCCCGCCGGCGTCAGTTGCCGACGGAGCAGGTCTGCTCGGCTGCGCTCTGTCCGGTGATGGTCGACGGCAGTGCCGTGGCCGACGCCGTGGGCGCCGCGGCAGCTGGCGACGAGGCGGCAGCCGACGAGCCTGCTGACGGTGCGCTCGGTGCAGCGGTGCCGCCGGTCGTGTCCGTGCCGCCCGTGCTCTCGGAGGCGCGTCCGGTGGAGGAGTCGCCCAACGTGGTCTTCTCGTCGGTCTGCAGCGCCACGTTCAACGCGTGGGCCGCGTCCTGCGCGACGATGACGCGTGCACTGTCGGCGGGGTCGTCGACGACCGGGTACTGCACGAACAGCATGTTCGAGGTGCTCATCCCGCGCAGCGCACCCGCGAGGCCGACGAGTGTCCGGGTCTGGGCGAGCCCGTCGGAGAGCGTCATGTTGTTCAGGGCCGCGCCGGCGAGCTTGTAGAGCGTCACCGGGTTGGACAGGGTGTCACCGGACGTGACCTTGCGCAGCAGGGCCGACAGGAACACCTGCTGCGAGCTGATACGCGCCAGGTCGCTGCCGTCGCCGACGCCGTGCCGGGTCCGCAGGAAGGCCAGCGCGTCCGAGCCCGCGAGCGTGTGGGACCCCGCGGTCAGGTGCAGGCCGGTGTAGCTGTCGTCGATGGCCTTCGCGACGCAGACGTCGACCCCGCCGAGCGCGTTCGACATCTCGATGACGCCGTCGAACGTGATCAGGCCGGCGTACGGCACGCTCAGGCCGGTGAGGTTCTCGACGGTGTCGACGACGCACGAGACCCCACCGTTGCCGAGCGCGGTGTTGAACTGCGCCGAGGACGCCGCGGGGTAGGTCGTGCCGGTCTGCGGGTTGGTGCACGCGGGGATCGGCACCATCAGGTCGCGGGGGAAGCTCACCGCGGTCAGCTGCTGGTGGTCCTGCGAGACGTGCACCAGGATCGTGACGTCGTTGCGGGCACCCTCGACGTCCTCGTCGGAGTCGAACTGGCCGACGCGGGTGTCGCTGCCGATGAGCAGGATGTTGGCGCCGCCCTTGATCGCGGTGATGTCGGCGGTCTTCGCGGTGCTCTGGTCGTCCTTGCTGAGCTGCACGGTGTGCGGAGCGGTGGCGAGCTGCGCGCCGGCGATGGCGGCGACGCTCGTGCCGCTCACCAGGACGACGGCGAGGGCGGAGGCGACGACGGACACCAGGGTCGTCCAACCGCGACGGCGCGCCAGGCGGCCGTGGCGGGCGATCGACCGCGGGGGGCGGGTGGCTGGCACTGGGGTCTCCGTTCGGCAGGCTGCGTTGCCACCGTAGGGCCGTGTCCCTGCTCGTCCCCCGGAGCGCGCCGTGGAACCACTGTGGAACGCTGGCGCCCCGTTCAGGAACACCCCAGCTCGGGGGGCGCGGCGCGCGCACTTGGCAAACGGGCGGCTGTCACATAAGATCGATCTTTGGTGTGCCATGCCCTGTGGGGCTGGCGACCGACCCGCAGACCGGCTCGGGGATCACACCGGTAATCCAATCAAGCGACAGTGAGGCTATGGCCAAGAAAGACGGCGTCATCGAGATCGAAGGCTCGGTGCTCGAAGCTCTGCCCAACGCGATGTTCCGCGTTGAGCTGACCAATGGGCACAAGGTCCTCGCGCACATCTCCGGGAAGATGCGCCAGCACTACATCCGCATCCTCCCCGAGGACCGCGTGATCGTGGAGCTGAGCCCGTACGACCTGACCCGCGGCCGGATCGTCTACCGCTACAAGTGATCCGCGAGCTGGAAAGGAACGACTCGGCGAACCCGCCGAGCACGAAGCCAGCGAGCACGAGGAACCAGCAATGAAGGTCAACCCCAGCGTCAAGCCCATCTGCGAGCACTGCCGTGTCATCCGCCGCAAGGGCCGCGTCATGGTGATCTGCAAGAGCAACCCGCGTCACAAGCAGCGCCAGGGCTAGTCCCGATCGCCGCCTGACGCGGAACGTCCATCGGACGGCCTGCGCAGGAGCACAACTCAACATCGAACACGCAGTACCAGAACCCACGTCCGGCTCACCGAGACGGACGCGGGGGACACCTCGGGGCGGAGGCCCGAGCACCGGTACTGCGCCACACCTCCATCGACAACAGGAGCAGCCAGCACATGGCACGTCTAGCAGGCGTCGACATCCCGCGCGAGAAGCGCGTGGAGATCGCACTCACGTACATCTACGGCGTCGGTCGCACTCGTGCGGTCAAGACGCTCGCGGACACCGGTATCTCCGGTGACATCCGCGTCAAGGACCTCACCGACGACCAGTTGGTCGCCCTTCGTGACTACATCGAGGGCAACTACAAGGTCGAGGGTGATCTCCGTCGCGAGGTCGCAGCCGACATCCGCCGCAAGGTGGAGATCGGCAGCTACGAGGGGCTTCGTCACCGTCGCGGTCTCCCGGTGCGCGGTCAGCGCACGAAGACCAACGCGCGTACCCGCAAGGGACCGAAGCGCACCGTGGCAGGCAAGAAGAAGGCCCGATAGGAGATCATCATGGCTACCCCCAAGACTGCCGCGCGCAAGCCGCGCCGCAAGGAGAAGAAGAACGTCGCCGTGGGCCAGGCCCACATCAAGAGCACGTTCAACAACACGATCGTCAGCATCACCGACCCGTCGGGTGCCGTCCTCAGCTGGGCGTCCTCGGGAGCCGTCGGCTTCAAGGGCTCGCGCAAGTCGACGCCGTTCGCGGCGCAGCTCGCCGCCGAGTCCGCTGCGCGTCAGGCGCAGGAGCACGGCGTCAAGAAGGTCGACGTCTTCGTGAAGGGCCCGGGTTCCGGTCGTGAGACCGCGATCCGCTCGCTGCAGGCCGCCGGCCTCGAGGTCGGCTCGATCAACGACGTCACGCCGCAGGCGCACAACGGGTGCCGTCCGCCCAAGCGCCGCCGCGTCTGACGCGAGGAGCAGCCGGCCGTTCTCCGCTCGTTCCCTGACCGGACGACACGTTCCATGACGGGGACGAGCGGAGGCGGCCATTCCTGGTCGTTCGATCGCGTACCTCAGTACGCGTGATCACAACTCAACAGACCCGTCGGGGCCCGGCCGGCCCCGTCGTACCGCCAAGTGTCATATAGCGGACACTTCGCCGAAAGGAATCCCACAGTGCTCATTGCACAGCGCCCCACCCTCACCGAGGAATCGATCTCCGAGCACCGCTCGCGCTTCGTCATCGAGCCGCTCGAGCCGGGCTTCGGCTACACCCTCGGGAACTCGCTGCGCCGCACGCTCCTCTCCTCGATCCCCGGCGCGGCTGTCACCAGCATCCGCATCGACGGCGTCCTCCACGAGTTCAGCACCGTTCCCGGTGTCAAGGAAGACGTCACGGAGATCATCCTCAACATCAAGAGCCTGGTCGTCTCCAGCGAGCACGACGAGCCCATCACGGCGTACCTGCGCAAGCAGGGTGCCGGTCAGGTCACCGCAGCGGACATCTCCGCTCCGGCCGGCGTCGAGATCCACAACCCGGACCTCGTCATCGCGACCCTGAACGACACCGCGCGCTTCGAGCTCGAGCTGACCATCGAGCGTGGCCGTGGCTACGTCTCGGCGACGCAGAACCGCTCGGAGTTCAGCGAGGCCGGTCAGATCCCGATCGACTCGATCTACTCCCCGGTCCTCAAGGTCACCTACCGCGTCGAGGCGACGCGTGCCGGTGAGCGCACGGACTTCGACCGTCTGGTCGTCGACGTCGAGTCGAAGCCGGCGATCACGCCGCGCGACGCCATCGCGTCGGCTGGTCGGACCCTGGTCGAGCTGTTCGGGCTCGCACGTGAGCTCAACACTGCTGCCGAGGGCATCGAGATCGGCCCCGCGCCGGTCGACGCCGTGCTCTCGAACGAGCTGCAGACCCCGATCGAGGACCTCGACCTGTCGGTCCGCAGCTACAACTGCCTGAAGCGCGAGGGCATCAACACGGTGTCCGAGCTCGTCGCCCTGTCGGAGACGCAGCTCATGAACATCCGCAACTTCGGTCAGAAGTCGGTGGACGAGGTCAAGGACAAGCTCACCGAGCTCGGCCTGTCCCTCAAGGACACCGTCCCCGGATTCGACGGCGCCCACTTCTACAGCGGGTACGACGAAGAAGAGTCCAGCAACTGACCTCGCGCTGATGCGCACGCGCGTCGTCACGGCGCGCACCCCTCTTTCACCACTGGAGAACTGACATGCCGAAGCCCACCAAGGGCCCCCGCCTCGGTGGCGGTCCCGCTCACGAGCGCCTGCTCCTGAGCAACCTCGCCAACGCCCTGTTCACGCACGGCCGCATCACCACCACCGAGACGAAGGCCAAGCGCCTGCGTCCGGTCGCCGAGCGTCTCATCACGTTCGCGAAGCGTGGCGACCTGCACGCCCGCCGTCGCGTCATCGCAGCCCTGCGTGACAAGACCGTCGTGCACACCCTGTTCACGGAGATCGCGCCGCAGGTGGCCGAGCGCCAGGGTGGCTACACCCGCATCACCAAGCTCGGCTTCCGCAAGGGCGACAACGCCCCGCTGGCCTCGATCGAGCTCGTCCTCGAGCCCGTGTCCGGCACGCCGGCCCCGGTGAACCGCACGGCTGCCCCGGCCGCCGCTGCGCCCGCCGCGGACGAGACCCCTGAAGCGGCCCCGGTCGAGTCGACCGAGACCACCGAGGAGTCGGCACCCGTCGAGACCGAGACCGAGACCGCGGCAGCAGCCGAGGTCGAGGCCGACGCCGCCGAGAAGTCGGACGACGCCGCGAAGTCGGACGACGCAGCGAAGTCGGACGACGCCAAGTAGTCACAGCGTCACCACGGAAGGCCCCCGCAGCACTCGCTGTGGGGGCCTTCCGGCGTCCGGGGGAACGGGAGACGGACCCGGCAGCGCTCCCAGTGCCCGGGCCGTAGGGTGACCGGTCGGCCCACCGGGTGGGGGTCGACGGCACGGAGGACACATGGGATTCGAACACGTCGCGGGCGTCGGGACGCGGGTGTGGCGGTGGAGCCGCACGTCCGGCACGCAGCCGCGTCTGCTGCACGCCGCCAAGGCCGCCGGCGCTGCCGCGCTGGCGTGGTTCGTCGCCCGACACGTGCCCGGGGTCGCCTCGGACTACCCGTACTACGCGCCGCTCGGCGCCGTGATCGCCATGCAGACGACGGTGTTCGCCGGCCTGCGCAGCGGGATCCAGACGCTCGTGGGGATCGCGCTCGGCATCGGGGTGGCGGCCCTCACCATGTGGGTCGGCGAGCCGGGCGTGCTGGCCGTCGCGCTGGCGGTCGGCATCGGCGTACTGGTCGGCGGATTCCGGGTGCTCGGCGAGGGCAGCTCGTGGGTGTCGACCGCCGCGCTGTTCGTCCTGCTGGTCGGGGGCGCGCACGCCGAGGGCTACTCGCTGGGGTACCTCGTGCAGATGGCCGTCGGCGTGGTGGTCGGCCTGCTGGTGAACTTCCTGGTGTTCCCGCCGCTGCACTTCTGGGACGCGGAACACCGGATCGACGCGGTGAACGGGGTCCTCGCCGACCACCTCGACGGCCTGGCGGTGGTGCTGCGCGAGGGGCAGCGCGACGTCGCCGCCTGGGACCGGCAGCAGGACCGGTTGGACCGGGCGATCGCGGACGTGCGGTCGCGGGTGTCCATCGCGCACGAGAGCCGGAAGATCAACCCGCGCGGGGCGCTGCGGGGATCGCGGGCACGGCTGCAGCAGGACGGCGCCCGGTTCCGGGCGTTGGAGCGGGTCGCCTGGTACACGACCGACCTCACCGAGCTGGTCGCCCGGTCGGGTCCGGTCGCCGAGGGCATCGGACGACCCGACCCGGCGTTCGCCGAGCCGCTCGCCGTGGCGCTCGACGAGATCGCCTGCGTGATCCGCGGTGACTGCCCGGAGGACGCCGCGGACCGTGCGGTCGCCGCGGTGGAACGGGCACTCGACGCGTCGCGCGAGAACCCGTCCCACGTGGCCGTCACGGCCTCGGCGCTCGTGTCGTTGCGCGGGATCGTGGAGTCGGAGCGCCGTGCGACGGCGGACATCGACACGAAGACCGGACCGCTCGGTTCGGCTCGCCGTACGGCCTGAACCCGCCCGCGGTGCGGCTGCGGCTCCGTAGACTCGGACCGTGCCGCAGCACCCCCGCATCGCCGTCCTCGGACCCGTCCTGGTCGAGGACCCGAGCGGCGCGCCGACCCCGGTGCCGGGTGCCCTCGCCCGGTCGTTCCTGGTGGCGCTCGTGCTCGCCCGAGGCCACGCGTTGCCGACCGAGACGCTCATCGACGAGCTCTGGGGCGAGACCCCGCCGAAGGGGGCGCGGGCCGCACTGCAGACGCTGGTGTCCCGCCTGCGCCGGAGCACCGCCGACGGGCTGGTCGTGTCGACCGCCACCGGGTACGCACTCGCCGTCGCCCCGGACGACGTGGACCTCGGCCAGGCGGAACGGCTCGGCACCGCCGGCGATGCCGAGGGCCGGCAGGCGGTCGAACGTGCCCTGGCGCTCTGGCGGGGCGACCCGGGGGCCGACCTCGACGGTGAGCTCGGCACGGCGCTGGCCGACCGGGCAGCGTCCGCGCGTCGCGGGCTCCGCCGGCTGCTGGGCGCCGCACTGCTTGCTGCGGGCGATGCCGGTGCGGCCGCGGAACTCTGGCGTGACGAGGCCACCCTCGACCCGTTCGACGAGGTCGCCGTGCGCGGAGCGATGCAGGCGCTCGCTGCCGCCGGTCGGACCACCGAGGCGCTCGCCGTGTTCGCCGAGCACCGCGAGCGCCTGGCCGACGGGCTCGGCGCGGACCCGTCCGCCGACCTGGTCCGCCTGAACGCCGACCTGCTCCGCCGGAGTGCGTCGGCTGCGGGCGGGGTCCGTCGTGTCGGCCTGCGGGCGTCGCCCACCGCGTTGGTCGGACGGGAGGCCGACGTCGCCGCCGTCACGGACCTGCTGTCCCACGGACGGCTGGTGACGGTCCTGGGGGCCGGTGGGCTCGGCAAGACCCGGCTCGCGCAGGCGGTCGCGGCCGCGGTGCCCGAGGACCGCGGGGTCGTGGTGCTCGAGCTGGCACCGCTGACCTCGGGCGACGACGTCGTCCCCGCGCTGGGTGCGCTGCTGGGGATCGCCGAGGTCCGCAGCGCCAGGACCCTGCGCGACGTCGTCGTCGCCGACCTGCGTGGCCGGGTGCTCCGGGCACTCGGCGACGAGCCGACGGTGCTCGTGCTGGACAACTGCGAGCACCTGGTCGAGGAGATCGCCGCGTTCGTGGCCGAGCTCTTGGCGGTCCTGCCGTCGCTGCGCGTGCTGACGACGTCGCGCGCACCGCTCGCCATCGCCGGCGAGGTCGTCGCGCCCCTCGCCCCGCTGCCCGTCGACGCCGACGGTGCCGCGGTCCGCCTGTTCACCGAGCGTGCCCGTGCCGCCCGGCCCGGTGCCGTCCTGCCCGTCGACGCCGTCCGACGCATCTGCACACGACTGGACGGGTCACCGCTCGCGATCGAGCTCGCTGCCGCTCGGATCCGCGGCATGAGCGCGGACGAGATCGAGCGCCGGCTGGACGACCGGTTCGCCCTGCTGCGGGGCGGGGACCGGAGCGCACCCGAGCGGCACCGGACCCTGCTGGCCGTGATCGAGTGGAGCTGGCGGCTGCTCGACGACGGAGCGCAGGACCTGCTGCCGCGCCTGGCGCTGTTCCCCGACGGGCTCGCCGTGGACGCGGTCGAGGCCGTCGCCGCTGCCGGCCGCCGACACGACGCGCTCGACGACCTGGCCGAGCTGGTCGAACAGTCCCTCGTGCAGCTCGTCGAGCACGAGGGCGGACCGGTCCGGTACCGCCTGCTCGAGACGGTCCGCGAGTTCGGGGCCGCCCGCCTGCACGAGCGTGGCGAAGCCGACGCCGTCCGTCGGGCGATGGTGCGGTGGGGGCAGGAGTTCGCCGTCGCCCGCAACCTGTTCACCGCGACGGGCGAGGACCAGCGGCAGTGGTTCCGCGAGGTCGCACGCGAGGCCGACAACCTGGTCACGCTGCTGCGCTGGAGCCTGCAGGACGGTGATCCGAGCGCCGTCGCCCGGGTCTTCGCGGCACTCGGTGGGTACTGGACGCTCCGCGGCGCGCACGGCGAGGTGGTCGCCCTCGGGCTGGAGGTCGTGACCGTCCTGCGCAGTGCCGACACCCAGCCTGCGGACCTGCCGGCCACCGTGCTCGGGCTCGTGCTGGTCGGCGGCTCGTCGGCGTTCGGGGACCGGCGGACGGCGGCGCTCGCCATCTCGGCCCTGCGGAGGGTCACCCGGCGCGGATCGACGGGGTTCCCGGTGCTCGACGCCCAGGCGGCACTGCTGCTGACCCTCGGCCGTCCCGAGCGGGGACTCGACCTGCTCGCACGCTTCCGCGACGACCCGCACCCGGCCGTCGCCTGCCTGGCCTACACGCTGAGCGCACCCCTGGCCGAGAACGACGGCGAGTTCGCCGCAGCGCTGGCGTTCTCGGACCGGGCGATCGCCCTGGCCCGGCAGGTCGACGACGCGTGGGCACTCGGATCGGGCGCAGTGACGCGGACGCAGCTGCTCGCGCAGACCGGCCGCCACACCGAGGCCCTCGCCGTGGCCGAGCTGGCGCGCGCACAGCTCGAGGTGTTCGGGGCCGAGGACGACCTGTACGAGATCGGCTGGACCGTCGGGCTGTGCGCCGCAGCGACCGGCGCCGTCGACCAGGCCCTGACGATCGCGGCCGACCTGGCGCACCAGCCGATCGCGAACCGCGGTGGCCCGGACGGCGACGCGGCGCAGATCGCGGTGCTGGCCACCGCGATCCGTGCGGAGTGCGCGCGGAGCACCGGGGACCTGGAGGCCGCTGCCGCCGCGTACGCGCGAGCCTGGCAGGACGTGCTGCCGAGCCGCCACACCGCGCCGCACTGGGTGCTGACGACGGCAGCCGCGCGGATCGCGGCCGAGGACGAGGCGGCGGCGGGCCGGCCCAGCGGAGCCGAGCCGGGCCTCCAGGCGGTTGCCCGCACCCTGCGGGTGCAGACGCTCGTGATGCTGCGCCTGCATCCGCGGTGGCTCGACCTGCCCGTCATCGGGACCGCGATGGCCGGCCTGGCCGTCGCGGCCGCACGGGCCGGCCTGCCGGCAGACGCCGCACGGTGCTGGGCGCTCGCCCGCCGGTTCGGGTCACGACAGGACTTCGCGGTGCTCGCGCACGTCCGGCTGCGTCCGCTCGTGGTCGCCGTGGCCGGGGAGCAGGTCGTCGTGGACGCCGAGACGGCCTCGGCCGGGTGGGACCGGGCCGAGGCCGTCGGGCGGACTCGCGTGCTGCTGGAGGACCTGGGCGCGCGTCACGCCTTCCGCATGTAGGCGCGGACGGTCAGCGGCGCGAAGACCGCGACGACCACCGCGGCGCCGACCAGCGAGAAGACCAGGTCGCCACCCACGACCCCGTGGTTCACGAGCTCACGCACCGCGGTGATCAGGTGCGAGACCGGGTTCACCTCGGAGAACCAGCGCAGCCAGCTCGGCAGGGTGTCCGCCGGCACGAACGCGTTCGACAGGAACGTCAGCGGGAACAGCACCAGGTTCGAGATGCCGGAGACGCTCGACGCCGTGCGGGCGATGACGCCGAAGTACGCGAAGATCCAGCTGATCGACCAGGCGACGACGATGACGAGCAGGCCGGCGACGACGACCGTCCACACGCCGTGCGCGGGACGGAGCCCCATCACGATGCCGACCACGAAGGTGATCGTCGTGGCGATGGCGTAGCGGACCGTGTCGGCCAGCAGCGCTCCGGCCAGCGGCGCGATCCGGGCGATCGGCAGCGACTTGAAGCGGTCGAACACGCCCTTGTCCATGTCCTCGCGGAGCTGCACGCCCGTGACGATCGACGACGTGATGTTCGTCTGGACGAGGATGCCCGGGATGATGATCGGCAGGTAGGCCGCCACGTTGCCGGCGATCGCGCCACCGAAGATGTACGTGAACATCACGGTGAAGACGATCGGCATCAGGGTGACGTCGAACAGCTGCTCGGGCGTGCGACGGACCTTGATCAGCCCGCGGTACGCCATCGTCAGGGACTGGCGGATCGTCGCGCCGAGGCCGGTCCCACCGACGCCGGGTCGTGGTGCGATGCGGGGCGTGGTCGGAGCGGTGGGGGTCAGGGTGGTCATGCGCGGCTCCCTTCGAGCTCGCGATCGGCGTCGTCGGCCGCGGCGGCGGTCGGCGAGCCGGTGATGGTCAGGAAGACCTCGTCGAGCGTCGGCTTCTGCACGCTCATCTCGGCGAGGGAGATGCCGGCGTCGCGGAACGACACCAGCAGGTCGGTCACGCGGTCCGGGTCGGTCATCGGGGCGGTCAGCCGGGAACCCTCTGGGCTGACGACCGCCTCGACGCCGAGCGCCGTGCGGACGATCGTGCGCGCAGCGTCGAGCCGCAGCGCGTCCGTCAGCCGGAGCTGCAGCGAGGCCGTGCCGATCGATGCCTTGAGCTCGTCGCTCGTGCCCTCGGCGACGACCCTGCCGTGGTCGATCACGGCGATGCGGTCGGCGAGCTGGTCGGCCTCGTCGAGGTACTGCGTCGTGAGCAACACCGTCGACCCGGTCGCGACGAGCTCGCGGATGGTGTCCCACATCTGCGCCCGGGTGCGGGGATCCAGGCCCGTGGTCGGTTCGTCGAGGAAGATCAGGGGCGGCTGCGCGATGAGGCTCGCGGCCAGGTCGAGCCGCCGACGCATGCCGCCGGAGAAGCCCTTGAGCGGCCGGTTCGCCGCCTCGGTCAGACCGAAGCGCTCGAGCAGCTCGTTCGACTTCCGCTTGGACTCGGTCCGGCTCAGCCCGAGCAGCCGCGCGAAGACGACCAGGTTCTCGGTCGCGCTCAGGGTCTCGTCGACACTGGCGTACTGCCCCGTCACGCCGATCAGCCGACGGACCTGCTGCGCCTCGCGCCGGACGTCGTGGCCGAACACGCGGGCCTCGCCGCCGTCCGCCTTCAGGAGCGTCGCCAGCATGCTGATCGTCGTGGTCTTGCCGGCGCCGTTCGGTCCGAGCACGCCGTAGACGGTGCCGGCCTCGACCCGCAGGTCGACACCGTCCACGGCCCGGTTCTGCCCGAAGGTCTTCACGAGGCCGATCGCCTCGACCGCGAGTGGTGTGGTGCTCATCGCGCAGGTCCTTTCGTGGGGGTTCGCGTGGATGTCGAGGTCGATCGTGCCGCCGGGCACTCACGCGGCACTGACGCGGCGCTGACATCGGTACCGTTGCAGCGTGAGTGAAGGAACCGTGCGGCTGCGGCTCGACGTCGCCTACGACGGCGCTGCGTTCTCCGGGTGGGCCCGCCAGCCCGGGCTGGCCACCGTGCAGGGCGTGCTCGAGGCCGCACTCGCGACCGTCTTCACCCGCTGGGGAGCGCCGCCGCAGCTGACGGTCGCCGGCCGGACCGACGCCGGAGTCCACGCCACCGGGCAGGTCGCGCACCTGGACCTCGACGCATCGCAGTGGGCAGCCCTCAGTGCCCCGAAGCGAGGGGCAGGGCGCTCGCCGCTGGACGGACTGGTCAAGCGGCTCAACGGGCTGGCCGGCGCTGCCGGGGACGTCGTCGTCACGGGGGCGTCCGTCGCACCGGACGGGTTCGACGCCCGGTTCTCGCCGCTGTGGCGTCGCTACGAGTACCGGGTCGCGGACGCCGACGCCCCCCACGATCCACGTCGACGCGGGCACACGCTCTGGTACCCGGGGCGTCTGGACCCGGCGGCGATGGAGCGCGGTGCGCTGACGCTGCTGGGGCTGCACGACTTCGCGGCGTTCTGCAAGCCGCGTGAGGGCGCGACGACCATCCGGACGCTCCAGCAGTTCCGCTGGGACCGCGAGCCGGACGGCGTGCTGGTGGCGAGCCTCCAGGCCGACGCGTTCTGCCACTCCATGGTGCGCGCGATGGTGGGGGCGACCATCGCGGTCGGCGAGGGGCGCTTCGGGGCCGAGCGTCTCGAGGAACTCCGCGTGGCGGGGGAGCGGACGAGCGCGTTCACGGTCGCACCGGCGAAGGGGCTGACCCTGACCGAGGTCGGGTACCCGCCCGACGACGAGCTCGCGGCGCGGGCGGACCAGACCCGTGCGCGTCGAGCGACGCCGACCGGCTCGGAGCCTGCCGGCTCGGCGCCTGCCGGTTCCGGGCCCGTCAGCGCGGCGCCCTCCGGCTCGGATACCGTCGAGGGATGAGCTCCCGCGAACCCCGGTCCGTCGTCTCCGTCGCTCCCGGAGTGGTCTTCGTCGAGGGTCCCGTGTCGAACTGGGTCGTCCTGGCAGAAGAGGACGGTGTCGCGCTGATCGACGCCGGGTACCCCGCCGACACCGAACTCGTGCTCGACACCGTGCGCTACGCCGGACACGAGCTGGGCGACCTGCGCCGCATCTACGTCACCCACGGGCACGTCGACCACGTGGGCGGCATCCCGGGCATCCTCGAGCTGTTCCCGCACGTCGAGGTCCTGGCACACGCGTCCGAACTCGACAACGTCCGCGGACCGTCGCGCCAGCAGGTCACCCCGGCCGAGATCGGTGGGCGGCTCGCGTCGCCCCGCGTGCTGCGCTGGCTGGGGCGGGCCGTGCGGTCGGACGCCCTGCGACCGGTCACGGTGCCGTCTGCGCGAGCGTTCACCGGACACGACTTCGAGGGCCGGGCCATCACGCCGTTCCCGGCGCCGGGGCACACCGACGGCTCGACGACCTACCTGCTGCCCGCCGCGGACGCGATCGTGACCGGCGACGCCGTCGTGTCGCACCACGACACCCAGCCCGGGTCGTGGAGCCCCCGCCCGCGGATGATCACGCCGTTCTTCACGCACGACCAGGCGCTCGCGCTCGAGTCGGCGCGGGCGCTGCCGATCCCCGAGATCATGCTGCCGGGGCACGGGCCCGCGGTGCACCGGGTCGGGCGGGAGTGGGTGCCGGTCCGGTCGTGACGGTCGTCGGGGCGGCGTCGGGTGCAATGGTTCACCTGGCCGAAACCTGAATGACCCCGCAGATCTGTACGGTCTGAGGGTTCCCCGCCCCCGACCCAGAAGGTCAGCATGCCCACGAACGTCCGGCGCACCCTGCTGTGCGCCACGGTCGCAGCGACACTCCTCGCCGCACCACTCGCCACCGCCACCACCGCCAGCGCGAACACCGCGGGCAACGGTCTCGTCATCAGCGAGGCGTACCTGAAGGGCGGCAGCGCGAACCAGCCGTTCACGAACAAGTTCGTCGAGATCGCGAACCCCACGGACACGGCCGTCGCGGTCGACGGGTGGTCGCTGCAGTACCGCTCCGCCACGTCGGTCGCGGCGTCGAGCACCGTCGTCCCGCTGACCGGCTCGGTGCCCGCGCACGGCACGTACCTGGTGCAGGGCAGTTCGAACGGCACGACCGGTGCGGCCCTGCCGACGCCGGACGCGATGTCGTCGCTGAACGCGTCGGGCTCGAACGGCACGCTCGTGCTCTCCGACCAGGCGACCGCCCTGGCACTCCCGGCCGGCACCGTCGCCGCGGGGACCGCCGGCGTCGTCGACGTGCTGGGCTACGGCACGTCGAACACGTTCGAGACCGCCGCCGCGACGACCGGCACGGCGAACAGCGTGGCCGACGCCCTGGTCCGGGCTGCCGGCACCACGGACACCGACGACAACGCGACGGACTTCTCGCTGAGCACGACGATCACACCGCAGAACGCGAAGGGCGAGACGGCAGCGCCGAGCGACCCGGGCACGCCGACGGACCCGGGCACGCCGACCGACCCGGGCGCTCCCACCCAGGCCGTCACCATCGCGCAGCTGCAGGGCACGACCGACACCTCGCCGTACGTCGGCAAGACCGTCGTCACGTCCGGCGTGGTCACCGCGGTCTACGCCACGGGCGGCTTCAACGGCTACACGGTGCAGACACCGGGTACGGGCGGCGCGGTCGACCTGGCGACGCACACCGCGAGCGACGCCGTGTTCGTCTACTCGGCTGCCACGGCCGGCTCGGTGCACGCGGGCGACCACGTCGAGCTCACCGGGACCGTGTCCGAGTTCTCCGGGCTGACCGAGCTGACCGTCGCCGCGGGTGGCGTGACGATGCTGACCGACACGGTGCCGGCACCGCAGCCCGCCGCGGTCGCGTTCCCGTCGACCGACGCCCAGCGCGAGTCGCTCGAGAGCATGCTCGTCGCACCGCAGGGCGACTACACCGTCGCGGACAACTACACGACGAACCAGTACGGCGAGATCGTCCTGGCCACCGGCACCAAGCGGCTCATCCAGCCGACCGAGGTCGCCCGTCCCGGGTCCCCGGCCGCGCTCGCCGTCGCCGCGGACAACGCCGCACGCAAGGTCACGCTCGACGACGGTGGCAGCACGAACTTCCTGTCGAAGGCGAACCAGTCCATCCCGGTCTCGTGGCTGACGAACGACGCCCCCGTCACGGTCGGCGCCGCCGCGTCCTTCACGAAGCCCGTCGTCCTGGACTACCGCAACAACGCGTGGAAGTTCCAGCCGACCGCACCGATCACCGGCGCGACCCCGAAGGCCGACCTGCCCACGACGTTCTCGAACGTCCGCACGACGAAGCCGGCCGACGTCGGCGGTGACGTCAAGCTGGCCGGGTTCAACGTCCTGAACTACTTCCCGACCACCGGCGACCAGCTGACGGGCTGCTCGTACTACACGGACCGCGACGGTGACCCCGTGACGGTGAACTCGGGCTGCGACGCCCGCGGTGCCGCCGACCAGCAGGACTTCCAGCGCCAGCAGGTCAAGATCGTCAAGGCGATCAACGGGCTGGGCGCCGACGTGGTCTCACTCGAGGAGATCGAGAACTCCCGCGAGTTCGGCCAGGACCGCGACGCGGCCGTCGCCACCCTGGTCGGCGCGCTGAACGCCGCGACCGGCAGTGACACGTGGGCGTACGTCCCGTCCCCCAAGACGCTGCCCGCCAGCGAGGACGTCATCCGTCTCGCCCTCATCTACAAGAAGGCCCGCGTCGCACCGACGGGCGAGTCGACGATCCTGCTCGACGCCGCGTTCACGAACGCCCGCCAGCCGGTCGCAGATGCCTTCCGGCCCGTCGGCGGCACCGCGGACGACGAGTTCCTGGTGATCGCGAACCACTTCAAGTCGAAGGGCTCCGGCACCGGCGAGAACGCCGACCAGGGCGACGGCCAGGGTGCCTCGAACGCCGACCGTGTGCGCCAGGCGAAGGCACTCGTGACCTTCTCTGCCGACATGCAGCAGCAGTACGGCACCGACAAGGTCTTCATGCTCGGCGACTTCAACGCCTACAGCAAGGAGGACCCGATGGTCGTGCTCGACGACGCCGGGTACACGGACCTGGGCCCGACGGAGGACGCCTCGGAGTGGTCCTACGTGTTCAGCGGCCTGAGCGGGTCGCTCGACCACGTGCTCGCCTCGCCCGCCGCACTCGAGACGGTCACCGGCGTGGACATCTGGAACATCAACTCGGTCGAGTCGGTGGGTCTGGAGTACAGCCGCTACAACTCCAACGCCACGAACCTGTACACCGACGACGTGTACCGGGCGAGCGACCACGACCCGATCCTGGTCGGCTTCGACCTGGCCGACGGCGACACCGAGCCCGGCGACGGAGGCACGCCCGGCGACGGAGGCACGCCGGGCGACGGCGGGACGCCGGGCGACGGCGGGACGACCACGCCGGCGCCGGTTGCGCCGTCGGGTTCGTCGTTGACTGATGCGGTGCGTGGGGGGATCACGGCTCCGGTGTCGGCGCGTGCGGGGGAGACCATCACGGTCGGTGTCGGTTCGTCGCACGTCGGCGAGCGGGTGAACGTGTGGTTGTTCTCGGATCCGGTGCTGCTGGGCTCGGAGACGGTCGCGGCGGACGGGACGGTGCGGGTGACGATCCCGGCCGGTACGACGCCGGGTGCGCACCGGTTGGCGGTGACGGCGGCTGACGGCACGCTGATCGGGTGGACGGGCATCCGGATCGACCCGGCCACGGGTGCGGTGACGAGCGGGGACCTGGCGTTCACGGGTGCGCAGCTGGGTGGCGGCATCGCCGCCGCGCTGCTGCTGCTCGCAGCCGGGACGGGCGTGCTCATCGCGCGCCGTCGCCGCGCCAGCGCCGCGTAACCAGGAACGAGACGGGAGGCCCGGTGCCAGCTGGCACCGGGCCTCCCGTCTCGTCAGGTGGCGGCGTTTGACCCGGGCGAGTCGCGTCCGGTAGGATCTCACCTTGGTCTGCGCACCGTTGTGTGCCAGACAGTCAGATGAGCCCTCCACCCCGGAGTTCCGACGGCTTTGCCGCGCAGAACCCGGACCGGAGCGGGATTCACGGACTCCTCACCTCGACACGAAAGCAGCACTCCTGTGACTCGCACGTTCTCACCGAAGCCGGCAGACGTCCAGCACGACTGGATCGTCATCGACGCGACCGACGTCGTCCTCGGCCGTCTCGCCTCGCACGTCGCCGCCCTGCTCCGCGGCAAGCACAAGCCCACCTTCGCCCAGCACATGGACATGGGTGACTACGTCATCATCGTCAACGCGGACAAGGTCGCCCTCACCGGCTCCAAGCTCGCCAAGAAGGTCTACTACCGTCACTCGGGCTACCCGGGCGGCCTGACCGCGACGTCGTACCCGGAGATGCTCGAGAAGCACCCGACCCGCGCCGTCGAGAAGGCGATCCGCGGCATGCTGCCGAAGAACACGCTGGGCCGCGAGCAGCTCAAGAAGCTCAAGGTGTACGCGGGTGCCGAGCACCCCCACGCCGCGCAGCAGCCCAAGACGTACACCTTCGACCAGGTCTCGCAGTAACGCCCGGCCACGACGACTTCCAAGGAACAGAGAAAACTCATGGCTCAGATCGCTGACTCCCTCGACCAGACCCCGGAGAGCTTCACCACGGAGAGCGCACCCGCCGCTGCCGAGGCCGCTCCCCGTCAGATCCTCAACGTCTCCGGCGGTGCCGTCGGGCGCCGCAAGGAGGCAATCGCGCGCGTCCGGCTCGTCCCGGGCTCCGGCACGTTCGTCGTGAACGGCCGCACGCTCGAGGACTACTTCCCGAACAAGCTGCACCAGCAGCTCATCAACGACCCGTTCAAGGTGCTCGAGCTCCTGGGCTCGTACGACGTGACCGCCCGCATCACGGGTGGTGGCCCCTCGGGTCAGGCCGGTGCACTCCGCCTGGCCATCGCGCGCACGCTGAACGAGATCGACCGCGAGAACAACCGCGCGATCCTCAAGAAGGCTGGCTTCCTCACCCGTGACGCTCGCGTCATCGAGCGCAAGAAGGCCGGTCTCAAGAAGGCCCGCAAGGCGTCGCAGTTCTCGAAGCGCTGATCAACCGACGGCGGAGGATGCAATGCCGCGTCTGTTCGGTACCGACGGCGTTCGTGGCCTCGCCAACGGCGAGTTGACGGCCGCGCTCGCACTGGGTCTTGCCCAGGCGAGCGCGGCCGTGCTCACGCACGGACACCATGCGGACGCCCGTCGGGCGTCCGGCCGACCGCGCCCCCGCGCGGTCCTGGCGCGCGACCCGCGCGTCTCCGGTGAGTTCCTGGGTGCCGCTGTGGCGGCCGGGCTCGCCTCCGCCGGCGTCGACGTGCTCGACGCCGGGGTCATCCCCACGCCCGCCGCCGCGTTCCTGGTGGCGGACGTCGACGCCGACTTCGGTGTGATGATCTCCGCTTCGCACAACCCGGCGCCCGACAACGGGATCAAGTTCTTCGCCACGGGCGGCAAGAAGCTCCCCGACGAGGTCGAGGACCGCATCGAGGCCGCCATGCACGACCACTCGGCCCCCACGCCGACGGGCATCGGTGTCGGCCGCATCACCCGGTTCGCTGATGCCGAGGACCGCTACGTCGTGCACCTGCTCGGCACGCTGCCGCACCGGCTGGACGGCATCCACGTGGTGCTCGACTGCGCGAACGGTGCCGCTGCCGGGGTCTCGCCCGAGGTCTTCGTCAACGCCGGAGCCCGCGTGACGCTCATCGGCGCGGACCCGGACGGCTGGAACATCAACGACGGGGTCGGCTCGACCCACATCGACAACCTGTCGCGTGCCGTGCTCGAAGCCGGTGCCGACATCGGGATCGCGCACGACGGTGACGCCGACCGGTGCCTGGCGGTCGACGCGCTGGGCAACGCCATCGACGGCGACCAGATCATGGCGATCCTGGCCCTGTCGCTGCAGGAGCGCGGGCACCTGGTGGCCGACACCCTGGTGGCGACGGTCATGTCGAACCTGGGTCTCAAGCGCGCGATGTCCGACGCGGGCATCACCGTGATCGAGGCCGGCGTCGGTGACCGCTACGTGCTCGAGAAGATGAACGAGGGCGGCTACTCGCTCGGCGGGGAGCAGTCCGGGCACATCATCTTCCAGGAGTACGCCACCACGGGCGACGGCATCCTGACCGGGCTGCACCTGGTCGCCGAGATGGCCCGCACCGGCAAGACGCTGCACGAGCTCGCCGCGTGCATGACGGTCTTCCCGCAGGTGCTGCTCAACGTCAAGGGTGTCGACCGCCACGGGCTCGCCGACCAGGGTGTGCAGGACGCCGTGGCTGCCGCCTCGGCCGCGCTCGGGGACACCGGCCGTGTGCTGCTGCGTCCGTCGGGAACCGAGCCCGTCGTGCGCGTGATGGTCGAGGCCGCCTCGCAGGAGGACGCCCAGCGCATCGCCGAGGAACTCGCCGCGGTCGTCGAGGACCGTCTGGCGCTCGACGCCGCGTAGCTCGGTCCGCTTCGCGCCCGCTGACGAACATCGCGCCCCGTGCAGACGGGGCGCGATGTCGTTGCGGGGGTGCGAACCGCGAGCCCGGCGCCGGGCCCGCGCCCGGGCCCCGCCGCGCTAGATCTTGCGGAGCAGGACCGAGTTGACCGTGTGGTTCGCGCCCTTCTTCAGCACGAGCGTCGCCCGCGAGCGCGTGGGCAGCACGTTCTCGAGCAGGTTGGGCTCGTTGATCGCCCGCCACACCTGGGTCGCCGTCTCGACGGCGTCCTCGCGCGACAGTGACGCGAACCGGTGGAAGAACGAGTCCGGGCTGGCGAAGGCCGCTTCCTGCAGCGCCAGGAACCGGTCGACGTACCAGGACTCGATGTCCTTGGTCTTCGCGTCGACGTAGATCGTGAAGTCGAACAGGTCCGACAGCGCCAGACGCCCGTGCAACGGCGGTGCGAGCACGTTGAGACCCTCGACGATGAGGATGTCCGGCTGCCGCACGACGATCTCGGCGTCGGGCACGATGTCGTAGACCAGGTGCGAGTAGTACGGCGCCCGGACCTCGGTCGCGCCGCTCTTCACCTGGCTGACGAAGCGCAGCAGGGAGCGTCGGTCGTAGGACTCGGGGAAGCCCTTGCGGTCCATGATCCCGCGGCGTTCGAGCTCGGCGTTCGGGTACAGGAACCCGTCGGTCGTCACGAGTTCCACCCGCGGGGTGTCCGGCCAGCGCTTCGTCAGCTCGCGCAGCAGTCGGGCGACGGTGGACTTGCCGACGGCGACGGACCCGGCGACGCCGATCACGAACGGGGTGCGTCCGGCCCGCTCGCCCAGGAACCGGCTGGTCTCGGCGTGCAGGTTCCGCGCGCCGGCGGCGTAGAGCGTGAGCAGCCGCGACAGTGGGAGGTAGACCTCCTGCACCTCGTGGATGTCGAGCCGGTCACCCAGCCCGCGCAGCTGGACGATCTCGCGCTCCGTCAGGGACAGGTGCTCCTTCGGCGCGAGCTGGGACCACTCCGCGCGCGGGATCTCCACGAAGGGGGTGGGGTGCGCGACGGTGGTCTCCGGGATCGGCATGGGATCGAGCGTACAGACGGGAGGCCCGGATCACGTGCGCCGATCGGCGCACGCGATCCGGGCCTCCCGTCCGGAACCGCGGGTCGCGCCGGGCGCGACCGAGGGCGACGGATCAGGCGGGGAGCGCTGCCTCGATGGCGGCGATGACCTCGGGGGCGTCGGGCTTGGTGGTCGGACGGAAGCGGGTGACGGTGCCGTCCGGGGCGACGAGGAACTTCTCGAAGTTCCAGATCACGCGGCCGGCCTTGCCCGCGGCGTCTGGCGTCTGCTTGAGCTCCTTGTACAGCGGGTGTGCGCCGCCGCCGTTGACCTTGACCTTCTCGGACATCGGGAAGGTCACACCCCAGGTGGTGGAGCAGTACTCGTCGATGGCCTCGGACGAGCCGAGCTCCTGCAGGAACTGGTTGCTCGGGAAGCCCAGCACCGTGAAGCCGCGCGGGCCGTAGGTCTTCTGGAGCTCCTCGAGCTGCTCGTACTGCGGTGCGAGTCCGCAGCGCGACGCGACGTTCACCACGAGCACCGCCTTGTCGCCGTACTCGCCGAAGGTGGTCTGCTCGCCGTGCAGCGTGGTGATGGCGATCTCGTCGAAACGTCCCATGGACCGGAACCTAGTCGACCATGTCGAGATCGGCCTGACGACGGACGAACGCGCGCATGTGCGGCACGGTGAAGGCGATCCTGCCGCGCTGCGGTGCGAACACGATTCCCTTGCTGATCAGGCCGTGCCGGGCCTGACTCGTTGCGTTCGCCGCAACGCCGAGCCGCGAGGCCACCGCTCCGGTCGAGGACTCGCCGTCCTCGTCATCGGCCATGGCGACGAGGTACTGCCGTTCGGAGGGCGTCGCACTCGCCCAACGGCCGGGGAAGAACCCGCTGTCGAGTTCTGCGTTGCCACGATCGATCGCGCCCACAGCGTCTGCCTCGGTGATGCGCTTGTCCTCGGCGAGATCCCACGCCGCTGCCCCGTAGGTCTGCAGGAAGTAGGGGTACCCGCCGGCCGCGTCGAGCAGGACGTCGAGGGCACTCGCGTCGAAGGTCACGCCAGCACGTCGCGCCGGGAGCACGAGCGCGTCTGCCGCGGCGCCTGACGGCAACGAGCCGATCTCGCGGTAGTCGAACAGGCGCTCGGCGGAGGACTTCGCGGACGTGAGTGCGCCCGGAACGCTCGGGAGCCCGGCTCCGACCACGACGAACGGCCACCCCCGTTGCCCGGCGCGGTGCTGGACCGTGAGCAACGCCCCCAGGAGCTCGGGTTCGAGGTCCTGGAGTTCGTCGATGAACAGGGCGATCACCCGCTGTTGCTCGCGGAGGGCCGGCGCGAGGTCCTCGATGAGTTCCTCGAGGTCGATCTCGATCACGCCCGTGTCGGCTCGTCCCGATGCTGCGTCGATGTCGATCGAGAACCCGAGCCCGCCGAACTGCACACCGAAGGACTTGACGGTGGCGAGCGCGTCCCGCACCGCGGCGGACATCGCGCGTCCGCGATGCAGTCGCCGGGCAGCGAGCGCGATCTCGCGGGCCAGGCGCCGCCGAGTCGTCTGTCGTCCGGAGTCCGAGGTCTGCCCTTCGACGTCGACGACGAGCCAGCCGGCGCCGTCCGCCTGGATCCGGAACTGGTTGAGCAGCACCGTCTTGCCGACTCCTCGGAGGCCATGGAGCACCAGGCTCCGTCCGGTCTGCCCACGACGCGACCGAGCAACCAGCAGATCGAACGCGTCCACTTCGAGCTGCCGGCCGACGAGCTCGGGTGGACGGAGGCCGGCGCCGGGGGCGTACGGGTTCAACTGGGCGTGCATCTGTCTGATTCTACGTGATTCTGTCTTTCGCGACAGAGTTGTCGAGAAAGCACGAGACCGCACGACCGGTCTCGATCTGGTCTCCTCACAAGGTGGTGGTCGGAGGAGACCATAAGATCGACGCCATGTGTGGAATCGTGGGTTACGTCGGCAGCAACAGCAGCACGGACGTGCTCCTGGGGGGCCTGCGTCGGCTGGAGTACCGCGGGTACGACTCGGCCGGCATCGCGGTGATCGACCCGTCGGGCGACATGACCTCGGCGAAGAAGGCCGGCAAGCTGCAGGCCCTCGTGGACGAGCTCGAGGCGCACCCGATCCACGACGGTGGCACCGGCATCGGTCACACGCGCTGGGCCACACACGGCGGACCGACGGACGAGAACGCGCACCCGCACCTGGCCGACGGCGGCAAGCTCGCGCTCATCCACAACGGCATCATCGAGAACTTCTCGGCGCTGCGCGAGGAACTGGTCGCCGAGGGCGTCGAGTTCCTCAGCGAGACCGACTCCGAGGTCGCCGCGCACCTGGTCGCCCGTGCCTTCCGCGCCACGGGCGACCTGACCACGGCGATGCAGCAGGCCGTGCAGCGACTCGACGGCGCCTTCACGCTGCTGGTCGTGCACGCCGACCAGCCCGGTGTCGTGGTCGGCGCCCGTCGCAACTCGCCGCTGGTGGTGGGGCTTGGCGACGGCGAGAACTTCATGGGCTCCGACGTCGCCGCGTTCGTGGCCTACACGCAGCGGGCGCTGTCGATCGGGCAGGACGAGATCGCGACGATCCGTCCCGACGGCGTCGACGTCATCCACTTCGACGGCACGCGCGCCGACCCGGACGAGTTCGAGGTGAACTGGGACGCCTCGGCCGCGGACAAGGGCGGCTGGTCCTCGTTCATGGCGAAGGAGATCTCGGAAGAGCCCGAGGCCGTCGCCAAGACGGTCCTCGGCCGCGTGCACGACGGTGCGGTCACGCTGACCGACCTCGCGCCGATCGCCGAGCGTCTGCAGCACGTCGACCGCGTGATCGTGATCGCCTGCGGCACCGCGGCGTACGCTGGCATGCTCGGCAAGTACGCCATCGAGCAGTGGGCCCGCGTGCCGGTCGAGGTCGAGCTCGCGCACGAGTTCCGGTACCGCGACCCCGTGCTGAACGAGAACACCCTGGTCGTGTCGATCAGCCAGTCCGGCGAGACGATGGACACGCTCATGGCCGTCAAGTACGCGCGTGAGCAGGGTGCCCAGGTGCTCTCGATCTGCAACACCCAGGGTGCGACGATCCCGCGTGAGTCCGATGCGGTGATCTACACGCACGCCGGCCCCGAGGTCGCCGTCGCATCGACCAAGGCGTTCCTGGCGCAGGGCGTCGCGCTGTACCTGCTGGGGCTGCACCTGGCCACCATCCGCGGCACGATGACGCCCGAGCAGATCGCCGAGCAGGTCGCCGAGCTCGAGGGGCTGCCGGCCAAGCTGCAGCAGACCATCGAGGACGCCTCCGGGGTCGCCGAGCTGGCGAAGTGGATGGCGGACACCCGCAGCGTGCTGTTCCTCGGCCGCCACGTCGGGTACCCGATCGCCCTCGAAGGTGCGTTGAAGCTCAAGGAGCTCGCCTACATCCACGCCGAGGGCTTCGCCGCCGGCGAGCTCAAGCACGGTCCGATCGCACTCATCGAGCCGGGCCAGATCGTCTTCGTCATCGTGCCGTCGCCGCGTGACGCCCGCTCGCTGCACCCGAAGGTCGTGTCGAACATCCAGGAGATCCGCGCGCGCGGTGCCCGGGTCATCGCGATCGCAGAAGAAGGGGACGCCGCCGTGCTGCCCTTCGCCGACGAGGTGCTGCGCATCCCGCTCGCCACGCCGCTCTTCGAGCCGCTGCTGGCCGTCGCGCCGCTGCACATGTTCGGCATGGAGCTCGCCGCCGCCAAGGGACTCGACGTCGACCAGCCACGCAACCTGGCGAAGTCGGTCACCGTCGAGTAGTCGGACCGTGATCATCGGCATCGGTGTCGACGTGGTCGACCTGCAACGCTTCGAGCGGGTGCTGACCCGCACACCCGCCATGCGGACGCGCCTGTTCACCCCGGCGGAGCAGGTGCGCGACGGGGAGCCCCGTCCGGTGGCGTCGCTCGCCGCGCGCTTCGCGGCGAAAGAGGCACTGATCAAGGCGTTCGGGTCGAGTGCGGGGTTGAGCTGGCAGGACCTCGAGGTCGTGTCCGACGACCAGCGGAACCCGTCGCTGACGCTCCGCGGGCAGGCGCAGCAGGTGGCGGGCGCGCGTGGCGTCATGTCCGTGCACCTGTCGCTCTCGCATGATGGTGGGATCGCGACGGCATTCGTCGTCATCGAAGGAGCAGGGGACACGGCTTGAGTGCGTTCACGGGCATCACCCTCGACCGGGAGGCTCTGATCGCCAACTACGCGACGCTCGCCGAACAGGTGGCTCCGTCCGGCGTCATGGCGGTCGTCAAGGCGAACGGGTACGGACACGGTGCGGCTGACGCCGCCCGGGCGTTCGTCGACGCCGGCGCCGACTGGCTCGGCGTCGCCGACATCGACGAGGGGATCGCGCTCCGCCAGGCGGGCATCGACGAGGACGTCCGGATCCTGGCGTGGCTGCACGCGCCCGACGAGGACTTCCGCCGCGCGGCCCAGTTCGGCATCACCCCGGCGGTGTCGAGCGTCGAGCAGCTCTCGAGCGCCGCGGACGCCGAGGTCCCGGCCGTGCACGTCTGCGTCGACACGGGTCTCAGCCGGAACGGCGCGGTGGAGTCCGAGTGGCCCGAGCTGTTCGACCGGGCCGGTGCCCTGGCACGCAGCGGAGCCCGGACCCGCGTCGAGGGGCTCATGTCGCACCTGTCGAACGCCTCGCGCACCGACGACCTCGACCAGGACGCCGGGCTGCAGCGAGCGCTGGACGGCCTGGCGGCGCGTGGCATCCGTCCGGACGTCGTGCACCTCGCTGCCAGTGCGGCGAGCATGGCGCTCCCCGAGACCCGTCGCGACCTGGCCCGGGTCGGGATCGCGCTGTACGGTCTCAGTCCGTTCGCCGACCGCTCGTCGGCCGACCTCGGCCTGCGCCCGGCGATGCGCCTGACGGCATCGGTCCTGCGCACCGTCGACGTCCCGGCCGGCGACGGCGTCAGCTACGGCTACACCTGGCGTGCCCAGACCAACACGCGGCTGGCGGTCATCGGGCTCGGGTACGCCGACGGCCTCGACCGGGCGTTCGGCAACCACGTGTCGGTCCGCATCGGGAACGCACGCTTCGCGGTCGTCGGCCGGGTCGCGATGAACGCCATGCACGTCGACATCGGGGACGCGGACGTGTCCGTCGGCGACGAGGTCGTGCTGTGGGGCGACCCTGCGAACGGCGACCCCGCGGTCGAGGACTGGGCAGCGGCCGTCGGCACCATCAACTACGAGGTCGTCGCCCGGCTCGGGCGGAGCATCGAACGGAGGACGACGTGAGTGCGCGCCTGCGCCAGGCCGTGATCGACCTGGATGCCTACCGCGCCAACCTCGACCTGGTCCGCGAGTGGATGGACCCGGTCGAGCTGATGGCGATCATGAAGGCCGACGCCTACGGGCACGGCCTCGAGCCCATCGCGCTCGCCGCCGTCGATGCCGGCGTCCGGTGGATCGGCGTGCTGACGGTGCCTGCGGCGCTGCGGCTCCGGTCGATCGGTGTGGGCGAGGACGTCCACCTGTTCACGTGGCAGCACGACCCTGCGCTGGACTTCCGCGACGCGATCGACTCCGCGGTCGACCTGGGTGTGTCGAACGTCGCCGAGTTGCAGCGCGTCATCGACGCCGTCGACCACCGACCGGCGCGCGTGCACCTCGGCGTCGACACGGGGCTGCACCGCGACGGCGCCTCGGCGGCCGACTGGCCCGGGCTCGTCGCGCTCGCTCGGGATGCTCAGCGTGCGGGGCGGATCGAGGTCGTGGCGGCGTACACGCACCTGGCCGAGTCGTCGGACCAGGACGACGCCAGCGCGGTGTCGCTGTTCGACCAGGCAGTGGAGCAGGCCGAGGACCTGGGGCTCGACGTGCCGGTCGAGCACGTCGCGGCGTCGCTGGCGGGACTGGAGCGCAAGGAGTACCGCAAGGACATGGTCCGGATGGGTGCCAACCTGTTCGGCATCCCGGGCGCCGACGGTGTGTCGGCAGCCGATCTGGGGCTGGAACCCGTGATGACGCTGACGGCTTCGGTGGCGAAGACCAAGCGGGTGCCGGTGGGCACCGGAGTGTCGTACGACTACACGTACCGCACCGCGACCGAGACGACGCTCGCGCTGGTGCCCGTCGGGTACGCGGACGGTGTCCCGCGGCTGGCGCAGGGTCGGGTCGAGGTCGCGATCGGCGGCACGCGCTACCCGATCGCCGGCCGGGTGGCGATGGACCAGTTCCTGGTGGACGTCGGGGACGACGACGTGCGCGTGGGCGACACCGTCGTGCTGTTCGGCACGGGTGAGCACGACGAGATGACCGTCCTCGAGTGGGGTCAGGCGCTCGACACGATCGGCGAGGAGATCGTCTGCCGGATCGGGCAGCGGGTCCCGCGGGTCTACGAGGGGCACTCCGTCGAGGGCCGCGTCGGCGATCACCTGCGCGGGGAGCACCCGTGACCGTCCTGCTCGACACCTCCGTCGCGACGACTGCGGCGATGGGGGAGCTCGGTGCCCGGCTCGCCCAGGTGCTGCGTGCCGGTGACCTCGTCGTGCTGACGGGGCCGCTCGGGGCCGGCAAGACGACGATGACCCGCGGACTCGGGGCTGCTCTGGGTGCCCGTGGTCAGGTGTCGAGCCCGACGTTCGTGCTCGCACGGACCCATCCCACGACGGCCGGACCCGACCTGGTGCACGTCGATGCCTACCGCTTGAGCGACCCCGTCGAGCTCGACGACCTCGACCTCGACTGGGACGGCGCGATCGTCGTCGTCGAGTGGGGCCGCGGCATGGTCGACGGCATCAGCGACAGCGTGCTCGACGTCGAGATCAGCCGCTCGACCGGTGCCGACGCGGCCGGTGCCGACCAGGACCTCGACCCCGACGACGTGCCCGACGAACCGCGCCGCGTCGTCGTCACGGGTTCGGGCCCGCGCTGGGACCGCGTCTCGCTCTAGTCGTCGGCGGGGCGGACGATGCGGTTCTGGTAGGCCCACACCACGGCTTGCAGCCGTGACCGGACGCCGAGCTTCGGCAGGATCCGGGCGACGTGCGACTTCACCGTCGACAGCTCGACGACGAGCGCCCCGGCGATCTCCTCGTTCGACATGCCCTGCGCCAGCAACAGCAGCACGTCGCGTTCACGGGCGGTGAGCAGGCCGTCCGCGCGGTCCCCCGTCACCGGCTGCAGCTGCCGGCGCTCGACGAACTCCCGCAGGACCCGTCGCGTGAGCTGGTGGTCGATCGTGCCGTTGCCCGCAGCGACCTGCCGCACGGCGTCGATGATCGTGTCCGGGTCGGCGTCCTTGAGCAGGAAGCCGGACGCCCCGGCCTCGAGCGCGCCGAACACCAGGTCGTCCAGGTCGAACGTCGTCAGCATGAGCACGGACACGGCAGGGTCGGCGTCGGGAGCGCAGAGCTGCCGGGCGACCTCGATGCCGTCGACCACCGGCATCCGGATGTCCAGGCAGGCCACGTCCGGACGGGTGCTCCGGGCGAGCGCCAGGGCCTCGGCGCCGTCGCTCGCGACGCCGACCACCTGGATGTCCGGCTCCCCGTCCAGCAGTGCGACGACGCCGGCCCGCACGAGTGCCTGGTCGTCGGCGACGAGCACGCGGATCACGGTGTCGACCCGTCCCGGGGCAGGACGAGTCGCACGTCCCAACCGCCGTCCGACGCGGGGCCGTACGACAGGTCCGCCCCGACCAGGTCCGCGCGCTCCCGCATGCCGACCAGCCCGAACCCGCCCGAGGAGGTCGGCGGCACGGCCGGGTGACCGGTGGACGCGCGTGTCGGTGCGTCGTTGTGGACCACGATCGTGACGCGGTCCGGGGACCGGTCGTCGACCTGGACGGTGCACAGGGCACCCGTGGCGTGCGTGGCGGCGTTGGTCAGGGCCTCCTGGACGGTGCGGTACGCGGCGAGCTGTGCGAGCGGACCGACGCCGGCACCCACCGGAGCCTCGGGGTGGTCCGTCAGGACGGAGTACGCGGCCTCGACGGGTGCCCGGTCGACCAGCGCGGGGATCGTCGCGAAGGTCTCGACCGACCGCTCGGCAGTCGTGTCGTCACGGAGCAGCCCGACCAGGCGGCGCAGGTCGTCGAGGACGGCCGTGCTCTGTGCACGGACCTGCCGGACGCCCGCGTGCGCCTTGTCCGGTTCGGTGTCGATCTGTCGGTCGACCACTCCGGCCATCAGCGCGATGCCGGACAGGTGGTGCGCGGCGATGTCGTGGAGTTCGCGGGCCATCGCCGCCCGTTCACGGGACAGGGTGGCGTCGACCATCGCCTGGTGTTCGGCCACCAGCGCGCGCTGTTCGTCCCGACGGGCGGTGGTGACCTCGCGGCGGGACCGCACCACCAGGGTCGCGAGCAGCGGCAGCGCGATGACGCCCACCGCCTGCAGGAGGCCCTGGCCGACTCCGGCGACGACGGGTGCGCCGTACGCCGTGGACGAGTTCACCGTGACACCGGCGGCCACCAGGACCGCCGCACCACCGAGGGCTGCCCATCGGCTGAGCGGCGGCACGGTGAGCACGAGCAGGACGACCGCGACCCCCACCGGCAGCGCCGACAGGCCGTACAGCGGACCGCTCACCGCCGCCGGCAGGAGCGCGAGCACCGCGGTGGCCACGAGCACGGATCCCGGCATCCGGCGGACCGGCACCAGCGCCGCGGACTGCGCGAGCAGCACGACCAGCAGCAGCCACCACCCACCGGTGCCCTGGTCCCGCCCGAGGGCGGGGACGCCCAGCGAGGCACCGTCCGGGTCGGCGGCGTCGATCGCGGGGAGGGACAGCAGCAGCCCGACGCCGACGATCGCGGTGAGGGTCGCGACGACGACGTCCCGGCGACGGACGGCCGTGTCCGTGCGGGCGTCAGCGCTGGCCATGAGCCGAGTCTAGGGAGGTGCGTACGTCGCGGTCGCCGGTGTACCCGAGCCGGCCGCGCGTGCCGATCACGATCGCCGTCGCTGCCACCGTCGCGCCGACGAACAGGACGAGCACGCCGCGATCGCCGTCGATGCCCGGGAACATGTCGGTCCACAGCACCGAGACGGTGTTGTTCACGCCCACGTGCAGCAGCATCGACAGCGGCAGGCTCTCGCCGGTGCGGTTGAACACCCACGCCATGACGACGTTGAAGGTGATCGTGAAGCCGGCGAAGAGGACCGGGGCCGTCCAGTGCGCGTCCGGCCAGCCGCCCCAGTCGCTGAGGAACAGGGGCATGTGCCAGAGGGCCCAGAGCGGACCGAGCACGGCGGCGGCACCGAGCGGGCCGAAGCGGCGCTGCAGGCGGGGGAGCGCGAAGTCGCGCCACCCGGGCTCCTCGGACAGGCCCGTCGTCACCATCTGCAGGGCCAGCCCGGGGATGATCGTGGCGAGCGCCAGCAGCGACGGTGCACGCATCACACCACCGGATGCGACTGCGCCGGCGGCCACGACGACGAGCGGCACCGCGACCAGGGCGAGCACGTACCAGCGCCACGAGACGCGCCAGCGCCAGAGCCGCCCGACCCAGGTGCGGAGACCGGCACGGCCGTCGGTGGCCGCCGTCACGACGAACGCGGCACCGAGCGGCCCGAGGAGCGCCCCGGGCAGGACCCCGGCGAGCTGGCCGGAGCCGAGCAGTTCCGGGATGTGCAGGTCCCACACGCCCAGGCCGTGCGGGGACAGCACGTAGGGGATCCAGGCGAGCCAGCTGAGGCCGCACGCCAGCACGGCGAACGCGACGAGCGGGTGCCGCTGGACGACGTTCGGGGCGCTCGGGCGCGGGGCCGTCGTCCGCGGGTGGTCGATGGTGGTCATGATGTCCTCCGTCGGGGTGCGGCCGACGTTCGGCCACACATCGACGCTAGGAACCAGCGTTCACCCGGACGACCGGCATCGGGACGAGGTCCCGCACACCATCCCTTCGGATGAGAGCGCGCGCGGACCGCGGGATCAGTTCAGGATCTCCCCGCGCTCGTCAGCGGGCCGGTCGACGATCCGCTCCCGCCACCACTGCAGGGCCTCGGGTGTCAGCCGGGTCCAGTCGGTGACCTCGGCCACCACCCGGACCGGCTCGGTACTGCGGTACGAGCGCGTGGGGTTGCCGGGGAACTTCTTGTCCGTGACGTTCGGGTCGTCCTCGAACGGGCCGGTCGGCTCGACGCGGTACACGTGCGGCGCGACCCCCGCGACCGGCTCGGCGGGGTCGTGCGGCGCGACCGCCTCGGACTCCGCGCTCGCACGGGCGCGCAGCTCGACGGCGAGTTCCGCCGCCATGCCTGCCCCGTCCGGCAGCGCCGTGAAGTACACGTGGCGCATCACCACCTCGGGCCGGTAGTTCGACCGGAACCCCGCGGTCAGCAGATCACCCGCCTGCAGCACCGCGGTGGTGCCGTGGAAGAACGGCCCGTCGTCCTGTACGTCGCCCATGGGCCCCAACCTACGACCGGACCGCCCTGATCCGGAACGGTCCGGGCCACGGGTCAGGGCTGGTACGTGTACGTGGTGATCCAGTCGATGTACAGGTGTCCCGCCTTGCCCCAGTTGCCGGTCTGGAACATGTAGCGGTGCGGGGTCTTCGGGACGTCCTTCGTCACGGTGGCGATGACCCGGTCGTCCAGCAGGTAGCGCACGGACTTCCCCGGGATCCACTCGACCGAGTAGGTGTGCCAGTCGCGCCAGGAGACCCGGGTGGAGACGCTCGTCGCGGTGTCCTCCTTGCCGGCGATCATCGAGTGCTGGTGCAGCATCGGGGACGTCTCGTAGTTCGCCTCCGGGTAGTCGATCTCGCCCTCGGTCCAGTTGTTCGAGGTCGGCCAGAGGATGAACGCCGCACCGTTCGTGTCGCCGCCCACGGCCCGGGCCCGGACGGTGAACTTCCCGCCGACGAACGACCACGCGCCGTTCTTCGTGCCGAAGGTCCCGGCCGCGCCACGCGTGCCGCTGAGTGCGATGTCCATCATCCCGCCCGTGGCGCTGATCTGGGACCCGGACCAGTACTGGCCGTTGCCCATCCCGTCCGGGTAGGGCTGCCACGAGTTGGCGTAGGTCTTCGCGAACGGACCGTTCGCCGCGGCGGCGGTGCTGAAGGACTCGAGGTAGTTCTGCTTGAACTTGCCGATGTTGCCGACCGGCACCCCGGCGGCCTGCGCGGCGCTGCCGTCCGCCAGCGGCGCGGCGATCAGAGCCGAGGTGACGACGAGGGCGACCAACGCCGTCCTGGTGAAGCGCTTGTGCATGAGCGGACACTCCTTGGGATGGAGCCCTCCCGACGGGCTCGTACAAGAGCCTGTCGGTCACCTCTCCGAGTGCGGAAGTGCCGGGGTGTCCCCAGTGGGAGGGCGAACCAGACCGTCTGTCCGCGATCGACCTGTCCATGTACCACGCCGGGTGTCTTCCCAGGCTGACGGCACATTCCCAGCGAACGGGGGACAGGCCACCGGGGGTGATGCGGCCCGAGCGCGCGCCTACGATGGACGGGTGCTGCTCGCGATCGACACCTCCGCCGGGACCTCCGTCGCCGTGGTCGACCCCGCCACCCGCCAGGTCCTGGCCGAACGGTCCACCGAGGACACCCGCCGCCACGCCGAGGTGATCGGCCCGTTCCTGCAGGACGTCCTGTCCGACGCCGGCATCACCGCCGCCGACGTCACGGGCGTCGTCGCCGGCATGGGACCCGGCCCCTTCACGGGTCTGCGCGTCGGCATCGCCGCCGCCCGCACGTTCGCCGCGGCGCGCGGCGTCCCCGTCCATCCCGTCGTCAGCCACGACGCGGTCGCGGCGGCAGCGGCCGACGGCGAGCCGTTCGTCGTCCTCACCGACGCCCGTCGCCGCGAGGTCCACTGGAGCGTCCACGACCAGACCGGCGCACGCACCGCGGGTCCGGGTCTCGCCAGGCCCGCCGACCTGGACGACGTGCTGGGGGCCTCCAGTGGGTTCCGGCGGGTCACCGCCGTCACCATCCCGGCCGGGAGGCTCGGGGTGCTCGCTGCAGACCGGCTCGCCGTGGGTGCGCCCTTCGCCGACGACGCGCCCCTCTACCTCCGCGACCCCGACGTCACCATGCCCGGAGCCCCGAAGCGGGTGGCCCGGTGACCCTGCCCGACGGGCTGCGCCTGCGGCGCGCGCACCCGCAGGACCTGGACGACGTGATGTGGCTCGAGCACGCCTCGTTCCCGACCGATGCCTGGTCGTCGTCGCAGATGTCGGCCGAGCTGTGGTCGCCGCACGGCCACTACGTCGTCGTGGAGACCACCGACGGGCCAGCACCCACGGTCGTCGGGTACGCGGGACTGTCCTCGCTGGCCGGCAACCCCGTCGCCGACGTGCAGACCATCGCCGTCGCCGCCGAGCACCGCGGGTCGGGCATCGGCCGGGCCCTGTTCACCGAGCTGCTGGACGAGGCCCGTCGTCGTGGCGTGCACGAGGTCTTCCTCGAGGTCCGCGCCGACAACCCCGTCGCCCAGGCGATGTACACCGCGTTCGGGTTCGAGCACATCGCCACCCGGCCGCGCTACTACCAACCCGACGGCGTCGACGCCCGGGTGATGCGGCTGGCACTGCCGAGCGCGGCCACCCGACCCGGACCGATCGGACAGGAGGCCGTGGATGGCTGAACCGCTGGTGCTCGGCATCGAGACCTCGTGCGACGAGACCGGCATCGGGATCGTCCGCGGCACGACCCTGCTGGCCAACGTCATCGCCTCGAGCATGGAGGAGCACGCGCGCTACGGCGGGGTCGTGCCCGAGGTCGCGGCCCGTGCCCACCTCGAAGCGATGACGCCCACCCTGGCCCAGGCGCTGGCGCAGGCCGGCGTGACCCTCGACGAGCTCGACGCCGTTGCGGTGACCGCCGGCCCGGGGCTCGCCGGCGCCCTGATGGTCGGGGTCGGCGCCGCGAAGGCGCTCGCCGTGGCCACCGGCAAGCCGCTGTACGGCGTGAACCACCTGGTCGGCCACGTCGGTGCCGACGTGCTGCGTGCCGACGGCAGCGCCCTCGAGCTGCCGACCGTGGCGCTGCTGGTGTCCGGCGGGCACACGTCGCTGCTGCTCGTCCGCGACCTGGTGGGTGACGTCGAGCTGCTCGGTGAGACCATCGACGACGCCGCGGGCGAGGCCTTCGACAAGGTCGCCCGGCTGCTCGGCCTGCCCTACCCGGGCGGGCCGCAGATCGATCGCGCCGCCGCGGACGGGGACCCCACGGCGATCCGGTTCCCCCGGGGCCTGACGCTGCCGAAGGACCTGGCGGCGCACCGGTACGACTTCTCGTTCTCGGGCCTGAAGACCTCGGTCGCCCGGTGGGTCGAACGCTGCCGCGACGAGGGGACCGAGGTGCCCGTCGCCGACGTCGCCGCGTCCTTCCGCGAGGCCGTGGTCGACGTCCTGCTGACCAAGGCACTGAACGCCTGTCGTGACACCGGCGTGCCCCGGCTGCTGCTCGGCGGTGGTGTCGTGGCGAACGCCCGCCTGCGTGCCGTGGCGACCGAGCGCTGCGCGGCCGCCGGGGTCGAGCTGCGGATCCCGCCGCTCGACCTGTGCACGGACAACGGTGCGATGATCGCCGCGGTCGGTGCCCGGCTGGTCGCCGAGGGGCATCCGCCGAGCGACCTCGGCCTGGCAGCGGACTCCACGCTGCCGGTGACGACCGTCCAGGTCTGAACCGGCGGCTGCCGGCTGTGGGAGGATTCCTGTCGACGGCCGCACGGGTCGTCGGGAGGGGTGCAACGTGTCCGATCAGAACCAGTGGCCGAAGCCGGGCGAGCAGCAGCCGGACGGGCAGCGCCCGGATGCGTCGACTCCCGCCCCCGGATCCGCCGCCGAGCCGAACGGGTACGGCCAGAACACCCAGCAGCAGCCGTACGGACAGCAGCAGCCGCAGCAGCCGGCCCAGCCGCAGTACGGGCAGCAGCCGCAGCAGCCGGCCCAGCCGCAGTACGGGGCCCCGCAGAACCCCTCGGCGCCGCAGCCTGGCCAGTACAGCCAGCCGGGTCAGTACGGCCAGCCCGGTCAGTACGACCAGTCGGGCCAGTACGGCCAGTCGGGTCAGTACGGCCAGCAGGGCCAGAACGGTCAGCCCGGCCAGTACGCCCAGCCCGGCCAGTACGCCCAGCAGCCCGGGCAGCAGCAGTACAACCCGTACGCGCAGCAGGGGCAGCAGAACCCCTACGCCGCCTCGGCGTACCAGCCCTACGCCCAGCAGCCCAAGACGAACCTGCTGGCGATCCTGTCGATCGTGTTCGGCCTCGGCGCGATCCCGCTGTTCTTCATCGCGGTCCTGCTCGGTCCGGCCGGGGCGATCCTCGGCCACGTCGCTCTCGGCAAGATCAAGCAGAGCGGCGAACGGGGCCGCGGTCTGGCGCTCACCGGCATCATCGCCGGCTGGGTCATGCTCGGCCTGTGGATCCTGTGGATCGCCGTGGTCGTCTTCGCGATCGGGCAGTCCGCCAACTACTCCGACTACGACTCCGGTTCGAACTCGGGCGCCTTCGTCCTCTGACGGACCGGCCGACGGGCCGGCGAGGCCGACGCGGCACCGTCGACCGCGGCCAACGGCCCGCGGTCCTCGGCTCGCTGTCCGATCAGCTGGCCGCCTGTGGGAGCCGTTCGCACAGCACCGCGGTGTGGCGGCCCTCCAGGCGGGTCAGCACCAGCGTCACCTGCCGGGTGCCGCCGCGCAGCCGCAGGCGCTTCCGGAACTGCGCGGGGTCGACGTCGACCCCGCGCTTCTTGATCTCCACGGTGCCCACGCCGTCGGCCGCCAGCCGAGCGCTGAGCTGCTTGACGTCGAGCGGCAGGGTGTCGAGCACCCGGAACCCCTGCGCGAACGGCGTCGTCACGGCCTGGTCGCTCGTCACGTACGCGATCCCGTCCGACAGCATGTTCCCCTCGATCGACCGTGCCAGGTCACCGATCAGCCGGGCCCGGATGACGGCACCGTCGGGTTCGTAGAGGTACGCGCCGATCGGGCCGACCCCGACGTCCGGGGCGTCGGCGTCGCCCGTGAGCTCGGCGATGCCGTGGGCGCCGATCACGGTCGCTGCGCGTCGGATGCCCGGGCGGGCGAGGGGCCCGAACCACAGGGCGAGCTCGACGACCTCGCGGTCGACGGACGTCCACTGCGCCTCGGCCGCGTCGGGGATCAGGTCGCGGTCGATGCCGGGGCCGAGCTTCACGCCGGTCGGGGTCGTGGTGGCGGCGGCGAACACCGTGTCGAGCGACGGGGACCAGTCGTCGGGGTCGGCCAGTCGGCGGGTGTTCGTGTGGCCGCTCGTGCGTCGGGCCGGGTCCATCCAGACGCCGTCCACGCGGGACAGGTCGAACGTGCCCGCGTCGCCGAGCTCGACGCGGGCGTCGTCCCACAGCGCCAGGTTGTGGGTCGCGACGGCCGCCGTGACCTCGTCGCGGTCGACGGCGGTGACGTCGAGGTCGAGCGCGGCCATCGCCATCGCGTCCCCGCCGATGCCGCAGCCCAGGTCCGCCACCCGGCGCAGCCCGGCAGCGGCGAAGCGCCCGGCGTGCTGCGCGGCGACCGACAGCCGTGTCGCCTGCTCGAGGCCGGCCTCGGTGAACAGCATCCGGCTGGCGAAGTCGCCGAACTTGCCGCGGGCCTTCTGCCGCAGTTTCGCCTGGGTCAGGACCGCGGAGACGAGCGCCGGGTCGTGCCCCTCGCTGCGGAGCCGTGCGACCACCCGGACGATCTCACCGCCGTCGGAGACCGCGGGGGTCCGGTCGAGCAGCGCCATGCCGTCCGGCGTCAGCAGCTGTGCGAGTTCGGTGGCGTCCATGAGACGATCCTCCCATCGACGGGAGTCCTGGCACTCGGATTGACCGAGTGCCAGCGGCCCCCTACAGTTGGACCTGGCACTCTCGTGTGTCTAGTGCCAACCGGTTTTCATCTCTACCGAGTCAGTACCGAGAAAGAAGAGGTCACCGTGGCCGTCACCATCAAGCCGCTCGAAGATCGCATCGTCATCCGTCAGGTCGAGGCGGAGCAGACCACTGCGTCCGGTCTCGTCATCCCGGACACCGCGAAGGAGAAGCCGCAGGAGGGCGAGGTCGTGGCCGTGGGTCCGGGTCGCATCGACGACAACGGCAACCGCGTCCCGCTCGACGTCGCCGTCGGCGACAAGGTCATCTACTCGAAGTACGGCGGCACCGAGGTCAAGTACTCGGGCGAGGACCTGCTGGTCCTGTCCGCTCGCGACGTCCTCGCCGTCATCGAGCACTGAGCCCGAGGCTCAGCTCCTCGTCGAACGCCCCGTCGGTCCCCGGACCGGCGGGGCGTTCGCCGTTCCGGTCGCGGGGCGCGGTGGCCGTCCTGGAGGCCCGGCCTGCGTCGTCCTGTCGGCGCACGTCCGTAGCATTGCCGGGTGAGTGAGCGCGTGGCCAGGAGCGAAGCATCCGTCGGGGTCCTGCAGGCCGTCGTGGCCTACGGGCTCTGGGGGCTCATGCCGCTGCTGTTCACCGCGATGGCTCCCGCCGGCGCGTTCGAGATCGTCGCCTGGCGGATCGTCTTCGGGCTGGGGTTCTGCGCCGTCGGCATCGCCGTCACCCGCTCGTGGCGCCGGACCCGCTCGCTGGTCGCGCAACGCCGGGTGATGGGCGTCATGGCGGTCGCCGCGGTGCTCATCGTCGTGAACTGGACCGTGTACGTCCTCGCGACGACGACCGGCCACACGGTCGAGGCCGCGCTCGGGTACTTCATCAACCCGCTCGTCACGATCGCGCTGGGCGTCGTGCTGCTGCGCGAGCGCCTGCGGCCGGCGCAGTGGGTGGCGGTCGGCATCAGCATCGTGGCCGTCGTGGTGATCGCCGTCGGGTACGGGCAGATGCCGTGGATCTCGATCGTGCTGGCGTTCTCGTTCGGGCTGTACGGCCTGGTGAAGAAGCGCGTCGGTGGCACGGTCGACGCGCTGAGCGGGCTGACGATGGAGACGATGTGGCTCACCCCCGTCGCGGTCGTCGCCCTCGTGGTGATGGGACTGACGGGGCTGGGCGGCGGGATCACCTTCGGCAGCGCCGGCTGGGTGCACGCGCTGATCATGGTCGCCGCGGGCCCGGCGACCGCGGTGCCGCTGCTGCTGTTCGCGTCCTCGGCCCGCCGGCTGTCGCTGTCGACGCTCGGGCTGACGCAGTACCTGACCCCGGTGATGCAGCTCGTCGTGGGCGTGGCCGTCCAGCACGAGGCGATGAGCCCGTCGCGGTGGACCGGCTTCGCGATCGTGTGGCTCGCGCTGCTGATCCTGACCACCGACTCGTTCGTGGCGAACCGGCGCGCCCGGCGCGCCCCGCTGCCCGCGGCAGCCGCCTGACGGAGCCGGCCCGGGCCTCCCGTCCGCCTGCTGCCCGCCGCCGTTCACCGTCCGGCCCGTGCGCCGAGTCTCGGCATGGCGGACAGATTGCGGCGTCCGGACGCCGCAATCTGTCCACGGGCCCGAGACTCGGCGACGGCAGAGCCCGCCGCCGCCGGACGCGGAACGGCCCCGACAGCAGTGCTGCCGGGGCCGTCCTGGTGACGCGTGTTACTTCTTGACCGAGCCCTGGATGGCGCTCTGGTAGACGGGCTTGTTGTCCCCGTCGAACTTGTAGATGCCGATGTAGGCGCTGGACGGGTCGTTGTTCGCGTCGAACGGACCGATGCCCGACGGGCCCGTGTAGTGGATGTCCTTGCCGCCGTCGAGCAGCTTCTTGCAGTCGGCGAACGTCGAGCACTCGGTGCCGCCGTCGGCCCCGGACACCTTGTCCATGTTGGCCTGGATGGTGCCGGCGTCGGTGCCCTTGCCCTTCACCGCGGCCAGCGCGGCCAGGGTGGTGGCGTCGTAGGACTCGGCGGCGTACGAGAAGTCAGCGAGGTCCTTGCCGGACGACTTCTTGTAGTACGCGACCAGACGCTGCTTCAGGTCGTCCTTGGGCGAGGCGCCGGGGATCGTGCCCTGTGCACCGTTCAGCGTGCCCGGGTCGAAGTCCTTGGCGTAGTCGGCGGTGTTGCCGTCCGACATGTAGGTCTTCGACATGTCCCAGCCCTGCGAGACGAGCTCGGGGACGATCGACTTCGTCTCGTCGAACGCCAGCACGACGATCGCGTCCGGCTTGGCGGCCAGTGCCGCGGTCACCTCGGACGAGAACGTGGTCTGTCCGGGCGGGAACTCCTGGCCCTTGCCCTTGCCGCCGTAGACGACCTGGCCGCCGGACGACTCGATCGCTTCCTGCACCGAGTTGCGCAGGCCCGTGCCGTACGTGTCGTTGAAGACGATGAACGCCACCTTGGCGTTGCCGTCACCCGTGATGAGCTGCCCGAGCGCGGAACCCTGCACCGAGTCCGGCGGAGCGGTCCGGTAGTAGTACGACGAGTAGCCGGACAGGTCGGTCGCGGTGTTGGCGGGGGAGATCTCCACGATGCAGCTGCTGGTGAGCTGGTCGATCACGTTCAGCGTGACCGAGGACGACTCGGCGCCGATCGCCACGGGAACCTTCGCGTTGACGAGCTTGGTCGCTGCCGAACTCGAGACGGTCATGTCCGTGCTGTCACCCGAGTCGGTCTGCGGGTCGATCGAGACGTCCTTGTCCAGCACACCGCCCGCTGCGTTGATGTCGTCGACGGCGAGACCCACGCCGGACTCGGCCGGCGGGTTCAGGTACGCGAGTGAACCCGTGAGCGGCAGGATCGTGCCGATCTTCAGCGCGTCGGTGCTCGGGGATGAGGGGGCCTTGCAGCTGGACGCCGGGTCCTTCTTGGCCGACGAGGCCGACGAGGACGGGCTGGAGCTGCCTGCGGTGGAGCATGCCGCGAGCAGCACTGCGGCTGCTCCCGCCAGTGCCAGCGCCGTGGTGACGCGGGTGGTTCTGATCATCCGTGGAACCCTTTCTCGGCACGGAGGCCGTGTGTCGCATCGGGTCGAGTGCGACGCCTCCGTGTGGATGCGAGCAAAAGTAGGGCGATTGTGTTTCGCCCGTGTGACGAAATCCGAACCTGGACGTTTCGTTACCGAGCCGTGACGAAGCTGTGCAAGCGCTCCGGAACGATCCGACCCCGGGGACACGACAGCGGCGGCCCTCGTCGAGGACCGCCGCGCTCGTTCGTGCCGGGTGCGCGCTACCGGGTGTAGTTCGGCGCCTCGACCACCATCTGCACGTCGTGCGGGTGCGACTCCTTGAGCCCGGCCGCGGTGATGCGGACGAACTTGCCGCGCGCCTTGAGCTCGGCGACGGTGCGGCCGCCGACGTAGAACATCGACTGCCGCAGCCCACCGGTGAGCTGGTACACGACGTTGCCGACCGACCCGCGGTAGGGCACCTGGCCCTCGATGCCCTCGGGGATGAGCTTGTCGTCCGAGGGGACATCGGCCTGGAAGTACCGGTCCTTGGAGTACGAGGTCTTCTTGCCGCGAGTCTGCAGCGCGCCGAGCGAGCCCATCCCGCGGTACGCCTTGAACTGCTTGCCGTTGACGAACACCAGGTCGCCGGGGGACTCGTCCGTGCCCGCGAGCAGTGAGCCGAGCATGACGGTGTCGGCACCGGCCACCAGGGCCTTGGCGATGTCGCCCGAGTACTGCAGGCCACCGTCGGCGATGATCGGCACGCCGGCTTCACGCGCGGCCAGCGACGCTTCGTACACCGCGGTCACCTGCGGCACGCCGACACCGGCGACGACGCGGGTGGTGCAGATCGAGCCCGGACCGACGCCGACCTTGACGGCGTCGACGCCCGCGTCGATGAGCGCCTGGGCGCCGGCACGCGTCGCGACGTTGCCGCCGATGACGTCGATCGCCGCGAACGACGGGTCGGCCTTGAGCCGGCGGACCATGTCGAGCACACCCTCGCTCTCGCCGTTGGCGGTGTCGACGACGAGCACGTCGACACCGGCGTCACGCAGGGCGCACGCGCGCTGCCAGGCGTCACCGAAGAAGCCGATGGCGGCGCCGACACGCAGGCGGCCCTCGTCGTCCTTGGTGGCGTCCGGGTACTGCTCGCTCTTGTCGAAGTCCTTGACCGTGATGAGCCCGCGGAGCTTGCCGGCGGCGTCGACCAGCGGCAGCTTCTCGATCTTGTGCTGGGCGAAGATCGCCACCGCTTCTTCGGGGTCGATGCCCTCGTTCGCGGTGATCAGCGGCGCCTTCGTCATGACGTCCCGCACCAGGGTGGTCTGCTGCTCGAACGTCGCCACGAAGCGCATGTCGCGGTTGGTGATGATGCCGACCAGCGTGCCGTCGTCCTCGACGACGGGCAGGCCCGAGACGCGGAACTGACCGCACAGGGCGTCGACCTCGGCCACGGTGGCGTCCGGGGTGGTGGTGACGGGGTTGGTGATCATCCCCGACTCGGACCGCTTGACCTTGTCCACGTAGGCGGCCTGGTCGTCGATCGACAGGTTGCGGTGCAGGATCCCGATGCCGCCCTGTCGTGCCATGGCGATGGCCATGCGCGCTTCGGTGACGGTGTCCATCGCTGCGGAGAGCAGCGGGACGTTGACCGAGATCCGCTTGGTGAGCCGGGACGCGGTGGACGCCTCGCTCGGGATGACGTCGGTGTGCCCCGGCAGGAGCATGACGTCGTCGTACGTGAGTCCGATGAATCCGAACGGATCCGGCTGGTCCATGGGTCCCCTTCGTGGGCGAGGTGAAGTGGTCTGCAACACCGGACGCAGCGTCGGGTTCCGGATGGACCATGCTAACGCGCGCGCCCCGTTGCGCATTCCGGCTCCCGGTGGCGTCGATCCGGACAGGAGGCCCGCCCCACCCCCGGCAGGCCCGTTCCTCCACAGGGTCACAGTTTCGGCACGAATCACACAGGGAACGTTTCGGAAACACCCGCGACACAAATTCCCCATAGGTTCCTCGGCATCCGAACGAGAGGCTCTTCCGTGGGATCCATCACTCCTGCGGGGCCGGCGCTGTTGCGCCGGTTCCGCCCCGGGGCACCAGGTCGTCGCCGACTGCTGCTCGTCGTCGTGCTCGTCGCGGCGTTCCTGGCGACCTTCGCCATCGACTGGGCCGTCAGTGCGCCGGCGATCGGTGCGGGCGCGACGCCCACGGCATCGGCGTCCGCGTCGGCATCGACCGGGCCCGCGCCGTCGAGCACGCAGCCCTGCACCGTCAGCACCACGAACGGCTGTATCCAGGGCACGATCCTCGACTCGGAGCGCAAGCCCGCAGCGGGCGTGGCCGTCGACGTCGCCGGACCGGGCGGCTTCACCGCGACCTCGACCACCACGGACGCCGGGCGCTGGTCGGTGAGCGTGCCGGCAGCCGGGCAGTACAGCGTCACCGTCGACCAGGACACCCTGCCGAAGGGGCAGTTCCTGACGAACGCTGCGGACGCCAAGCGCGAGGTGCAGGCGAACCTCAACGCGAACGCGGGACAGATCTTCCAGCTGTCCGACCAGAAGGGCGCAACCACGTCGGACGCGTCCACGAGCGTCAGTCCGGCCCGTGCCTGGCAGCAGTTCGTGTCCGGCATCCGGCTCGGGCTGCTCCTCGCCCTCGCCTCGATCGGCCTGTCGCTGATCTACGGCACGACCGGGTTGTCGAGCTTCTCCCACGGCGAGCAGGTCACGCTCGGCGGACTGCTGGCGTACCTCTTCGCGAACCAGCTCGGGTGGAACGTCTGGCTGGCCGGCGTGGTGGTCGTCCTGCTCTGCGCGGCGACCGGGTACCTGCAGGACATGGTCATCTGGAAGCCCCTGCGCCGGCGTCGGATCAGCCTGACGCAGCTCATGATCGTGACGATCGGCCTGTCGATCGCGGCGCAGTACGCGTTCCAGTACTTCTTCGGTGCCTCGACCGTCCGCATCCAGCAGAGCAACCCCGACACGGTGACGTTCGCCGGGGTCACGCTGACGGTGCAGTCCTACGTCGCGATGGGCATCGCGCTCGTCGTGCTGATCGCGACCGGCCTGTTCCTGGCGAAGACCCGCTTCGGCCGCGCGACCCGCGCCGTGTCGGACAACCCGGCGCTGGCATCGGCGTCCGGCATCGACGTCGACCGGGTCATCCGGTTCGTGTGGACGCTCGCCGCCGGCCTGGCCGGGCTGTCCGGCGTGATGCTCGGCCTGGTGCTGAACGGCGTGAACTGGCAGACCGGACTCCAGCTGCTGCTGCTGATGTTCGCCGCCGTCACCCTCGGTGGCCTGGGCACCGCGTACGGCGCCCTGGTCGGGTCGATGATCATCGGCGTCGTCGTCGAGCTCACCAACCTCGTGCTGCCGGGCGACTTCAAGTACGCCACGGCCCTCGTCATCCTCATCCTCATCCTGCTGTTCCGGCCGCAGGGCATCTTCGGCCGTGCCGAGCGGATCGGCTAAGGAGCGCCGCCATGGACTACATCGTCAACCTCCTCCAGTCGCTGACCCAAGAGGCCCTCGCGCCCACCACGGCGGCGTTCGCGCTCGCCGCGATCGGGCTGAACGTGCACTTCGGGCTCACCGGCCTGGTGAACATGGGCCAGGCAGCGTTCCTGCTGCTCGGCGCCTACGGCTTCGCGATCTCGATCACGAACGGGCTGCCCTTCGGGATGGCCGTCCTGGTCGCGCTGCTGATCGCCGTCGTCTTCGCGGTCATCCTCGGCATCCCGACCCTGCGGTTGCGGGGTGACTACCTGGCGATCGTGACGATCTCGGGAGCGGAGATCATCCGCATGGTCGGCCGCTCGAGTCTGCTGACCACGACCACGGGCGGCTCGAACGGCATCACCGGCTCGAGCTACCGCGACCCGTTCAACGCGCTGAGCTTCCTACCCGACGGCACCACGACCATCCTCTGGTTCACGTACTCGAACAACGGTGTCAACGGCTGGTGGATCCGGATCGTCGGCTGGGGCCTGGTCGCCCTGTTCACGCTCGTGCTGTTCCTGCTCATGCGCAGCCCCTGGGGTCGCGTCGTCAAGGCCATCCGCGAAGACGAGGACGCCGTCCGGTCCCTCGGCAAGAGCGTCTACTCGTACAAGATGCAGTCGCTCGTGTTCGGTGGCGCACTCGGTGCCCTGGCCGGCATCATCTACGTCCTGCCGAGTTCGGTGCAGCCGGACGCGATGGGCCGCTCGATGACGTTCTTCATCTGGACGGCGCTGATCCTCGGTGGGGCCGCGACGGTGTTCGGCCCGGTGCTCGGTGCCGTGCTGTTCTTCGTCGTCCGCCTGGGCATCCGGACCCTGGCCAGCGACTTCATCCCCAACTCGATCATGAACTCGCAGCAGGCCGAGCAGTTCTCGTACGTGCTCGTCGGCGTCGCGCTCATGCTGCTCATCGTCTTCCGCCCGCAGGGACTCCTCGGGAACAAGAAGGAGCTGACCTTCAGTGTCTGAGTCACCCACGCCCACGACGGCGGTCGCCCACACCCCGGGTGCCGCCAAGCCCGACGCGATCCTGACCGTCGACAACATCACCCGTCGCTTCGGCGGCATGACCGCGGTCGACGTCGACCACCTCGAGGTCCAGCGCGGCTCGATCACGGCGCTGATCGGCCCGAACGGTGCCGGCAAGACCACGTTCTTCAACCTGCTGACGGGCTTCGACAAGCCCTCCAGCGGCAAGGACGCCAGCTGGGTCTTCAACGGTGCGACCCTCGGCCACACCGGCGCCGCGAAGGTCGCCCGCGCCGGCATGGTCCGTACCTTCCAGCTCACCAAGGCGCTGTCGCGGCTGACGGTGATGCAGAACATGCTGCTCGGTGCGAAGGACCAGCCCGGCGAGAACTTCTTCGCCGCCCTGGTCCGGCCGCTGTGGTCGAAGCGCGAGCGCGAGATCACCGCGAAGGCCGAAGAGCTGCTCGACCGGTTCAAGTTGCTGGAGAAGCGGGACGACTACGCCGGATCACTGTCCGGCGGCCAGCGGAAGCTGCTCGAGATGGCCCGGGCGCTCATGTCCGACCCGACGATGATCATGCTCGACGAGCCGATGGCGGGGGTGAACCCGGCGCTGACGCAGTCGCTTCTCGGGCACATCCAGTCCCTGCGCGACGACGGCATGACGGTGCTGTTCGTCGAGCACGACATGCACATGGTCCGGCACATCTCGGACTGGGTCGTCGTGATGGCCGAGGGACGCGTCGTCGCCGAGGGCCCCGCCGGTTCGGTGATGGACGACCAGGCGGTCATCGACGCGTACCTCGGAGCACACCACGACACCGACCTGGGTGACGATGCGCTCCTGAACGAGGAGACCTACGAGGAGCTCAGCGCCGAGGTCGCCCAGGAAGAGCAGACAGACGCGCAGACCACGCAGGGGCACACGACGGCGGACGCCGACGACGACGGGAAGGCGACACGATGACCGACGCGAGCGACGCGGTGAACGCGAGCGGAGCCTCCAGTCCGACCAGCGGTGCGGCCGCGACCGCCACCGTGGAACCGGTGATGCGGGCCAGCGGGCTCGTCGCCGGGTACCTGCCGGGCGTCAACATCCTGAACGGGTGCGACCTCGAGTGCCGTCCGGGCGAGCTCATCGGCATCATCGGGCCGAACGGTGCGGGCAAGTCGACGCTGCTCAAGGCCCTGTTCGGGCTGGTCTCCGTGCGCGAGGGCTCCGTCACCCTGCAGGGCGAGGACATCACGAACATGAAGGCGAACAAGCTCGTGCAGGCGGGGGTCGGGTTCGTGCCGCAGACGAACAACGTCTTCCCCTCGCTGTCCATCGAGGAGAACCTGCAGATGGGCCTGTACCTGCGGCCGTCGAAGTTCGCGGAGCGCCTCGAGGTGATCTACGACCTGTTCCCGGTCCTGGCGCAACGCCGTGGGCAGCGTGCCGGGTCCCTGTCCGGTGGCGAGCGGCAGTCGGTCGCGATGGCCCGCGCGCTCATGATGGACCCGAAGGTGCTGCTGCTCGACGAGCCGAGCGCCGGTCTGTCCCCGGTGCGACAGGACGAGACCTTCATCCGGACGCGCCGCATCAACAAGGCCGGGGTCTCGATCATCATGGTCGAGCAGAACGCCCGCCGGTGCCTGCAGATCTGCGACCGTGGGTACGTGCTCGACCAGGGGCGGAACGCGTACTCGGGCACCGGGCGTGAGCTCGCCGACGACCCGAAGGTCATCGAGCTGTACCTCGGGACGCTCGCCAAGGACGTCGACGCCGCCAAGTAGGGGCGTCGACCCGCCGGTGTCGCTGTGGGGGCGGTGCCGGCACCGAGTGGGGCCGTGCGCAGTCGCTGATGCGCCGCGCGGCCCCGCTCCTCGTGCGGCCGTCCCGCCGTGCGGCGTGGGGCGTTCGGCCGTGCGGCCGTGTCGCCGTGCTGCGTGGGGCGTGGGGTGTGCTGCGCGCGGCGTGCTGCGCGCGGCGTGCTGCCGTGCCGACTGGTCGCGACACCCCGCTCACGTCCGTCGAGTGGTCGCGTTCCGTCGACTCGCGACGCCCCCAGCGACGGTTCGCGACCGGTCGACGACCGTCCGACGGGGTGTCGTGACCGGTCGACGCGCACTCGACGGGCCGGTGGCAGCCTGGAGGCTCGTCCCACCACCGCCACACGGGTAGCGTTCCCGACGTGGACAGGATCGCGGCACGCGCCATGGACGCGCTGGTGTGGGTGGTGTTCGTGGTGCTCTTCGTCGGTGCCGCGCTGCTCGTGAAGGTCGCCGCGCTGCTGCTGGTCGTGCTCGTCGTGCTGGCGCTCGGCCTGGGCCTGACGCTGCGGGTGCTCCGACAGCGCCGCCGCCGCTCGCGCTGACGCACCAGTACCCATGCGGCCCCGCGCAGAGGGCGCCCGGTAGGCTTGCCGGGTGAGTGAAGTCGAGATCGGTGCAGGCAAGCGCGGACGACGGGCGTACGCGTTCGACGACATCGCGGTGGTTCCCTCGCGGCGCACGCGCGACCCGCAGGACGTCAACGTGCAGTGGTCGATCGACGCCTTCACGTTCGAAGCGCCGATCCTGGCCGCACCGATGGACTCCGTCGCCTCGCCGGCCACCGTCATCCAGATGGGCAAGCTCGGCATCCTGGGTGTGCTCGACCTCGAGGGCCTGTGGACCCGGTACCAGGACCCCGAGCCCTACTACGCCGAGATCCGCCAGCTCACCGACGACAACGTCACCAAGCGCATGCAGGAGATCTACGCCGAGCCCGTCAAGGCCGAGCTGATCACCGCGCGCCTGGCCGAGATCCGCGCCGCTGGTGTCCCCGTCGCCGGGTCGCTCAGCCCGCAGCGCACGCAGGAGTTCTCGCAGACGGTCGTCGACGCCGGTGTCGACCTGTTCGTGATCCGCGGCACCACGGTGTCGGCCGAGCACGTGTCGCAGAACACCGAGCCCCTGAACCTCAAGAAGTTCATCTACGAGCTCGACGTCCCCGTGATCGTCGGTGGCGCGTCGACCTACACCGCCGCGCTGCACCTCATGCGCACCGGCGCGGCCGGCGTGCTGGTCGGCTTCGGTGGCGGCGCCGCCTCGACCACCCGTGCCGCGCTCGGCATCCACGCGCCGATGGCCACCGCGGTCGCCGACATCGCCGGGGCCCGTCGCGACTACATGGACGAGTCCGGTGGCCGCTACGTGCACGTCATCGCCGACGGGGGCCTCGACACCGCGGGCGACGTCGTGAAGGCGATCGCGATGGGCGCCGACGCCGTCATGCTCGGCACCGTCCTGGCCCGTGCGTCCGAGGCGCCGGGCGGCGGTTTCCACTGGGGCGCCGAGGCACACCACCCGGAACTCCCGCGAGGTCGTCGTGTCGAGGTCGGCACCATCGCCCCGCTCGAGAGCGTCCTGAACGGCCCGACCCCCACCTGGGACGGCCGCGCGAACATCGTCGGTGCCCTGCGACGGTCGATGGCCACCACCGGGTACTCCGACGCCAAGGAGTTCCAGCGAGTAGAAGTGGTCGTGGCGCCCTACCACCGCTGAGTGCACCGGCGCCGGACGGCAGCACGCTGACGTGCTGCTCCACCACGGTGACGCGGAGGCGATGATGGCAACGACGGTCTCGGGCAAGAAGGCACCCGGCGGTGCGTTCGGCACGGCGGGGTTCGATCCCCAGGCGAAGCTCGGACCGGAGGAACGGGGCGATGCGATCGAAGCACTGAAGACGAGGGAGCTCGACGTCCTGGTCGTCGGTGGTGGGATCGTCGGCGGGGGCAGCGCCCTCGACGCCGTCACCCGTGGCCTGAGCGTCGGGATCGTCGAGGCCCGCGACTGGGGATCGGGCACGTCGAGCCGCTCGTCGAAGCTCGTGCACGGCGGCATCCGGTACCTCGAACAGCTCAACTTCACCCTGGTGCGCGAGGCCCTGATCGAACGCGGCCTGCTGCTGCAGCGCATCGCCCCGCACCTGGTCAAGCCGGTCCGCTTCCTGTACCCGCTCAACCACCGCGTGTGGGAGCGCTTCTACATCGGGATCGGCATGGCGATGTACGACGCCTTCAGCTGGTCCGGTGGCCGCCCGCCCGGGGTCCCGCACCACCGGCACCTCAGCCGCACGCAGGTGCTGCGGTCGATGCCGTCGCTCAAGAAGGACGCGTTCGTCGGCGGCATGACCTACTACGACGCCCAGGTCGACGACGCCCGCTACGTCGCGTCGCTGGTGCGCACCGCGGCGTCCTACGGCGCCCACGCCGCCGCCCGCGTGCGGATCGAGGGCTTCATCAAGGTCGGCGAGCGCGTGGTCGGCGCCCACGCGCACGACATCCAGACGGGTGAGAAGTTCGACATCCGGGCCAAGCAGGTCGTCAACGCCACCGGCGTCTGGACCGACGACACCCAGGCGATGGTCGGCACGCGCGGGCAGTTCAAGGTCCGTGCATCGAAGGGCGTGCACCTGGTCGTGCCGCGCGACCGGTTCCAGTCGAACATGGGCATGATCCTGCGCACCGAGAAGAGCGTGCTGTTCGTGATCCCGTGGGGCCGCCACTGGCTGGTCGGCACCACCGACACCGACTGGTACCTCGACAAGGCGCACCCCGCCGCCACCGCGGCCGACATCGACTACATCCTCGAACACGTCAACAAGGTCCTGCGTGTGCCGCTCACCCGCGAGGACGTCGAGGGCGTCTACGCCGGCCTGCGACCGCTGCTGGCGGGCGAGTCCGACGTCACGTCGAAGCTCAGCCGCGAGCACGTCGTCGCGCACACCGCCCCCGGGCTGGTGGTCGTGGCCGGTGGCAAGTGGACGACCTACCGCGTGATGGGCAAGGACGCCATCGACGAGGCCGTGGCCGCGATGGACGGCCGCATCCCGGCGTCGACCACGCAGGACATCCCGCTGCTCGGCGCCGAGGGGTACCCCGCCGCGTGGAACAAGCGTGGCCGCACGGCCAAGACCTTCGGCGTGCACAAGGTCCGCATCGAACACCTGCTGAACCGCTACGGCACGCTCGCCACCGAGGTGCTCGACCTGGTCAAGCAGGACCCGGCGCTCGCCGAGGCCCTGCCCGGAGCCGACGACTACATCGGTGCCGAGGTCGTCTACGCGGCGTCGCACGAGGGCGCCCTGCACCTGGAGGACGTCCTGGCCCGCCGCACCCGGATCTCGATCGAGGCCTGGGACCGCGGCGAGTCCGCAGCTCCCGTCGCTGCGAAGCTGATGGCGGGCGTGCTCGGCTGGGACCAGGAGCAGACCGAGGCCGAGGTGGCGAACTACCTGAAGCGTGTCGCTGCCGAGCGCGAGTCGCAGCTGCAGCCCGACGACGAGTCCGCCGACCGCGTGCGGCTCGAGGCCCCGGACATCGCGTTCGGCTTCGAGGAGGACGACGTGGTCGTCGGCGGCGGCCGCTCCAGCGGCGCCGAGGGCGCCACGGCGTCGGACGAGCAGGTGGTCGGCGAGAAGACGACCGAACCCAGCTAGGCGGGGCGCGACGGACAGGAGGCGCGTGACCGGCTGGTCACGGGCCTCCCGTCCGTCTGCTGGTCACGCTGCGTTCGCCGGCGCGGCCTGGTCGATCCGCGTGACGGCGCCGTCGACGACGGTCACCAGCGCGTCCAGCGCGGCACGGTGGACCAGATCGTGCGTGACCAACAGCGTGGCGGTCCCGCGCTCGTGCGTCAGACGATGGACCAGGTCCATCACCGCAGCACCCCGCTCTCGGTCGAGCGCGCTCGTCGGCTCGTCGACCAGCAGCACGTCGGGGTCGTGCACCAGCGCCCGGGCGATGGCGACCCGTTGCCGCTGGCCGCCGGACAGCTGTGCCGGTCGCTTGTCGGCATCGGCGGTGAGTCCGACGGTGTCGAGCAGGTCGTCCGCGCGGGCGGCGATGCGGGCACGACCCGCGCGGTCCGTGGTGCCGAGCCGTCCCATCACGAGCAGCTGTTCGCGGGCGGTGAGCGCCGGCAGCAGGTTCGACTGCTGGAACACGATCCCGATCCGGTCGCGGCGGAGCTCGGCGGCCGCACGCCGGTCGAGCCCGGTCGCGTCGAGGTCGCCGATCAGCACCCGGCCCGAGTCCGGCCGGATGAGTGTCGCGGCGACCGCCAACAGCGAGGACTTGCCCGAGCCGGAGGGGCCGGTGATCCCCGTCACCAGGCCGGCGTCGGCGCGCAGGGTGACGTGGTCGACGGCCGTGGTGCGGGAGGCGCCGTCGGGGAAGGTCAGGGTGACGTCGTCGAGGGTGATCATCGGTTGCTCCCGAGTGCGGTGAGGGGGTCGGCGGCGGTGACGGTGCGCAGGGCGACGGCGGCGCCCGCCAGGCCCAGCAGGACCATCGCGACCGAGGGCAGCAGGGTGGTGAGGGGGCTGAGCATGAACGGCAGCGCGCCGCCCGCTGCGACTCCGAGGGCGACGACCGCGACCGTGCCGACACCGATCCCGGCGACCAGCACGACGAGCGCCTGCCCGAGGGCATCGCGGACGAGTGAGGGTGTGCTCGCACCGAGGGCCTTGAGCACGGCGACGTCCCCGGCCCGCTGCATCGTCCAGACCGTGAAGAACGCCCCGACGACGAGCGCCGAGACCCCGAACAGCATCGCGATCATGAGCCCGAGCGATCCGACCTCGGACCGGAAGGTCTCGAGCGCGGTCAGGCTGCCGAGCGGTGTCGCCGCCGACGTGTGCGTCCGTGCGGCGACGGCGGACCAGTCCGGCGTCCCGCTCACGGCGAGCACGGTCGCGGCTCCGTCGCCGCCGAGACGGCGGTCGGCCGCCGCCCAGGCGTCCGGGGTGAGCGCGAGCACGGGTGTGTGGCTGTACCAGGCGTCGCCGCCCACCGAGGCGACGCGGAAGGTCGAGCCGGCGACTCGCACGCGGTCCCCGACGGCGGCACCCAGGTCGTGCGCCGCTCCGGCGGACAGCCCGACCTGGTCGTCGGCCCGCGGGGCCAGGTCGGCCACGACCGACCGACGTGCGCCGCCGCTGCCGTGCGGCAAACCGACCAGTGCGACGCCCACGGCGGTGTCGGCGCCGGCGGAAGCGGCACGACCGGCGGTGGCGCGACCCTGCACGATCCCGACGGGCACGACCTCGTCGACCCCGGCCGCGTCCTGCCAGCCGACCCGCGCCTGCTCGTCGATCGTGGACTGCGCGAACGAGGGCTGCCCCGTGGACGGCTGCTGCAGGACCAGACGGTCGCCCGGCAGACCCAGCACCGCCGACACGTTCTGCGACGCCAGACCGCCGGTCAGGCCGGCCAGGAACCCGACCAGCAGGGTGATCAGGGCGACGACGCTCCCGATCAGGACGAACCGACCCCGCGCATGCCGCAGGTCACGCCAGGCGACGAACACGCTGACTCCTCTCCGTGCCGGGACGGTCCACGGCACGGCATCCAGCCTCGCGGGGCGGTCGCGCCGGGACATCGCCGGTGGGTGTGGTCCTGGCATCGACCGTTCGGTTGATGCCCGCCGGCCGCGTGCTCCCTACGCTGGACACCGATGTCGCACAGCACGCTCACGCCGGTGTTCGTGGGGTTGCGGACGGGACTCCACGTCCTGGTCGCCGCCCTCACGGCACTCGTCGTCGTGCGCGTGCTCGTCGAACCCGGGCGCACCTCGTGGTCCGCCCTGGCACTCGTCGTCGGCTTCGCGATCGTGTACGTGCTCGGCGGTCTGGCAGCGGCGACCCGGCCGACCCGCCGCGTCCTTGCCGGGGCCGTGTGGCTCGTCACGTTGACGGTGGTCTGGATCGCGCTGCTCGTGCTCGTTCCCGAGGCCGCGTACCTGGTCTTCCCGCTGTTCTTCCTGTACCTGCACGTCCTGCCGCGGGTCGTCGGACCCGTGGCCGTGCTCGTCGCCACCGGGATCGCGATCGTGGCGTTGGGCCTGCACGGCGGGTTCACCGTCGGCGGGGTGGTCGGACCGCTCGTCGGCGCCGGCGTCGCCCTGCTCATCGGACTCGGCTACCGGGCACTCGCGCAAGAGGCACGTGAGCGCGAGGATCTGGTCGCCCGGCTCATCCGGACGCAGGACGAACTCGCCGCGACCCAGCACGAGCAGGGGGTCCTGGCCGAACGAGCGCGACTCGCTCGCGAGATCCACGACACCGTCGCACAGGGACTCTCGAGCATCCAGATGCTGCTGCACGCCGCCGAGTCGGCCGACGGCGACCGACCGGGCATGGAGCACGTCCGACTGGCCCGTCAGACCGCCGCCGAGGGGCTGGCCGACACCCGGCGCTTCATCCGTGAGCTCAGCCCGCCGACGCTCGAGCAGGGGATCGGGTCGGCGCTCGACCGACTGGCGGGATCGCACCGTGCCGGGGCCGGGCTGGCCGGCGCCGGCCTGGCCGTCCACGTCGACGTGCCCGAGCAGGTGACGCTGCCCATGGCCACGCAGACCGCGCTGCTGCGGATCACCCAGGGGGCCCTGGCCAACGTCGTGCAGCACGCCGAGGCCACGGCGGTCCGCATCACCCTGGTCGTCGACGGCCCCTGCGCCACCCTGACCGTGTCCGACGACGGCCACGGGTTCGACCCGGTGGCCGTCCGGGCGCGCGCCGGGTCCAGCGACTCGTTCGGCCTGGCCGCGATGACCGAGCGCGTGCGGCAGCTCGACGGCCGGCTCGACGTCGACTCGGCACCCGGCAGCGGCACCACCGTGCGGGTCGTCCTGGGCGGTGCGCCGTGATCCGTGTCGTGATCGCCGACGACCACCCCGTGGTGCGGGCCGGCCTGCGGGCACTGCTCGACACCGCCGCCGACGTCACCGTGGTCGGCGAGGCCGCTGTCCCCGCGCAGGCCGTCGCCCTGGCTGCCGAGCTGGCGCCCGAACTCGTGCTCATGGACCTGCAGTTCGGGCAGGCCCAGACCGGAGCGGACGCCACCCGCGCGATCCGAGCGCTCGACGCCCCGCCCTACGTGCTCGTCCTGACCAACTACGACACCGACGGCGACATCCTGGGCGCCGTCGAGGCCGGGGCGAGCGGCTACCTGCTCAAGGACGCGCCGCCGGACGAACTGCTGGCCGCCGTCCGGGCCGCCGCCGCGGGCGAGAGCGCCCTGGCCCCGGTGATCGCCAGCCGGCTGATGGAGCGGGTGCGCTCGCCGCGGGTCAGCCTGTCCGCGCGCGAGCTCGAGGTGCTGCGACTCGTGGCGTCGGGAGCGTCCAACGGCGACGTCGCCGCAGCCCTGCACATCACCGACGCCACCGTGAAGACGCACCTGGTGCACGTGTTCTCGAAGCTCGGGGTGTCCTCGCGCACCGCGGCCGTGTCGGCAGCGCGGTCACTCGGACTGCTGCGCTGAGAACGGAATGCGCGAGCGCCCACGGTGGTTAGCATGGGTGTCCTGGGAAAGGGAGCCATCATGGTCGACGTTCATCGCGTCAAACTCCCCGGAGTCGGCGTGCTGCACAGCTTCTACACCGACGACGGTGGCAAGTGCGGGGTCATCACGCACAGGTCGGGTCACTCCGACCTCATCTCCTTCGCTGACGTCTCCGACGGCGCCGACAAGTCCGAGAAGGTCTCGCTGCGCCTGAGCGACGACGAGGCCCACACTCTCGCCGAACTGCTGGGCGGCACCCGTATCACCGAGGGCCTCGACAAGCTCGACGAGATCCCGGGTCTGTCGATCGACTGGTTCTCCGTCGACTACGAGGACGCGATCGCCGGCAAGCCGCTCGGCGACCTGCACGACTCCGGCTTCATCGGCCTGACCGTCGTCGCCGTCGTCCGTGGCGACAGCGCCAACCCCGCCCCCTCGGCGGACTTCGTCGTGTTCCCGGGCGACACCATCGTGGTCGCCGGCGCCCCCGAGAAGGTCGCCAAGGCGTTCTCGTTCTACCGCAGCGGTGCACTCGCGGCGGCATCTGCGGCCGAGGCGCCGCCCCGGAGCTAGCGGCATGCACCTGGGTGGTGAGCTGCTGACCATCGGCGGCCTGTTCCTCATCGCCTACGTCCTGGGCCGACTCGGCAAGCTCATCGGGCTCCCCGCCATCCCGATCTACATGGTCGTCGGACTCATCGCGAGCCCGCACACGCCGTGGATCGGGCTGAGCGTCGAGTCGCACACGATCGAGCTGATCGCGACCTTCGGGCTGATCCTGCTGCTGTTCAACCTGGGGCTGGAGTTCGACCAAGAAGAGTTCTACGGCAACGCCGGCAAGCTCCTGGTCTCCGGCGGCACGTACGTCGCGATCAACATGGCCGTCGGGTTCGCGTTCGGCTTCTCGCTCGGCTGGGGCACGCGCGAAGCCCTGGTGATCGCGGGCATGACCGCGACGTCGTCGAGCGCGATCGTCACGAAGCTGCTGATCGAGCTGCGGCGGCTGGCGAACGACGAGACCCCGATGATCCTCGGCGTCACCGTCATCGAGGACGTCTTCATCGCGATCTACCTGGCGATCGTGTCGGTCGTGCTGTCCGGCGACACGAACATCTGGGGCGTGATCGGCAAGCTCGGCCTGGCGTTCGGGTTCCTCATCGTCATGTTCAGCCTGGCGCGCTGGGGTGGCAAGCAGGTCTCGAAGATCTTCGCCACCCGCGACGACGAACTGTTCACCGTGCTGTTCTTCGGCCTGGCCGTGATGTTCGGTGGCATCGGCGACCTGCTCGGCGTCACCGACGCCATCGGCGCCTTCGTCATCGGGCTGCTGTGCGGTGCGACCCGCTACCGCGACCGGATCGAGCAGCTCGCCCTGCCGATGCGCGACGTCTTCGCGGCCTTCTTCTTCGTCAACTTCGGCCTGGGCCTCGACATCTCGACCTTCGGCGAGGTGCTCTGGCCCGTCCTCGGCGCGATCGGCATGACCGTCGTGCTGAACGCCGTCGCAGGCCAGCTGGTCGCCCGCATGAACGGCTTCAGTGCGCAGCAGGGCATCAACACCGCCGTCATCCTGGTGAACCGTGGCGAGTTCGCGCTGATCCTCGCGACGCTGTCGGCCGCCGCCGGACTGGAGGAACGGATCACCGCGTTCGCGGGCCTGTACGTCCTGATCATGGCCGTGTTGGGACCGATCCTCGCCACGAACTCCGACCGCATCGGCCGCCTGGTGCTCCGCCCGGGGCGGGTGCGCAAGCTCCGTGGACGCGAGCGTGCCGCGGCCGAGGCCGCGGCCGCACGCAAGGCCGAGCGCGACCGCCGGTTCGCCGAGGAGTTCGCGCTCGTGGAGGCGGCTGGCAGGGACGAGCGCGAGAATGGTGCACCGGAGACGACTGCCGATGCCGAACCGGAGACGGTGAGCACCGGCACGTCGTCCGTTGAGATACCCGCCGAGCGTCCCGAACGCCCGGCCCGAGCACGTGATCCGGAGTACTGACACGCATGTGGGCCGTCGCCCGTCGACCGAGGTGGATCGCGCTGCTGTTGCTGGCGCTGATCCTCGCTGCGGTGTTCGCCTTCCTGGGCAAGTGGCAGCTCGAGCGGAGCATCGAGAACGGCAAGCCGGCGCCCGCCACGACTGAGACGCGGCAGGTCCTGTCCGACGTCTCGAAGCCCGAGCGCGGGGTGGGCGACAGCCTGGCCGGACAGAAGGTGACCGTCACCGGCCGCTTCGTGGCCGGCGACACGACCGTGCTGACCGGGCGCAGCGGCGGTGGTCGCTACCAGACCGTCGGGCACATGGTCGACACGACCACCGGTGCGAGCCTCCCGGTCGTCATCGGCTGGTCCGACCAGCGGTCTGCCGCCGTCGCCGGTGGCAACCGTCTGGCGGACGGCGCGACCGTGACGGTGCAGGGCCGGTACTACCCGTCCGAGTCGCCGGACCAGGACGCGTTCCAGCAGTCCGAGTACTCGGCCGTCGCCCCCGCGCGGTTCGTCAACACGTGGAAGGCGTTCGACGACCGGATGTACGGCGGGTACGTCGTCGCCGACGGCACGACCGCGTCGGCAGCCGACCTCGGCACCATCGCCGACCGCGCCCCCACGCGCGAGGTCCAGTTCGACTGGCTCAACCTGTTCTACGCGATCGAGTGGGTCGTGTTCGCCGGCTTCGCCGTGTTCCTGTGGTGGCGGTTCGTGAAGGACACCTGGGAGCGCGAAGAGGACGAGCGTCTGCAGGCCGACCTCGGCTTCCCCGCCGATGGTGCTGACGGTGCTGACAGCGCCGCCGGGGCAACGTCCGACCGACGGTAGGATTGCTGCCATGGCCCTGACCGTCCGTACCCGCGACATCCCCAAGATCCCGGGGGCGGTGCGGCTGTACCGCATCTCCGCGTACATCACCGGTGTGCTGCTGCTCGCCCTGGTGATCGAGGTGATCATCAAGTACACGCCGCTCCAGCTCGAGATGCAGCTCGGTGGCCCGACGTTCTTCGTCCCGAACGGCACCGCCGGCCAGGCCCCCGGCACGTTCAACCTGTCGATCGCGATCCTGATCGCCCACGGCTGGCTCTACGTCGTGTACCTGTTCATGGACTTCCGCCTGTGGAGCATCATGCGTTGGCGCCCCTCGCGGTTCCTGCTCATCGCGCTGGGCGGCATCATCCCGTTCATGTCCTTCGTGGTCGAACACCGCATGCAGAAGGCCGCCATGACCACCTACCACGAGCTGACCGCGCAGCAGGCGCGGGAGAAAGAGAGCGCTCGGTGAGCGAGACCGATCAGCGTCCTGTCCTCGTCGTCGACTTCGGAGCCCAGTACGCGCAGCTCATCGCTCGTCGCGTGCGTGAGGCCAACGTCTACAGCGAGATCGTCCCGCACTCGATGAGTGCCGCCGAGATCCGCGCGAAGGACCCGGCCGCCATCGTCCTGTCCGGGGGCCCGTCGTCCGTGTACGAGCAGGGTGCGCCCGCGCTCGACGGCGAGATCCTCGAACTCGGGGTCCCCGTGCTCGGCATCTGCTACGGCTTCCAGGCGATGGCCTCGGCGCTCGGTGGGACCGTCGCCAACACCGGCCTGCGCGAGTACGGCGCGACCGACGTCGACGTGACTGGCACGGACTCGGTCCTGCTGGCTGGGCAGCCGGCGTCACAGACCACCTGGATGTCGCACGGCGACTCCGTGTCCCAGGCCCCGGCCGGGTTCGACGTGCTGGCATCGAGCGCCTCGACGCCCGTCGCCGCGTTCGCGTCCGACGAGCGCAAGCTCTACGGCGTGCAGTGGCACCCCGAGGTCAAGCACTCCACGTTCGGCCAGGCCGTGCTCGAGAACTTCCTGCACCGTGCCGCCGGGCTGCCCGGTGACTGGAACTCGAACAACGTGATCGAGGAGCAGGTCGCCCGCATCCGGTCGCAGGTCGGTTCCGCGCGGGTCATCGCCGGGCTCTCCGGCGGCGTGGACTCCGCCGTGGCCGCTGCCCTGGTGCACAAGGCCGTCGGCGACCAGCTGACGTGCGTGTTCGTCGACCACGGGCTGCTGCGCGCCGACGAGCGCAAGCAGGTCGAAGAGGACTACGTCGCCTCGACCGGTGTCCGCCTGGTCACGGTCGACGCCGAGCAGCAGTTCCTCGACGCCCTCGCCGGTGTCAGCGACCCCGAGCAGAAGCGCAAGATCATCGGGCGCGAGTTCATCCGCACGTTCGAGGCCGCTGCTGAAGCCCTGGTCCTCGAAGCCCGCGCCGACTCGTCCGACGACGGCGCCGGTCAGGTCGAGTTCCTGGTGCAGGGCACGCTCTACCCCGACGTCGTCGAGTCCGGCGGCGGATCCGGCACCGCGAACATCAAGTCGCACCACAACGTGGGCGGTCTGCCCGAGGACATGACGTTCAAGCTCGTCGAGCCGCTGCGCACCCTGTTCAAGGACGAGGTCCGTGCGGTCGGCCGTGAGCTCGGGCTGCCCGAGGTCATCGTCGGACGCCAGCCGTTCCCCGGGCCCGGGCTCGGCATCCGCATCGTCGGCTCCGTCGACAAGGAGCGCCTGGAACTCCTGCGGTCCGCGGACGCGATCGTGCGCGAAGAACTCACTGCGGCCGGCCTCGACGACGCGATCTGGCAGTGCCCGGTCGTGCTGCTGGCCGACGTGCGCTCCGTGGGCGTGCAGGGCGACGGGCGGACCTACGGGCACCCGATCGTGCTGCGTCCGGTGTCGAGCGAGGACGCGATGACCGCGGACTGGACCCGCCTGCCGTACGACGTGCTCGCGAAGATCTCGAACCGCATCACCAACGAGGTGCGCGACGTCAACCGCGTCGTGCTCGACGTCACGTCGAAGCCGCCGGGGACGATCGAGTGGGAGTGAGACTCCCCTGACGACGGGGTCCGGCGCCGATGCGCCGGGCCCCGTCGTCGTTCCGGGGGCTCCGGGGCATCGGTGGCTTGAGCGGCGCCGACTGGTCACAACAGTGGCTTGAGCGGCGCCGGCTGGTCACAACACCCCGCTGGAGGTCTGTCGACGGGTCACACGTCGTCGCCGGGCGGCGTGCCGGGCGACGGTTCGTGACCGCTCGGCGAACGTGAGCGGGGGGTTGTGACCGGTCGCGACTCGGAACGAGGGGGAGCGCCGGGAACGACGAAGGGCCCCGGCGTGTGCCGGGGCCCTTCGTGTGCGTGGAGGAGCTAGTTGCGCTGGCTGCTCGCGATGATGGCGAGGATGCGCAGGATCTCGAGGTACAGCCAGACCAGGGTGACGATCAGGCCGAACGCTGCAGTCCATCCGTAGATGCGGGGAGCGCCGCGCTGGACGCCGGTCTTGATCTGGTCGAAGTCGAGGATGAGTGAGTACGCCGCCATCACCACGACGAAGACGCCGATGATGACGCCCCACGGGATGCCGAACAGGAAGCTCGGCGCGCCCATGAGCCCGAACGGCGTGCTCGTGACGCCAGTCCACGCCAGCACCAGGTTCACCAGCGAGAACGCCATGTAGCCGACCATCGCGACCAGGAAGAACTTCGTCGCCTTGGGCGTCGCACGGACCTTCCCCGAGCGGAACAGCAGCAGGGTCACGAAGAACACGCCGAGCGTGCCGAACACGGCCTGCGTGACGATGCCCTCGAAGGCCGCGTTGTAGTAGTGCGAGATGCCACCGACGAAGAGTCCCTCGAAGAAGGCGTAGGCCAGGACGAGCCCGGCGGACGGCTTCTTCTTGAAGGTGTTGACGAGCGCGAGCACGAACCCGATGACCGCACCGGCGATCCACACGATCGGGGGGAGGTTCCACCCGGCCACGGCACCGACGACGAGCACGCCGAACGCCATGAGCGTCTTGACGATCGTGTCTTCGTACGACATGCGGTCGGTGTCGACGGTGTTGGCCGCCGGACGGTCGTACATGTACTGCAGCTGCTCGGGCGTCATGCCGGGCTGCTGCGGGGTCTGGCCCCACCCGCCGCGCTGCTGCTGCTGCGAGCCGGCGCTCCAAGCGTTCCGGCCCGCGTCGTTGAAGGCGGGGGACTGGTCGAAACCGGGCTTGAAAGCCATGGTGTCCTCGGATTCCTCTGGTCTCAGGTCGTGCAGGAGCGGTGATCCGTTCCTTCGCGTCCTCTCAGCCTAGGTGGGCTCGGCCCGGAAAGGCTGGGGATTCGCGGCGAGCGGACGCCGGTGGTGGGACCGGTACCCGAACTCTACGGCGGGGTGCTGCGCGTGTGATCGACGGTCGTCGAGAATCCCCCGGGAAACCAGGGGTTGACACGAGTAAACCCGAGGCGCGAGCATGGACGAGCAACGATGCACCCGTCAGAAGGAGCCCAGCATGACGTTCACCCTCGGCATGGTCGGAGCCGGCCAGTTCGCCAGCCACTTCGCCACCCTGTTCGACAAGCACCCCGGCATCTCCGCCGTGTACGCCACCGACGTCCTGCCCGAGCGCGCGCAGCAGCTCGTCGACGAGCTCGGTCTTGCGGGGACGTTCGCCTCGTTCGACGACATGCTCGCCAGCCCTGACGTCGACGCCGTGGCGATCTTCACCCAGCGCTGGACGCACGGGCCCTTGGTGCTGCAGGCACTGCAGGCCGGCAAGCACGTCTACTCGGCGGTGCCGATGGCGACCGCGCAGACCGAGATCGAGTCGATCATCCAGGCGGTGCAGCAGACTGGTCTGACGTACATGATGGGCGAGACCAGCCAGTACAACCCGGCGACGGTGTTCGCACGCAAGAAGTACGACGACGGTGCGTTCGGGCGGGTGTTCTACGCCGAGGGCGACTACGTCCACGACATGGACCTCGGGTTCTACGACGCGTACAAGTACAGCGGCGGCGACGACTGGAAGGCCACGGCGAGCTACCCGCCCATGTGGTACCCGACGCACGCGATCGGGGGCGTGCTCGGAGCCGTCCCCCGTCACGCCACCAGCGTCAGCTGCATCGGTGTGCACGACGACCGCGGCGACGGGGTCTTCGACACCCAGGTCAGCATGTTCGACAACGACTTCTCGAACATGACCGCGCTGTTCGAGCTCGACGGCGGCGGTTCCATGCGCATCAACGAGTTCCGTCGCGTCGGCTTCCCCTCGTACATCCGCGAGAGCCGCTTCCGCTGGTTCGGGACCGAGGGCAGCTTCGAGCAGCTCGTCACGAACTCCGTCTGGCAGGACCGCGACGGCGTGACCGACGTCTCCGACCAGATCGCGAACCGACCGACCATGGACGAGGACGACCCGCGCCTGGCCGACGTCTCGCCCGCACTGCGCAGCTCGTTCGTGTCGGGGCACGCCCCCGTGCACGACGACCTGACCGGGCGCCTGCCCGCCGAGTTCGACTTCGCTCCGAACGGGCACGAGGGCTCGCACCAGCTGCTGGTTGACGACTTCGTCGCGGCCGTCAACGACCGCGTCCTGCCGCCGGTCAACGCCTGGCAGGCGGCTCGGTACACGCTCCCGGGGCTGGTCGCGTTCGAGTCGGCCAAGCGCAACGGGGAGCGCCTGACGATCCCGGACCAGGGCGATGCACCCGTCGCGGTCGGCGAACGCCTGCCGGTCGCCGACCGGGTGTCATGATCGACCAGTGACCGACCCGAGCGTGCGACCGGCGAGCGCGGGTGCGCGCCCCGTCGACGCGGACACACGTCCGGCCGACACCAGCGCGGAACCATCTCGTCAGGAAGCGGCGGTGCCGACGGCTGATCGGCCTCGCAAGCCCACCCGCCGCGACGTGGCGCGCCTGGCCGGGGTGTCGGACGCCGTCGTCAGCTACGCGCTGAACGGCGGCGCCCCGGTCGCCGCCGACACCCGCCGTCGCGTCCTGGCCGCAGTCGCCGAACTCGGGTACCGTCCGAACCAGGCGGCACGTGCGCTCCGGTCCGGCTCGGCACGCACGCTGGTGCTCGCCGTGCCGGACGCACAGGACCCGGTCTTCTCGAACCCGTTCTTCGCGGAGTTCGCGGCGGCGATCGAGTCCGTCGCCCGCGCCCGGGGGTACGTGCTGTCGACGACGGCGACGACGTTCGCGCCCGACGGCCTGCGCACCCGGTTCGAGGAGTTCGCCGCCCGCATGGTCGACGGCGTCCTGGTGCTGTCGAGTGGTGTCGCGGACCGGACGGCGATCGACCCGGTCGGCCTGCCCTGGGTCGACCTCAACGTCACGGGCGGTCGACCCGGTGTCGCGAGTGTCGGGGCCGACCTGCGGGGCGGCGCGGAACAGGCAACCGAGCACCTGCTGGGCCACGGACGGGCCCGAGTGGCGTTCGTCGGCCAGCTCGACGCCCGTGAACCCCGCCATGCGGGGTGGCTGGCGACGTGTGGGCGGTGGGGCGTGCCTCCCGGCCGGGTGTACGACTGCGGGTACACGCGCGAAGGCGGGTACGTCGCCGGACTGCAGATCGCCGACGAACCCGATCCGCCGGACGCGGTGTTCGCGGCGTCCGACCGCACCGCGGTCGGACTGCTCCGGGCGTTCCACGAGCGCGGCGTCCGTGTTCCCGAGGACGTCGCCGTCGTGGCGTTCGACGGCTCGTGGGAGGCCGAGTACACGTGGCCGCCGCTCAGCACGCTGCGGCAGCCGGTCGAGTCGATGGCCGAGGCCGCGGTGCGCGGACTGCTCGACGGATCCCCGCCGACACACCACGAGTTCCCTGCGGAACTCATCATCCGGGCGTCCTGCGGAACGCACGGGCCCGACACCGGAGCGCACTAGGGTCGGCCGCATGACCCCCCTGGTGACCCCCCTAGTGATCGCCCACCGAGGAGCCTCCGGGTACCGCCCGGAGCACTCGCGGAGCGCGTACGAACTCGCGATCGAGCTGGGTGCCGACGCGATCGAGCCGGACCTGGTGCCGACGGCGGACGGTGTCCTGGTGCTCCGGCACGAGAACGAGATCTCGGGGACGACGGACGTTGCGGACCACCCGGAGTTCCGCGATCGCCGGACGACCAAGACCGTCGACGGTGACCGGCTGACCGGGTGGTTCACCGAGGACTTCACGTGGGACGAGCTCACGACGCTCCGCACGCGTGAACGCCTGCCGGCGCTGCGACCGGACTCCGCCGCGCACGACGGCCAGGACCCGATCCTGCGACTCGAGGACCTGCTCGCGATCCTCGATGCTGCGCCGCGGCCGGTCGGGCTGGTCGCCGAGGTCAAACACGCCACGTACTTCGACGGCGTCGGCCTGCCGATGGGGCAGCTCGTCGACCAGGCGATCGGCGCAGCCGGCTGGCGGGATGACGAACGGCTCACGTTCGAGTGCTTCGAGAAGGGCGTCCTGCGCGACCTCGCCGCCCGGGGGGCGGGTGGTCGGCTGGTGTACCTGCAGGAGGGACGTGGCAGCGCCGCGGACGAGGTCGCGGCACACGGTTCGGCGGCTCCCACGTACGCGACGGAGCGGACGGACCCGGCACTCGCTGCGCTCGCCGACGAGTTCGACGGCATCAGCGTCGACCTGAAGACCCTGATGACCGGTGTCGATCCGGTCGCGGTCGACGACCCCCGTCCGGTGCGGTCGCCGATCGTCGACCGGGCGCACGCGGCGGGGCTCGCGATCTACACGTGGACCCTGCGACCGGAGAACCGGTTCCTGCCCGCTCCGCTCCGTCGCGGTGGGGACGTCGCGGCGCACGGCGACTGGGAGCGCTGGTACACCTCGATCATCCGGACCGGCGTCGACGGCGTCTTCGCGGACCACACGGACCTGGCGGTGCACGCCCGTTCGGTGGTCGCGGACGGGGCTGGTGGTGTCGGGGGGCGCGCCTAGACTGGGTCGGACATGACGATCGTGCTCGACCCATTCGACTCGACGCCCGAGCCGGGTGCCGGGGAACGCCCCTACGACGACCCGTTCACCGCCGGTCTGAACCCCCAGCAGAAGCAAGCGGTCGAGTACCGCGGCGAGTCCCTGCTGATCGTGGCCGGAGCCGGATCCGGCAAGACGAGCGTGCTCACCAGACGCATCGCCCTGCTGCTGGCGAACCGTGAAGCCTGGCCGTCGCAGATCCTGGCGATCACGTTCACGAACAAGGCCGCCGCCGAGATGCGCGAGCGTGTCCGTGCGCTCGTCGGGCAGGCGTCCGAGGGCATGTGGATCTCGACGTTCCACTCGGCGTGCGTGCGGATCCTCCGGCGCGAAGCGGAGCGGTTCGGGTTCCCGCAGTCGTTCACGATCTACGACTCCGCCGACTCGCGGGCGTTGCTGAAGCGGATCATCAAGGACCTCGAAGCGGACACCCTCGGGCTGACCGTCGGGGCTGCGGCGTCGAAGATCTCCAAGCTCAAGAACGAGCTGCAGGACATCGACACCTACGCGCGGAACATCAACGCCAACGACCCACAAGAAGTGATGTTCACCGAGGTGTTCCGGCGCTACACGAACGACCTGCGCCGGGCCAACGCGTTCGACTTCGACGACCTGATCGGGCAGACGGTCTTCCTGTTCCGGGCCTTCCCCGAGGTCGCGGCGCTGTACCAGCGACGCTTCCGCTTCGTCCTGGTCGACGAGTACCAGGACACCAACCACGCCCAGTACTCCCTGATCCGCGAGCTCACCCGCCCGGTGCCGGTCGAGCAGGTCGACCGACTCGAAGACGAGGGGCAGCACGTCGCTCGCATGCGCGAGGCCGACGGGTCGATCGCCGGGGCCTCGCTGACCGTCGTCGGTGACTCGGACCAGTCGATCTACGCGTTCCGCGGGGCGGACATCCGCAACATCGTCGAGTTCGAGCGGGACTTCCCGAACTCCAAGGTGATCCTGCTCGAGCAGAACTACCGGTCGACGCAGAACATCCTCGACGCGGCCAACGCCGTCATCGCGAACAACTTCGACCGCCAGGTCAAGAACCTGTTCACCAAGGTCGGCGCGGGCGACAAGATCATCGGGTTCACGGGCTACACCGGGCACGACGAAGCGCAGTTCGTCGCGGACGAGATCCAGCGTCTGCACGAGGACGGCATGGACTACCGCGACATGGCGGTGTTCTACCGGACGAACTCGCAGACGCGCGCGCTCGAGGAGATCTTCATCCGCGCGGCGATCCCGTACCGGGTGCTGGGCGGCACGAAGTTCTACGAGCGTGCCGAGATCAAGGACGCGATGGCGTACCTGATCACGGTCGCCAACCCCGCCGACCCGATGGCGCTGCGCCGTGTGCTCAACGTGCCCAAGCGCGGGATCGGCTCCGTCACCGAGACCACCCTGCAGCGCTACGCCGACGACCACGACGTCACTCTGCGTGAAGCCCTGCGGCACGCCGACGAACTCGGCTTCGGGCCGAAGGTGCGGAACGCCATCACGGCGTTCGCGGCCCTGCTCGACGAGGTGTCCGCCAAGGCGGCCGACCAGCCGGTGGTGGACACGTTGACCCAGCTGTTGGACGGTTCCGGCCTGCTCGAACAGCTCCGGAAGTCGCCCGACGCCCAGGACTCCGCGCGTGCGGACAACATCGACGAGCTCGTCGCGGTCACGCGCGAGTTCCAGAAGAACAACCCGGACGGCACCCTCGTCGACTTCCTGACCGAGGTGTCGCTGGTCGCCGCAGCAGACGAGCTCGACGACTCCTCGGGCACCGTGTCGCTCATGACGCTGCACACCGCCAAGGGGCTGGAGTACGACGCCGTGTTCCTGACCGGCGTCGAAGAGGACCTGCTGCCGCACCGGATGTCCGCGAACGAGCCGGGTGGCCCGTCGGAAGAGCGCCGGTTGTTCTACGTGGGCATCACCCGCGCCAAGAAGTCCCTGTTCCTGTCGCTCGCGATGACCCGCGCCCAGTTCGGTGACGTCAACGTCGCCATGCCCTCGCGCTTCCTGCAGGAGATCCCCGAGGGGCTCATCGAGTGGAAGCAGTCCCCGGGCATGGCGAACAGCCGCGGCGGAACGCAGCCGCGGGCGCTCAACGCCAAGCGTGACGGTGCCGAGTCCGGTGGGTTCGGCGGTGGCGGCTACCGCGGGGGTGGCGGCTGGGGCGGTGGCTCGTACGACCGGGCGGCCGCTGCGGCGAAGACCCGTCCGAAGACCGAGTGGGCGAACCGGGTCTCCGGGCAGGTCCGCGACAACGGCGACATGGAGCTCACCGCCGGCGACCGGATCAAGCACCTCGACTTCGGCGAGGGCACGGTGTCGGCGGTCACGGGGCAGGGCGCCAAGCGCATCGCGGAGATCGCGTTCGATGCGGCCGGTCGCAAGAAGCTGCTGATCAAGATCGCCCCGATCGAGAAGCTCTAGCGGGGCGTGGCTGCCCCGAACCCCGGCGGCGACTCGGACGTGGTCGTCGACATCGGTGCCGTGGTCGACGCCACGGTTGCGCTGCAGCGCGCGACGACGATCGCGAACCGGGTCATCGGTGGCGCGGTCGTGCTCGGCATCGTCGTGGTCGTCATCGCGTCGTCCCGTACGTCGGAGGATGCCGAAGCGTCTCGGGTGACGGTCGGCAGTGTGGTGGTGGCGGCCGCGTGCGTCGTGAGCGGGGCGATCGCGGGGCGGCTCATCACCCGACGCGCGCGGGTCGGTCGGTCCGCCGTCGTGGCGCGGGTCGGCATGCGCGTGGTGAGCGAGGCCCGGGCCGCCGGGCTGCCGGAACTCGATCACGCGGCGGTGGCGCGGGCGCTCCGCGAGGACGACAACGGACCTGCCCCGTGGTTCGACCCGAAACTCGGCCCCCACACCTGGCCGTTCTGGGAGCTCGCGGCCGCCGGACAGCACGAGCAGGGTGTCGTTGCCGAGAAGTCGGTCGAAGACCGGCGTCTCACCCTCCGCCGCGGGCAGATCCCGGGCGCCTGACCGGGACTCCTCAGCGCACCATCCGCACCACGTCGAGCGTGTGCGGACCCAACTGCTCGCGCTTGACCACGCCATCGCGACGGAACCCGTTGCGGTGGTAGAACGCCTCGGCCCGCGGGTTGTGCTCCGCGATCCACAGGTACGCCGGTGCGTCGCCGACCGCGCGGTCGATCAGGGCCTGGCCGGCCCCTGATCCGTAGACGGCGGCCAGGACGTAGATGCCCTCGAGTTCACGGTCCCGCGGTGCGTCGTGGTCGCGGCCGGCGCCCGCCGCAGCCCAACCCACGACGGCTCCGTCGAGGTCCGCCACGGCGACGTCGGTGCTGCCGGACCCGATGATCGTGCGCCACCGCTCGGCGTACTGCCCGACGTCCCTGGCGTCGAGGAACGCTGCGGGGAGCAGGTGCGCGTAGGCCTCCTTCCAGGCCTGCACGTGGACCCGGGCGATGGCATCGGCGTCCGCGATCTCGGCCGGTCGTGCGGTCAGTCCTCCCATGACCCGATCCTGTCGGAGCCGCCGGGCCTGCCGATGTCCGCCACGCCCGGGCGTTCGATCACCTGTGACAGCGGCCAATGGTGAGGTTAGCCTTACCTAACGTGACACCGATCAACGAGATGCTCTCCACTGCCACCGCCGAGCGCTACCGACAGGTCGTCCGGGCCACGGTCGACCGGACCGCCGACCGCTTCGCGCAGGTCGACCGGCCGACGACGGACACCCCGGCCGCCGAACTCCGACGCCGTGTCCGCGCGATCGACCTGGACGCGCCGCCGATCGGCACCGACCGGGCGATGGCCGAGGTCGACGACCTGTTCGTCCGCGAGGCGGTCTGGTTCCACGACCCGGCCTCGATGGCACACCTCAACTGCCCTGTGGCCCTGCCCGCCGTCGCGGCCGAGGCGGTGCTGGCGGCGGTCAACCCCTCCGTCGACACCTGGGACCAGTCGCGCATCGGCACCGAGATGGAGCGGCACGTCGTCGACTGGGTCGCGAGCCGGATCGGGTTCGTCGCGGGCGACGGCATCTTCACCTCGGGTGGGTCGCAGTCGAACCTGCAGGCCCTGCTGCTGGCGCGCGAAGCCATGACCGCAAACACGAGCACGAGCACGATCCCGACCCCTCCCCCCACCGTCTTCGCCACCGCCGAGTCCCACTTCAGCGTCCGCAAGTCCGCCCGCCTGCTCGGCCTGCCCGACGACGCCGTCGTCGACGTCGCCACGGACGACGCGGGCCGCATGCTCCCCACTGCCCTGGCCACAGCGATCGCCGCTGCCCGGGCCGCCGGCCGCACGCCGATGGCCGTCGTCGCGACGGGCGGCACCACGGACCGCGGGGTCATCGACCCGCTCGAGCCGATCGCCGACGTGTGCGACCTGGAGGACGTCTGGCTGCACGTCGACGCCGCCTACGGATGCGGCCTGCTCGTGTCACCCACCCGGCGGCACCTGCTCGCCGGGATCGAGCGCGCCCGCAGTGTGACGGCCGACTTCCACAAGTCCTTCTTCCAGCCCGTGTCGTCGAGTGCGCTCGTGGTGCGGGACCCTGCGGACCTCGCCCGGGCCTCCTGGCACGCGGACTACCTGAACCCGGAGGACGCGACCGAGCCCAACCAGGTGGACAAGTCGCTGCAGACCACCCGGCGGTTCGACGCGCTGAAGCTCTGGGCAACGCTGCGGGCGAGCGGTACCCAGGCGATCGGTCGGGCGTTCGACGCCGTGATCGACCTGGCCGAGCAGACCCACGCGCTGGTCGCAGCGCACGACGACCTGGTGCTCGTCGCGCCGACGCAGCTCAGCACGGTGCTGTTCCGCTGGCAGCCGGCGGGGGTGTCCGACGCCGAGGCCGACGCCCTGGTCGGACCGCTCCGAGCCGCGCTGCTGGCCGAGGGACGGGTCCTCATCGCGAAGACCGTGATCGACGGGCGGCCGTGCAACAAGCTCACGCTGCTGAACCCCGACACCACGATCGAGCAGGTGGAGCGCTCGCTGGCACACGTGGTGGCGACGGCCGCCGACCTGCGCGCGGCTGGCGCCGTGCCGACCGGAGCGACCGGAGCGACCGGAGCGACCCGATGACCGCCGCCGTTGCGACCCACACGACGGACAACACGGCCACCGCGGCCGCAGTGCACGACACCCCCGTCCACGACCTGGTCGGCATCGGCATCGGCCCGTTCAACCTGGGCCTGGCGTGCCTGTCCGACCCGCTCGACGACGTCGACGCGGTGTTCCTCGACGCCGCCGACGGCTTCGCCTGGCACCACGGGATGATGCTCGACGACGCGACGATCCAGGTGCCGTTCCTGGCGGACCTGGTCACGATGGCCGATCCGACCTCACCGTTCTCGTTCCTGGCCTGGCTCAAGGAGACCGGTCGGCTCTACCCCTTCTACATCCGCGAGGACTTCCACCCCCTGCGCAGCGAGTACGACGCCTACTGCCGGTGGGCGGCGGACCGGCTGGACACCCTGCGGTGGGGTCGCCGCGTGGTCGCCGTCGACCACGACGAGCGCACCGACCTGTTCACGGTGCACGCGGAGACCGACCACGGTCCGGAGACGTACCGCGCACGCCACGTGGTGCTCGGCATCGGCACCGAGCCGGCCGTCCCGGAGCCCCTGCGCGACCTGGCCGGTCCGGTGATCCACTCGTCGGACTACCTGCCGAACCGTGATGCCCTGCGGAGCGCCGGGTCCATCGCCGTCGTCGGCAGCGGACAGTCCGCCGCCGAGGTCTACCGGGACCTGCTCGAGGACCTCCGCTCCGGTGGGTACCGCCTGGACTGGATCACCCGGTCGCCGCGGTTCTTCCCGATGGAGGACACCAAGCTCACGCTCGAGATGACGAGCCCCGAGTACACGGACCACTTCCACGCGCTGCCCGAGCCCGCCCGCGACCGTCTGGGCCGCGAGCAGCGCGGCCTGTACAAGGGCATCAGCGCCGACCTGGTCGACGAGCTGTACGACGCGCTCTACCGGATCAGCGCGCGGGGGCCGATCCCGACGACGCTCCGGACCGAGACCAGCGTCGTCGATGCGACGTGGCTGGCCGACCGGGGGACGTACCGGCTGACGCTGCGGCACGAGCAGCTCGGGAGGACCTACGAGCACGAGGTCGAGCGGCTGGTCCTGGCGACCGGGTACGCACCGCGGACGCCAGGGTTCCTGGACCCGGTCGAGCACTTGGTCGAGCGCGATGCCCGCGGTCGGTTCGCGGTCGCCCGCGACCACCACGTCGACACGCTGGGTGGTCGCATCTGGGTGCAGAACGCCGAGGAGCACACGCACGGCCTGACCGCGCCGGACCTGGGGATGGGCGCGTGGCGGAACGCGTCGATCCTGCGGTCCGTCACGGGTCGGTCGCCGTACGGCCTGGAGGACCGGATCGCCTTCCAGCAGTTCGGCCTGCCTGCCGGGGTGGGCGCGTGAGCGCCGCGGCGAGCGTCCCGCAGGACGCACGCGCGGCCGTCGACCCCGCCGTCCTGCCGGACGCACGCTCGGCCGTCGACCCGGCCGTCCTGCCGGCCGGCAGCGGCTCGCCTGACGCGGCCCCGGGCCTCCTGTCCGTCGAGCCGGTGGACCCGGACCGCGACGCCGCCGTCGTGCGGGCGTGGCTCGCGCACCCGGCGTCCTCGTGGTGGGGCATGGCACACCTCGACGTGGACGGGGTGCGGACGTACCTGCGCGGCGTCCAGCAGGACCCGGCGCAGGCGGCCTGGCTGGGACGTCGGGACGGGGAGCCGTGCTTCCTGGCCGAGACGTACGACCCGGCCCGCGTGCTGCTCACCGACGTGTGGGCCGCCGAGCCCGGCGACGTCGGCATGCACCTGCTCGTCGCCCCACCGCCCGCCGACGGACGGGTGCACGGGCTCACGAGCGCGGTGATGCGCACCGTCGTCGAGCACTGCCGCGACGCCCTGGGGGCCCACCGCGTGGTCGTCGAACCCGACGTGCGCAACACGGCCGTGCACGCGAAGAACGCCGAGGTGGGCTTCCGTGCGCTGCGCGAGGTCGACGTCGACGGCAAGCGGGCGCTGCTGTCCGTGCTCGACACCGCCCGGATCGGGGTGCCGGACGACGACGGCCCCGCGGCGCACCTGCGTCCCGAGCACCTGCAGCCGGCCGAACGACACCTGGTCGCGAAGACGATCGCCGAGTTCACGCACGAGCGCCTGGTCGCACCGGTCGCCGACGGGGACGGCTGGCGGCTGGACGCCGGGGACTCGACCTACCGGTTCCGCGCCCGCGTGCACCTGCTGGAGCACTGGTCGATCGACGAGGCCTCGCTCACCCGAACCCGCGACGGGTCGGCGCTGTCCCTGAGCGCCCAGGACCTGGTGCTCGAGCTGCGCGACGTGCTAGGGATCCCGGACCCGCTGCTCGGGACGTACCTGGAGGAGATCGCCTCGACCCTGGCCAGCGCCGCCGCCAAGCACCGGCGGGGTGGACCGTCCGCGGCGCAGCTCGCTCGGGGCCGCTCGGACGGTGACGTCGTCGCGGCGTTCCAGGACGTCGAGTCCGCGATGACCGAGGGGCACCCTGCGTTCGTCGCCGCGAACGGCCGCATCGGGTTCGGGCTCGACGAGTACCGGGCGTACGCGCCGGAGTTCGGCGGGCGCTTCCGGTACCGCTGGCTCGCTGCCCGCCGCGACCACACGCACCTGTCCTTGGCGGCCGACCGCACCGAGCAGGCGCACTGGGACGCCGAGCTCGACCCCGCGACGGTCGCGGGGTTCCGGTCGACGCTCGAACGGCGTGGCCTGGACCCGGACGCGTACGTGTGGCTGCCGGTGCACCCGTGGCAGTGGCAGCACCGGATCGCCGTCACGTTCGCGCCCGACCTGGGGCGTCAGGACCTGGTCGACCTGGGTGAGGGCCCCGACCTGCACCAGCCGCAGCAGTCGATCCGCACGGCGTTCAACCGGTCGTCGCCGTCACGCTCGTACGTCAAGACGGCACTGGCGGTGCAGAACATGGGCTTCCTGCGGGGCATGTCGCCGGCGTACATGCGGACGACCCCGGCGGTGAACGACTGGGTGGTCGGCATCGTGCACGGTGACCCGACGCTGCGGGCCGTGGGCTTCTCGATGCTGCGCGAGCACGCGGCCATCGGGTACACCGGCGACGCGTACCACCGCGTGGACGTGCCGTCGCCGCAGCGGAAGATGCTCGCGGCCCTGTGGCGCGAGAGCCCGGTCCCGCAGCTGGCACCGGGCGAGCGTCTGATGACGATGGCGGCGCTGCTGCACCGGGACGCCGCCGGGCAGTCGGTGGTCGCCGCGCTGATCGCCGCGTCCGGCCTGCCCGCCGAGCAGTGGGTGGCCGGGTACCTGCGGGCGTACCTGCTGCCGGTCGTGCACTGCCTGACCGTCCACGACGTCGCGTTCATGCCGCACGGCGAGAACCTCGTGCTGGTCGTCCGCGACGGCGCCGTCGTCCGCGCGGTGATGAAGGACGTCGGCGAAGAGGTCGCGGTGCTCGCACCCCGTCACGTCCCCGCCGGCATCGAGCGCATCGTGCACCCGGTCGACGACGCCGAGGCGGCCCTGGCGGTGTTCACGGACGTGTTCGACGGGGTGCTGCGGTTCGTTGCCGCGATCCTCGACGACGACGGGGTCCTGCCGGCGTCGCGGTTCTGGGAGCTCGTCGGCGCGACGATCGACGAGCACGCCGACGCGCATCCGGACCGCCGCGACCTGGACCTGCGCGCGCCGACGTTCGAGCACTCGTGCCTGAACCGGCTGCAGCTGCGCAACACCCTGTCGATGGTCGACCTGGCCGACCAGTCGTCGTCGCTGATCCGGGCCGGCGCGATGCCGAACCCGATCGCGCGGGGGTAGCGGCCGCTACGGCTGCAGCACCGCCGAGGTCCACCCGTCCGGACCCAGTCGGTACTGCAGCCGGCGGTGCATGCGGTCGCGGCTGCCGTGCCAGAACTCCACCGAGGTCGGCTCGAGCCGCCACGCCACCCACGACGCGGGCCGCGGGACGTCCTCTGACTCGGCGAGCAGGTCGTTCGCGTCGTCGATCAGGTCCTGGAACGAGCCGTCGAGCGGCGCGGACTGGTCGGCGACCGCGGTGGCAGCGCGCGACTTGGGCGACCGGGCGGCGAACAGGTCGTCGGACTCCTGCTCGGAGAGCTGCACGACGGTGCCCTCGAACCGCAGCTGCTGCATCGTCTCGCGCCAGTACACCTGCAGCGCGGCGGCCGGACTGGCGGTGAGCTGCTGTCCCTTCGGGCTGAGCGTCGAGGACCCGAACACCAGTCCGTGGTCGTCGATCGTCTTCACGTCGACGGTGCGGGCGCTCACGACGCCGTCGGCGGCGGTCGCCAGGGTCATCGACATCGGCTCGGACACGTCGCCGTCCTGCGCGTCGGCCACCCAGGTGTGGGCGACGTCGAGCGGCGAGGCGGGTGGGTCGTCGAGCTCGGGGAACGCGAAGGAGGTGTCACCGGACAGGGGAGCGGAGGCCATGCCCCCAGCCAACGCCTGTCAGTCCTGCCACGTCCAGGTGACCGGGGGACGGCCGCCGCGACGCCCGGCCGCGGACGGTGCGGGATCGTCCGACCGGAGGATGGCGGCGTTCGTCCGCAGCGCCCGGTTGAGGTTGCCGGGATCGGGTACGGTGCCGGTCAGCGCGGTCTGCAACCGCGCCGCATCGGCGGTGGTGAAGCGCGGTCCGAGCAGTGCCCGTGTCAGTGCCGCGTCGCGCCACATCCGGGTGCGCGCGTGCTCGAGGGCGGCGGCGATGATGCGGTCGTGGTCGAACGGGAGGCCCGGCTCGGCCTGGGCGGGATCGCGCCGGAGCGCAGACGGCTCGGTCACGGGCCCCGCCACGCCGGTTGCGTCCGCTGCGTCCGCTGTGGCGGGTGGCCGGGAGCGGTCGACCACCGCCACGAAGGCGATGCTGATCGCCGCGTCGCGCGGGTCCCGCCCGGGCCCGTCGAAGGCACCGATCTGCGCGAGGTGCCGGACCTCGTCGGAGCCGATGCCCGCCTTGGTGTGCAGGGCGCGCTGTGCACCGTCGGCCAGGCGTTCCGCCGGGAGCAGGAGCACGCCGGGCAGTGCCTGGTGGCCGGCGTACGGGTCGTACGGCCGACGCGCGGTGGCGACCCGCAGACCCTCCGTCGCCGAGAAGGACATCGGGACGACGTCGATCGCGATGAGCGGCTGGTCGCGGGTCGTCACCGCGTCGGTCACGATGCGGCTGCTGCGCGTCGGGCGGCGCGGTCCGTGCGCTCGCGGCGGAGGGTCGCACGGACGTCGGCGAAGGACTGGTGCACCAGGAACCGGCCGTCGACCCAGACCGGCTGCAGCAGGCTGGTCGCCTCGTCTTCGGGTGTTGCCTGGTCGGTCTGGCGGATCTCGCCGGTGGCGTCGCGGTGCAGGGCGATGCGGCCCTTGGCGCTCTTCTTGCCGCTGCCGGTCTTCGGGTCCTTCTGGATGTCGACCGGCTGCCCGTCGACCAGGGCCCAGGTCGCCTTGACCGCACTGCCGAGGTTGTCGCGGGTCATGTACTGGTACGTGTACGACCCGATGCCGAGCACGATGTTGTCGCTCGCGTAGCCCTTGGCGGCCAGGCGCTCGTAGATCCGACGGGCACGGTCGAGGGTGATGCTGTCGCCGTAGATCACGCCGATGTGCTGGTCGAGCACCTTGTACCCGGCGGCGTTCACCGTGTGGCCGAACAGCTCGTCGAGCAGCTCGACGACGCCCTTCTGCTCGTCCGAGCGCCCCTCGGCCAGCAGCTCGTCCTGGGGTACGCCGTGCACGGTGCCGGTGACGATGTCGACGGGATCGCCCGAGTCGGGGCGGATGACGAGCTTGCCGTCGCGGGCCGTGATCCGGTCCTTGAGCTGCGGCAGCGTCTCGGTGATCACCTTGAACAGGTCGAAGCCGTCGCTGACCGCCGACACGATGCCCGTCGGGTACACGTCGAGGATCTGCTGGAACGTCTCGAGCTCGCCGTCGGCGCCGCGCACGCACATCACGCTGTGCTCGGTGGCCGGCACGCTCGCGGCGACCCAGCCGTTGTCGCCGGGGTAGTAGCGGTCGATGAAGTCGAGCGTGGGCATCGAGTCGGTGCCGAGGAACGAGAGCAGGTGGCCCGCGCCGCCGGCGGCGGCGGACTCGATGCTCGACTGCCCGCGGAACGAGAAGTCGTGGGCGGCGAAGTCGATGCTGTCGGGCACCGCGCCGGTGCGGGCGGCCCAGTCCTCCATCAGGTCGCGGTACTCCAGCGCCTTCGTCGCGACGGTCGAGGGGTGCCAGATCGACGCCGACAGGGCGGTCTCGATGTAGTTCGGCAGCCAGAAGAACGCGTCGACGGTGTTCTCGACGGTCAGGGTGGCGACGCCGATCGGCGCGAGCGTGCCCTCGGGCAGAGCCCGGATCGTGAGCGGCAGGTACCCCAGGCGGTGGAGTGCGCGGACGTGGTCGACGCCGATGTGGTTCGGGCCGAAGTAGCCCTGCAGGGCCTGCTCGAACAGGTCGGCGACCTCGTCCTCGTCGGCGGCGAAGAACGGCGCCCATGCCTCGACCAGGTGGCTCTGGATGAACGCCTGCAGTCCGAACACCACGGCGTGGGTCGATTCGGGCATGTGCGCGTTCGACCGGTTCGTCCAGTTGATCAGGATGCGGGTCGTGCCCCGGGGGTAGACCTGCCGGTGCGAGTGCTTGTACCCGTCGACGGCCAGCAGCGGGGCGATCGGGCTGGCGGTCGTGATGCGGGGGGCCAGTGCGGTGGTGGTGTCGGTCATCGGATCTGCTCCGTCAGGTAGGGGGTGAGTTCGATCGTGCGCACGCCCGGGACGGCGTTCTGCGCGGGGTACGAGTCGGTGGTGACGATCTCGCCGAAGTGGTCGGCGAGCTGCGGGGCGCGCCCGGAGAAGACCCCGTGCGACACCCAGAGGCCCAGGCGTTCCTTCGGCAGGCCGGTGCTGCCGGCGAGCCCCATGAACGTGCCGCCGCCGTCGCAGATGTCGTCGACGACCAGGAACCGGCCGTCCGCGGGCAGCGGCTCGCAGGTGAAGCCGTCGAGCTTGCCGGTGTCGGGGTTGCGGTGCTTCTCGGCCCGGAAGAGCGGCAGGCCGCACGTCTCGGCGACCGCCGTGGCCCGGGCGACGGCACCCTTGTCCGGCGCGATGATGCCCGTGTAGGCGTCCCCGTCGACGTCGAGCACGGCGTCGCGGACCACCTGCTTGCTGGTGACCACCGTCAGGTTGTCCACCAGCCCGACGATGACGGGCGAGTGCGGGTCGAAGGCGATCACCTGGTCGAGGTGAAAGCCGTTGAGGACGTCCGCGTAGACCTTCGCGCCGAAGGGCAGACCGCGGTCCTGGCGTGCACCCGGCAGGTACGGAACCAGGGCGACCGACCTCGATCCGCGCTGCCGGACGGCGTCCGCCCACATGCCGAGCATGAGCAGGTCGTTGCCGTCCGTGCCGCGCAGGGTCGCGATCTCGGTCAGGTCAGCGGGTGCGTCGTGCTCGACGGCGACCTTGACGTGCGATTCGCCCGCCGGGAACCGCAGGGTGGAGAACGTCGGGGCGACGGTGGTGCCGTCGCGGTCCCAGGTGGTGAGTTCGACTGCCATGACCCGACCGTAGCACGGTATTTGTCGTTGTGACAACTACGGATGTCGCGCAGCCGTCCGGCGCATCGCCCGCAGCAGCAGCGGCCCCGGCAGACGCAGCACCCACCGCGGCACGACCGCGCGGGTCCGCCGGATCGCCGCCGTCGCCCGTCGGTACCGTCGCTGTTCACGCGGCCCCCACGCGAAGCCGTACTGGTCGCGCACGGCATCCGGCAGCAAGCCCACGGTCACGATCCGCACGAGGGGCATCGCCGCGCGCACCCACAGCGGGGCGAAGCGCGGGTGCAGCAGGTCACGCACGACCCCGCGGGCATCGTCGGAGACCCGCAGCGCGACCAGGGTGTCGGCCCAGTACGCCTCGAAGGCGTCGACGGACGACGGCCACCGGTCGGCAGGCACCCGCAGGGCGACCCCGAGCGGGGCGTAGGCGTCGAGCATCCGCCGTGCCAGGTCCGGCGGGACCGGGTCGCCGAAGGCGTCGTGCGCCCGGAGCGCGGAGTCGTACAGTGTCGCGGCCACCCAGCGCTGCCGGTCGACCTGGTCGGCGCCCGCCACCGGGGCGTGTGCCCGGTTCACGAACCCCGTCGCCGTCGCGGCGTCCTCCGGCGAGCCCACGACGACCGCGTACACGTACATCAGCGTGTGGGCGAGCCGCTGCTGCGGCCGACGGGCGAAGTCGGAGTGCCGGCGGACACCGGCGGCGACGACGGGATCGGCGATCTGCAGCAGGATGGCGCGTCCACCGGCCAGGACCGGTGTGCTGTCCGCCAGCAGACGTGTCAGGTCGCGATCGCGACCTGGTGACGGACGCCAGGCTCGGCGCGCGTCCGGCACCGAGCCTCGTGTCCGTCTGGTGGTCACGGCACCAGTGTGCCGGACCGCACCGCCGTTCAGAGCGGCCGGTTCCCCAGGTCGTTGCCCAGGTCGGGGCGCTCGGTGTCGTCGTCGTGCTCCCACAGGTCGGCGCTGCCCTCGCGGGGAGCGCCACCGGTGGGGCCGTCGTCGGTGCCGTCGCCCGGTTGCGGTTCCACGGTCTCGCCGGCGACGGCGTCGTTGGTGACGGTCTCCATCGACGCCTCGGTCTCGTCGACCTCGTACGGGCCGACGTGTTCACGGTCGATGTCGTCGTCGCGACGCTGCTCGGAGTCGAAGTCGTCGACGGGGCTGATGCCGGGGTCGCTCATGGCGTGCTCCTTCGTTCGGGAGCTCCTGCCTACCCGCGCGGAGTGAGGGTCCGCCCAGGTCGCCGGTCGTTCACCCGCGCGCAACCTCCGTGTCACGCCGACCGTGCACACTCGCCGTGCTCGGGGGAGTGGAGCGCGGTCGCCGACGTCGAGTCGGGCGACCGCGCATCCCCGTCGGAGTCGCTGCCCACCCGCGACCGTGCTCGGTCCCTGGACACGTGCTCGGGCCCTGGACAGTTGCCGTCCGTTGTCTCGACGTCCATGTGTCGCCGCTAGGCTCAGTGGCGGCCGTTGTCTCGACATCGAGCGACCCTCGATGGTGAGTGCTGCGACCTCGCGAAACCGATGCCGATCGCACCCACCGTGCGGGAAGAAGAACAGCGTGGATCTTTTCGAGTACCAGGCCAGGGACCTCTTCGAGTCCTACGGCGTCCCTGTGCTGCAGGGCATCATCGCCGACACCCCCGAGCAGGCGAAGGCCGCAGCCGAGCAGATCGGCGGCGTGGTCGTCGTCAAGGCGCAGGTGAAGGTCGGCGGCCGAGGCAAGGCCGGCGGCGTCAAGGTCGCGAAGACCCCGGACGAGGCCTTCGAGCACGCCCAGGCGATCCTCGGCCTCGACATCAAGGGCCACACCGTCCAGCGCGTGATGGTCGCCCAGGGCGCGGACATCGCCGAGGAGTTCTACTTCTCGGTCCTGCTCGACCGGGCCAACCGTTCGTACCTGTCGCTCGTCAGCGTCGAGGGCGGCATGGAGATCGAGCAGCTCGCGGTCGAGAAGCCCGAGGCGCTCGCCCGGGTCGAGGTCGACCCGCTGACCGGCATCGACCAGGCCAAGGGCACGGAGCTCGCCATCGCTGCGGGCTTCCCGGCCGAGCTCGTCGACCAGGTCGGCAACGTCTTCGTCAAGCTCTACGACGTCTACAAGGGCGAAGACGCGACCCTGGTCGAGGTCAACCCCCTCGTCCGTACGGGCGACGGCCAGATCCTGGCCCTCGACGGCAAGGTCTCGCTCGACGAGAACGCCGACTTCCGCCACGAGAACCACAGGGACCTCGAGGACACCGCCAGCGAGGACCCGCTCGAGGCGAAGGCCAAGGCGCACGGACTCAACTACGTCAAGCTCGACGGCCAGGTCGGCGTCATCGGCAACGGTGCGGGGCTCGTCATGTCGACGCTCGACGTCGTCGCCTACGCCGGTGAGCGCCACGGCGGCGTCAAGCCCGCCAACTTCCTGGACATCGGCGGCGGCGCCTCGGCCGAGGTCATGGCCAACGGCCTCGACGTCATCCTCGGCGACCCGCAGGTCAAGAGCGTGTTCGTCAACGTCTTCGGCGGCATCACCGCCTGCGACGCGGTCGCGAACGGCATCGTCGCGGCCCTCGGCATCCTCGGCGACGCGGCGACCAAGCCGCTCGTCGTCCGTCTTGACGGCAACAACGTGGAAGAAGGTCGCCGGATCCTGCGCGAAGCGGCACACCCGCTCGTGACGATCGCCGCGACCATGGACGATGCGGCCGAACAGGCCGCCGAGCTCGCCGCAGCAGCGGCGTAAGGAGCGCTCAGAACAATGTCGATCTTCCTCAACAAGGACTCCAAGGTCATCGTCCAGGGCATCACCGGCGGCGAGGGCACCAAGCACACCGCGCTCATGCTCAAGGCGGGCACGCAGGTCGTCGGTGGCGTCAACGCCCGCAAGGCCGGCACGACCGTGACCCACGGCGACGTGTCGCTGCCCGTCTTCGGCTCCGTGCGCGAGGCCATCGACACCACCGGTGCCGACGTCTCGATCGTCTTCGTCCCGCCGGCGTTCGCGAAGGACGCGGTGATGGAGGCCATCGACGCCGCGATCCCGCTCGTCGTCGTCATCACCGAGGGCATCCCCGTGCAGGACGCCGCCGAGTTCTGGGCGCACGCCAAGGCCCTGGGCGGCACGACCCGCATCATCGGCCCGAACTGCCCCGGCATCATCACGCCCGGTGAGTCCCTCGTCGGCATCACCCCGGCCACGATCACCGGCAAGGGCCCGATCGGTCTGGTGTCGAAGTCGGGCACGCTGACCTACCAGATGATGTACGAGCTGCGCGACCTGGGCTTCTCGACCGCCATCGGCATCGGCGGCGACCCGGTCATCGGCACGACGCACATCGACGCGCTCGCCGCGTTCGAGGCCGACCCCGAGACCGAGGCGATCGTCATGATCGGCGAGATCGGTGGCGACGCCGAAGAGCGTGCGGCCGAGTACATCAAGGCGCACGTCACCAAGCCGGTCGTCGGCTACGTCGCGGGCTTCACGGCTCCCGAGGGCAAGACGATGGGCCACGCGGGCGCGATCGTCTCCGGTTCCGCCGGCACCGCCGAGGCGAAGAAGCAGGCGCTCGAGGCAGCTGGCGTCAAGGTCGGCAAGACGCCGTCCGAGACGGCAGCGCTGCTGCGTGAGGTGATCGCTGCCGCGTAGCGGCATCCGTCCCTCACGGGACTGCCAGGAGGCTCGGTGCGGGTTGCGCGCCGAGCCTCCCGTCGTTCACACGGCCGGGCACGTATCCTCGCTGCGATGAACCGCCTGGGAACCGCACTGCTCGCCGCCGTCGAAGCGGTCGTGACCGTCGGTGTCGGTCTGGGCATCGCCCTCGTCCCGCTCACGCTGCTGTGGGGCTTCGAGTACGGCCTGCAGGTCGACTGGGACGTCTTCTGGAAGGCCGCGGGCAGCGTCTGGCTCATCGGCCACGGCGTCGACGTGACGTTCGAGCTCGGTGCTGCCGCTGCCAAGGCCTCCGGTGTGAGCGGCGCCGGTGCACCGATCACGATCACGCTCGCCGCCCTCGGGTTCGCCGCCGTCACCGCCTGGTTGGGCGCACGGGCCGGCCGCCGCTTCGCCGAGACGGACCACCGCGTGACGGGCATCCTGGTCGGCACCGGGCTGACCGCGCTGCTCGGACTCGGCCTCGGGCTGTCCGCCACGTCCGCCGCATCCCACCCCACGCTGTGGCAGGCGGTCGTGTTCCCCGCACTCTGGTTCGGCATCCCCGCCCTGGTCGCCGCCGAGGTGTGCCGTCGCCGGCGCTCCGTACCCGCCGACCCGGTCACCGGCCGGGTGCTCGACCAGGTGCACCGCATCCCCGCCGTGTGGCGGGCCGTGATCGGCTTCGGGTTGCGTGCCGGCACCGCGGCGACCGCGATGGTCGTCGCCGTCGCGGGCATCGTCGTCGGGTTCCTGCTGTTCGGCTCCTTCGCCGAGGTGATCACGCTGTACGAGCGCTCGCACGCCGAGGTCGTCGGTGGCATCGCGCTGACGATCGGCCAGCTCGCGTTCCTGCCCGACTTCGTCGGGTGGGCGACGTCGTGGCTCGTCGGGCCGGGGTTCGCGATCGGCACCGGCTCGAGCGTCTCGCCGATCGGCACGACCCTCGGCCCGATCCCCGCGCTGCCCGTGTTCGGTGCGCTGCCGGCATCGGGCCACACCTTCGGGCTGCTCTGGGTCCTGGTGCCCGTGCTGGCCGGCTTCGCCGCCGGCGGGCTCCTGCGGCCACGGCTCGTGCGTGCCCTCGGTGCCGCCGACAGTGCACTGCTGCGGGCATCGGGTGGCCTGGCGACGGGGATCGTCGCCGGACTCGTCACGGGTGGCATCGCGTGGCTGTCGTCCGGTTCGTTCGGTCCCGGTCGGCTGGCCGACGTCGGACCCCACGCCCTGCTCGTCGGGGTGTTCGCCGCACTCGAGGTCGGTGTGCCCGCGATCGTCGCCCTGGCGATCGGGCAGGACCTCGTGCGCCTGCCCGAGCGTCCGTGGAACCGTGAGCGCTGGCACGAGACGGACGACGCCGCCCAGGACGCTGCCGAGGTGCAGCAGGCCGGCTCGCTGCTCGATGCACTCGACCGTGCGGGAGCGGGGCGGACCACCGACGTCCACCGCTTCGTCGTGACCGAGGCCCACCAGCCGGTCACCCGCGCCGACCGCAGCGAGTCGGACACGACCGCGACCGACACCATCGCGGACGACGTGCGGCGTGCGCCCGACGTGACCCGGGCCTCCCGTCCGAGAACGGACCGCGGGGCGGACCGCACGCCGCACGGCGACCCGGACCACGCGACCGACCCGGACCACGACGTGCCGCTGCCGGACTGGGCCCGCACGGGCGCGGCGCCGGCCGTGTCGGCTCCCCGTCCCGAGTCCACGCCGCAGCCGGTCGGCGAGTCCGGCAGCCGCTCCAGCGGCATCCGTGACCGCCTGCGCGGTGCCGCCGACGGCGTGAAGGGCCGAGCGGACGACCTGCGTACGCGTGCGGGTGGACTCCGCGGACGCGCTGACGACCTGCGGGTCAGGGCGGGCAGCCTGCGGGACCGTGTGACCGGCGCCGATGCCGAGCGCTCGGACCGGTCGCCGGACGACCGTCCCGACCTGCAGCGCCCCGAGCGTCCCGAGGTCGCGGGTGCTCGCGACGAGCAGCCCGCCTTCCCGTGGAGTACCGAGGAGTTCGTCGCCGGCAGGGACGACACCGACGGACCGGCTGCCGCGCAGGCGACACCGAAGCGCTGGGACACCACCGACCAGGTGCCGGACGACGAGCTGCCGTGGTGGCGCCGCCCGAAGGACGACCGGCACTGAGCGTCCTGCTCAAAACATATCGCATACAGAATGACCTCAGTGGTGATCCTGCAAGGTCGACGGGGCTGATCCGGCCCCCGATCGAACAGGAACCCCATGAACCGTCACATCACCACCATCGGCGCCGCCGCCGCACTCGGCGTCGCGCTCTCGCTCGCTCCCGTGATGGCGAACGCCGCGCCACTCGCGACGCCGACCGCCAGCAGCGCGCCGCAGGCGTCCGGGTCCTCGGTGACGAGCGTTGCGCAGCGCGTCGTCGCCGGACGGGTCGTCCTCACCGTGCAGGTGTCGCAGCCCGGCTTCTACAGCGTGCGTGACGCCGCCGGCCACGAGGTCGACGCGCGCCAGTCGGACGCGAGCGGCACCGTGCGGCTGATCGTCTTCGGGTCCGGCAAGGCCGCCGAGCAGTTCACGGTCGTCCGTGACGGCGAGACCGCCACCACGCCGGTCACCGTGTCGTTCGGTGACGCCGCACTGCCCGCGCCGATCGACCAGTCATCCGTCCAGCAGATCGAAGCGATGAACCGCGCCGTCCTGGCGGGCGACCTGGACCAGACCATCGGCTACACGGCGCGGCCCGGCGCCACCGTGCGGGTCACCGTGAACGGTGTGACGACGTCCGGCGTCGCGGGTGCCGACGGCATCGCGACCGTGACCTCGGCCTTCGCGGCGGGCGAGAACGCCGTCAGCGTCGTGCAGACGCTGAACGGTGTCTCGTCGACCCCGTCGACCTACGGCTACCACTTCAGCTGAGCCCACAGCGGGCCGGACATCGCTGGGTACCCGGCCCGTGCCGGGTCGGGCGCCGCTGGGTGCCCGGCCCGCCGAACGCTCCCGCTAGGCTGGTGCCCGTGCTCGAACTGGTCGTCCTGATCTCCGGTACCGGCTCGAACCTCCGAGCCCTCCTCGAGGCGACCCACGATGCCGAGTACCCCGCCCGTGTGGTCGCCATCGGTGCCGACCGCGACGCCGAGGGGCTCGGCCTGGGCGAGGAGTACGCGATCCCCACCTTCACGGTGCCGTACGCGCGCTACGACTCCCGCGCCGCGTGGGGCCAGGCGCTCGCCGAGCAGATCCGCCCCTGGTCGCCGGACCTGCTCGTGCTGTCCGGGCTCATGCGCCTGCTGCCCCCGGCCGTCGTCTCCGAGTTCGGCCCCGCGGTGATCAACACCCACCCCGCGTACCTGCCCGAGTTCCCCGGCGCCCACGGAGTGCGCGACGCCCTGGCCGCCGGCGTCACCGAGACGGGTGCGAGCGTGATCCAGGTCGACGACGGTGTCGACAGCGGACCGATCCTGGCGCAGGAGCGCGTCCCCGTCCTGCCCCACGACTCCGAGTCGACGCTGCACGACCGCATCAAGCCGGTCGAGCGCCGCCTGCTCATCCAGACCGTCCTCGACATCGCCAACGGACACATCGACCTGAAGGGCACCACGAGCGCATGAGCGTCCACGCCGCCGACCCCAGCCTGTACCGCGAGCGGGACGTCGTCCCCGTGCGTCGCGCCCTGATCTCCGTCAGCGACAAGTCCGGCCTGCTCGACCTGGCCGGAGCGCTGGCGGACGCCGGTGTCGAGCTCGTGTCGACCGGCTCCACCGCGCAGACGATCCGCGATGCCGGGTACGCCGTCACCGACGTCTCCAGCGTGACGGGCTTCCCGGAGTCGCTCGACGGCCGCGTGAAGACCCTGCACCCGTCCGTGCACGCGGGGCTGCTGGCTGACCTGCGGCTGGAGTCGCACGAGCAGCAGCTCGCCGACCTGGGCATCCAGGCGTTCGAGCTCGTGGTCGTGAACCTGTACCCGTTAGTCGAGACGGTGGCCTCGGGTGCCGACACCGCGACCGTGGTCGAGAACGTCGACATCGGCGGTCCGGCGATGGTCCGCGCGTCGGCGAAGAACCACCCGAACGTCGCGATCGTCGTCTCGCCCGCGTCGTACGCCGAGGTCGTCGAGGCCGTCCGCGCCGGCGGGACCACGCTCGAGCTCCGGAAGCGTCTGGCGGCACAGGCCTTCGCGCACACCGCCGCGTACGACACCGCGGTGGCGTCGTACTTCACCGAGCACGTGGTCGACGCACCCGCGGGCGATGTGGTCGCGACGGACCCCGACCTCGAGACGCCCGGCACCTTCGACCAGCGCCTGACCGTCACCGCCGACCTCGGTTCGACCCTGCGCTACGGCGAGAACGCGCACCAGGCGGCGGCGCTCTACACGACCGCCGGGGGCACCGGCATCGCCCAGGCCACGCAGCTGCACGGCAAGGAGATGTCGTACAACAACTACGTCGACGCCGACGCAGCCGTCCGGGCCGCGTACGACTTCACCGAGCCGGCCGTCGCGATCATCAAGCACGCCAACCCCTGCGGCATCGCGATCGGGGCACCCGACGCGGCCGACCCGATCGCCTCGGCGCACGCCGCCGCACACGCCTGCGATCCGCTGTCGGCGTTCGGTGGGGTCATCGCCGCCAACCGTCCCGTCACGCTGCAGATGGCCGAGACGGTCAAGGACATCTTCACCGAGGTCGTCGTCGCCCCGGGCTTCGAGCCCGAGGCGCTCGAGGTCCTGTCGCGCAAGAAGAACATCCGCCTGCTGACGCTGCCCGCCGACTTCGCGCTCGCCCCGCGTGAGCTCAAGCAGGTGTCCGGCGGGTTCCTCGTGCAGGACGCCGACCGGTTCACCGCGTTCGACCAGTCCACGTGGGACCTGGTCGCCGGCGAGCCCGCCGACGACGCGACCCTCGCCGACCTGGCCTTCGCGTGGAAGGCCAGCCGCGCGGTCAAGTCGAACGCGATCCTGCTGGCGAACCGTGGTGCGAGCGTCGGTGTCGGCATGGGCCAGGTCAACCGGGTCGACTCGTGCCACCTGGCCGTCACGCGCGCCGGCGACCGCGCTGCCGGATCGGTCGCCGCGTCGGACGCGTTCTTCCCGTTCGCCGACGGCCTGCAGGTGCTCATCGACGCCGGTGTCCGTGCGGTCGCCCAGCCCGGCGGCAGCGTCCGTGACGACGAGGTGATCGCGGCGGCGACGGCGGCCGGCGTGACGATGTACTTCACCGGCGAACGGCACTTCTTCCACTGATCTGAACAAATCGTGGCAAGGCCATTGCGCTTCGCGGTTCCTCTGAATAGCCTGTAAGGCTCTGCGACAGGCAGCCGACGATCCCTCGGGATCGGCGGCACCGCAGACACAACGGTGACGAAGACGACGACTGGAGTGACGATGGACATCTCGACCGGAACAGTGGCGACCGCCGCCCGCGCAGGTCTGGTGTCCGCCGTGGGGACCACTCCTGCCCCGCGATCCCGACGGATCGCGGCCGCCGCCTAGCCAGGCCGTCTCCCACGGCCTCGCGGCGCCGCACCACCTCGGCGACCGCGAACCACCCGCCTGAACCCGGGGGACCACTGTCCCTCGGTGCCTACCGGCCCGACCGACGTCACGCAGGTGACGGCGGTGGCGCGCGAGAACGCGCACGGCTGATGATGACCACGCAACGCACCACCGGGCCTCCTGGCCGTCGACGCGCGACGCACGCCGCGTGACGCGACCCGACAGGACCCGGCAGACGCATGAGGACGCAACGCATGTCCAAGTCGCCCAGCACGGCGCGCCCGTCCACCTTCCGCGCGATCGCGCGGATCTACCCCTACGTGAAGCCCTTCCAGGGCCGCCTCATCGCCGGCATGGCCGCGGCGATGGGTGCCTCCCTGGTGGCGCTCGCCATCCCCTACGTCCTGCAGGGGCTCGTCGACGGGCCCCTGTCCTCCAAGGACTCCGCCCAGATCTGGCCGGCCGGCCTGGGTGTGCTCGCCCTCGGCGTGCTCGAGGCGTTCTTCATCGCCTCGCGCCGTCGCATGGTGATGCGCCCGTCGACCCGCATCGAGACGAGCATGCGCAACGCGCTGTACGCCAAGCTGCAGGACCTGCCCGTGGCCTTCCACGACCGGTGGGAGTCCGGGCAGCTGCTGTCGCGCTCGGTGTCCGACCTGTCGCTCATCCGACGGTGGCTGGCGTTCGGCGTCGTGCTGCTCGTCGTCAACGTCGTCACGATCGTCGTCGGGTTCGCCGTGCTGTTCACCTTCGGGTGGCTGCTCGGCCTGATCTTCCTGATCGCGTCGATCCCGCTGTGGATCAACGGGCTGCTGTTCGAACGGCGGTACTCCGTCGTCGCGCGTCGCAGCCAGGACCAGGTCGGCGACCTGGCCACGAGCGTCGAGCAGTCGGTGCACGGCATCCGCGTGCTCAAGGCGTTCGGTCGCGGCGGGTACAAGCTCGAGGAGTTCAGCGAGCAGGCCGAGGCCCTGCGCGGCACCGAGATCAAGAAGGCGAAGGCCATCGCGAGCATCTGGCTGTGGCTGCTGCTCGTGCCGGACGTCGCGTTCGCACTGTGTCTGCTCGCCGGAATCTGGCTGGCCAGCCAGGGGCAGCTCAGCGTCGGGCAGCTGTTCGCGTTCTTCGCGACGGCGACGGTGCTGCGGTTCCCGATCGAGTCGATCGGCTTCCTGCTCTCGATGACCTTCGACGCGCGCACTGCGGTCGACCGCTTCTTCGAGGTGATGGACTCCGAGAACACGATCACGGACCCGGAACACCCGAAGACCATCGCCGAGCCGCACGGTGCGCTGTCGTTCAACGCGGTGCACTTCCGCTACCAGGACTCGGCGGCGCAGTACCCGGACCTGATCAACGGCGTCGAGCTGCAGCTCGAGCCCGGCGAGACCATGGCGCTCGTCGGCCTGACCGGCTGTGGCAAGACGACGCTGCTCTCGCTGGTGCCGCGCCTGTACGACGTGACCGGCGGTTCGGTGACGATCGACGGCGTCGACATCCGTGACCTGACCCGCGAAGAACTGCGGCGGCACGTGGGTGTCGCGTTCGAGGACGCCACCCTGTTCTCGACGACCGTGCGCGAGAACGTGCTGCTCGGCCGTCCGGACGTCACCGGCGCCGCCGCCGACGAGCTGCTCCGCGAAGCCCTCGACATCGCGCAGGCGTCGTTCGTGGACGACCTGCCCGACGGCGTGGACACCCGGGTCGGTGAAGAGGGGCTGTCCCTGTCCGGTGGGCAGCGACAGCGGCTCGCCCTGGCACGCGCGATCGCGGCGCGGCCGTCGGTCCTGGTGCTCGACGACCCGCTGTCGGCGCTCGACGTCGACACCGAGGCGCGGGTCGAGGCCGGCCTGCGTCGGGTGCTGGCCGAGACCACGTCGCTCATCGTGGCGCACCGTCCCTCGACGGTGACGCTCGCGGACCGCGTCGCACTCATGGAGAACGGCGTCGTCACCGCCGTCGGCACCCACTCGGAGCTGATGGCCACGAACGACCACTACCGCTACGTCATCTCGTCCCTGGACGAGGACGACGCCACGGCACGAGAAGGGGCGATGGCATGAGCCAGCAGGGAGACACCAACCGGCCCGTCGGGACGGCCGACCGGCCAGGAGGCCCGGATCCGGAACTGCAGGACACCGCCGAGTCGCAGTCTGCCGCACCCGTCACCGCGTCGATCACCACGCTCGGTGTGCGCGGCGAGGAGCGCCAGGACTTCACCAAGGCGGAGAGCAAGCGCCTGCGGCGCCGCTCCCTCGCCCTGCTCGGGTCGCTCGCCGCGCCCCTGAAGCTGCGGCTGGTGCTGCTCGGCATCGTCGTGGTCGTTTCCACCGGCGGCCAGGTCGCCGGGCCCGCGCTCATCGCGTGGGGCATCGACAACGCCCTGCCCGACGTGCTCGAGCGGAACGACTGGGTGCCGGCGTACGGGGTCGTCGCGACGTACATCGTCGTGGCGGTGCTCGGCGCGGTCCTGACCGCCTGGTACACCGTGCTGGCGGCGCGGATCAGCCAGGCGATCCTGTTCGACCTGCGCAAGCGGGTGTTCCTGCACACGCAGCAGCTGTCGCTCGAGTTCCACGAGACCTACACGTCCGGCCGGATCATCTCCCGCCAGACGAGTGACCTCGACTCGATCCGCGAGCTGCTCGACTCCGGACTGAACCAGCTGATCCAGGGCGTGCTGTACATGGCGTTCACCGCGGTGGCCCTGGTGTCGCTCGACCCGACGTCCGGGCTCGTGCTCGCCGTGGCGCTCGTGCCGCTGTGGTTCCTGATCCGCTGGTTCCAGTCGAACTCGCAGACGCTGTTCCGTGCGACCCGTGTGGCCTCGGCGCGCGTCATCGTGCAGTTCGTCGAGACCATGACGGGCATCCGCGCCGTGCAGGCCTTCCGCAAGGAGTCACGCAACCGGGACGAGTACGGCGGCTTCGTCGAGGACTACCGGGTGGCGAACACGAAGGTGTTCAACCTGTTCGGGACGTTCGACCCGGTGCTCGTGCTGATCGGCAACGTCACGCTCGCCGCGGTCGTCGTCGTCGGCGGCTTCCGGGTCATCGGCGGCACGCTCGAGGTCGGCGCGCTGCTGGCCGTCGCGCTGTACGCCAAGCGCTTCTTCGACCCGGCGCAGGAACTCGCGATGTTCTACAACGGGTACCAGTCGGCCTCGGCCGCGATGGAGAAGATCTCCGGCGTGCTCGAGGAACGGCCGAGCGTGCCGGACCCGGTCAAGCCGACCCGCCTGGCCGACGCCAAGGGTCGGATGGACTTCGACGGCGTCGAGTTCGCGTACAACAAGGGCAAGGTCGTGCTGCCGGCGTTCGACCTGCACATCCCGTCGGGGCAGACGATCGCGCTGGTCGGGTCGACGGGTGCGGGCAAGTCCACGCTCGCCAAGCTCATGGCGCGGTTCTACGACCCGTCGCGCGGCTCGGTCGAGCTGGACGGCGTGGACTTGCGGGACCTCGACACGAAGGACATGCGCCGCGCGATCGTGATGGTCACGCAAGAGGCGTACCTGTTCTCCGGCACGGTCGCGGACAACATCGCGCTCGGCAAGCCGGGGGCTTCCCGCGCCGAGATCGAGGCGTCCGCCAAGGCCGTCGGCGCGCACGAGTTCATCATGGCGCTGCCGGACGGGTACGACACCGACGTGAACAAGCGCGGTGGTCGTGTGTCGGCGGGACAGCGACAGCTGCTGTCCTTCGCGCGGGCGTTCATCGCCGACCCGAAGGTGCTCATCCTCGACGAGGCGACGGCGTCGCTCGACATCCCGTCCGAGCGGCTGGTGCAGGAGGGACTCGAGACCCTGCTCGCCGACCGCACGGCCGTGATCATCGCGCACCGCCTGTCCACCGTCGCGATCGCCCACCGGGTGCTCGTGATGGAGTACGGCCGGATCGTCGAGGACGGCACGCCGGACGACCTGATCGCGGGCACGGGGCGCTTCGCGCAGCTGCACGCGGCCTGGCGCGACTCGCTCGTGTAGCCGCATCCCGCGACCGCTCGACGATCGCACCCCCGCATGACCATCGCGCCCCGCTCCTGCGGGGCGCGATGTGCGTCCGGGGGTGCAACGCCGCCGGGCTCGGGCGTGGTTGGCTGGTCCGCATGACAGACGACAGCCCGCAGCCCGGCGGCGTGGCCCTGCGTGACCCCTTCATCGGCGCGCCCTTCACCGAGGCCCTCCGACGGTTCTGGCGGAAGTACACCGTGTTCACCGGGCGTGCGTCCCGCTCCGAGTTCTGGTGGTGGTCGATCACGTCGCTGGCGATCGGGCTCGTGCTGCAGCTGGTGCCGCAGGCCTTCACCCCGGACAGCCCCATGCTCGAGAACCCGGTGGGCTCGTACCTGTTCGTGCTCTGGGGCCTGGCGACACTGGTCGGATCACTCGCCCTGGGTGCCCGTCGGCTGCACGACGCGAACCTGTCCGGCTTCTGGCAGTTCCTGCACGTGCTGGTCGGCATCGGCTCGCTCGTGCTGCTCGTGGTGTTCCTGCTGCCGTCGAACCCCAAGGGCACCCGCTTCGACGCCTGACACGACGAGAACGCCGCTCCCCGGTCGGGGAGCGGCGTTCTCGTGTCGTGTGGGTGCGCTGGTGGCGTGGGGTGTTACTTGATCTGTGCGGTGATGGTGGCGGTGCCGACGAGCAGGCCGCCCTTGACGGCGTCGGTCTTGAAGGTGCTGTTGAGCAGCTTCGCGGC
>NZ_JBKFAJ010000005.1:0-351852 GCF_053345565.1 Microbacterium sp. M1A1_1b
CACCCCCGCTCGCCCCCACCCACGCCCGCTCGCCCCCGCCCACGCCCGCTCGCCCCCACCCACGCCCGCTCGCCCCCCACCCACCCCCGGAGACCGGACCGCGCGCCCGCGCCCGCGCCCGCGCGCGCCAGCGCAGCCCGCGGGGCGGGCGAGCACGCGTAGGTTGGGCGACGGGAATCTGCGGAGCATGGTGTCGGTTCCACGAACACCAGACCACAAACGCACCGCACCGCACCGCACCACAGCTCGACAGACCCCAGCCCACCCGCACGACCACCGCATGAACAGGAGCACCACCATGGCCACCGACTGGATCGCGCTGCAGGCCCTCGCGGCCGCCGAGTTCGGCCGCCGCGTCGCTGCCGTGACGGACTGGGACGCCCCGACGCCGGACTCGGAGTGGACGACCCGGGACCTCGTCACGCACGTCATCGACGAGCAACGGTGGATCCCCCTGCTGCTGACGGGCTGCGACTACTCCCAGGCGAAGGACGACCTGGCCGTCGAGCCGATCGGCGACGACCTGGTGGCCGCCTGGGACCGGTTCGCCGGTGCCGCGACGGCGTCCTGGCACGAGTCCGCGCAGGACACCCCCGTGCACCTGGAGACCGACGTCGTGACCGCGGGCGAGTACCTCGCCGAGCAGACCAGCGACATCACGATCCACACGTGGGACCTCGCACGGGCCACGGGCAGCGACGACCACCTGCCCGACGCGCTGGTGCACGCGGTCTGGCAGCACTTCGAGCCGCAGATCGAGTCCCTCGCGGCGACGGGCCTGTACGCCGCACCGGTCGAGGTCGACGACGACGCCCCGCTGCAGGTCCGTCTGCTCGCCGTCACAGGCCGCGATGCCAGGGTGAGTGCATGAGCGAAGGCATGAAGACCGTCCGCCTCGGCGCCACCGGCCTCGAGATCAGCAGCGTCGTCCTGGGCATGATGTCGTACGGCGACCCGGACCGCGGCTCGCACGCGTGGAGCGTCGGCATCGACGAGGCGCGGCCCTTCGTCCGCCGGGCGTTCGACGCGGGCATCACGACGTTCGACACGGCGAACGTCTACTCCGCCGGCAGCAGTGAGGAGATCACGGGCACGCTCCTGCGCGAGCTCGGTCCCCGCGAGGACGTCCAGGTGTTCACGAAGGTGTTCAACCGGATGCGCCCCGGCCGGAACGGCGCAGGCCTGTCCCGCATGGCGATCATGCACGAGATCGACGCCTCGTTGCAGCGCCTGGGCACCGACTACGTCGACCTGTACCAGATCCACCGCTTCGATCCGAACACCCCGATCGCCGAGACGATGGAGGCCCTGCACGACGTCGTCAAGTCCGGCAAGGCCCGCTACATCGGCGCGAGCAGCATGTGGGCGTGGCAGTTCGCCGAGATGCAGCACACTGCCGAGCTGCACGGGTGGACGAAGTTCGTGAGCATGCAGGACCAGTACAACCTGCTCGAGCGCGAGGAAGAACGCGAGATGCACCCGTACTGCGCCGCGACGGGCGTCGGCGTCATCCCGTGGAGCCCCCTGGCCCGCGGCAAGGTCACCCGCCCGTGGGACAGCGCGGGCTCCGGTTCGCGGTCGGACACGGACGAGTTCGGCAAGACCCTGTACCGCCAGGACGAGGACGCCAACCGCGCGATCGTCGGCGCCGTGCAGCAGGTCGCCGAGGACCGCGGCGTCAGCATGGCGCAGGTCGCCCTGGCGTGGGTGTCCGGCAAGAGCGCCGTCACCGCACCGATCATCGGCGCGACCAAGGAGCAGCACATCGACGATGCGGTGGCTGCCGCGGCGATCACGCTCACGGACGACGAGGTGACGCGACTCGAGTCCGCGTACACGCCGCGGGTGCCGTCCGGTTTCTGACGCCCCACGAGACGGACAGGAGGCCCGGTGCCAGCCGGCACCCCTCCCTCGCAGGCTCGGTCGGCGCGCCCCGCGTGACGCTGGCGCGTCACCGCGCAGCGGGGCGCGCCCGTCCTCAGATGTGCGGACTCAGGCCGCCGGCGCCGCGCCCTCGCGCTCGAGCCGTGCGATCCGGGCGAGCGCTGCGCGCTCGGTCCCCGTCTGGTTGCCGAGCACCGAGCCGATCCCGTCGAGGACCAGCCCCGTCGCGCGCCCGACGGGGAGCTCGACCGGGCCGATCGCGGGTGCCCGCAGCCCCAGCATCGACCGGTGTCGCGGGTCGAGCGTCGACGCGGCGCCCTGGAACAGCGCCTGGTAGCCCGGCCGGAGCATGCGGGCGAGCGGCGGGTTCTTGATGAAGCGCAGGACCTCGCGGGTGCGTGGCGTCACCGCGAGCTCACCACGGTCGAGGTAGCCGTTCATCTGCGCACGCAGTTCGGCCTCGGACTCGGGCGGGTCCTCGACGCGCATCAGGCGGCCGGCGATCGCCCATTCGCGCACGTAGGCGTCGGCACCCCCGGGGATCGGGTCGCCCCACTGTTCGGCGGCGCGCAGGAACGCGTCGGTGAAGGCCAGGTGCACCCAGCGCGCCAGGTCCGGGTCGTTCGCGGTGTAGTCGCGCGTCACGCCGTGGCCGTCGACGTACTGCCCGCGGACCTTCTCGTGCAGCCGGAGCACCCACTGGCTGGCGCCGGTCGCGGTGGCGGTGTCACCGTGCGAGACCGTGTAGATCCAGCGGATCGTGCCCGCCAGTCGACCGAAGGGGTCTTCGCGGTAGCGGGAGTGGTCGGCGACGCCGGCGAGTGCCCCCGGGTGCATCGCCTGCACCAGGAGCGCCCGGACGCCCGCGACGATGGTCTGCTTGCCGCCGTGCACCGACCACGTTGCCGAGCCCGGGCCGAAGAAGCCCGCGTCGCTCCCCTGTTCGAGTTCGTCGACCCAGGCCGGACGGTCCGTCGAGCTCCCCGTGAACGTGGTGTTGAGCCGGGAGCGGAAGGCGTCGGTGACGAAGGACATGTCCCCATCGTGCGTCGTGCTCCTGACATTCAGCCTCGGGTCCGCCCAGGGCCCGGGTCCGCTCACAGCCCGCTGTCGGTGCGGCCGATAGGTTGGGCGGGTGACCATCGACACGCCCCGTCCCTGGCTTGCCGCCTATGCCCCCGGCGTCCCGCACGACATCGACGAGCCGTCGGGGTCACTCGTCGACCTGGTCGAGCAGTCGGCGAAGCGGTTCCCGAAGAAGGTGGCGCTGGAGTTCTTCAAGCGGACCACGACGTACGCCGAGCTCGAGGACCAGATCGCCCGCGCCGCGAACGGCCTGCGGAAGCTCGGGGTGGTCGCCGGGGACCGCGTCGCGCTCGTGCTGCCGAACTGTCCGCAGCACGTCGTCGCGTTCTACGCCGCACTGCGCATCGGCGCCGTCGTCGTCGAGCACAACCCGCTGTACACCCCGCGCGAACTCCGGCACCAGTTCGAGGACCACGGCGCCCGTGTCGCGATCGTGTGGGACAAGTCGGTCGAGACGCTGCAGGACTTCCCCGCCGACGTCCGGCTCGATGCGATCGTGTCCGTCGACCTGACGAAGGCCATGCCGCGCACGACCCGGCTCGCCCTGTCGCTCCCCGTCGCCAAGGCCCGCGAGTCCCGCGCGAAGCTCACGACGAAGGTGCGCGGCACCACGAAGTGGGACGACCTGGTGACGTCGCGACGACTGCCCCGCCGCACGGCCCGGCCCGCGACCGACGACGTCGCGCTCATCCAGTACACCTCGGGCACCACGGGCACGCCGAAGGGTGCCACGCTGACCCACCGGAACCTCATCGCGAACGCTGCACAGGCGCGTGCCTGGGTCCCGCAGATCCAGCCGGGCGACGGCAGCGTCGTGTACGCGATCCTGCCGATGTTCCACGCCTACGGCCTGACGCTCTGCCTGACCTTCGCGATGAGCATGGCGTCGCGCCTGGTGCTGTTCCCGGCCTTCGAACCCGCCCTGGTCCTGACGGCCATGCAACAGCACCCGCCGACGTTCCTGCCGGCGGTGCCGCCGATCTACGCGCGGCTGCAGCACGCGGCCGACGCGAAGAAGGTCTCGTTGCGCGGCATCGAGATCGGCATCTCGGGGGCGATGCCGCTGTCGGCCGAGGTCGTCGAACCGTGGGAGGCCCGCACCGGCGGCTTCCTGGTCGAGGGCTACGGCCTGTCGGAGTGCTCCCCCGTGCTGATGGCGAACCCGGTGTCCGACGCCCGCCGCGAGGGCTCGATCGGCCTGCCGCTGCCCTCGACCGAGGCCCGCGTGGCCGACCCGGACGACCCCACGAAGGTGCTCGGCACGGACGAGCCCGGCGAACTCCAGGTGCGCGGCCCGCAGGTGTTCGGCGGGTACTGGGGCAGGGCCGACGCGACCGACGAGGTCTTCACCGCGGACGGCTGGTTCCGCACCGGGGACATCGTGGCCATCGACGCCGACGGGTTCGTGCGGATCGTCGACCGGCTCAAGGAGCTCATCATCACCGGCGGTTTCAACGTCTCACCCACCGAGGTCGAGGACACCCTCGTGAAGCACCCCAGCGTGCGCGAGGTCGCCGTCGTCGGGATCACCCAGGGTGGCAACGAGCAGGTCGTCGCCGCCGTGGTGCCGGTCGACGCTGCCGCGTTCGACGCCGACGCCCTGCGTGCCTACGCTCGTGAGCACCTGGCGGCGTACAAGGTGCCGCGCCGGGTCGTCGTGGTCAAGGACCTGCCGCGCTCGATGATCGGCAAGGTGTTGCGGCGGAAGGTCCGCGACCAGATCGTCAGCTAGCCCGGTCGTCGGCCAGCGCGGCCGTCGGCCAGCCCGGTCAGGACACGTGGACGCTCGGTCGCCGCGAGACCTCGGGCTCGGCTTCACGCAGGACCTCGCGCGTGACCGGGGCGACGTCGCCCACGCCCGTGAAGACGAACCGGATCGCGTTGCGGATCGGGCTGCCCTCGTTCCACTCGAAGTACACGCTCGGCACGACACCCGCCAGGTCGCGGATCGCGAGCAGCGTCGACGCGATCGTGTTCGGCACGTTGCCGGACCGGACACGCAGCACACGGTGGCCGTGGACGACGTGGCCCTCGACGACCAGGTCCTCTTCGAAGTCGGACGAGTCGGCGGGCAGGACCTCGAGGAACATCGTCGGGACACGGGCGGGGATGCCCGAGTCACGGCGTTCCTCGCGCCCCTTCGCCCGGTACGCGGCCGCGGTGCCGGCGCCGGGCTCGTTCGCGATGATGCAGACCGAGCTGAACTGGTCGGCGTCGGCCTCGACGAACTGCCGCGCGGTGGCGTCGAGCTCGATCGACGAGGCGCGGAGCTCGAACGAGCGGCGCACGCGTGACACGAGCGAGACGACGACGATCGCGATGATGAAGATCGCCGCGATGCGCACGCCGTCGGGCCGTTCGATCACGTTGGCGACGGTCGTGTAGACGAACACGACCGCGATGATGCCGAACCCGATCGTGCGCTTCTTCTGCTGCTTGCGGCGGGCCGACAGGGTCACCGCGACCGCGGCACTCGTGATGAGCACGAGCACGCCGGTGGCGTAGGCACCGCCCTGGGCGTCGACGTTCGCCTGGAAGATGATCGTGATGACGAAGGCGATGAGCGTGAAGATGATGACGAGCGGTCGGGTCGCTCGGGCCCACTGCGGCGCCATGCCGTAGCGCGGCAGGAACCGGGGCACCAGGTTCAGCAGTCCCGCCATCGCGCTCGCGCCGGCGAACCACAGGATCGCCACGGTCGAGAAGTCGTACACCGACCCGAACACCCCGCCCAGGTACTCGTGGGCCAGGTACGCCAGCGCCCGGCCGTTCGCCCCGCCCCCGGGCTGGAACTCACGCTGCGGGATCAGGAACGTCGTGACGATCGACGAGGTGATGAGGAACGTGCTCATGATCACCGCCGCCGTGGTCAGCAGCCGCTTGGTGCCGCGGATGCGCCCCTCGGGCCGGGCGCTGGTCGCATCGCTCGGGTCGCCCGTGACCTGCGGCATGACCGCGACACCGGTCTCGAAGCCGGACAGCCCGAGCGCGAGCTTCGGGAAGACGATGAGCGCGATGCCGACCATGACGAGCGGGTTGCTGTGCTGCGCGGTCAGGCTGCTCCACCAGTCGGTGGCGACCATCGGGCGCTCGAACACGTGCCACAGGGCGACGCCGACGACGACCGCGTTGAGCACCAGGTACACGGCGACCAGGCCGACGGCGATGCCGATCGCTTCCTTGAACCCGCGCAGGAACACCACGCCGAGCAGGAGCAGCAGCGCCAGGGTGAGCGGCACCGGGATCTCGGTGAACCAGTGCGGGGTGAACGGGTTCTCGGCGATGTGCGCGGTGGCGTCGGCGGCCGACAGCGTCATCGTGATCATGAAGTCGGTGACCGCGAACCCGAGCAGCACGAGCACGAAGAGCTTGCCCGCCCACCACGGCAGCAGCTTCTCGAGCATCATGATCGACCCGGCGCCGCGGAAGCTGTCCTGTGCCACCCGGCGGTACACGGGCAGCGCACCGAACAGCGTGACGAGCACCAGCACGATCGTGGCGATCGGCGAGAGCAGTCCGGCGGCGAGCGCGGCGATGGCGGGCTGGTAGCCGAGCGTCGAGAAGTAGTCGACGCCGGTCAGGCACATGACGCGCCACCACGAGTGGGTCTTCTCGACCTCGACCTGGTGCGGACCCTGGTGGTCGGCACCCCGGTCGGACCCCTGCAGCATCCACTGCCGCAGGCGCGTGTTCCGGCCGGATCGAGGCGCTCGGACCGACGGGTCGGCGCGCTCGGTGTCTGTCGCGGTCATGGGCCCTCTCGCTGCCGGGACGTCGGGGGTGCCCGACGAACAGGAGTCGATCGTAAGCGGTCCGGGTGACGCGTCGCACGCCACCCGGACCGACCTGTGCAGAACCGCCTACTTGGCGCTGATCCGTGTGTACTTCGACACGGCCCAGGGCACGAACACGACGAGCATCACCGCGATGCCGATCAGGACCGTGACGACCGGGTGCTGCATCGTCCAGATGTCGGGCACGGGCGCCGACCCGACGTTGCCGAACAGCTCGCGCGCGGCCTGCACGAGCGAGGACACCGGGTTCCACTCGGCGAACACCCGCAACACCAGCGGCAGCGTGTCGCTCGGGACGAACGCGTTCGAGACGAACGTCAGCGGGAACAGGATCATGAACGAGGCGTTGTTGATGACCTCGGGCGTCTTGACGCTCATGCCGAGCAGCGCCATCACCCAGCTGAACGCGTAGCTGAACAGCAGCAGCAGTCCGACACCGGCCAGGAACTCGAGCGGCGACGAGTTGACCCGCCACCCCACCGCCAGGCCCGTCACCATCATGATCACCATGGAGATCGTGTTGAGCACCAGGTCGCTGTTGGTCCGGCCGACCAGCACCGCGGACGCCGACATCGGCAGGGTGCGGAACCGGTCGATGAGCCCTTCCTTCAGGTCCTGCGCCATCGCCGAGCCGGAGAACGTGGCCCCGAACACGACCGTCTGCGCGAAGATCCCCGCCATCAGGAACTGCGTGTAGTCCGTCCCCTGCACGGCGATCGCGCCACCGTAGACCTGGCTGAACAGCAGCACGAACATGATCGGCTGCAGCACCGCGAACACGAGCATGTCCGGAGACCGCTTGATCTTGATCAGGTTGCGCTTGGTGACGGTCCAGCCGTCCTCGAACCACACGGCCAGCGGCGCGGTGACGACGACGGGCAGCTGCCGACCGGGCGCGGTCACGGTGGCGGTCATCGGACCCGCTCCTCGGACGCGTCAGCACGACCGCGCGAGCGCGCAGCACCACCAGCACCGGGACCGGCGCCAGCAGCAGCCGCACCAGAACGACCACCGGCACCGGCGCCGGCACCGGTAGCACCGCCCGGCCCGTCGCCGTCGTCCTCGGTCGCCGCGTGCCCCGTCAGACGCAGGAACACGTCGTCGAGCGTGGGGCGTCGCATGCCGGCGTCGTGGAGTTCGATGCCCGCCTCGCCCAGGTCGGCCAGCACGCGCTGCAGCGCCGGGGGCCCGGCGTCGACCGCGATGCCGAACGTGCGTCCGTCGCCGGAGACCTCGACCGCACCCGTGCCGTACCGCCGCAGCACCGTCGTGGCCGCGTCGCCGTCGGCGTCGTCGACCAGCGTGACCACCACCCGGTGGCCGCCGACCTGGGCCTTGAGCTGGTCGGCGGTGCCCTCGGCGATGACCGTGCCGTCGTCGATCACCGCGATGTCGTCGGCGAGCCGGTCGGCTTCTTCCAGGTACTGAGTGGTCAGCAGCACGGTCGCGCCGTCGGCGACCAGACGCTCGATGATCCCCCAGAGCGCGAGTCGGCTGCGCGGGTCGAGTCCGGTCGTCGGTTCGTCGAGGAACAGCACGCTCGGGTTCATCACGAGCGCACCGGCCAGGTCGATCCGCCGCCGCATGCCGCCGGAGAACCCCTTGACGGGTCGGTCGCCGGCCTCGGACAGGTCGAACACGTCGATGAGCTCACGTGCCCGCTGCCGCGAGGCCCTGCCGCCCAGGTGGTAGAGCCGCCCGATCATCTCGAGGTTCTCGAACCCGGTCAGATTCTCGTCGACGGCGGCGTACTGCCCGGAGACGCCGATCGACCGCCGGGTGGCCTGGGGATCGGCGACGACGTCGATGCCCGCGATCGTGGCGGTGCCCGCGTCGGGCTTGATCAGGGTCGTCAGCACCTTGACCGTGGTGGTCTTGCCGGCGCCGTTGGGCCCGAGGAGCGCCATGACGGTGCCCTGCGGGACGGACAGGTCGAGGCCGGCGAGCGCGTGCACCGGCCCCGACTTGGATCGGTAGGTCTTGGTCAGCCCGGAGGCCTCGATGATGGCCATGCCGCCACTCCTTCGTGGACCGTGCAACAAGGAAGGGTCGGCACCGGTCAGGCGTCAGATGTCGAATCCGCCGCCCATGTCGCCGCCGAAGTCGTCGAATCCGCCGCCGCCTCCGAAGTCGGAGCCGCCGCCGTCGTCCCACGACGCGTTCTCGGCACCAGTGTCCCCCGAACCACCGTCACCCGCATCCCCCGATCCGGCGTCGTTGCCGCCGTCGCCCGAGGCGTCCGTCCCGCCGTCGAACCCGGAGGGGTCCGGCAGGAAGGCACTCATCAGCGTCGAACCGATCACGTAGCCGGCCACGGTCCCCAGGATCGACGCGCCGAGCATCCCGCCGAACGACGGACCCTGGCGCTGGCCGAACCCGCCGCCCATGCCGCCGCGGCCGTTCATGCCACCGTTCATGCCGCCGAGCGAGCGCTCCATGAAGCCGGGCTGCCGGATCTCGGAGCGGGTCGCCGCCTGTGCCAGCGAGCGTGGGTCGTCGCCGCGCGGGGCCTCGCCCGCGGGAGCGGTGCGGGTGAACTCGTCGTAGACCATGCGGCGCTGCTCGGGCGTCAGGCGCTCGAAGGCCTCGGCGTGGACCTCTTCGATGCGCTCGGGCGGCGCGGTCTTCAGCAGGTAGCGGTACCGCTCGACGGCCTGTTCGTCCTCGGAGCGCGCACCACCCGGACCAGCGACCCCGCCCGGGGCGCCGGCACCGGGAGCGGGCGCCGCGGTGTACGACTGCTGGCCGTACTGGTAGCCCTGCTGCTGGGGCTGCCCCCAGCTCGGCTGCTGCGGCTGCTGCGCGTTCCAGCCCTGCTGCTGCGATCGGTCCTCACGGCCGAGCAGGCGGTCGAGGAATCCCATGGCGTTGCTCCTTCGGCACGGACACGGTGTCCGTGGAGTTGCCACAGTAGGGTCGCCGGACGACCGGTGACTGTGTGGCCGCACAGAATGCGGTGGACGTCACCACCGAACGGCCTGGAGGCGCGGGGCGGGCCCGCAACGCGCCTCCAGTCCGTCAACGGGCGGAGCGCAGCGCCCCCACCCACACCTGGTGCAGTTCGTCGGCGGCTCCGGGGTGGGCCACCAGGAACGGCGCACCGAGCTCGGGGAAGCCGGACACCGGACCGTCCTCGGTCATCACGACGCCGCCCGCCTCGTGGACGAGCAGCACCGCGGCGCCGTGGTCAACCGGGTTGAACGACGACACGCAGCCGCCGATCCCCCGACCGGCCGCGACCTGCGCGATCGTGAGCGTGCCGGAGCCCTGCACCCGCAGCGTGCAGGAGCGGGCGGCGAGCGCGTCGAGGAACGCGCCGAAGCCCGGCCACGGCAGGTGCCCGTCGAGCTCGGTGCCGACGACGGCGCCCGCCAACGGCCGTGGGACGTCGTCGAGCCGGAGCTGCCGGTCGCGGATCGTGGCACCGCGACCACGACGGGCCTCGAGCACCTCGCCCCGCCACGGGTCCGCGACGACGCCCACGACGGGTCGGCCGCTGCGGGTCAGACAGAGCGACATGCTGGTCCACGGGATGCCGTTCGCCAGGTTCGTCGTGCCGTCGACGGGGTCGAGGTACCAGCGGTGCTTGTCGCCGGGGGCCTCGCCGTACTCCTCGCCGGTGAACCCGTGCGTCGGGAAGGCAGCGCGGACCCGACCGCGGACGTGCTGCTCGACGAGCCGGTCGACGTCGGTCACCAGGTCGGCTGCGTGTGCCTTCGTCGTGATCGTGCCGACGGGGTGCTCGCGCGTGAAGGCGATGACCTCGTGCGCGATCCGGTGTGCCAGGGCCTGGGCTCGCGATGCCACCTCGGTCTCGGTCGGCTCGCGCGCGGGCTCCGGCCAACCGTCGCGCTCGGCGGCGGCCATGGCGGCACGGACCAGCGCCAGGTCGTTCGTCGTGATCGAGTCGGCGCCGAGCCGGGCGGCCCACAGCGCGGGTTCCGGGTCGTCGACCGTCCACACCGAGACCTGCAGTCCGAGGTCGTGCGCCGCCCGGACCGTGCGCGGGGTCAGGAACGCGACGTCGAGGTTGAGCGTCGACGGGGTCAGGTCGACCAGGTCGGCGGGCGTCGGCGGTTCGAGCGACTCCCACGCAAGCCAGACGTCGGCGTCCGGCAGGACCGTGCGCACGGCGTGCATGGCGTCGGGCGCCCCGCACCAGGCGACGGTGACCGAGGCCGTGGAGCCCGCGACGGTGGCGGCGGCGACCACGGCGTCCACGGGGTCGGTCAGGTCGACGAGCAGCACCGACCGGCAGCCGTCGAGCCGCTCGAGCACGGCGTCCAGCCGCGGGATGCGGTCGAGGCCGTTGCCCAGCCGGGCCACGTCGCACCACGCGACCTCCGACACGCGGCGGGCGTCTCCCCACAGCCGGCCGAGGGTCTCGTCGTGCACCAGCACGGCGACCCCGTCGGCGGTGCGCCGGACGTCGACCTCGATCGTGTCGGCCCCGAGCGCCTCGGCGACCGCGACGGCGGGCAGGGTGTTCTCGCGGCGGACACGCGGCGCACCGCGGTGGGCGACCAGGCGCGGCAGGCGGACACGGGACCGCGCGCCATGCTCGGCGTCGACCGTCGGCAGCGTCTCGGTGCTCATCGAGGGCCCTCCACCAGTGCGCCGTCGCGGTAGACCAGCACCGACCCGAGCCGGACGCCCGTGGTGCTGCCGATCACTGGCGGCGCACCGGTCACGAACGACCGCAGCTCGGCGTCACCGGCGGCGAGCACGACCTCGGCGAAGTGCCCGCGCATGAGCACGCGGGTGACGGTCGCCGTGACGGTCGCGTCCGACACGAGCGTGACCTCCTCCGGTCGGACGAGGACCTCGTCGCCGTCGGCGAACGGCGTGCGCACGTCGGCCAGGAACGCGCCGCGCACGAAGCTGGTGGCACCGATGAACGAGGCCACGAACCGAGTGGCGGGCCGGGCGTACAGGTCGGTCGGCGACGCCACCTGCTCGATCCGGCCGTCGTGCATCACCGCGATCCGGTCGGACACGCTGAGCGCCTCGTCCTGGTCGTGGGTGACGATGACGGTCGTGATGCCCAGGCGCTGCTGGATCCGGCGGATCTCGTCGCGGACGCTCACGCGCAGCTTGGCGTCGAGGTTCGACAGCGGCTCGTCGAGCAGCAGCACGTCGGGCTCCTGCACGATCGCCCGCGCCAGGGCGACGCGCTGCTGCTCGCCACCCGAGATCGCGGTCGGCTTCGACCCGGCGTGGTGCGTCAGTCCGACCAGCTCGAGGGCCTCGCGCACGCGTTCGGCCGTCCGCTGCTTGGACACGCGGCGGGTGCGGAGCGGGAACGCCACGTTCTGCGTGACCGTCATGTGCGGCCAGAGCGCGTAGTTCTGGAACACCATCGCACTCGGACGGCGCTCCGGTCCCAGGTCGGTGACGTCGGCGCCGCCCATCGTCACGGTGCCGCCGTCGACCGGCAGGAAGCCGGCCACCATGCGGAGCGTGGTCGTCTTGCCGCAGCCGGACGGGCCGAGCAGCGAGACGAGCTCACCCTTCGCCACGTCAAGGTCGATGCCGGCGACGACGTCGCGGCCGCCGAGGGACTTGGTCAGTCCCCGCAGCGCGAGTCCGCCGCCGGTGCGGCCGTCGGTGGTCCGGCCGTCGGAGGGCCGTCCGCCGGTCTGGAGGCTCGGTGCGGGGTCCGCGACGAGCGTTGCGTCCGTCATGGGGTCGCCTTTCGTGCTGGGAGTGGTCATCGGATCTGGAACCCGTCCGCCAGGCGGCCGCCCATGATGTGCTTGCGGGCCAGGGTCATGAGCACCACGGACGGGATGCTCAGCGCGATCGCGAACACCGCCGACACCTGCCGCGGCGAGTTCAGGACGAGCGAGTACATCGCAGTCGGCATGGTCATGTACGTCGGGGCGCCGACCAGGTACGTGCCCTGGGCCTCGTCGAACGACGCCAGGAAGCTCATCACCATCGCGACGAGGATGCCCGGCCAGGCGATCGGGAGCGTGACGGACCAGAACGTGCGCCAGCGACCTGCCCCGGCGTCGCGCGCGGCCTCTTCGAGGGAGCGCGGCACGGCCGAGAACGCCGCCGCGGGCAGCCACGTCATGAACACGACGCAACCGAGCACGTGCACGATGAGGATGCCGGTCACGGTGTTCATCAGGTTCAGCGCGGTGAACATCGCCGACATCGTGACGAACAGGCCCATCTTCGGGAAGGCGTTCGTGGCGAACAGCCCGACGAGCACCAGCCGGCGTCCGGGGAACTCGATCCGGCTGATCGCCCACGCAGCGGGCAGGCAGACCACCGCGGCGATCAGGACGGTCAGCGGTGCCAGCACGAGCGAGTTCTGCACGGCGACGGCGAGGGACGGGTCCTGGAACACGGTCCCCCACCACGACAGGGTCCACCCGTCGGGCAGCAGGTTCGGGTACGTCCAGCTGGAGGCGAAGGCCCGGACGGCCAGCCACAGCAGGGGGCCGGCGATGAACACGGCCAGGACGACGGCGGTCGCCCAGACCAGTGCGGTGCCGGTGAGGCGCTTGATCATCGCTGTCCCTTCCCGAGCTCGCGCGCGTTCGAGCGCACGGTGGACCGGAGGTAGAAGACGCTGGCAGCTGCGGCGAATGCGAACACGATGAACGCCATCGCGGTGGACTGCTGCGGCCGGTTGTACGACTGGAAGTACTTGGAGATGTCGACGCCGAGCATCGACGGGGCGTTCGGACCGGTGAAGTACGGCACCGTGAACGACCCGAGCACACCGATCACGGTGAACGTCGTCGCGATGACGATGGGCGTCGCGGCCATCGGCAGCAGCACCTGCCACACGACGCGCCACGTGCTGGCACCGGCGTCCTTCGCGGCCTCGATCAGGGCGTCGGGTGTGCCCTGCAGCGCCCCGGCGATCATGAGCACGGCGAACGGCAGACTGGTCCAGACGCTGCCGAACACGACCGCGACGAGCGTGTAGCCCCACACCGGCACGTCGATGCCCACCTGGGCGCCGGCGCTCCGCAGGAACCCCTGCGCGTCGGTGAACGTCAGGATCGACCAGCTCGCGATCACCACGGGGACGAAGATCGGCACGACGGCCAGCACGCTGAGCGTCCGGCCGAGGAACCCGCCGCGCAGCCGCAGGATCACCGCGATCAGCACGGCCAGCGCGATCGTCAGTCCGGTCGAGGCGACCGTGACCCCGATCGTGGCGCCGAGGTCGCGCAGGAACGTCGGGTTGCCGAGCAGCGTGCCGTACACCCCGAACGAGAACCCGCGCACGGTGTCCTGGCCGATGTCGGCGAGCGCCTGGTTCAGCCCGCCGGTGAACCCGAGGCTGAACAGGGCGGCGTTGACCACCGGCACGCCGACGAACAGCACGACCACCAGCACCGGGGCGGTGACGAGCGCGATGCCCTGCAGGCGCCGGCGGCGCTCCAGCCGCTGCTGGACCGTGCGCCGGTCGGTCGGGTCGGTGGCGCCCTGGGCCGGGGCGGGGACGGGCGGGAGGCCCGTGGCGGAGTCGCCACGGGCCTCCCGGTCGAGCGCCGGGCCGTTCGGGACGGTCTGGGTCACTGCGGGACCTTCGCGTCCCACGCCGCGTTCATGTCGGCGGCGAACTCGCTCTGGAAGCCGAGGCGGAGCTTCGACGGGTCGGCCTTCGAGAACTGCTCGGCGACGCTCGACGGCAGCGAGCTGAGCGGGATGACCGGGTAGCCGGACACGGCGTTCGCGACGAGCTGCTGTCCCTTCGAGGACAGGACGAAGTCGGCGAGTTCCTCGGCGGCCTGCTTCTTGGCCTTCGGTTCGGTCTTCGGGATGCCGAGGTAGCTCGCGCTGCCCGTGAACGTCGGGTCGGAGATCTGTGTGAACGCGATGTCCTTGCCGATCGTGCCGGCCTTCTGCGCGGTGATGAACTGGTCGCTCCACACCGGGGCCATGGCGATCTGGCCGGAGCCGAGCATCTGCAGCACCTGGTCGTTGCCGTTCGGGTAGACGCCCTTCTGGTACATCGACGGGCCGAGGTCCTTGAGCGTGGCGAAGCCCTCGTCCCACTTCGACTCGAGCGACTTGTCGTACGTCGTCTGCATCGTGGACTGCTCGCTCTCCGACAGGTACTTCGCCAGGACCGTCATCACGAACGAACCACCCGAACCGCCCGAGGACGGCGAGTTGTAGGCGAACTGACCGGGGTTGTCCTTGATCCACGACAGCAGGGCGTCGAGGGTCTTCGGCGGCGTCGACACCTTCTTGGTGTCGTACGCCAGCAGCACGCTCGATGCGCGGTACGGGATGGCACGGTCGCCGCCCTGCTGCTTCGTCGCCTTCGGCACGTTCTTCATGTTCGGGATCGCGCTGTCGTCGACCGTCGCCATCAGGCCGGCCTTGCCCGCGGTGGTGACGAAGCCGGCGTCGACCAGGTCGTAGGCCACGGTCTTGTCGGCCTTGACCGCGGTCGCCAGGTTGGCCTGGGTCTGCGCGTCGTGCTCGCCGTGCAGGTCGATGCTGGTGCGGACGGAGATCTTCGGGTGCTGCTTCTCGAAGGCGGGGATGAGCGACTTGTCCCAGAGGTCCTGGACGTTCGTGTCGCCGCTGATGAACACGGTGAGGCTGGTGCTGCCGGTGTCGCTGTCGGCGCTGTCGTTCGCGGCGTTGGCGCTCTGGACGCAGCCGGACAGTGCGACGGTGGCGACGGCGGCGATCGCGAGGCCGGCGAGGGCTCGGGTCTTCACGGCGGTGGTCTCCCTGGTTCGTGGGGTGGTGCGTTGGGGTGTGGAGCGTGGGGTGGTGCGTGGGGGTGTCGTGCTCGGGGTGTGGAGCGTGGTGTCGTCTGGGCGTGCCGTGTGGGAACGTTCCCGCACCGTGGTCGAGTGTGACGCGGCCCGGTGAACTCCCGGTGCCGCCGCAGTGCCGCCTCGGTGAACTCGTGCCCGTGCGCATGGTGCGAGCTTCGCGGCCGGTGCGAGGTTGACGGCCCCGTGCCGGCAATCAACCTCGCACCGGCCCACTGTCGAGGCACGGACCCCGAACCTCGCACCGTGCGCGCCACACACCCGCCCGCGAACCTCGCACCGTGCACCCCGTCAGCGGGTCATCCGCACGCCTGCACGACGGAGCGCAGCCCGAAGACGCCCCTCGTCCCACAGGTCCGACCACGCGAGCCGGACGACCCATCGCACGCCGGGCATCGCGCGGAGTCGGTCCTCGCGCTGCTTCTCGGCGATGACGACGTCCTCGGCCGAGCGCCCGGCACGCATCTGCGCGTCGCGGTACTTGACCTCACCGTCGAACTCGACGACCACGCCTGCTTCCGGGAACCAGAAGTCGACGACGATGTCGGGCAACCCCGCTTGCCGAAATCGGTGTTGCAGCACCGGGCGCTCGGTGCCGAGATCGTCGAACCGGACCCGCAACACGGACTCCCCCACGGAACCCGACGCAGGATCCGCCAACGCGACGGCACGGAGCGCACGCCGACGGCCTTTCGGGCCCCGCCGTTCGATCGACTGCTGCACGCGGGCTCGGTCCGTTCCTCGCCGCAGCAGGTCATCGAGCGCGACCACGGCGTCGACCAGCGGGAACGTCAGCGCAAGGTCCGCTGCGACACGTTCCGGGCCAGACGTGCGGAGTCCGTCGGGAGTGACGACCGTACTGCGATCCCCCGACGGGTCCATGTCCGCGTGCACGATGAACGTGGCGTTCGTCGTGCGACCATCGGCCCCGTGCGTCGTCAGGTGCACCCGGTCCGGCGGATCGGTGACGAGTGGCACCGCGAGGACGACGGCTGCCGACACGTGCGAGATGATCCGGTCCGACCGGATCCGGTCAGCGACCGCCTCTATCCGCAGGCGGTGCCGGTCAGCGGGTCGCAATGCGTTCCACTCCGCTGAACCGACGAAGAGCCCCCGACTGATCCGGGTGAGCTCGCCCGTCGAGGCACGCTTCCGGATGCGGTCGGATTCGTCAGGCCGGTGCGAAGACGTTCGGAAGAGCGGGACGTGTGGAACAGGTGCGAGGGTGAAGGTTCGTTTCATGGCGCGATCCTCGTGAGACGCGACGCAGCGCGACGACGCGCTCGTGTGAGCTGTGCACAGGAGGCCGAAGAGTGGCACCTGTGGAGGAACCGGGCTGCGAGAATGGCGCTGTGACCGATCGCACCTGGGGCTGGCTCGCAGCCGTCATCGACGTCGTCCTCATCGTCGTGTTCGCCTTGATCGGGCGGTCCTCGCACGGCGAGGCGAACTCACTCGGCGCGCTCTGGACCACCGCGTACCCGTTCCTGGCCGGCTGGGCGATCGCCTACGTCACCAGCGGCGCCTGGGCCAGACCCCTGCGGACGTGGCCGACCGGCGTCGTCGCGTGGATCCTCACGGTCTTCGTCGGGATGGCCATCCGCGTCGCCACCGGCCAGGGCGTCGTCGACGGCAACCCGCTGCCCATCTCGTTCCTCATCGTCGCGACGATCGTCCTCGGCGTGTTCCTGCTCGGGTGGCGCGCGATCGCTCGTGTCGTCCTGCGCGCGGTCGCACGTCGCCGCGCCACCGACGCACCGGCGCTCGACGACCCCGTGACGAAGGACCCGGCGGCGGATCCGTCGAACAGCCCCGGCGTCACGCCGGGTACGTGAACGGCAGCCGCGGCTCGCAGCCGACGATCGTCGACGTCGCCGCACGGGCAGGGGTCTCCAAGTCCGCGGTGAGCCGGGTCCTCTCCGGCACCGGACGGTTCTCCGACGAGACCCGCGAACGCGTCGAGCGCGCCGCAGCGGAGCTCGGTTACGTGGCGAACGCGATGGCACGCGGGCTGGTCAGCGGGCGGACCCACACCATCGGGATGCTCGTGCGCGACGCCTCGTCGATGCTCTACACCGCGCTGCACGCCGTCATGGAGCAGCGTGCCTCGGAGCTCGGCTACCGCGTCGTCACGACGACGGGGGTCGGCCGGGTCGAGGACGAGAAGTCCGCCCTGGCGTCGCTCGTGTCCATGCGCGTCGACGGACTGGTCGTGTGCAGCGGACTCCTGCCGTCGGCGGACATCGCCGAGTTCGCGCCGCGGATCGCGACCGTCGTCGCCGGGCGCCCCGAACTGCACCCGGCGCTGTCCAGCGTGTACTGCGACGAGGTCGACGGCGGGCACCGCATCGCCGATGCGGTGGCGGACGCGGGCCACGCGGTCGTGGTCGTGCTGACCGTCCCGTTGGACAACGCGATCACGCAGCACGCGCGGTCGACGGCGATGGCAGGACGGCTGCGCGGCCGCGGCGTCACGGCGATCGACATCGACGCCAGTTTCGTCCGCCCGGCCGACGACATCGCCGCGGACGTGGTCGACGTCATGCGGGAGTCCGGTGCGACCGCGGTGATGTGCCCGACCGACCGGCTCATGCTCGACGTCTGCGACGCTCTGGCCAAGCGCGGCGTCAGTGTGCCGAGCGACGTCTCGGTCACGGGCTTCGACGGCGTCTACCCGCTCGCGAACGACTGGATCGGGTTCACGACGTTGCAGCAGCCCGTCGACCGCATCGGCCGCGAGGCCATCGACCTGGTCATCGGCCGCATCGACGACCCCGGCCGGGCCGTCGAGCACCGGTCGCTCCGCGGCACGGTGCTGCCCGGCCGCACCCTGCTCCGCCGCTGACACGCTGCCGCCGTGCGCACGGTGCGCCGCTGTGCGGCTGGTGCGGCGTTCGTGGGGGCGAGCACCGTGCGAGCTTCGCCGCCCGTGCGGCCCCGGCCGCCTGGTGCGAGGAAACATGCCGGCACGGGGCGGTCAACCGCGCACCACCGGTGGGCGCAGCACCGTGCGAGCTTCGCCGCCCGCGCGCCCCCGCGCCCGCACCCGCCCCCGCACCCGCCCGCACGCGGCGTCAGAACAGCCCGCCGCGCGGCCCGTCCCCGTCCAGCCCGCGGAACATGTCCGACACGAGCGCCTCGATCTGCGGCTCGACGAGCCGTTCGACCGCCTCGGCGATCCGCTCCCGGTGGTCGATCAGCGCCAGGCACACCGCAGTGCCGGTGGACCGGGCACACTCGTCGGACAGCTCGATCTCGTGACGCAGCGCAGCCTTGGCCTGGTCGGACAGCGGCTCGCGGGGCGCGGGCTCGGACGCGCCGGTGCCGGCGAGCTCCTCCAACGTGAACAGGAACGGTGAGCCGTCCTGCGGCTGCGGGTCGATGTCGAGCCCCTGGAACTCGGGCGACAGGCCCTCGGCCGGTTGGTACCCCGCGTGGCGCTTCCGGGCGTCGGCGCGCGCGAGTTCACGGTGCAACAGCGGCAGGTTCTTCGCGGTGTAGTCGTCCACGGCGTCGTCGATGATGGTCGAGATCCGCCCGATCAGCGCGTGCTGGACCGGGTGCGGCACGTCCGGCCCGAAGCCCGCCGCGCTGGCGATCGGCGACCCGGTGCACTTCCGGCAGATCCGCGTGCGCGGCCGGGCGGTCCCGATCTGCCACCGCGGCAGCCACCGCAGCCACAGGTCGACGGCGTTCCGCACACGCCCGTCGATGCCGTCCATCCTCCAACGATACGGACCTGGAGGCCCGGATCACCCCCGCCACGGCCGTCCCGTCCCCGATCCGCCGGCTCACCGCCGCGCGGGACGCTCCGCGATCGGCTCGGTCACGAAGTCGATGAGCTCCTCGACGCGACCCAGCAGCTCGGGTTCCAGGTCGGCGAACGTCCGCACCTGCCCGAGGATCCGCTGCCATGCCCGCGCGATGTCGGCCTGTTCGGCGTGCGGCCAGCCGAGCGCGGCGCAGATGCCGGCCTTCCACTCGATCGACCGCGGGATCGTGGGCCACGCGCGCAGTCCGACCCGTGCGGGCTTGACCGACTGCCAGACGTCGACGAACGGGTGTCCGACGACCAGCACGTGCGCGCCCCACTTCCCCTGCATGACGGCATCGGCGAAGCGGGACTCCTTCGACCCGGGCACCAGGTGGTCCACGAGCACGCCGACGCGTCGGTCGCGGGAGGGCTGGAAGTCGTCCAGCACCGAAGCCAGGTTGTCGACACCGGAGAGCTCCTCGACGACGACGCCCTCGACGCGCAGGTCCGCGCCCCAGACCTTCTCGACGAGCTCGGCGTCGTGCTTGCCCTCGACCATGATCCGCGACGGCAGCGCCACCCGGGCGCGCTGCGACTCCACCGCGAACGATCCGGACGCCGTGCGCAGCCGACCACCGTCGGACGCCTGGCGGACCGCCGGGGCCGAGCCGGGCCTCCAGTCCGTGTGCACGGAACCGAGCGACGGACCGGAACCCGCTCGCGCGGCCCCACCGCCTCTGCCGACCGGCGCCTGCGGGCGACCCAGCGTCACGAGCTCGCCCTCCAGCAGGAACTGCCCGTCGAAGGGGAAGGCGCGCGTGCGGCCCTTCCAGTCCTCGAGCGCGATGTTCCCGGCCTCGAGTCCGACCACGGCACCGGCCCAGCCCGACGCCGGGTCCTCGAGCACCATGTCCCGTTCGAGCGGCACCTGCCGCACCTTCCGCACGCCCTTCGAGCGCCAGTCGCCCGAGAGCACGTCGTTGCCGTACCGGTCCTCGTCCACCCGCACGAGCGTAGTGTCGACGCGGCTCCGGACGACGTCGACCGGCCGACACCACCCACTCCCGACGGAAGGCACCACCCGTGCGCGCAGCAGTCATCCACGCCCCTCGCGACATCCGCGTCGAGGATCGCGACGCCCCCGAACTCCTCGCCCCCACCGACGCCGTCGTGCGCGTCGTCGCCGCCTGCGTGTGCGGCTCGGACCTGTGGCCGTACCGCGGCGTCCGCGACACCAAGGAACCCCGTGCGATCGGCCACGAGTTCGTCGGCGTCGTCGAGCAGCTCGGAGAGTCCACCGGCGACCTGCGCGTGGGTGACTTCGTGATCGCACCGTTCACCACGAACGACGGCACCTGCCAGGCGTGCGCGCACGGCATGACGAGCGGCTGCGACCACGGATCGACCTTCGGCGTGACGCCGGACGCCCACGGGCTGCCGCTCGGCGGCGCCCAGGCCGAGTCCGTGCGCGTGCCCGACGCCGCCGCATCGCTCGTCGTCGTGCCCGGCCCGGTCGACGACGACCTGATCCCGTCACTCCTGACCCTGTCGGACGTGTTCTCCACAGGGCACCACGCCGCCGTGTCCGCCGAGGTCGGCCCGGGCCGCACCGTCGTCGTGGTCGGCGACGGAGCGGTCGGGCTGTCCGCGGTGCTGGCGGCCAAGCGTCTCGGCGCCGAGCGGATCATCGCGATGAGCCGGCACGCGGACCGCCAGGCGCTGGCCCGCGAGTTCGGCGCGACCGACATCGTCGACACCCGCGGCGACGAGGGGGTGCAGGCCGTGCGCGACCTGCTCGACGGGGACCTGGCGGACTGCGCGCTCGAGGCCGTCGGCACCGCCGAGAGCATGGACCAGGCACTCCGCGTCGTCCGCGCCGGTGGCAACGTCGGCTACGTCGGCGTCCCGGCGGGCGACCCCGAGCTGCCGATGCCGTTCCTGTTCGGCCGGAACATCACGGTCGGCGGCGGCATGGCCCCGGCGCGCGCCTACATCCCCGAGCTGCTGCCGGACGTGCTCGCCCGTCGCATCGAGCCGGGCAAGGTGTTCGACCTCGAGCTGCCGCTCGAGCAGGCCGCCGAGGCGTACGCCGCGATGGACGAGCGCCGTGCGATCAAGGTGCTGCTGCGCCCGTAGCGCGTCGCGCGCACCCACCGGACAGGAGGCTCGGTGCCAGCTGGCACCGGGCCTCCTGTCCGTCTCGACGCCCGTCCGGGCGGCGGCGTGTTTCGCGGAACAGAACGCATGTTGCGGAATTGTGAACAAACCTTTCAGTAAAGAAGGTTGTCCGTTACAGTCCTCGACATGACCACACGAGGACGCACCCCCGGGCAGCCCGCACTGCTCCGTGTCCTCAACGACCGCGCCGCCCTCGGCATGCTGCTGGACGACGGTCCGATGACCCGCAACGAGATCGCGCAGCGCACCGGGCTGAGCAAGCCGACCGCCGCCGAGATCATCCGCCGGCTCGAGGCGACCGGGCTGATCCGCGAGGCCGGCACCGACACGCAGACCGGACGCCGCGGCCCCAGCGCCGTCGTGTACGAGGCGATCACCGACCGCGACCTCGCCGTCGCCGTGGACGTGCAGCTGGTCGACGTCCGCTCGACCGTGGTCGACGCCACCGGCCGGAGCTACCCCGTCGCCGAGCACCGCATGGACGACGACGAGGTGCGCGCGGCGGGCGAGGACATCGTCGCCGCGGCCGTCCGACGCGCCGCAGCCGCTGCCGGTGTCGACGCCGACCTGGTCACCGCCGTGGCCGTCGGGGTGCAGGCCAGCGTCGACCACGCCACCGACACCCTCATCTTCACCGACGGGCTGCCCGGCTGGCCGCGCGACCAGGTCGCCGCCACGCTGTCCGGTGCGCTCGGCGTGCAGGTCGTCATCGAGAACGACGCCAACCTCGCCGCGATCGCCGAACGGAACATGGGCGCCGGCCGCACCCCGAGCTCGTTCGCGGTGCTGTGGATGGCCGAGGGCCTCGGCATGGCACTCGACCTGGACGGCCGACTGCACGCGGGAGCCTCGGGCGCCGCGGGTGAGATCGGCTACCTGAGCGTGCCCGCCGACGCGCTCCCCCTCGACCCGACGGCGACGATCGTCGCGGACCTCATCTCCGAGACCGCGATCACCCGACTCGCCGCCGACCACGGGATCACGGCTCCGGACGGCACCGCTGCCGACTGGCGCCAGGTGCTCCCGCAGCTGCCCGGTCTGCCGGCGCAGCACCCCTTCACGACCGCCCTCGGCGAGCGCGTCGGGCACAACGTGCTCCCCGTCCTCGCCGTCGCCGATCCCGAGACGGTCGTGCTGCACGGCCCGACCGGGATCGCGGGTGGTCCCGCCCTGGCCGCCGCCGTGACCGCCTGGCTCCGGACCCGCTCGCGCTGGTCCACCGCCGTGGTGGCACCCGGCGTCCCCGACACCCCTGTCCTGCACGGCGCACGCCACGTCCTCATCGACGTCGTGCGCACCGCGCTCGCGGGCCGACTCGACCGCATCAGTGACGACGCGTCCGAGCCCGACCCCGCGCAGCACGCCTGAGCCAGCACCGCCGCCCGTACCGCCGCCAGCCGCACCGTCAGCACCGCCAGCTCCACCCACCCGCACCACTCGAGGCACCACACCAGCCCTGTCCGAAGGCCAGCCCTGTCCGAGGGCTCTCCGGCGCGCCCGCAGACCGACCCCGTCGGCCGGCGACCAGCGCTCCGGAGCGAGACCAGAGAGCGAGTACCGCATGTCACACCCCAGGCCGACCCTCCGGCGGATCCTCACCGCCGCCGCCATCGCCACCACGGGCGCGCTCGTCGTGGCGGGCTGCAGCTCCGGCAGCAGCGCGTCCTCGATCGACAAGACCGCACCGAAGGACCTCAAGGGCACCGTGTCCCTGTGGCACTTCTTCACGGGTCGCGAGGCCGGTGTCGTCAAGAGCGCCGTCGCGGGCTTCGAGAAGGCGAACCCCGACGTCACGGTCGACATCCACGCCGGGCAGGACGACGAGAAGCTGCAGAAGGCGATCTCGTCCGGACAGAACATCGACGTCGGGCTGTCGTACTCGACGGCGATCGTCGGCAGCTTCTGCTCGTCGGGGGCGTTCCGCGACCTGTCGCCGTACATCAAGCGCGACAAGGTGGACCTGTCCGACATCCCCGAGGCCGTCCGCGGGTACACCGCGTACAAGGGCACCCGGTGCACGCTGCCGGCCCTGGCCGACGTCAGCGCGCTGATGTACAACAAGCAGGCCTTCGCCGCCGCCGGCATCACCAGCCCGCCCAAGACGCTCGACGAGCTGCAGACCGACGGCCTGAAGATGACGACGTACAACGCGGACGGGTCGATCAAGCAGCTGGGCTTCAACCCGCTCATCGACTTCTACGAGAACTCCCCCGAGCACTTCTCGCCGATGATCAACGGCACGTGGCTGGACAGCAAGGGCAACAGCGAGATCGGCACCTCGGCTGCCTGGAAGAAGCTCATCGAGTGGCAGAAGGGCTACGTCGACGCCATCGGCTACGACAAGCTCAAGACGTTCACGTCGGGCCTCGGCCAGGAGTTCGCCGCCGACAACGCGTTCCAGACCGGTCAGGTCGCGATGCAGATCGACGGTGAGTACCGCACCGCCTTCATCAAGGACCAGAAGCCCGACCTGCAGTACGGCACCGCACCGACGCCCGTGATGTCCGGGGTCGGCAACTACGGCTCCACCTACATCGCGGGCAACGTGGCCGGCATCGCGAAGGGCTCGAAGAACCCCGAGCTCGCCTGGGCGCTGCTGAAGTACCTGTCGACGAACACCGACGCGCAGGTCACGATGGCGAACGGGCTGAAGAACATCCCGACCATCACGTCGGCGTTGACGTCCCCCGACCTCGAGGTCGACGACAACTACAAGACCTTCGTCGACGTCGCCGGCGACCCGAAGACGATCACCTCGCCCGCCACCTCGGACGGCGCCGCCTACATCGGCACCTTCACGAAGTTCTGGCAGGCGTACCAGGAGAACGGTGGCGACCTGAGTGCGAAGCTCAAGAAGCTCGACTCCGACATCGACAACGCGAACCAGCTGGCCGGTCCGTGATGAGCGCCACCACCAAGACCGCCGGGCGGGAGGACCGGCCCACCCGGTCCTCCCGCCCCGCGGGCCCGACGGGGTCGGGTCCACTGCCCCCCACGGGTCGGACACGCCGGCCCCGCTCGGCCGAGTCCCGGCGCCGCATCGTCGCGCTGACGATGCTGGCTCCCGCGATCCTGGGGCTGATCGTCTTCTTCGCCTACCCCCTGGTCGCGAGCATCTTCTACTCGTTCACGCGGTACAACCAACTGCAGGAACCGCAGTTCGTCGGGCTGCTGAACTACCGGTTCCTGTTCACCCAGGACCCGCAGATCGGCCCGGCCGTGCTCAACACGATCTGGTTCGTCGTGATCCTGGTGCCGGTCCGGATCGTCTGCGGGCTGCTGGTCGCCGGGCTGCTCAGCCGCGCGAAGACGGCCACGGGCTTCTGGCGCACGCTGTTCTACCTGCCCGCACTGGTCCCCCCGGTGGCGAGCGTCGTGGCGTTCGTGTTCCTGTTCAACCCCGGCACCGGCCCGGTCAACCAGGTCCTGAAGCTGTTCGGCATCGACGGTCCGCTGTGGTTCAACGACCCGTCGTGGTCGAAGCCGTCGCTCGTGATCATGGGCGTCTGGGTGATGGGCGACATCATGATCATCTTCCTGGCGTCGCTGCTCGACGTGCCGCGTGACCTGTACGAGGCCGCGTCACTCGACGGGGCGAACGGCGTGCAGCAGGTGCGGCACATCACCCTGCCGACCATCGCGCCGGTGATCGGCTTCGCCGCCGTCACGGGGGTGATCGCGGCGCTGCAGTACTTCACCGAGGCCGCGGTCGCATCCGGTGTCGCGAGCGGCAAGGCGACGATCGGCGGTGGGAGCGCAGCCGAGCTCGGGTACCCGGGCACGTCGCTGCTGACCTACACGGAGCTGCTGTACCAGCACGGCTTCGCGAACTTCCAGTTCGGCTACGCGTCGGCGATGGCCGTCGTGCTGTTCGTCGTCACCGCCGTCGTGCTCGTGTTCACGATGCGACGGATCTCGGTCTTCCGGCCGGAGGCCGACTGATGAGCACTGCCAGACCCGAGGAGTCCTGATGACCGCCGTCTCCCAGTCCCCGCTCGCCCGGGCACCCCGCGGCTCCGCGCCCGGCGACGCGCGTGGTCCCCGTCGCAGCCCGCTGCTGTGGATCGCCGAGCACGCAGCCCTCGTCGCGATCGGCGTCCTGACCCTCGCGCCGATCGTGTTCGTGGTGCTGACGTCGATGATGTCGAGCAACCAGGCCCTGACGGCGTCGATCATCCCCCGGCCGTTCGACCTCGGCAACTACGTGCGGGTGTTCACCGAGGTGCCGCTGCTGCAGTGGTTCGGCAACTCGGCGCTGTACGCCGTGCTCGCCACCGCGTTCATGCTGCTGAGCTCGGTGCCAGCCGCCTACGCGCTCGCGCAGATCCGGTTCAAGGGCGCGAACCTGGTCTTCACGGTGATCATCGTCGCGATGCTCCTGCCCCCGCAGGTCACCGCGGTGCCGGTCTACGTGATGTGGTCGCACCTGCACCTGACCGGCACGCTCTGGCCGCTGATCCTGCCGAACCTGCTCGGCGACGCGTTCAGCATCTTCCTGCTCCGCCAGTTCTTCATGACGATCCCGAAGGAGTACGGCGACGCCGCCCGGATGGACGGCTGCAGCGAGTGGGGCGTGCTGATGCGCGTCGTGGTGCCGATGGCCCGCCCGGGCATCGCGTCAGCGGCGATCTTCATGTTCTTCAACTCGTGGAACGACTACTACGGCCCGCTGCTGTACGCGTCGGAGAACCAGGCCGCGTGGCCGGTGGCGTACGGCCTCGCCACGTTCCGCGGGCAACACGGCACCGACTGGTCGATGACGATGGCGATGACCGTCGTCGTCATGGTCCCGGTCGTCATCATCTTCTTCTTCGCACAGAAGGCATTCGTCGAGGGCATCGCGCTCACCGGCGTGAAGGGATAGCACCACAGTGAAACTCGCAGTCATCGGCGGCGGTTCGACCTACACCCCCGAACTCGTGGACGGCTTCGCCCGGCTCCGCGACCAGCTCCCCATCGACGAACTCTGGCTCGTCGACCCCGACCCCGTGCGTCGCGAACTCGTCGGCGGTGTGGCGAAGCGGATGTTCGCACACGCCGGACACCCGGGCACCGTGCACGTGACGGACGACGTCGTCGCGGGCGTGTCCGACGCCGACGCCGTGATGTTCCAGCTCCGCATCGGCGGGCAGGCCGCACGCCAGCAGGACGAGACGTGGCCGCACGAGGCGTGCTGCATCGGCCAGGAGACCACCGGCCCCGGCGGGTTCGCGAAGGCGCTCCGCACCGTGCCGGTCGTGCTGGAGTACGCCGAGCTGGTCCGCAAGCACGCCAAGCCGGACGCCTGGATCGTCGACTTCACCAACCCGGTCGGCATCGTCACGCGGGCCCTGCTGCAGGCCGGACACCGCGCCGTCGGGCTGTGCAACGTCGCCATCGGGTTCCAGCGCCGCTTCGCGCAGGAGTACGGCGTCGCTCCGGGTGCCGTCCGGCTCGACCACGTCGGCCTGAACCACCTGACGTGGGAACGCGGTGTGCACGTCACCGGCGCCGACGGCCGTGAGCGCGACGTCATCGACGAGCTGCTCGACCCGGACGGCGGGGCGCTGGCGCGGATGGCCGAGAGCGTGCACATGCCCCAGGAACTGATCCGACTGCAGCACGCCGTGCCCTCGTACTACCTGCGCTACTTCTACGCCCACGACGTCGTGCTGCAGGAACAGCTACACGAACCCACCCGTGCCGAAGCGGTGATGGCGACCGAGCGCGCCCTGCTGGCGCAGTACGCCGACGAGTCCGTCGTCACCAAGCCCGTCGAGCTCGAGCAGCGCGGCGGCGCGTACTACTCCGAGGCCGCGATCGACGTGCTGTCCTCGATCCTCGGGGACCGCGGCGACGTGCAGGTGCTCAACGTGCGGAACGACGGCACGTTCCCGTTCCTGCCGGACGACCACGTGATCGAGGTCCCCGCCCGCGTGACCCGGCAGGCGATCACCCCGCTGCCCGTCGCCGCCCTCGACGCGGACATGGTCGGGCTGGTGTCGCACGTGGCCGCGTACGAACGGCTCGCGCTCGACGCTGCCGTCCACGGTGGCCGCGACCGGGTGCTCCGCGCGATGTGGGCGCACCCCCTGGTCGGCCAGGTCGACAGGGCCGAACAGCTGACGGACCTGCTGCTGGCGGCGAACGCCGAGCACATCCCGTGGGCGCGAGCGGAGCAGGTGACGTGGGCGCGCTGAGCCGCGCCGACGGGGCGGGGTCGAGCCGGGCCTCCAGTCCGACCGTGCCGGAGGTGGTGCTCGCCGTCGACGGCGGTGGCAGCAAGACCGACGTCGTCGCCATCGCGCTCGACGGCACCCTGGTCGGCCACGCGCGCGGTCCGGGCTCGAACCCGCAGACCCGCGGGTGGGAGCTCGCCGGACCGATCCTGGACGACGTCCGTGGACGGGTGGTCGATGCGCTCGACGGCGCCCGGATCCGGACGACGCACGTGTACCTGGCCGGACTCGACCTGCCCGACGAGCTGACGGCGGCGACCGCTGCACTGGCGCACTGGGACGCGGACGGCGGGGCGCCCGACGTGCTCGACAACGACCTGTTCGCGTTGCTGCGGGCCGGCACGCTGTCGCCGGACGCCGCGGCCGTGGTGTGCGGCACCGGGATCAACGCGCTGGCGGTCCGGGCCGACGGCGCCTCCGCGCGGTTCCCGGCGATCGGTGACGTGTCGGGCGACTGGGGCGGCGGCGCCTACCTGGGCAACCGCGCGCTCTGGCACGCCGCCCGCGCCGAGGACGGGCGGGGACCCGCGACCGCGCTCGTGCAGGCGGTGCCCGCGGCGCTCGGGCTCGACACCGTCCGCGCGGTGACCGAGGCCATCCACTTCGGCCGGCTCGACCAGCGCGTGTTCAACCGGCTCTGCCCCGTGCTGTTCGAGGTCGCGGCGTCCGGGGACACCGTCGCTGCCCGGGTCGTCGCACGGCAGGCCGAGGAGATCGTGCTGCTGGCGTCGGTCGCACTCGAGCGACTCGGTCTCGGGGCATCCGCCGCCGTGCCCGTGGTGCTCGGGGGCGGTGTGCTCGCCGCGCGGCACCCGTTGCTCGTGGACGCCGTCGTCGGCGGGCTGCGCGAGCGGGTACCGGGGGCGGAGCCGACGTGGGTGACCGCTCCCCCGGTGCTCGGTGCGGGGCTCGCGGCGCTGGAGTCGGTCGGGGCCTCGGCCGAGGCGCTCGAGCGCTACCGGGCGGCGGTGCTGTCGCGCTCGTTCGCGTCGACCACGGCGCTCATCGCGTAGCGGCGCTGCGCGGCGGCGCCGCGCCGCCGCCGCCCCGCCGCGGCCGCGCCGCCCCGCCGAGTCTCGGCCTGGCGGACATCCTGCGCCACGGATCGCGCAGAAAGTGTCCGCCGGGCCGAGACTCGGCGGGTGGTTGCCGCCGGACCCGCGCCGCGCGCTACGCCGCGGCTCGCGCCAGCATCCCGAGCGTGTCCACGACCCGGTTCGAGAAGCCCCACTCGTTGTCGTACCAGGCGACGACCTTCACGTGGCGGCCCCCGTCGACGCGGGTCAGCAGCGAGTCGAACACGCTCGACTCGCTGCGCCCGGTGATGTCCGTCGACACGAGCGGGTCGGCGGTGTACGCCAGCACCCCGGCGAGTGGCCCGGCAGCTGCAGTCCGGTACGCCGCGTTCACCTGCTCCACGGTGACGTCCCGCGCCACGACGGTGTTCAGCTCGACGATCGACCCGACGGGCACCGGCACACGGATGGCATCGCCGGACAGCTTGCCCTCCAGTCGCGGCAGCACCAGGCCGATCGCCTTCGCGGCCCCGGTCGTCGTGGGCACGATGTTCACGCCGGCCGCACGAGCGCGGCGAAGGTCGCGGTGCGGCCCGTCCTGCAGGTTCTGCTCCTGCGTGTAGGCGTGCACGGTCGTCATGAAGCCGTGCTCGATCCCGGCCAGGTCGTCGAGCACCGAGGCCAGCGGCGCCAGCGCGTTGGTCGTGCAGCTCGCGTTGCTGATGACGGTGTGGCGGGCCGGGTCGAACGTGTCCGAGTTCACGCCGTACGCGATCGTGGCGTCGGCCCCGGTCGCCGGAGCGCTGATCAGCACCCGTGCGGCACCGGCCTGCAGGTGCGCGGCCGCGGCGTCGCGGGCGGTGAAGCGCCCCGTCGACTCCAGGACCACCTCCACCCCGAGCTCGCCCCACGGCAGCGCCGCGGGGTCACGTTCCGCCAGGACGCGGATCGGCGCGCCGTCGACCACCAGGGTGTCGCCGTCGGCCTCGACGGTGCCGGCGAACGGGCCGAGTGCCGAGTCGTAGCGGAAGAGGTGCGCCAGCGTCTCCGGCGCGGTCAGGTCGTTGACGGCGACGACCTGCAGGTCGTCACCGCCGCGGGCGAGCAGTGCGCGGAGGGTGTTGCGTCCGATGCGGCCGAAGCCGTTGATGCCGATGCGGGTCATGGGGTTCCTTTCGTCCCGCTGTCCATGCTCACCGGCCTGGAGGCGCGGCTCCAGTGGCAAGGAAGCCATTGTCCGCAAGGATCTCGCCAACGCCGTCCGGCCCGGCCCTGCTCAGCCGGGCCCCTGCCCCGGGGCCGGCCCCGGGCCGTCCGTCGGGCTCAGTCCTGGAACGTCTGCCGGTACGCCGTCGGCGTCGTGCCGAGCACCCGGCGGAAGTGCGACCGCAGGTTCGCGTCCGACCCGAGTCCGGCGTGTTCGGCCACCTGGTCCACCGCCAGGTCCGTCCGCTCGAGCAACTCGCGGGCACGGTCCACCCTCGCTCGGAGCACCCACTGCATCGGCGTGTACCCGGTGTCCTCGACGAAACGCCGCGAGAACGTCCGGGCGGACACCGTCGCCGTGCGCGCGAGGACCTCGAGCGTCAACGGCTCGGCCAGGTGCCGCAGCGCCCACTCCCGGGTGTCGGCGAACACGTCGCCGAGCGGTTCGGGGACGCTCCGCGGGACGTACTGGGCCTGCCCGCCGCTGCGGTACGGCGCGCTGACCAGCCGGCGGGCGACGTGGTTCGACAGCGCGACCCCGTGGTCACGGCGCACCAGGTGCAGACACAGGTCGATGCCGCTCGCCGCTCCGGCGCTCGTCAGGACCGAGCCGGCGTCGACGAACAGGACGTTCTCGTCGACCTCGACCGCCGGGTACCGCTCACCGAGGATCCGCGTGTAGTGCCAGTGCGTGGTCGCCCGTCGGCCGTCGAGCAGTCCCGCGGCGGCCAGGGCGAACGCACCGGTCGAGATCGCCGCGATGCGCACCCCGCGCTCGTGCGCGCGTCGAAGCGCAGCCACGACGGACTCGGGCGGCGGGGTGTCGGCCGGGAACCGGTAGCCGGGGACGAACACCGTGTCCGCCCAGTCGAAGGCCTCGAGTCCGTGGTCCACGGCGTAGGCCAGCCCGTCTCCACCGGCGACCCGCCCCGCGTGCGGACCGCACACGCGGACCTCGTACGGCATGCTCGGCCGGTTCGAGAACACCTGCGCCGGGATCCCGACGTCGAGCGGCTTCGCTCCGTCGAGCACGAGCACCGCGACCCGGTGGAGACGTGGAGGCACCATGGTCCGACGCTAGCCGACACCGAGTGCGACCCGGACTGCCCGGTCCCGCCGGCTCAGACGTCGCGGATCGCGAGCACGCGGTGCGGTGCCGCGGCCTCGGCGCGCCAGCCCTTCGGCAGCGCGGCATGCAGTTCGGGCAGCGTGAAGCTCCGACGGATCGACCGCAGCCCGTCGACCCGGACGAAGGTGCCGGCAGCGACGAGCGTGGACCCGAGCGCGTACGCCCGGTAGGCGGCCGGCGAGCGGCGGATGTCCGAGTGCAGGCTGCGTTTCGCCGCCAGGTGTTCCGAGTCCGCCAGGAACCCGGCACGCTCGTCGTCGTCCAGGTGGTGCAGCACGTGGTTCGACACGACCACGTCGAACTGCTCCCCCGCGGCCACCAGCGCGCCACTCGACTGTTCGCGGAAGGTCACCCCGCGCGTCGTCGCCCGGTTGGCAGCGGCGATGGCGCGCGGGTCGGGGTCGACGCCGACCACCTCGATGTCGAAGCCGTCACCGTCCGCCCACTTCACGAGCGCGCGAGCCAGGTCGCCGCCACCGCATCCCAGGTCGAGCACCCGCCCGCGCCCATGGGCCGGCAGCGCCGGCACGACGTGGGTCCGCCAGGCGGCACGCCACCCGCTCACCAGTGCGTTCACCACCGCGAACCGCCGGAACGTCCGTTCGAGCGCGCGCGGGTCGCAGTCGGGGTCGTCCATCAGCTCGCGGAGCACCAGGTCACGGGTGCTCAGATCGATCGGGAGGCCCGGCTCGGCTCCGCGGGGCCGGCTCACCGGAGCTCTCCGGCGAGTTCCGGTTCGGCGATCACGTCGGCGGTCGCGCTCGCGGCGTTGGTCCCCACCGCGGTCAGCCGGGCGCTCTCGACCGTCAGCCCCGGTCCGAAGGCCAGCGCCACCACGGGCGTACCGTCCGTGAGCCCGGCGTCCACCGCGTCGCGCAACACGAACAGGACGGTCGCACTGGACATGTTGCCGTGGTCGCGCAGCACCGCACGGCTGCTGGCCATCGCGCTGTCGGGCAGGGCGAGCGCGTCCTGGGTGCGGTCGAGGATCGCACGGCCGCCGGGGTGCACCGCCCAGATCGGGACTGCGGCGGCGGGACCGTCCAGCAGGGGCGCGACGGCCTGGGCCACGGTGGCTCCGACGAGCTTCGGGACGGCGGTGCTGAGGACCATCTCGAACCCTTCGTCGCCGATGTTCCACGCCATCTCCGACGCGCCCTCGGGCACGAGGGTCGTCGCGAAGGTGTCGAGCCGGAGCCCGGGACCGTCGGCCGTGACGACCGCCGCGGCGGCACCGTCCCCGAAGACGCTGTTCGCGACGATCTGGTCGGGGTCGTCCGACGCGCGGACGTGCAGCGTGCAGAGTTCGGCGCAGACCACCAGCACGACGGCGTCCGGGTCGGACTCGGCGAAGGCGGCAGCGCTCCGGAGGGCCGGGAACGCCGCGCAGCAGCCCATGAACCCGATGTGGTGCCGGAACACGGTGCGCCGCAGCCCGAGTTCCTCGACGATCGCCAGGTCGGGCCCGGGCTGCGTGAAACCCGTGCACGACACGGTCACCAGGTGCGTCACGGACGCCGGGTCGACCGCGGCACGCTCGAGGGCGTCACGCGCCGACGCGACGAACAGCGGCGGAGCGAGTTCGCGGTACCGGTCGTTGCGCATGCCCGTCGACGGTGAGTGCAGCAGGCCGTCGACGTCGCGGAAGGGTCCGGGCGCGGCCGCGGGGTCGAGCTCGGGCAGGACCGTGTGCCGGTGCTCGACGTGGGACGCGTCGAACGCCGCGGGCACCACCCGCCGGCCGAGTCGTCCCAGGCCCGGCTGCGCGGCGAAGAGCTGCCGGACAGCCACCTGCTGCAGCGTCGTCGTGGGGACGGCGGTACCGATGGCGCGGATCGTTGCGGACACGCCTCATCCTGTCACTCGAGCGATGACGCGCCCCCAGGAAGCACGGCTCCCCGGGGACGCGTCGACACGTGCGGGGGCGCTCAGGCCTGGGCGCGCTCCAGCACGAGCTCGCGCACGCGGGCGGCGTCCGCCTGGCCCTGCATGGCCTTCATGACGGCACCGATGATGGCGCCGGCGGCCTGGACCTTGCCGTCGCGGATCTTCGCGAGCACGTCCGGCTGCGCGGCGAGTGCCTGGTCCACCGCGGCAGTCAGCGCCGAGTCGTCCGAGACGACCTTCAGCCCGCGCGACTCGACGACCGCGGACGGTGATCCCTCGCCGGCGATGACCCCCTCGAGCACCTGACGTGCGAGACGATCGGTGAGCTCACCGGACTCGACCAGTGTGATCAGCTCGGCGACGTGCGCGGGCGACACCAGGTCACCGGGGGCCGCGTCCCGCGTGTTGGCGACACGGCTGATCTCGCCGGTCCACCACTTGCGGGCCGCCTGGGCCGGGGCACCGGCGGCGACGGTGGCCTCGAGCTCGTCGAGCAGGCCGCCGTTCACCACGTCCTGGAACTCCAGGTCCGCGAAGCCCCAGTCGCCCTTCAGCCGACGTCGGCGTGCCACCGGCGCCTCGGGCAGGGACGCACGGAGTTCCTCGATCATCGCCGGGTCCGGGACGACCGGCAGCAGGTCGGGCTCCGGGAAGTAGCGGTAGTCGTCCGCGTCCGACTTGGGGCGACCGGCCGAGGTCCGACCGGTGTCCTCGTGCCAGTGCCGGGTCTCCTGCGTGATGGTGCCGCCGTCGGCCAGGATGGCCGCCTGCCGCTGGATCTCGTAGCGGATGGCGCGCTCGACGGCACGGAACGAGTTGACGTTCTTGGTCTCGGTGCGGGTGCCGAGCTTCTCCTGGCCCCAGGGGCGCAGCGAGATGTTGGCGTCGCAGCGCAGGTTGCCGCGTTCCATCCGGGCCTCGGAGACACCGAGGGCGCGCACCAGGTCGCGGATCACCTGCACGTACGCGGCACCGAGCTCGGGGGCACGGTGTGCGGCGCCGAAGATCGGCTTGGTGACGATCTCGACGAGCGGCACGCCGGCACGGTTGTAGTCGACGAGCGAGTACTCGGCGCCCTGGATCCGACCGGTCGCTCCACCGACGTGGGTGAGCTTGCCCGCGTCTTCTTCCATGTGGGCACGCTCGATCGGTACCTGGAAGATCGTGCCGTCGGCGAGCTCGACCTCGACTTCGCCCTCGAACGCGATCGGCTCGTCGTACTGCGAGATCTGGTAGTTCTTCGGGTTGTCCGGGTAGTAGTAGTTCTTCCGGGCGAACCGCGAGGACTCGGCGATCGAGCAGCCGAGGGCGAGCCCGAGGTTGATCGAGAAGCGCACGGCCTGCTCGTTCACGACCGGCAGCGACCCGGGCAGTCCGAGGTCGACCGGTGTGACGTTGGTGTTCGGTTCGCCACCGAAGAAGTTCGGGGCGTCGGAGAACATCTTGGTCTTCGTCGCGAGCTCGACGTGCACCTCGAAGCCGAGCACCGGCTCGAAGCGCTCGAGTGCCTCGTCGAAGTCCATCAGTGCGTCCTTGGCGGCCATCAGACCACGCCTTCCTCTGCTGCCGACTGCTGACTCTGGTCGAGGTCGGGGATCCGGTCGATGAGCGGGGCGCCCCACTGCTGCTCGAGCAGGCGTTCGAGCGCCGCGCCGTAGCGGTACAGCCGCTCGTCGGCGCGCTGCGGTGCCATCAGCTGGACGCCGGTGGGCAGGCCGTCCTCGGGGGCCAGGCCGTTCGGGATGCTCATGCCGGGCACGCCCGCCAGGTTGGCCGGGATGGTGGTCAGGTCGTTCAGGTACATCGCCAGCGGGTCGTCGAGGCGCTCACCCAGGGGGAACGCGGTCGTCGGCGCCGACGGGCTGACCAGCAGGTCGACCTGCGCGAAGGCGGCGTCGAAGTCGCGCTGCACCAGCGTGCGGACCTTCTGCGCGCTGCCGTAGTAGGCGTCGTAGTACCCGGCGCTCAGCGCGTAGGTGCCGAGGATGATGCGACGCTTGACCTCGGGACCGAAGCCCGCTTCGCGCGTGGCGGCCATCACGTCCTCGACGGTGGCGCTGTCCTGGGGGGTGACCCGCAGGCCGAAGCGGACGGAGTCGAACTTCGCCAGGTTCGACGATGCCTCGGCCGGGAGGATCAGGTAGTACGCGCTGATGGCGTACGCGAAGCTCGGGGCGTCGATCTCGACCACCTGGGCACCGGCCGACTCGAGGATCGCCACGGTCTCCTGGAACCGCTGGACGACGCCGGCCTGGAAGCCGTCGCCCCCCGCCAGTTCCTTGACCACGCCGACCCGGAGCCCACGCAGCGTGTCGGCCTGCAGGCCGTCGCGCGCGGCGGCGGCGAACGAGGGCCACTCCTGCGGGATGGAGGTGGAGTCGCGCGGGTCGTGCCCGCCGATCACGTCGTGCAGCAGCGCCGCGTCGAGGACGGTGCGGGCGACGGGACCGACCTGGTCGAGCGAGGACGCCAGGGCGATCGCGCCGTAGCGGCTGACCCCACCGTAGGTCGGCTTGACACCGACGGTGCCGGTGACGGCCCCCGGCTGACGGATGGACCCGCCCGTGTCGGAACCGAGCGCGAGCGGCGCTTCGAACGCGGCGACCGCGGCCGCCGACCCACCGCCGGATCCGCCCGGGATCCGGCCGAGGTCCCACGGGTTGTGCGTCGGGCCGTAGGCCGAGAACTCGGTGGTCGAGCCCATCGCGAACTCGTCCATGTTCGTCTTGCCGAGCAGCACCATGCCGGCCCGGCGCAGCTTGGTCACCGTGGTGGCGTCGTACGGCGGGACCCATCCTTCGAGGATCTTCGAGCCGGCGGTCGACGGCATGTCGATCGTGCAGAGGACGTCCTTGACGGCGATCGGGACGCCCGCGAGCGCGCCGAGGTCGTCACCGGCGGCGCGGCGCGAGTCGATGGACTTCGCGGCGCTGACGGCGTGCTCGTTGACGTGCAGGAACGCGTGCACGTCCGGGTCGACGGCCGCGATCCGGTCGAGGTGGGCCTGCGTGGCTTCGACGCTCGAGACGTCGCGCGCGACCAGGGCGTCGGCGAGCGCAGCGGCGCTCAGCCGGGTGATGTCGTCGGTCACTGTTCTTCTCCCAGGATGGCCGTCACGCGGAATCGTTCGCCGTCGGAGTCGGGCGCCCCGGAGAGCGCCTGCTGCTGCGTCAGGGTCTCGCCGACGACGTCGGGTCGCAGGACGTTCGGCAGCGCGACCGGGTGGCTCGTCGCGGGGACGTCCGGCGTGGCGACCTCGGTCACCTTCGCGACGCTGTCGACGATGTGCGACAGCTCCCCGGTCAGCTTCTCGATCTCGTCGGGCGTGAGGGCGATGCGCGCGAGGTCCGCCAGGTGGGCGACCTGCTCGCTCGTGATGTCAGGCATGGTGCTCCGTCGATCGGTTCGTGGAATGGCCACCAGTCTATTGGCCGCACCGAGCACGTCGCCCCGCGGTCGGTCGGCTGTGGACGAGCGGGCCGGACCGCGGCAGTGTGCAGGACCGTCTGGAGGCCCGGTGCCGGTCCGACGGACCGGCACCGGGCCTCCAGACGGTGACGACTCCGGTGACGACCGCGGCCGCGGCCGCGACCGCGGCGGCGACTTCGGTGACGACCGCGGTGGCGCCTAGTTCCCGGTGGTCGGCGCGGCCGGATCGGCGGGTGCGGCCGGCGCAGCAGGACTCGCCGGAGCGGCGGGGGTGCCCTGGTCGCCGCCCTGGGACGACGACTGCGCCTTCGGCGTCGGTACCGTCCCGATCATCGCCTGGTCCGGAGCCGGCAACGCGTCGCCGCCGTAGTGCGCGTCGAGGTACTGCATCATCGACTTGCCGACGCCGAACTTGGCGCTGTACCCGGTCGTCCCCTGCAGGAACGGCCAGTTCGCCAGCCGGACGCTGCCCTGCACGTTGCCGATCCAGGTCGCGTTCGTGTACTTCGTGCTCGACGCGACCAACCAGTTCTGCACGTCACCGTCGGTGGTGCCCGTCTTGGCGAACTTCGGCGTGCTGTCGCCGGGGTTGGCGGTGGCGGCGGTGCCGTTCCCACTGAGCACGCCCTGCAGCGCGTAGTCCACCGTGCCAGCGACCTCGGCCGAGACGCCCTGGGTGCAGGACGCCGGGGTGGGGGTGATCTTCGTGCCGTCGGCGGTGGTGACGGAGTCGATCGCGGTCGGGGTGCAGACCGTGCCGCCGTTGGCGAAGCCGGCGTAGGCCTCGGCCAGGTCGATCGGGGACAGCTCGTTCACACCGAGGATCGACGACGGGGTCTGTCCGAGCGCTCCCCCGTCGGCACGGTGGATGCCCATCGACTTCGCCAGCTGGGCGATCTTGCACAGGTCGAGCTGCTTGCCCATCGCGCCGAACGCGGTGTTGATCGACTCGGTCGTGGCGTCCTGCACGGTCATCGAGGCCGGCACGGACTCGGCGTTCGCGACGGGCCAGGTGCCGCCGGAGACGTTCTCGCACGAGTTCGTGAACTCGGAGTTCTGGAAGGTGTGCTCGGTGGTCGAGACGGACTCGGACAGCGTGTGCCCGCTCGCCAGCCACTCGGCGAGCGTGAAGACCTTGTACGTCGACCCGGTCTGGAACCCCGTGGAGTTGCCGTAGCCCTCGTCCGCGCTGTAGTTCACCGCGGTCTGACCGGCGGTCGCCGCGTCCGACTGCGTGTAGGTCGTGTTCTGCACCATCGACAGGATGCGCCCGGTCCCCGGCTCGACCGTGACGTTCGACCCGCCCGCGTCGACGCCCGCCATGGTCGTCGGCACGTACGTCGACAGCGCCGACTGGCTCTGCGCCTGCAGGTCCAGGTCGAGCGAGGTGTGGATCTGCAGGCCCTTGGTGTCGAGCGTCGCGATCCGGTCGGCCGAGGTCTTGCCGAAGGCCGGGTCCTGCAGCACCTGGTCGCGCACGTAGTCGCAGAAGTACCCGGCGTCGTGGTTCGTCGCGGCCGCGCTGCAGCCGTTCGCGGTCTCGGTGATCTTCGGCTGGACGGGGGTCGCGACGGCCTGCTGCTCCTGGGCCTTCGTGATCGAGTGGTGCGCGAGCATGCGCCGCAGCACGTAGTCGCGCCGTTCCTTCGTCGCCGCGTAACCGTTGGCCGACCCGTTGTCCTTGTTGTCGGGCTGGTCGATGCGCAGGTTCGACGGGTTGTTCAGGATCGCGACGAGCGTGGCCGACTGCTCGAGCGACAGGTCCTTCGCGTGCACCCCGAAGTAGTACTCGGCACCGGCCTCGGCACCGTAGACCCGGCCGCCCAGCCCCACGATGTTCAGGTAGCCGGTCAGGATCTGGGCCTTGGAGTACTTCTTGTTGACCGCGATCGCGTACCGCATCTCCTGCAGCTTGCGCTGCGGGGTGACACCGGCAGCGTCGTGGTAGCAGGCGTCGATCTTGGCCTGGGTCGCCGCGGCGTCCTTGCCCGTCAGCTGCTCGCACTGCTGCACCAGCACGTTCTTGACGTACTGCTGCGTGATGCTCGAGCCACCCTGCACGTCGTCGCCGACGGCGGTGGCCGCGGCACCGCGCAGGGTGCCGATGACGTCGATGCCGCCCTCGTCGTAGTAGCGCGGGTCCTCGGTGTCGATCGCGGCCTGCTGCAGCGTCTTCGCGATGGCGTCCGCCTTGACGATCGTGCGGTTCTCGGCGTAGAACGACGCGATCGCGACGTCCTGCCCGCCCTGCTTCGCGTAGACGGTGGACACCTGCTGCGGCGTCTGCACGTCCAGGTAGCTCGGCAGGTCCTCGAAGAACGCGGCCGCGCCCGAGGCGCCCTCGCCGGCGACCGCGACGGCGGGTGTGACGGCGACCGCGACCAGCAGGCCCGCCAGCACGGACATGACCACGAACATCAGGAGGGCCCCTGGCCACCGCACGACACGCATGACGGCACGGTAAGGACTCGTGCTGGGTCGGGACTGCTCCGAGCGTCGCGCAAGCTGCACCGGTCCTCAGGTTCGTTCACGGACACCGCGTCGCGGGACCGGCAGACAGCCTGGAGGCGCGGATCGCGCCCGTCCCGCCGCCACGGTCACGATCCGGTCACGTCCACCCCGCGGTGGCCGGGACGACCGGGTCACCGGGCTCAGTCGCGGGGCTGCAGGTCCTGCGGGCGCACCAGGTACAGGTCGAGCGAGGGCTGCACGTCGCCGCCGTCGTCACCGCCGTGGTGGTGCAGCGCGTCCCGCACCAGGTCGCCACGGCCGACGGCGATGAGTGCGACGTCGTGCAGGGACGCCGTCCCCGGCTTGAGGTAGTCGTTGTGGCCGACCGGGCGCCGGAACACGTCCCCGTCCGCGCGGGGGACCGTCCCACCGGCCAGGTCGAGCACCGTCGCGCCGAACGACGACGCCGCCGGGTCCGTGCCGAAGTAGCCGGAGCCGGCAACCGGGTCCAGGTGGGCACCGCCGACGTACACCTGGCCGGCGGCGACGGACAGCTCCGATGCGCGCCGGACGTCACTGCCCGGCGACCCGAGCACGGTCAGGCTGTCCGCGCTCATCCGTCCCGACGCCAGCGCCATCAGCGCCGTCGTCGACCCGTACGAGTGGGCGACGATCCCCAGTCGCGGCTGGTCGCCGTCGCGGAGTGTCCGGATGCCCTCGACCGTCCGCTCCAGTCGGCTCGCCCCCGTGTCCGCCAGCCCGAGGGACAGCACGTTCGACAGGTCCGGCGTGCGGTACCCCAACCACGCCAGCACGGCCACGCCGGTGCCGGACGCCGGGGCCGCGACGGGCGCGAGCGTCGCCTGTTCGTCGTACAGGTCCCCCGCGGTGGCGGTGAAGTCGTCCATCTGCCCGGTGACGGTGAAGAACATCCCCGGCACCAGCACCGTGACGTCGGCCGCGGTCGTCAGGTCGCCGATCGCGATGGCTGCGCGACCGGCGCCGCGGGTGTCGAGCGTGACGAGCGACTTCGGTGGCGCTCCCGGTGCGCGGTGCAGGGCGTCGCGGACCTGTCCGAGCATCGCCCGCTGCGACGCGTCGGTCCGCGGGTCGGCGAGCCCCGCCGCCAGCACCGTCCGGTTCGCGTGGTCGCGCACCGCGACGGGAACGCCGTCGAGGCAGCCGACGACCACGGGTGCGGTCCGCGCGAGCCGGGTCTGCGTCCGGCCGTCGAGCCCGGACCACCACGCGGCGACGACCGCGGCGCTCGGCGGCTCGTCCATCGCGGTGGCGACGACGCGGCTGTCCTGGTCGGCGGCCGACAGCTGCGCGGGTGTCGCCGCGACCAGCGCGTCGAGCAGACCCCGGCCGCGCGCCGCACGCAGTCGGTCCAGGCTCGCCCGGTCGTCGGACCGGGCCGGGGTGTCCGACCGGTCGGTGTCCGGCACGTGCACGACGGCGGACGACGTGTCGCCGGGCAGGACGGACGACTCGACCACTCCGAGGGAGTGCATCGAGACTGTGAGCAGAGCAGCGGCGAGGAGCAGCAAACCGGTCTCCCCCGGGAAGGCCTGCCTGTCGACTCCCTGAAGACGACAGGTGATGCTCCGTCGAGTTTACGGAGGACCGGCCCGATCCGGTCGTGCCCGATGCAACTTGGCCCCCGTACTGGGGACACGACGGCGAATGCCGCGTTCTGCGGACAGATCGTCGCCCTGTCCGCCGGTGTCAGTCGCCAGCCGACTGCTCCGGGTCTGTCTGCTCGGGCTCTCCGGGCTGCTCGGCCGGCTCCGGTTCGCCCAGCGCGCCCGGCCCCTCGGTCACCAGCAGGCGGAACTGCTCGGCGTCGATGATCCGCAGGCCCAGTTGCTCGGCCTTCGTCAGCTTGGAACCAGCGCCCGGCCCGGCGGCCACGAAGTCGGTCTTCTTGCTGACGCTCGACGCGGCCTTGCCCCCGGCTGCGATGATCGCTTCGAGGGCCCCTTCACGCGTGTACCCCTCGAGCGAGCCGGTGGCGACGACGGTGACGCCGCTCAGGACGCCGTCCTCGGTCGTGGCGGCACCCGGGCCGGGGTGGCCGGGCGTGGCGAACTGCACGCCGGCAGCCGTCCAGCGGTCGATGACCTCACGGTGCCAGTCGACCTCGAACCAGTCGAGCAGCGCGTCGGCGATGATCCCACCGACGCCGTCGACCGCAGCCAGGTCGTCGCGCGACGCCGACCGGATCGCGTCGAGCGACCCGAAGTGGTTCGCCAGGGCCCGGGCGGCAACCGGCCCGACGTGGCGGATGCTCAGACCGACCAGGATGCGCCACAGCGGCGACGTCTTGGCCGCGTCGATGTTGGCGAGCATCTCGAACGCGTTCTTGGACGGGTACCGGCTCGGTTCGCCGGTGTAGTCCGCGCCACGGGCGTCCGGGTCGAAGGGCGGATCGGTCTTCTTGCGGGCACGGCTGAACGGGGTGACGCGCTTGGGGGTGCCGTCCTCGTCGGTCTTCTGCATGCCGGTCTCGGCGTCGCGGACGATGACCTCGATCGGGACGATGTCCTGCATCGTCAGGTCGAACAGCCCCGCTTCGGTGTCGAGTGGGGGCACCTCGGGGTGGAGCGGCTGCGTCAGGGCCGAGGCGGCGACCTCGCCGAGCCCCTCGATGTCGAGCGACCCGCGCGAAGCGATGTGCTCGACCCGTCCACGCACCTGCGCCGGGCAGCTCCTGGCGTTCGGGCAGCGCAGGTCGATGTCGCCGTCCTTCGCCGGGGCCAACGGGGTGCCGCACTCGGGGCACTCGGTCGGCATCACGAACTCGCGCTCGGAGCCGTCACGCAGCTCGACGACCGGGCCGAGGACCTCGGGGATGACGTCACCCGCCTTGCGCAGCACGACGGTGTCGCCGATCAGGACGCCCTTGGCCTTGACGACCTGCTGGTTGTGCAGCGTCGCCTGGCGCACGACCGAGCCCGCCACCTCGGCCGGGGCCATCACCGCGAAGGGTGTCGCCCGCCCGGTCCGGCCGACGCTCACCACGATGTCGAGCAGCGTCGTGTGCACCTCTTCTGGCGGGTACTTGTAGGCGATCGCCCACCGCGGGGCCCTGGACGTCGAGCCGAGCTCCTCGTGCAGGCCCAGGTCGTCGACCTTGATGACGATGCCGTCGATCTGGTGCTCCACCGATGCACGCCGGTCGCCGTAGTCCCTGACGAAGCCCAGCACCTCGTCGATGGAGTCGAACACGCGGTGGTGCGTCCCCGTGGGCAGGCCCCAGGTGTGCAGCAGCTCGTAGACCTCGGACTGCGAGCGCACCTCGGTGTCGCGCTCGAGCTCGCGCACGGGCCACGCGCCGATGCCGTGCACGAGCATGCGCAGGCGCTGCAGCCGGTCGACCATGAGCTCGCGCTTGGCGGGCGACTTGCCGGATTCCTTCTGCCGGAGGGACCCGGCGGCGGCGTTGCGGGGGTTCGCGAAGACGCGCTCACCCGCGTCGCGCTGCCGGGCGTTCAGCTCGTCGAACTGCTCGACGGGGAAGAAGATCTCACCGCGGACCTCGACCAGGGGTGGGTGCCCGGAGCCGGCCAGCCGGTCCGGGATGGTGCCCATCGTCCGGACGTTGCCGGTGACGTCCTCGCCCACGACGCCGTCGCCGCGGGTCGCCGCCGTGACCAGGCGCCCGTGCTCGTAGCGCAGGTTGATCGCGAGCCCGTCGATCTTCAGCTCGGTCAGGAACCGGACGCGCTCGGCTCCGGCGTCCCGCTGCACCTTGACGGCCCAGTCGGTCAGTTCGTCCGGCGAGAAGACGTTGTCGAGACTGAGCATGCGTTCGGCGTGCTCGACGGGGGCGAACTGCGTCGTCTCGGCACGGCCGCCGACCGTCTGCGTGGGGCTGTCGGCGGTCAGGAGCTCGGGGAACCGCTGCTCGATCGCGTCGAGCCGGTGCATCATGGCGTCGTAGTCGGCGTCCGACACGGGCGAGCCGTTGCCCTCGTAGTAGTCGTCGCGGAGTTCGTTCGCGCGCGCACGCAACCGGTCGACCTCGCGCGCCGCCTGGGCTGCGTCGAGCTCGGCGGGGTCGATGGTCTCGAACGTGGCGTCGGTCTCGCTCATACCGACAGTTCTACCGCGAACCCCCGACCGCCACAGCCAGACGTCAGGCGTCGACCGGCACCGCACTGACCGTCGTGTCGATCGTGCACTGCCCGAGCACGCGGGTGCCGACGTAGACCACGGCCGTCTGGCCGGGCGCCACACCGTGCAACGGCTCGTCGACGTCGATCACCAGCAGCCCGTCGTCCACCCGGGCGGTCGCGGGCACCGGGTCGGCGTGCGCGCGGATCTGCACGTCGCACCGGAACGGCGTCGTGGGGTCGGCCGGAGTGGCGCCGGCCCAGGTGAACCGCCCGCCCGACATCGACGTGACGGCGAGCGCTTCCTTCGGGCCGACGACCACGGTGTTGTCCTTGGGACGGATCTCGAGCACGAAGCGCGGCTTGCCGTCCGGCGCCGGACGGCCGAGTGCCAGGCCGCGGCGCTGCCCGACCGTGTACCCGGCGGCGCCCTCGTGCGAGCCGACCACGGTGCCGTCACGCTCGACCACGTCGCCCGGGGCGGTCCCGACGCGGTCGGCCAGCCAGCCGCGGGTGTCGCCGTCCGGGATGAAGCAGATGTCGTAGGAGTCGGGCTTCTGCGCCACGGTCAGCCCGCGCGCGGCGGCCTCGGCGCGGACCTCGTCCTTGGACGGGGTGGCGCCGAGCGGGAACATCGCGTGCTGCAGCTGCTCGGCGGTGAGCACGCCCAGCACGTACGACTGGTCCTTCGCCCACGCGGCCGACCGGTGCAGTTCGCGGGAGCCGTCGGCCACGGTGACGATCGAGGCGTAGTGGCCGGTGCAGACGGCGTCGAAGCCGAGCGCCAGGGCCTTCTCGAGCAGCGCGGCGAACTTGATCCGCTCGTTGCAGCGCATGCAGGGGTTCGGGGTGCGACCGGCCTGGTACTCCGCCACGAAGTCGTCGACCACGTCCTCCTTGAACCGGGCCGAGAAGTCCCACACGTAGTACGGGATGCCGAGTGCCGACGCGGCGCGCTGTGCGTCCATCGAGTCCTCGATGGTGCAGCACCCGCGGCTGCCGGTGCGGAGCGTGCCCGGCATCCGGCTCAGCGCCAGGTGCACCCCGACCACGTCGTGTCCGGCGTCCACCGCCCGGGCCGCGGCCACCGCCGAGTCGACACCACCGCTCATCGCCGCCAGAACTCGCATGTGTCCAGGGTAACTCCCGCGCCGGGCGTAGCGTTGGTCGGGCGATGACCACCAGCAGCCACGACGCCTTCGACTTCCGCGGCGTCCTGCTGTCCGGCTTCCTGCCCGCCGCGCTGTTCGCCATCGGCGAGGGCGCGATCATCCCGATCATCCCGATCGCGGCGACCTCGCTCGGTGCGACGCTGGCCATCGCGGGCTTCGTCGCGTCGCTCATCCTGGTCGGCGAGCTCATCGGCGACGTGCCGTCCGGGGTCGTGGTCGCCCGGATCGGCGAGCGCAACGCGATGATCGGCGCGGCCCTGGTGTCGATCGTCGGGCTGGTCGTGTGCACGGTCGCCCCGAACCCCGTCGTGCTGGCGGTCGGCGTCTTCCTGGTGGGGATCTCGACCGCGGTGTTCGCGCTCGCGCGGCACGCGTACATGACCACCGCGATCCCGATCCAGATCCGGGCCCGCGCGCTGTCCAGCCTGGGCGGCGTCTTCCGCTTCGGCTACTTCGTCGGCCCGTTCCTCGCCGCCGGGGTGGTCCACCTGACCGGCACCACGCAGAGCGCCTTCTGGATCCACATCGTGTGCTGCCTGGCAGCGGCGGTGACGCTGCTGGTCATCCGCGACCCCGCGACGGGCGTGCGCGGACTGCGGTGGCCGAGCCGGGCCTCCCGTCCGGACGGCGCCACCCCGGCCGGTGACGCGACGGACACCGGCGCGATCCTGGTGCAGCAGGAGTCGCACGGCCTGTTCCGGACGCTGCGGCAGCACCACCGGGTGCTGTTCCGGATGGGCAGCGGGGCCGCGCTCATCGGCGCGATGCGGGCCGGGCGCCAGGTCATCCTGCCGCTCTGGGCCGTCGGCGTCGGACTCGACGACGCCACCGCGGCCCTGGTGATCGGCATCGCCGGGGCGGTCGACTTCGCGCTCTTCTACACGAGCGGGCAGATCATGGACCGCTGGGGGCGGCTCGCCAGCGCCCTGCCGTGCATGCTCGGCCTGAGCGTCAGCTACTTCCTGCTGGCGTGGAGCGGCCACCTCGACTCCCGCGTCGGCTGGTTCGTCGGCATCGCGATCGGGATGTCGCTGGCGAACGGCGTGGGGTCGGGCATCCTGATGACCCTCGGCGCCGACCTGGCACCCCGCGACGCCCCGGCGCCGTTCCTGGGTGCGTGGCGCTTCACGGGCGACTTCGGGCAGGCAGCCGCTCCGCTCGTCATATCGGGCATCACGGCCGTCGCCTCGATCGCCGTCGCCAGCGGCGTGATGGGCGTACTGGGCCTGGTCGGCGCGGGACTGCTGCTGCGGTACGTGCCGCGGTACCTGCCCCGCCAGCTGCGCTGACGCGCGCACCTGCCCGGCACGTCGGACGGGAGGCCCGAGTCACCGCCGCCCCGCGGGTCCGGCTCCGACGTGGCCGGGTACGCTGTCGGTGCTCGCGGGAGTGGTGGAATCGGTAGACACGCAGGATTTAGGTTCCTGTGCCCCAGGCGTGAGGGTTCGAGTCCCTCCTTCCGCACCGGTGACGGCCCGACGCACATCTCATCACCCCGGCGGACGGACCCCGGAGGGCTGCACGGTACCCTCGTCCTGCAGGAGGCCTCCTGCCTCCGCACCAGCACGACCGGAAGAAGCATGCACTCCGTCGCACTCGCCCTGATCCCCTGGCTGGATCCGCAGTACATCCTCGACCACTTCGGGGCCGTCGCCGTGCTCGTCGTGTGCGCCATCATCTTCGCCGAGACCGGTCTGCTGATCGGGTTCATCTTCCCCGGTGACAGCCTGCTCGTGATCACCGGCCTGTTCGCCTTCGACCGCGGTGGCGCCATCGGCGGCATCCCGATCTGGGTCGCCGCGCTGATGATCGCCGCCGCCGCGTTCCTGGGTGGCGAACTCGGCTACTACATCGGCAAGAAGGCCGGTCCGCCGATCTTCGAGCGCCGCGAGAGCGGTCTGTTCTCCAAGGCCAACGTCGACCGGACCAACGCGTTCTTCCACCGATTCGGCCCGCTCGCGGTGATCCTGGCCCGCTTCGTGCCGGTCGTCCGCACGTTCCTGCCGATCGCCGCCGGCGTCGGCCGGATGGACTACAAGAAGTACTCGCTGTTCAACGCCATCGGCGCGCTCATCTGGGGTCTCGGCGTCACGTTCCTCGGCTACTTCCTGGGCTACATCCCGTTCGTCGCCCACATCGTCCGCGAGTACATCGACGTCATCCTGCTCGCCGCGGTCGTCGTGACGGTCGTGCCCATGGCGCTGACCTACATCCGCAATGCGCGCAAGGCGAAGAAGGACCAGCAGGAGCACGGCCAGCCCACCGTCGACTGACGCGTGCCCCCGGTCGGGTCAGCCCGCCGTGGTGGCGAACCACTCCCGCACGATCGGTGCGATGCCCCGGAAGGCCTTGGCCCGGTGGCTCAGGGCGTTCTTCTCGGCACGGGTGAGCTCGGCCGACGACCGGTCCGCGTCGTCCGGCTGGAACACCGGGTCGTACCCGTGTCCGCCGTCACCGCGGCGCTCGGTCAGCACCTCGCCGTTCCACACCGCCTCGACCACGTGCTCGACCCCGTCGGGTGTCACGAACGCGGCCGCACAGACGAACGCCGCGGTCCGTTCCACGACGCCCTGCAGGTTCTGCAGCAGCAGATCGATGTTGTCCGCGTCCACCCGGGTGCCGGCGTACCGCGCCGAGTGGATGCCCGGCGCGCCACCGAGCGCGTCGACCGCGATGCCGGAGTCGTCCGCCAGGGCCGGCAACCCGGTGTGGGCCACGGCCGCGCGGGCCTTGATCAGCGCGTTCGCGGCGTAGGTGTCGCCGTCCTCGACCGGCTCGGGGCCGTCGTAGGCCTGCAGCGCGACACCGTCGCCGAGTGCCCCGCCCAGGATCTCGCGCAGCTCGACCACCTTGCCCTGGTTGTGGGTGGCCAGCACCACCGAGCGGCTGGTCACGCGAGTCCCAGTGCGGTCTTCTGGATCGCCGCGAGCGACGCGTTGCCCGCCAGGCCCAGGTCGAGCAGCACGTTCAGCTCGTCGCGGTCGAACGGCGCGTGCTCGGCGGTGCCCTGCACCTCGATGAACTTGCCGGAGCCGGTCGTGACGATGTTCATGTCGGTGTCGGCCGCCGAGTCCTCGGTGTACGCCAGGTCGAGCATCGGCTCGCCCTTGACGATGCCGACCGAGACGGCCTGCACGCTGTCGGTGAGCGGCGTCGCCTTCTTCGCGATGAAGCCCTTGTCGCGGCCCCACTCGATCGCGTCGACCATCGCGACGTAGGCGCCCGTGATCGACGCCGTGCGGGTGCCACCGTCGGCCTGCAGCACGTCGCAGTCCAGCACCAGGGTGTTCTCGCCCAGGCCCTTCATGTCGACGACGGCACGCAGCGAGCGCCCGATCAGGCGGGAGATCTCGTGCGTGCGCCCGCCGACCTTGCCCTTGATGGACTCGCGCTGCATCCGCTCGTTGGTGGAGCGCGGCAGCATCGAGTACTCGGCGGTGACCCAGCCCGAGCCCTTGCCGGCCATCCAGCGCGGGACGCCGTTCGTGAACGACGCGGTGCACAGCACCTTCGTGTTGCCGAACGAGATGAGCGCGCTGCCCTCGGCCTGGGCGCTCCAGCCGCGTTCGATCGTGACGGGGCGGTGCTCGGTGGTCTGACGGCCGTCGATGCGGGTCATGGTGTCCTTCCGGGGTGGGGCAGGGTGATCGCGCCGGTCTCGAGGTGACCGACACGGACGATCTCGGGGCCGAGGAACCGGCGGGCGAGCCGGAGGAACCCGGTCTCGTCGGCGCCGGTGGCCTCGAACGCGTAGGTGGGGGGTTCGGTGGTGGTGCGCTCGAGCCCGTGCTCGACCAGGCGACGGTAGACGTCGCTGGCGGTCTCCTCGGCGCTCGACACCAGTGTGACGTCGGGACCCATGACGTACTGGATCGCCGCGGACATCAACGGGTAGTGCGTGCAGCCGAGCACCAGCGTGTCGACGTCCGCCGCACGGATCGGCTCGAGGTACCCGGCCGCGACCCGGCGGAGCTCCGGCGACGACGTGTCCCCGGCCTCGACGAACTCGACGAAGCGCGGGCAGGCCGCCAGCGTCAGGGTGACGTCAGCCGCCACGGCGAAGGCGTCCTCGTACGACCGCGAGGCGATGGTGCCGACCGTGCCGATCACGCCGACCCGACCGGTCCTGGTCTGTTTGACGGCCGCGCGGGCCGCGGGCTGGATGACCTCGACGACGGGGATGCCGTACGCCTGCTCGTACCGTTCGCGGGCGTCGCGCAGGACCGCGGACGACGCCGTGTTGCACGCGATGACCAGGGCCTTGACGCCCTGGTCGACCAGGTCGTCCATCACCTGCAGGGCGTACCGGCGGACGTCCGCGATGGGCTTCGGGCCGTAGGGCGAGTGCAGCGTGTCGCCGACGTAGCGGATGCTCTCGCGCGGGAGCTGGTCGATGATGGCCCGGGCGACCGTCAGGCCACCGACGCCGCTGTCGAAGACTCCGATCGGTGCATCCGTCACGGCACCAGCGTACCGACGCGGGCCGACGTGCCGGACGCCACCCGGGCCTCCAGCCGCAGGTCCTGACTAGTGTCGATGGGGTGACCAGCGCGCTCCTGACGGACCAGTACGAACTCACCATGGTCGATGCGGCCCTGAAGGACGGCACCGCCGACCGGCGCTGCGTGTTCGAGGTCTTCGCGCGACGGCTACCGGACGGGCGTCGCTACGGCGTGGCGGCCGGCCTCGGGCGGTTCCTCACCGCACTCGGGGACTTCCGGTTCGGCGACGACGAGATCGGGTTCCTGCGCGACCGCGGTGTCGTGGATGCCGGTACCGCGGACTGGCTGGCCGGGTACCGCTTCACCGGGGACGTCCGGGCGTACCGCGAGGGCGAGGTGTTCTTCCCGAACTCCCCCGTGCTGCAGATCGAGGGCACGTTCGCCGAGGCCGTCCTGCTCGAGACCCTGGCCCTGTCGGTCTTCAACGCCGACTCGGCGATCGCCTCGGCAGCAGCGCGCATGGTGTCCGCCGCCGACCACCGCCCGATCGCCGAGATGGGCTCTCGGCGCACCGGCGAGTGGAACGCGGTCGCCGCGGCCCGCGCTGCGTACATCGCCGGGTTCAACGCGACGAGCAACCTCGAGGCCGGCCGCACGTGGGGCATCCCGACGATGGGCACCGCCGCGCACGCGTTCACCCTGCTGCACGACTCGGAAGAAGCGGCGTTCCGCTCCCAGCTCGACGCCCTCGGTGACGGCACGACGCTGCTCGTCGACACCTACGACATCGAGGCGGCCGTCGACACCGCGGTCCGGCTGACATCCGGTCGGTTGGGTGCCGTCCGCATCGACAGCGGCGACCTGCCGTCCGTCGTGGCGTCGGTCCGCGCGCAGCTCGACCGGCTCGGCGCGACGAGCACGAAGATCACCGTCACGAACGACCTGGACGAGTACACGATCGCCGCGCTCCGTGCCGCCCCGGTCGACTCGTACGGCGTCGGGACCTCGGTCGTGTCCGGGTCCGGGCACCCCGCTGCCGGGATGGTCTTCAAGCTCGTCGCGCATCAGTCGCCGGCCGGCGAATGGGTGTCCGTGGCCAAGAAGTCCGCCGACAAGGCGTCGATCGGCGGGCGCAAGGAGGCCGGGCGGCGCCTGCGCAACGGCATCGCGACGGCCGAGGTCGTCCGCACCCCGGGCACGTCCGCCGGTCCGGACGAGCGTCCGCTGCTCGTGCCCGTCGTGACCCACGGCGAGGTCGACCCGGCGTTCCTCGGCAGTCACGGGGTCGAGGCGGCGCGGGCACACCACGCCAACGCCAAGGCCGAGCTGCCGGTCGACGCGGCACGGATCGGTCGGGGCGACCCCGCGATCCCGACGCTGATCGTGTGAGCTACTCGGCCTGCATCTTCTCGTAGATGGCCTTGCAGTCCGGGCAGACCGGGAACTTCTCCGGGTCGCGGCCCGGGATCCACTTCTTGCCGCACAGGGCCTTGACGGGCTTGCCGCTCAGGGCCGACTGCAGGATCTTGTCCTTCTTGACGTAGTGCGAGAAGCGCTCGTGGTCGCCGGGCTCGATCGCCTCTTCCTCGAGGAGCTTCTCGAGCTCGCGGTCCATCACGTCGAGTCCGCCGCCACCGGGTTCCGTCATGCTCATGGGACCAGGGTACGTCCGTCCGCGGTCAGTTGCGCTGCGCCGCTGCTCCGCGGCGTCAGTTGCGCTGCGCCGCTGCGAGCAGGTCCGGGCCGTGCCGGTCGAACAGCTTGCCGCCCACCACGACACCGAGCCCGAGCACCACGACGCCGACGCCGGCACCGACGAGCAACGTCAGCATCGCCCACGTCGCCGCACTGTCCGCGAAGGCCAGCACCGCGAGCCACCCCGCGGGGACCGAGAACACCAGGATCCCGATGATCGTGACCGACTGCGACACGGTCGACACCACGCCGGCGGCCTGCGGCTGCTGGAACGCCCGGTCGCCCGGTCGCACCGTCGGGTAGGGCAGTGCCACGGACACGACACTCGAGATCCCGAGGCCCGCGAACAGCGCCCCGACGCACACGCCGATCAGCACCGGGAAGGCCGCGGCGTCGCCGAAGAGCCAGGCGGACACCCCGCTGCCCGCGACGATCACCGGCACCCCGACGACGATCACGGGCGTCAGCCGGCCCAGCCGGTCGCTCCAGCCGGGTGCCCCCGAAGCCACGTGCAACCACACCGCGGTGTTGTCGTACGCGACGTCGTTGTGCGGCAGGAACCCCGCGATGACGGCCATCAGCGGCAGCGGGATGAGCGCGGTCCAGTGCCAGGGCATGCCGGCGACGCCGAGCGGCACGACGACGATCGGCACGAAGAGCAGGATCAGGTACGAGGTGCGGTACCGCGGGTCACGGCCCCAGTAGGTCAACGCACGGGCGGCGACGGCACCGACCGGGGTCGCCCCGAGCCGGTCGAACCACCCCAGGGTCCGGTAGCTCCGGACCGACGCACGGTCGTCGACCGTGACGAGCAGGTGCCCGACGAGCGCCCACCAGGCCCAGGCCAGCAGGCCGAGGACCGCCAGCGCGATCAGGAGCTCGACGACGGCTCCGCCGGTGTCGCCGACGGCGGCCGCAGCGGGCACGGCCCACGCGGCTCCCCACGGGGTCCACCCGGCGATGTCGGCGATCCGGTCGAGTTCGGTGCTGCGCGGGTCGACCCAGTCGACGCGCAGCAGCAGCGACACGGTCGGGATCGCCAGGACCACGACCACGAGCGTCACCAACCAGCCGGCGTCGCGTGTCGGACGGTGCCCGCCGAAGAGCCACGCTCCCAGTGCACACCCGACCCGCACCAGCAGGGCGGCGGTCGCGACGACGAGCACGGCTGCGACGACCCCGAGGACCCCGCTGCCGGCGTCCCGCATCCAGGTCACGGACTGGGCGACCGCGACGATCGCCACGGACACGATCGGCACGCCGACCAGTCCGGCCACGCCGAGTCCCACGGCCAGGTCGCGTCGGGTGACGCCGAACACGGCGAACCGTCGCGGGTCGAACTGGTCCGCGCCGCCGACGGCGAGCGGGATGATCGTGAACCCGACCATCACCAGCGTGCCGACGGGCACGACGACGGTCCGGGCGACCTCGGGGTCGGCCGTGCGCAGGGCGGTGACCGCCATGGCGACGAGCACGGCGGCGGCGAGTCCGGCGAGGCTGCCGACGACGACCAGGACCGAGCGACGCGCACTCCCCCGGACCTCGCCCGCCAGCAGGTCGGCCCTCAGCCGGAGAAGCTGTGCAACCATTCCATGCTCTCTGCGACGACGCGGCCACCCGCGAGCTCGACGAACTTGTCCTCGAGGCTCTTCCGGCCACGCACCTGCGCCATGGTGCCCGACGCGAGCACCTTGCCGCCGACGATCACGGCGACCGAGTCGCACGTGCGCTGGACGAGTTCCATCGAGTGGCTCGACAGGACGACGGTGCCGCCGCCCTGGGTGTAGCGGCGCAGGATCTCGACGATCGTCGCCGAGCTGACCGGGTCGACCGACTCGAACGGCTCGTCGAGCACGAGCACGCGCGGGGAGTGGATGAGGGTCGCGGCCAGGGCGATCTTCTTCGCCATCCCGACGGAGTAGTCGGCGACCTGACGACCGAGTGCGTCGCCGAGCCCGAAGGCCTCGGCCAGGTCGGCGCTCCGCGCTCGGGCGGTCTTGCCGTCGAGCCCGCGCAGCGTCGCCGAGTAGAACAGCAGCTGCGCACCGGTCAGACGGTCGAACAGACGGAGCCGGTCGGGCAGCACGCCCATGCTCCGTTTCGCCGCGGCCGGGTCGGCCCACACGTCGTGGTCGAGCACGGTCGCGGTGCCGGCGTCGGGACGCAGCAGACCGGTGAGCATCGACAGTGTCGTGGTCTTGCCCGCGCCGTTGGGTCCGACGACCCCGAAGATCGATCCCTGGCGGATCTCGAGGTCGACCTCGTCCGCGGCGATCGTCTTGCCGTACCGCTTGACCAGGCCGGCAGCACGGAGCACCACGGGCTGCTGCGGTGCCGGAGCGGCGGCCGTGGCGCGTTTCGTCGCGGTCGGCCGCGGTGCGCGCTTCTTCGCCGGCGCGGTCTGCCCGGCGGCCGGCGCGGTCTGCCCGGCGCCTGGCGCGTCGGCTGCGTCGTTCCGGACGGGAGGCTCGGTGGCGGTCGCGTCGACCCCCTCCGCCCGCCCCTCGGTCCGGTCCACCACGCCGGTCCGGCCCGACTTCGACGCCGCGGCGCCCTGCGGGCGTGTCGCGCGGCCCTTCTTGCCGGTGCGCTGCCCGGCACCCGGGCCCGTGCCGGTGCGTGCAGCGCCGCCCGTGCCGTCCGTCCGGACGTCGTCGGCGACGCGGGTGTCCGTCGCGGTGTCGTCCGTCATGCCGTCCTGTGCAGGGCGATCGTCCGCATCCCTGTCCCCCGTGTCTGCGTTGTCGTCGTCCACGGCGTCGTCGCCGTCGAACTCGGTCGTCTCGGTGAGCCAGGCCGCGTCGGACGTCGCGTACACGTCGTTCTCATCCCCTGCTGCAGCCGCCACGGCCCCACCGTACCAATGCGCCGGACGCGTCGGGGTGGGCGGATCCCCAGGGTCACGAAATGACTACGAACCCGTTCAGGACGTACCCCGACGGGGGGACTTTCCGTATCATTCACGAGGACACGACGGAGTGTTCACCACTTGGAAACCTGCCCCGGATGCCTGCGGGGTCGCGGATCGCTGCCCCGTCGACGACGGCCGGGCGCGGCTCACGGCTCGTTCGCACCTGACCGGAGCACACTCGAGAAGGCCTGCCTGTGCCCAACGGCGCGCGGGCAGACACCCGAAGGGACCAGCATGACCACGCAGATCGTCATCCTCGCAGCGGGGATGGGCAGCCGCCTCGGGCGCAGCCTGCCGAAGCCGCTCACCGAACTCAGTGACGGCCGCTCCATCATGCAGCAGCAGTTCGACAACATCCGCGCCGCGTTCGGTTCGAGCGCCAAGGTGACGGTCGTCGTCGGCTACAAGTCCGAGTACATCGTCGAGGCCTTCCCCGAAGCCGCCTTCGTCTACAACGAGTCCTACGACTCCACCAACACCTCGAAGAGCCTGCTCCGTGCGCTCAAGGCCACGGGCAAGGGCGGCGTCCTCTGGATGAACGGCGACGTCGTCTTCGACCCGCGGGCCCTCGTCCGCGCGGCCGACATGATGGACCAGGACCGCTCGTTCGTCAGCGTCAACACCGAGAAGGTGTCCGACGAAGAAGTCAAGTACACGGTCGACGCCGAAGGCTGCATCCACAAGCTGTCCAAGCAGGTCGTGGGCGGTCTGGGCGAAGCGGTGGGCATCAACTACGTCTCCGCCGCCGACAAGCAGGCGCTCATCCACCAGCTCGGCCGGGTCGACGACCAGGAGTACTTCGAGGGCGGCATCGAGGCAGCCATCGCTGAAGACGGTCTACGCTGGACGCCGATCGACATCTCCGACCTGTACGCGGTCGAGATCGACTTCGCCGAGGACCTCGAGCGCGCGAACAACCTGTTCGCCTGAGCGACTGGCATCCTCTCGGTGATCCCAGCCGGAAGGACCCCATGACGACATCGAGTGCGACGACCGCGCCGCCGGTCGTTGCCCCGGCAACGGCCCGCAGTGCGACTCGGCGCTATCGTCATGCGCTCTGGCTGCTCACCAAGCGCGACCTGCGCGTCCGGTACTCCACCTCGGCGCTCGGCTACGTGTGGTCGATCCTCGATCCCCTCGTCATGTCGGGGATCTACTGGTTCGTCTTCACGCAGGTGTTCCACCGCGGGTCCGTGGGCGAAGAGCCCTACATCGTGTTCCTGCTGTCGGCGCTGCTGCCGTGGATGTGGTTCACGGGGGCCGTGTCCGACTCCACCCGCGCGTTCATCTCCGAGTCCAAGCTGATCCGCTCGACGACGATCCCCCGCAGCATCTGGGTGCTCCGGATCGACGCGTCCAAGGGCATCGAGTTCCTGCTGAGCATCCCCGTGCTCGCGGTGTTCGTCATCGCGACGGGTGCGCACCTGCACTGGCAGGTCGTCCTCTGGCCGCTCGCGATCCTGCTGCAGGCGGCGCTGGTCTACGGCATCGGCCTGATCGTGGCCCCGCTCGTTGTGTTCTTCCGCGACCTCGAGCGTGCGGTGAAGCTGCTGCTCCGGTTCGCCTTCTACGCCTCGCCCATCATCTACGGCACGCACGCGCTCCCCCGGGTCCTGCACGACCTGGCGGCGATCAACCCCCTCACCGGCATCTTCGGCATCTACCGCGCGGCGTTCTTCCCCAGCCAGCTCGACTGGAGCGAGGTCCTGGCGTCGGCGGTCACGACCGCGGTGGTCGTCGCCATCGGTCTCGCGGTGTTCCGTCGCAGCGAGCACCGCGTCCTCAAGGAGCTGTGATGACCTCGACCCAGGCACCTGACGAGGCCAAGACCGTCGCGCCGGTCATCTCGGTCACCGACGCCGGCATCCGGTTCAAGCGCAACCGCAAGGCCGCGCGGAACTTCAAGGACCTGTTCGCGGGGAGCAACCGCCGGCAGCGCGGCGACGAGTTCTGGGCCCTGCGCCACGTCTCGTTCGACGTGCGTCCGGGCGAGGCGATCGGTGTCGTCGGCCGCAACGGGCAGGGCAAGTCGACCCTGCTCAAGCTCGTGGCGCAGGTGATGCTGCCGGACGAGGGTCGTGTCCGGGTCGGGGCCGGCGTCGCACCGCTCATCGAGATCACGGGTGGGTTCGTCGGCGACCTCACGGTGCGCGACAACGTCTACCTGACGGCCGGCCTGCACGGCATGTCCCGGACCGAGATCCGCGACGACTTCGACGAGATCATCGACTTCGCCGAGATCGGCGACTTCGTGGACACTCCCTACAAGCACCTGTCGAGCGGCATGAAGGTCCGCATCGCCTTCTCGGTCATCTCCCGCCTCGACGAACCCGTCATCCTGGTCGACGAGGTCCTGGCGGTCGGCGACAAGGCCTTCCGCGAGAAGTGCTACAAGCGCATCGAGCAGCTGCTCGCCGGCGGACGGACTCTGTTCTTCGTCTCCCACAGCGACAAGGACATCCGACGCTTCTGTGACCGCGGCCTGTACCTCGACAAGGGCCGGCTGCAGCTCGACGGCACCGTCGACCAGGCGCTCGCGCAGTACGCCGCCGACTACGCGGTCTGAGCCCGCGGACGGGTTCCCCTCCCCTCCACAACCCGCCCCACCGCACCTCGCTCCACAGGCCACGCGCCACCGAGGGATCCCCGGCCCCCAGCGTCGGACCCTCCCCCTACCGTGTCCCCCATGCACCCAGCACCAACCGCCTACCGTGTCCCGTTCGCCGTCGACCGCAGCCAGGCCCCGCACCGGTACGACCTCGTCAACATGGGGGACGAGCCCGTCGACGGCCTGAGCCTCACCCACCTCGGAACGGGCTACTGCCCGCCCCTCGTCGTCCGTCGTCTCGACCCGGGCCGCAGCATCGGGATCGCGGTGTTCGGCGTCGCCCCGGACGAGACCGGCGTGGTCATCGTCCGGTGGCGCCGACCGGACCGCTCCGAGTACGTCTGGCGGATGTCCCTGGTCGGCCCGGGGCTCGCGCCGTGAACCAGGGCCCCTCAGCGGCCGCCGTGGGCACGGTCGACCTCGTGCCAGCGTGCGACCAGCCGCTCGACCGCGGCATGGAACCGCGCGGTCGCCACCCCGGGCGTGGTGTCGCCGAAGTACCGCGTGACCCAGCGCCGCAGCTCCGCGAGCTCGGCCTCGTCGTGCGCCGCGGCGTCCACACGGCCGATCACGTCGCCGGCGTCCTCGGCCCGCAGCCAGTTCGCGGCGGCCAGGTACCCGCGCTCGTCGACGTCGGCCTCGGCGGCTGCCGGGCGGGTGACGATCAGTGGCTTGCCGACGGCCAGCCGGTCGTAGATCATCGCGCTGATGTCGGTGATCGCCACGTCGGCGTCGGCGAGCTGCCACCCCATGCCCGGCCCGTCGTCGTACACGTGGTGGGCGCTCGCGTCGGCAGCGTTGGCGGCCGCGATGGCCGCGACGATCCGTTCGTGCGCCGCGCGGTACCCGGCATCGGTGACGCCGCTGCGCGGGTGTGGCCGGTACACCAGACGGTGTCGGGGCGATGCCAGCACGCGCTCCGCGATGGTCGTGCCGTGGCTCTGGATCGACCCGTAGGCAGCGGCGGCGCGGTCGCCCTCCCACGTCGGCGCGTACAGCACCACCGTGCGGTCGTCGGACGGGTACGGCGGCTCCCCGGCGAAGTGGTCCGCCTGGGGGCGTCCGATGGCGATCGCCCGCCGGTCCAGGTCGTAGTCCCACAGCGCCTCGGCCAGGCGGTCACGAGCGGCGTCCCCGGCGATCAGGGCGTAGTCGTACGCCTTGAACTGGTTGGTCGTCATGTACATCTTGTCGCTCTCGCCGTGGTTGACGAAGACGTGCCACATCCGTCCGTACCGCATCATCTGGAAGTTGCGGGCGTTCTGGTTGACGTACAGCACCAGCTTCGGCGCCTGCTCGTCGACGAACCGCTCCAGGTCGACCACCTGCCGGGCGTACACCGCGGGCACGGGGGCCTCGTCGAGCAGGGTCAGCATGGTGCCGGGGTTGCGCGAGATGATCGCGACGGGGTGGGTCCGTGCCAACTCGGCCAGCGGCGCGTACCACTGCCGCACCTGGTACATGTTCACGGGGCCGTCGGCGAAGTACACGGCGACCTCGACGGTGCCCGGCACCAGCGGGCGCTCGGTCGCCAGGCGCCGGGCCAGGTCGCGCCGGTTGCCACGTGCGGTCAACAGGCGCTGCACCAGCCGCAGGGCCGTTCGGGCGTCGCGCAGGCTCGGCATGCTCGGATCTCTCTCGTTCGGTCTGGGTCAGACGACGGGCGGGCGCCCGGCCAGGGTCATCCGGCCGATCGTCAGCCACCCCATCGTGCGCGCGGCGCCGCAGTCGGACGTCCAGCCCTCGCGGACACCGGCGAACCACACCCGCAGCTGCCGGGGACGACGCCACCACCGCAGGGTCTGGATAGCGGCCCACGAGCCGACGTACAGGGGGCGCAGCGCCACGGGCAGGTTCCGGCGTGCCAGCCACACTCGGTTCCGGGCGTTCAGCCGGACGTACTCGGCGTGCCGGGCGGGGTCGATGGCCGGGTGGTGCGCGACCAGGTCGCCGTCGTACCAGGCCCGACGTCCGGCGTCCCACACGCGCCAGGCCAGCTCGATGCCCTCGTGCGCGTAGAAGTACGGTGCTCCCCAGCCCCCCACGGCGCGGTACACGTCCATCGGCAGGACGACGGCGCCCTCCCACACCGAGAACACCGCCGACGACTCGGCCGGGTCGCCCTTGCGGATCCGCGGCACCCAGCGCAACGGGTTGGCAGCGCCTGATGGGTCGACCACCCGCGGCTGCAGCAAGCCGAGCGACGGGTCGGCGGCAAAGCGTGCGATCGCGTCCCGCAGGAACGTCTCGGACGGCACGGACGCGTCGTCGTCCAGGAAGAACACGTAGTCGCCGTCGACCACGTCGGCACCGGCGTTCCGACCAGCGGGGATCCCCACGTTCTCGGGCAACGCCAGGGTCCGGACGCCGTCGGGCAGGCCGGTCGGTTCCCAGCCGTTGCCGACGCACACGACGTCGAGCTCGACGCCCTGTTGCGCGAGCACGCTCTCGAGCCCCCGGCGCAGGTCGTCCGGACGCGTCCCCTGCGACAGGCTCACCACGGCCACCCGCGGGTGGTCACGATGCGGCACCGCGTGCCGACGCGTCGTACCGGGCGTCACGCACGCACCCGCTTCGACGCCATGATCGCCACGAAGTGCCCCGCCGTCGCCAGGACCGCCAGCGGCAGGAGCGCTCCGACCAGGACCCGGTCGACCAGCGGATGACCGGCCACCAGACCGATCACCGCGAACACGAAGGCCAGCATCGACAGCTCGACCGAGTGGTACAGCCGGTGGAACGGCAGGAAGCGCGCAACCCGCCGCAACGACGCCAGACGACGGCCGGACGGTGCCGTCGAGGCATCGCGGCGGTCGACCAGCTTCTCGAGGCCCGAGTTCGCCCGGGCCACGTGCACCATGTCGTTGAGCGCCTTGTTGAGCACGATCACCAGGCCGAGCGCACACCCGATCGTGGTCCACATCCAGTCCGCACCGTGGATCGGCCACGTCGCTGCACGGACGCCGAGCGCGATCGGGATCAGCCCCTCGGTCGTGTAGTGCCCGACCTTGTCCAGGAACACCCCGGCCGGCGACCGCGTGCCACGCCACCGGGCGACCTCGCCGTCCGAGCAGTCGACGAGCATCTGCAGCTGGCCCAGCACGAGTGCCAGGGCCGCACCCCAGATCCCCGGGATCAGCAGCGCCGCGGCGACCGACCACCCCACCAGGATCATCAGGCCGGTGACCTGGTTCGCGCTCACCCGGGTCTTCAGCAGCACCCACGTCAGGTACGGCGAGACGTCGCGCAGGTACAGCGACGCCGTCCAGTGCTCGGCGTTCGCGCGCGACCGGACCTCGTCGGGCTGGGCGACCGCCCGCAGCTCGGCGATCGACGACGGGTGGGAGTAGCCGCGCCTGTCTGGGGCCGACTCGTACTGGGGCTCGGGCAAGGGCGTCACCGTCCGGTGTGGGTCGTCAGCTCAGAGGTCCGTGTCAGGAACCCGACGATGAACCCGACCCCCCAACCGATGTGGATGCAGGGCAGCACGACGAGCAGCCATGCGCGAGTGGGCAGGTCCGAGCGTCGGGCGACCACCAGGCCACCGACGACGACGAACACCAGGTAGACGGCGGGGACGACGAAGCCGAGCATCGCCCAGGCGGCCCCGCTGCCGACGAGCGCGCCGACGACACCGACGATCCCGGCGACGAGTCCCAGCCCGAGCCCCGCCACCATCGCCGGCGGCACGAAGTACCGCAGACCGTTGTTCGCGGGGAACCGGCGCGCGAGCTCACCACGCCACAACCCCGTCGCGACGAACTGGCGGACCAGACGCCGCAGGCTGGGCCGGGGCCGGTACGTCACGACCAGCTCGGGGGTGAACCACACCGTGCCGCCGGTCGAGCGCAGACGCCGGTTGAGCTCCCAGTCCTGGCCGCGCTTGATCCCCTCGTCGAACAGTCCGACGGCGAACAACCGATCGCGACGGAACACCCCGAGGTACGCGGTCTCGGCCGGCCCCGCCTGGCCGCCGACGTGGTGCGGTGTGCCACCGAGACCCACGCGGCTGCCGTACGCCAGGGCGACGGCCTTCTCGAACGGGCTGCGTCCCTCGGCGCGCATGATCCCGCCGACGTTGTCGGCGCCGGACTCCTGCAGTGTGCGGACGGCGATGCGCGTGTAGTCCGGCGGCAGGACCGAGTGGGCGTCCACCCGCACCACGACGGGGTGCGTCGATGCCCGGATCGCGACGTTGAGCCCGGCGGGCGTGGACCCGACGACGTTCTCGACGGCACGGATGCGCGGGTCGGCCGCGCTCATCTCGGCGACGAGCTCGTTGGTGCCGTCGATCGAGGGCCCGAGCGCGAGCACCACCTCGAACGGCCCGGCGTAGTCCTGCTCGAGCAGACTGGCGACGGCGGCACGGACCTCGGTGACCTCGTTCAGCACGGGCATGACGTACGACACGCCCGGCAAGGGCTGTCCGTGTGTCTGCATGCGTTCCTCGGGGTCCTGGCGGTGAGCGACTCGCAGCCTATCAAGCGGGCGAGACGCGGACCTGCCGCCGCACTGGGCGCCGTCGGCGCACCCCGGGACGGACAGGAGGCCCGGTACCAGCTGGTACAGGGCCTCCTGTCTGGTGCGTGGCCGCGTCAGCTCTTGCTGTCGTACGTCCCGAGGGTCACGTCCGCCGTGCGGGACTGCCCGTTGCGGATGTAGGTGATCTCGGTCTTCGCGCCGCCAGCGAAGTACCGGACCTGCGCGGTCAGGTCGGTCGCGTCCGACACGGTCGCGTCACCGATCTTGGTGACCACGTCGCCCTTCTGCAGACCGGCACCCGCTGCCGCGCCGCCCGACGAGACGGACTTGATGAGCGCACCCATCTGCGTGGCCTTGGCGTCCTCGTTGGCGTCGCCGACCGTCGCCCCGAGCAGGCCGTGCGTGGCCGAACCGTTGTCGATGATCTCGTTCGCGACACGCTTGACCAGGTTGGCGGGGATCGAGAACCCGACGCCGATGCTGCCGGACTGCGAGCCCGACGACTCGGAGCTGCTGCCCGCGCTGGCGATCGCGACGTTGATGCCGATCAGCTTGCCCTTGGAGTCCAGCAGCGCACCGCCGGAGTTGCCCGGGTTGATCGACGCGTCGGTCTGGATGACCGGCAGCGACACCGTCGCACTGGTGCCGGAGCTCGAACCGTTGTCGCCGTTGCCCCAGAAGTCGAACGGACCGCTGCCGTTGTTACCCTGGCCCTCGTTGGAGTCGCCGCCCGAGTTCGGCGCGCTCGACGTGACCTGGATGCTGCGGTTGAGCGTCGAGACGATGCCGTCGGTGACGGTGTTCGACAGCCCGAGCGGTGCACCGATCGCCACGGCCGTGTCGCCGACGTTGAGCTTCGACGAGTCGGCGAAGGTCATCGGCTTCATGTCGGTCGCGTCGATCTTGATGACCGCCAGGTCGACCGTCGGGTCCGTGCCGACGAGCTTGCCCGGGTAGATCTTGCCGTCGGACGTCGTGACCTGGATCGTGCCGCTCGAGCTGTCGCCGTCGAGCGTGACGACGTGCGTGTTCGTGACGATGTAGCCGTCCTTGCTCATGACGACACCCGACCCGGTGCCGGCCTCTTGCGAGGCGGAGACGTTGATCGTGACGACCGACGGCGTGGCCTGCGCCGCGACCGCGGTGACGACCGTGGCGGAGTTGTAGTCGTTGACCGTCAGGTTGCCGCCGCCGCTCGAGCCCGAGGAGCTCGTCGTCGTACCGCCACCGTTCGACGTCGCCGCGACCCAGCCGCCACCGGCCGCACCACCGACGAGCGCGCCGACGATGAGTCCGCCGACGAGCGGCAGGACGTACTTGTTGCGGGTGGATTTCGGCTTGGTCGCCGTCGCCGTGGCCGTCGAGCCGTTCGCTGCTGCGCCGGCGGCTGCCCCGCCGGCCGCGCCGGTGAAGTAGTAGCCGTTGGCCCGCTGGTCGGAGCCCTCGGTGTCGCCGAAGACGCTCGACGTGGGTGCCGGAGCGGACTGCCCGTACTGGCTGCCCTGGTGGGCCTGGCCCTGGCCGTACTGGCTCTGCTGGCCGTACTGGCTCTGCTGCCCGTACTGCCCTGATCCGTACTGGCTCTGCTGCCCGTACTGGCTGTCCTGGGCCGAGCCGTACTGGCCGGACCCGTACTGGCTCTGCTGCCCGTACTGACCCTGCTGGCCGTACTGGCTGGTCTGCCCCTGGCCGTACTGGGAGTTCCCGTCCTGACCGTACGGCCCCTGGGCCGAGCCGTGCTGGCTCGTCGGGTACTGGGCGGCCTGGTCCTGAGCGGAGCCGTACTGGCTCGTCGGGTACTGGCCGGTCTGGTCTTGGCCGGAGCCGGCCTGCTGTCCGGAACCGGACTGCTGGTCGTACGCCGACGTCGGCGCCGGGGACGAGGCGGGCTGGGCGTACTCGCCGTAGCGGGGGCGAGCCTCCTGATCGGTCGTCGGGTACGGCGCCGTGTACTGGTCCGTGCGCTGGTCGTTCCCGAACTGCTCGGTCGGGTACGACGACACGGGCTCGATCACGTCGGTGTGGTCGTCGTTGGTCTGGTCGGCGTCGGCGCGGTGGCCGGACGCGGTGTGGGAGTCGCTCGGCGTCGACGCTCCAGCGTCGCCCGCCTGCTGCGCGACATCGTCGGAGGCGGCCTCGGGGGTCGTGTCGTCCGGACGGTGGTCGTCGCCGTGCCCGTGGGGCGTGGTGTCGGTCATGCTGAACGTGCTCCTTTCAAGCTCCTGCAGTCTGTCGGACGCACCTGGGCGATGGTCCTGGCGGTGCTGCGAGAGCCCTATGGCGATCTTATGCGTCACCTGTGGACGCACTCCCGGCCCGCGTCCGGCCACGCACTAGGTTGGGTGCGTCCAGCGTGACGACTCGTCGGAGGGAACCACATGCGGCAGTCCGGACCATGGGTGCGCGCAGCGGCGGGAGCGATGCTGCTGGGTCCCGACGGCGTCCCGGCGCCGACCGTCTTCGCCGAGATGAGCGCCCTGGCGGCGAGCACCGGCGCGATCAACCTCGGACAGGGCTTCCCGGACGAGGACGGCCCCGCCGAGGTGCTCGAGGCCGCGGTTCGCGCGATCCGCGACGGCGTCAACCAGTACCCGCCGGGCCGCGGGACCCCCGACCTGCGTCGGGCGATCGCGGAGCACCAGCAGCGGTGGTACGGGCTGCAGGTCGATCCGGAGCGCGAGGTCCTGGTCACCGCCGGCGCCACCGAGGCCCTGGCCGCGACGCTCCTGGCGCTCGTCGAGCCCGGCGACGAGGTGATCACCTTGGAACCGTTCTACGACGCGTACGGAGCACTGATCGGTCTGGCAGGAGGACACCACGTGACCGTGCCGTTGACCGCCCCGGACTTCCTGCCGGACGAGGCGACCCTGCGGGCGGCGTTCTCCGACCGCACGCGCGTCGTCCTGGTGAACACACCGCACAACCCGACCGGACGGGTCCTGCCCACCGAGGTCCTGCGCACCGTCGTCGAACTCGCCGAACGCCACGATGCGGTCATCCTCACCGACGAGGTCTACGAACACCTGACGTTCTCGGTGCCGCACGTGCCGATCGCGACGCTGCCCGGAGCCCGCGATCGCACCGTGACGGTGTCGAGCGCGGGCAAGACGTTCAGCACCACCGGGTGGAAGATCGGCTGGCTGACCGCTCCCCCGGCGCTCGTCGACGCGATCACCTCGGTCAAGCAGTTCCTGACCTACGTCAACGGTGCGCCGTTCCAACCCGCGGTCGCCGCCGGACTGCGGCTGCCGGACGCCGTGTTCGCAGGGATCGCGGACGACCTGCGCGGCAAGCACGAGTTGCTCGCCGCGGGGTTGGGTGCCGCCGGTCTCGAGGTGATGCGCCCGGACGGCGGCTACTTCGTCATCGCCGACGTCGCGCCGCTCGGCTTCGCGGACGCTCGAGCGTTCTGCCAGGAACTGCCCGCGCTGGCCGGTGTCGTCGGCGTCCCGGTGTCGGCGTTCGTCCGCCCCGAGCGCGCCGCCGGGTACCGGTCGCTCGTGCGGTTCGCGTTCTGCAAGCGTCGCAGCGTGCTCGAGGACGCCGCCGCTCGGTTGGCAGGCCTCAGCGACCCGTCACGTCGGGCGGGTCGTCCGGCCTGACCGGACCGTCACGTCGGGCGGGTCGTCCGGCCTGACCGGACCGTCACGTCGTACCGACGGAGTGACAGCGACGGGTTGACGCGCCGGACCCGGTCCGTCACGTCGGTGTCGACCACACCGACCAGGAGGCCCGGTTCGCCTCCCAGCGCAGCCGTCGCCACCCCGGACGGATCGAGCAGGACGGACCCACCGATCCCGACGGGCGGCGCCTGTCCCACCCCGAGCACCCAGGTGGTGTTCTCGATCGCGCGGGCGGTCAGCAGCGTGCGCCAGTGGTGTTCCTTGCCCGGACCACGCACCCACTCTGCGGGGAGCACCACGAGGTCGGCTGCGCCGGAGTCGGGCTCGACCAGACGACGGGTGACCTCGGGGAAGCGCAGGTCGTAGCAGGTCTCGAGGCCGATCCGGACGCCGTCCAGGTCGAACACGGGCAGCTGTTCGGGATCGCCGGGCTCGATGCGGTCGGACTCGCGCGAGCCGAACGCGTCGTAGAGGTGCACCTTCCGGTACGTGCAGCGCAGCTCGCCGGTCCGGTCGATCGCCACGAGGGTGTTCCGGAACCGGTCCGTCCGGCCCGTGGTCTCCGCGATGCCGACCACGAGTGCCAGACCGTGCTCGCGGGCGACCTGGCGGAGCCCCGTGACGAAAGGCCCGTCGAGCGGCTGCGCTGCCGCGACGAAGCGGTCGTCGATGTCCGCTGTGAAGTACGAGGTGTACTCGGGCGTGACGAGCAGCTGCGCACCGCGCGCCGCTGCGTCCCGTGCGGCCGCGCGGACGGTGTCGAGGTTCGCGTCCGGGTCGTCCACGGGGGCGAACTGGGCCGCCGCCATCGTGAGTGTCGCCATGCCCCGACCCTACCGAGGCCCCGTCACGCGGGACCGCCCGCCGCACCCTGCCCCGCCCTGCCCTGCCCTGCGCGAACGGGCGAAATGCCCCGGTTCCGGATGGACGCACGCGGGCATTCCGCCCGCTCACGTGCTCGTCTCGGGGCAGGGGGCTGGACGACCCGCCGCCCGCCCGTGCCCACCGCCCGCCCCTGCCCACCGCCCCACGTCCCCGAGCGGGTAGAACCGCACGGTCCCCGCCATCCGCACGCCGACATTCCGCCCGCTCACGTCGGGGCACGTCGCGACACCACCCCCGCCGCCCGCCCACGTCCGCGAACGGGCAGAACCGCACGGTCCCCCGCCGCCCACACGCCGACATTCCGCCCGCTCACGTCGGGGCACGTCGCGACACCACCCCGGCCGGACCCCCGCCGCCCCCGCCCACGTCCTCGAGCGGGCGGAACCGCACGGTCCCCCGCCTTCCGCACGCCGGTGTTTCGCCCGCTCGCGTGGGAACTCGGAGCACGGCGGAGCAATGCGGGACGTGGCGCGCGAACGGGCGGAACCGCACAGTCCCCGTCGACGCGAACCACGGCATTTCGCCCGCTCGAGGACGCGGGGCGCAGGGAACGGCGGGCGCGGGGCGCAGGGCACGGCGGGCACGGCGGGCGGGCGGATCCGCGCCAGTCGACGGGACGAGCGGCAGCGGGACCCGAGACCCGAGACCCGAGCGACGACGTGCCGGGGCGGTCAGACACCCGGGCACACGAAGAAGCCCCGGTCCGAATGGACCGGGGCTTCTGTGACGCGTTGGTTGCGGGGGCAGGATTTGAACCTACGACCTCTGGGTTATGAGCCCAGCGAGCTACCGAACTGCTCCACCCCGCGGCACGTCTGTAACACTACACGGGTTCGAGCGGGGCGCCAAATCGAGCGCCCCGCCCGAGGGTCAGTTGCCCGAACCGGTGCTGTCCTCGGCATCGACCGCGGCGTTGATCGCCTCTTGCAGCCGCTTGTCCGCCTCGGCCGCTGCGACCAGGTCGTTGTCGGCGTAGGCCTGCTGGCGGTCCTGCAGGGCAGCACTGGCGTCGGCCAGAGCCTGACGCAGTGCCGGGCTCTGCGTGCCGGAGCCAGTCGACCCCGAGCCCGTCGAACCCGAACCGGTGGAGCCGGAGTCGGTCGACCCGGAGCCACTCGAGCCCGAGTCCGAACCCGACGAGGACCCCGAGCCCGCGGCACCCGAGTCGCCGGCCGATGCACCCGAGTCGCCGCCGAACAGCTGGTTGAGCGCCTCGTCGAGGGTGTCCTCGAACGCGATCTTGTCGCCGAAGGCCACCAGGACCTTCTGCAGCAGGGGGTACGAGCCGCTCGACGTCGACTGGACGTAGACGGGCTGCACGTAGAGGAACCCACCGCCCACGGGCAGCGTCAGCAGGTTGCCCTGCTTCACCGTGCTGTTGCCGCGCTTCAGGATGTTCAGCTCCTGCGACACCGTGGTGTCCGAGTTGAACAGGTTCTGCACCTGGAGCGGGCCCGGGATGTTGTCCGTCTTCGGGATGGTCAACAGCGTGAGCTTGCCGTACCCGGACGAGCGTTTGCCCTTGCCGGCACCGCCGGCGTCCGAGTCCACGGCGAGGTACCCCGTCAGCACGTTCCGCGCGTTCGAGCCCGTCTGCTGCGGGATGTACGTCGTGTAGAGCGTGTACGCGGTCCCCTGCCCTGGGACCTTCATCGTCAGGTAGTACGGGTCCTGTTGGTCAGCCCGTGCCGCCGTCGTCTGGGTCCCCAGTGCGTTCGTCGTCGTGGTCGTGGTGGTGGACGCCGCGTCGCTGTCGTTCGAGCTCGCGGTGGGGTCGGACGGGGTGGTCCAGGCGTCGTCACCGGAGTAGAACGAGTTCGCGTTGGTGACGTGGTACGTGCCGAGGATCGACCGCTGCACCTTGAACAGGTCGGTCGGGTACCGGACGTGGTCCAGGAGTTCGGCGCTCATCTCGGAGACCGGCTTGATCGACGTCGGGAAGATCTTCTGCCACGTCTTCAGCATGGGGTCCTTGGTGTCCCAGCTGTAGAGCGTCACCTTGCCCGTGTAGGCGTCGACCGTGGCCTTCACCGAGTTGCGGATGTAGTTCACCTGGTCGGTGCGGAACGTCGAGTTCTCGGTGCCGTTGATGCTGTCCGACAGGCTCTGGCTCTGCGAGTACGGGTACGCGTCAGAGGTCGTGTAGCCGTCGACGATCCACTGCAGACGGTGGTCGACGATCGCCGGGTACGCGTCGCTGTCGAGCGTCAGGTACGGCGCGACCTTCTGCACACGGGTGAGCGGGTCGCGGTCGTACAGGATCTGCGAGTCCGGGTTCACCGCGTTCGACAGCAGGATCTGCTCGGACTGGAACTTGGCCGCGTAGACCAACCGGTTGAAGAAGTTGCCGATGCTCGGCCCGCCGTCGCCCTGGTAGGTCGTGGTCGCGTTGCCGCCGTTCGCCGCGTTCGAGCTGTCCGACCCCGACGGGTAGTCGAGCTCGACGTTCTTCGTGCCCTTCGGCGCGCCGACGATCGAGTACGGCGGTGAGGTCTCGCCGAAGTACACGCGCTGCTGGTAGTCGCCGAGCGCACCGGTCGAGGGGATGCCGGACTCGAGGAAGACGGGCTTGCCGTCGCTGGCACGCTGGTTGCCGTACGCCGCCGAGACGCCGTAGCCGTGCGTGTACACGAACGTGCGGTTGTACTGCGTGTTGGCCGCGCTGCTCAGTCCGTCGAGGTCGATGTCGCGCACCGCGATGACGGTGTCCTCGGTCTGGCCCTTGATGTCGTACCGGTCGACGTCGAGTTCCTTGGGGAACTGGTAGTACTGCCGCGACTGCTGCAGCTGGCTGAAGGTGTCGGAGACGATCTTCGGGTCGATCAGGCGGATGTTCGTGGTCGTCTGGGCGTCCTGCGCCAGAGCCCCGGAGGCGGTCTCGGTGGTGGCGTCGTAGTTCGACTCCTTGACCCCGGCGACGTCGTACGCGTCGCGGGTGGCGTCGATGTTGCGCTGGATGTACGCCGACTCGAACGACCGCTCGGACGGTGCGACCTGCAGGCGCTGCACGATCCACGGGTAGATGCCGCCGATGACGATGGCCGACACGAGCAGCAGCCCGGTGCCGACGATCGAGATGCGCCAGCGGCCGATCACCGCGGTCACGATGAACAGGATCGCGACGATCGCCGCGATGCCCGCCATGATCTCGCGACCCGGGATGGTCGCGTTCACCTCGGTGTACTGCGCACCCGTGATGAGCGAGTTGCTCTTGGTCAGGGCGGCGTACTGGTCGAGCCACAGGCTGACGGCCTGCAGGGCGATGTACACGGCGGCGGTCACGGCGAGCTGCACGCGCGCGGCACGGGAGATGCGGACCTCGCGCCCGCCGAACCGCATGGCGCCGTACAGGTAACTGGCGGCAACGGCGGCGAGCCCGGCGATGAGCACCACGGCCGACGCGTACGCCACGACCGAACGCCAGAACGGCAGTTCGAAGACGTAGAAGCCGATGTCGAGCCCGAACTGCGGGTCCGTCTTGCCGAACGGGGTCCGGTTGAAGTACTCGAGCACCATGCTCCAGCGCGGCGCCGTCGCGAGTCCCGCGAAGATGCCCAGGACGACCGGGATGCCGATCATCACGACGCGGCGGAGCGGCTCGATGACCTGCTGGTACCGATCGAGCTGCGAGCCGAGCTTGGCGTAGACCGGCCGCAACCGGAACGCCAGCAGGATGCTGACGTACACCGGGATCGCCATGCCGAGGAAGCCGGCGAGGAACATCGCCGATCCTGCGAACCACCTGGTCGTGAGGACCTGCTGGAACCCGAGCTGCGCGAACCACTGGTAGTCCGTGTACAGGCTGGCGAAGATGAAGAAGGCGATCACCAGTGCCGCGAGCACGATGATCGTGACCACGATGGGGACGCGCGGCGAACGCCGTCCCGCGGTGGACGTGGTGGACGAGGGTGTCGTCACGTGATGTGCTCCAGACGTGTCGGACCGGCCGGCCCGGCGCACCGGGCCGTCAGTCCCACGATCCTATGGGACGCGGCCGACAGCCAACCTGTACCCGAACTCAGGAACGTGCCCCGGGCCTCCAGGCCGGACGGGAGGCGCGCCAGACTCCGCCACGCGACGCGCGTCACGCGGTCCCCGCCGTGCAGGCGGTGGTCAGGAACCGCAGGTCGCCAGACCGGCCGTGCTCTTCCCGCTCGCGACCGTCTGCAGGTCGGTGACCGCCTGGTCCAGGGTCTTCACGGCGTAGACGTCGAGCCCGTCGGGGACGTGCCCGACGACCTCGTCGCAGTTGGACGCTGGTGCCAGGAACACGGTCGCACCGGCGGCCTTCGCCCCGTAGAGCTTCTGGCGGATGCCGCCGATCGGGCCGACCTGGCCGTCCGCGGTGATGGTGCCGGTGCCCGCGACGTGCTTGCCGCCGTTGAGCTCGCCCGGCGTGATCTCGTCGATGATCCCGAGCGCGAACATCATGCCCGCGGACGGCCCGCCGACGTCCTGCAGCTTGATGGACACGTCGAACGGGAAGTCGTACCGCTCGACCACCCCGACACCGAGCAGCGGCGTGCCGCTCTGTTCGCGGGGGGTCACCTGCACGTCGCGCGAGGTGCCGTCGCGGGTGATCGTCACCGTGGCGGGCGAGGTCGTGCCGTGCTTCGCGACCAGGTCACGCAACGTGGTGGCGTCGGCATCGGTGGTGAGCGAGGTGCCGTCGAACGCGGTGATGACGTCGCCCTTGCGGATCGTGCCCTGTGCGGCGGTCCCCTGGCCGACGGTGCCGACCTCGAGCTTCGTCGGGACGCGGATGCCCTGCTGGATCATCGCGGCGGCGACGGCCGACTGCTGCGAGTTCGTCATGTCCGCCGCGTCCTGCTGGTTCACCTGCTCGGTGGTCGTGCCGGGCGGGTAGATCGCCGACGCGGGGACCACCGCCTGCGACTTGGTGAACAGCGCCCGGATGACGCTCGTCCAGGCCGGCCGCTGCGTGGCGGTGCCCTCGACGCTGACGGTCAGCATGTCGAGCGCGCCCGAGGTCGGGTAGGTCTTGCGGCCGTCGATCTGGATCAGCTCGACCTGCTTCGCGTCCTTGCCCGTGCCCTGCTGCTGCGTGCCGATCGTGTTGAAGACCGGTCCGGGCAGCTCGATGACGTAGGGGCTCGGCAGGACGCTCGCCACGATCGCGAGCACGACGGCACCGACGACCAGGACCCACCCGACGGTGCGGGAGCGGGAGCGACGACGGGGCTCGGGGGCGAAGCGGGTCAACGGGGTCCTTCCGAGGAACGGGACCGGGCCGCGCGGCCCGGTTGTTCGCCCTCGGCGCAGCCGGATGGGCGTTCCCACGGGGCCGTCCCAGGTGCGGCCCCACGAGCGGGGATTAGCGTAGTCGGCATGCCTGATGAACCGCAGCCGGGGCCGGACGACGACTTCCAGGAGATGCTCCGCAAGCTCCTCGCCGGCGAGGGGCAGATCGACCCCTCGCAGCTGGCCGGTGCCGCCGGACTGCCCAACGACCCGGCCTTCGTCGCGAACCTGATGAGCCAGCTCCAGCAGGCCGCGCAGAACGGTGGCGACGGCATCGACTTCTCGGTGACCGCCGAGCGCGCCGTCGACATCGCCAAGGACGGCTCGCACGGGGTCGACCCGGCCACCAGCCAGGCCAGTGACCAGGCGTTCCAGGTGGCCGCGCTGTGGCTCGACGAGGTCACCACCGTCGCCGAGCTCACCGCGACCCCCAGCCTGTACACGCGCGAACAGTGGGCGAAGGCGACCGCCCCGGTGTGGACGCAGATCGCCGAGCCGGTGGCCGCCAGCATCGCGGACGCCCTGACCGAGGCGATCGACCAGCGCGCACCCGAAGAGCTCAAGGCCATGCTCGGCGACGTCTCCAAGGCGATGCGCGGCGTCGGCGGTGCGCTGTTCGCGATCCAGCTCGGCCAGGTCGTCGGGCAGCTCGCGAAGGAAGTGGTGTCCGGCGGCGACGTGGGCGTCCCGCTGCTCGACGAACAGGTCGCCGCACTGCTGCCGCAGAACGTGGCGGAGTTCGCCGAGGGCCTCGACGTCCCCGACGACGAGGTCCGCATCTACCTGGCGGTGCGCGAGCTCGCCCACGCCCGGCTGTTCCGGTCGGCGCGCTGGCTCCGGTTGCACATCATCTCCTCGATCACCGAGTACGCCCGCGGCATCCACATCCCGTTCGACCGGATCGAGGAACTGGCCGCCGACATCGACCCGACCGACCAGGAGCAGCTGCGTGACGCACTGGCGTCCGGCGCACTGATCCCGCCCCGCACTCCCGAGCAGGACGCTGCACTCGCCCGGCTCGAGACGATGCTCGCGCTGGTCGAGGGCTGGGTCGACACCGTCACGGCAGCGGCGACCGCCCGCCTGCCCCGCTCCGGTGCGATCGCCGAGACCGTGCGTCGCCGCCGTGCGGCCGGCGGCCCGGCCGAGTCCGCCTTCGCCACGCTGGTCGGTCTCGAACTCCGCCCGCGCCGACTGCGCGAGGCCGCGGCGATGTGGCAGCGCGTGACCGACGAGCTCGGTGCCGAGCAGCGCGACGGGCTGTGGGCCGCGTTCGACCTGGTCCCCGGCAGCGACGACATCGACGCGCCCGAGGCCCTGGTCGCCCGGCTGCGGAACCCGGGGCAGACCCCGGCCGACGACGAGTTCGACAAGGCGCTCGAGGACCTGCTCAACGACGCCACGGGGACGCGCCCGCACGAGGACGAGTCCGGTGGCATCGAGGGCGACGAGCCCGAGGCCGGCTCGGACAGCGCTCCGCGCTGATCGTCCCGGAGGCCCGCGGCGGTCCGTCCCCAGGGCGGCGGTCCCGCGAGTTCTCCACAGATCGCCCCGAGGCTCCCCCGGCCGCCGGTCGCCTCCGGCACGGTGGAGCCATGGGCATCCGCATCGATCCGACACTCGAGCTCGTCTGGCGCGACCCGTCCACGGTGCAGCTCGGCGTCGATCCGCCGCGGGCCGTGGTCACGGTCCCGACCACGGCCGAGGAACGCTTCCTGCTGGCGCTGCGGACCGAGACGGGCCGCGACGCCATGGCCGGTGTCGCCACGAGCGTCGGGTGTCGTCCCGAGGTCGCGGCGCGCGTGCTCGGCGCCGCGTCGCCCGCGGTGCTCGACATGCTCCCCGAACCGCTCACCCGGATCGAGGTCCACGGGTCCGGATCGGTGGCCGACGCCGTCGACGCGTACCTGACCGGCGAAGGCGTCACCGTGGTCCGCACCACCTCGCCACGCGGTGGTCCCGTCCGGCTGCCCGATCCGGAACCCCGCGCTGCCGTGCTCGTCGCCGACCACGTCGTCGATCCCGCGGTGCGCGCGACCTGGAGCCGCCGCGGGGTCCCGCACCTGCCCGTCGTCGTGAGCGACGGGCGGGTCCGGGTCGGGCCGTTCCTGGTCCCCGGTGCCGGGCCCTGCCTGCAGTGTCTCGAGTACGCCCACGTCGACGACGACCCCGCGTGGCCGGCCATCGCCGCGCAGGTCTGGGGGCGACCCGCCGCACCGCTCTCGCCCTACCGCACGGCCGCCGTCGCGGCGGCCGTCACCCGGCTCGTCGTCGAACGACTCCCCCGGACGACGACACCCGCGGGGGTCGACCAGCTCGTCTTCGAGCGGGACGACCTGTCCGTCACGCGTCGCCCGACGGCACCGCACCCGCGCTGCGCGTGTCGAGCGCTGCCAGGAACCGGCTCGGGCCCCGGGCACCACCGCGCATGGACCCCTGTCGTGACCACGTGATCGTCACGGTGCGCCGTGCACGGGTCAGTCCGACGTAGAACAGCCGTCGTTCCTCGTCGACCTCGTCATCGGTGGTGGCGTGCGAGATCGGCAGCAGTCCCTCGGACGCCCCGGTGATCACCACGTTCGGCCACTCCAGGCCCTTCGACGAGTGCAGCGTCGCCAGCGTCACGGCATCCAGGTCGGGCTCGTGGTGGGTCGCGGCGCGGTCGACCAGGTCCTGCGTGAACTCCTGCATCGTCGTGCCGGCGGGTGCGTCCTCGGCCAGGCCCATGATCGCCTGCAGGGCCTCCCACTGCTCGCGCACCGCTCCGGTGCCCTCGGGCGCAGTCGGGGTCCAACCACTGACCTGCAGCACGAGCCCGACGCGGCGGGTGAGTTCGTCGTCGGTCTGCCGGATCGCCTCGCCCCGCATGTGGTGCACCGCGAGCTTGACCTCGGGCCGGTCGAAGAACCGGGTCCCGCCCTGCACCCGGTACGGGATCCCGTTCCGACCGAGCGCGGCCTCGAGCGCCGCGGACTGCGCCCCGACCCGGAACAGCACGGCACAGTCGCCGTACGCCGCGCCCGCGCCGACCAGCTCGGTGATGTGCCGGGCGATGGTCTGCGCCTCGTCGCCGTCGTGCGCGCACGGCACCACGACGGGTTCCGGCCCGGGCTCGGTGGACTGCGCCGCCAGGTCGAGCGCACCCGGCTGTCCGCGCATCAGGGCGTTGGCGGCGTGCACGACCTGGGGTGTCGACCGGTAGTTCCGTTCAAGACGCAGCACGGACCCGCGGGGGAACTCCGACCCGAAGCCGAGCAGGTACCGGCTGGACGCCCCGGCGAACGAGTAGATGGTCTGGCTGGCGTCCCCGACGACGCACAGGTCCTGCCGGTCGCCGAGCCAGGCCCGCAACAGGTCGTGCTGGACGGGTGAGACGTCCTGGTACTCGTCGACGACGAAGAACCGGTACTGCTGCCGGACGTAGCTCGCCACGCGCGGCTCGGACTCGACCATGCCGAGCGTCGCGAGCAGCACGTCCTCGAAGTCGATCTGCCGGCGGTCGTCCTTCAGCCGCTCGTAGGCGCGCATCAGGTCGATGACCCGTGCCGGTGAGGTGTCCCGTGGCATCACCCGGTCGGCAGCAGCGGCCTCGTACTCGTCGAGGGTGAGTCGCTGCACCTTCCGCCACTCGACCTCGGCAGCCAGGTCGCGCAGCACGGGCTTGTCGACCCGCATGCCGACGGTGTCCGCCGCGTGCGCGATGATCCGCGCCTTGGACTCCACGATCCGGGGCGCGTGCCCGCCGACGGTGTCCGGCCAGAAGTAGCTGAGCTGACTCATCGCCGCGGCGTGGAACGTCCGGGCCTGCACCGCACCGGCTCCGAGCGCGCGGAGACGGCTGCGGAGCTCACCAGCCGCTCGCGTGGTGAACGTCAACGCCAGGACGTGTCCGGGCGAGTAGGTGCCCGTCGCGACCCCGTACGCGATGCGGTGCGTGATCGCCCGGGTCTTGCCGGTGCCGGCACCGGCCAGCACGGCGACCGGACCGAGCAGGGTCGTCGCGACGGTCCGCTGCTCGGCGTCGAGGGCGGCGAGCAGCGCCTCGGGCGACGGCGGCTGGGCCGGTGGCCGACCGGGGGGCGCCGGGGTCGACGGGGGCACCGGGGTCACCGGGGTCACGGCAGGTCCAGCGGGCCGCCGTACCACTCCTCGATGATCGCCCGCGCGATCGACGTCCGGCCCGGCAGCTGCAGCGTGTCACCGGCGCGGTCGCGGATGTCGTCGCGTGAGAACCACTGCACGTCGAGGATCTCGACACCGTCCGGGCGCACCGTCGACGGGTCGCCGTCCAGTGCACGGGCGCGGAACCCGACCATCAGCGATGCGGGGAACGGCCACGGCTGCGAGCCGAGGTACTCGGGCTCTTCGACGTGCACGCCGGACTCCTCGAACACCTCGCGGCGGACGGCGTCCTCGAGTGACTCCCCCGGCTCGACGAACCCGGCGAGCAGCGAGTAGCGGTCCTGGTCCCACGCGGCGTTCGAGCCGAGCAGGATCCGGTCGTCGCGGTCCACCACGCCGACGATCACGGCGGCGTCGGTGCGCGGGAACAGCTCGTGGCCCTGGTCGTCGCGGCGGACCCAACCGCCCGTCACGACCTCGGTGTCCGACCCCGTGCGCGGCGAGAACCCGTGCACCGCGTGCCAGTTCGCCATCGCGACGGCCTCGACCGCCAGGCCCTGGTCGCGTGCGGAGAGCTCGGTGCCGAACATGCGCAGGTTCTCCCACGCGGCGTCGTCCGGCTCGATCCGACGTGCGGTGTCGGCGTCGACCAGGGCGGCGGCGAAGCGGGTGCCGGCGGGCGCATCGGCAGCGTCGGCCAGCGAGCGACCGAGGTACACCAGCGGCGCGGACTCGGGCACGTCGTCCGCGGCCACGAACCGCAGGGTGCCGTCGGCGTTCCGCAGCATCGCGGCGCCGTGCACCGGCAGGAACCGGGTGGCGGCATCGTCGCGCAGGACACGCCCGACGTCGGGGGTGGTGCGGAACTCGGCGTCGCGGTCGAGTTCGTTGCGGGCGAGCGGGAGGCGAGCGGCGAACTCCACGGTCACGTGGGACTCCTCGGGTCGGTGTCGTGTCGGGACCGGGCCGGTGGGAGTGGCCACGGCTGGATGTGGCCACGGCCTGGTGCGCACGGTGTGGCGCGCACGGTCTGGGTCCTCGGCGGACCTACCCTGAGGACATGGCGGGATCCCAGTTCACTCTAGCGGCGTTGGCGACGACGGCCGTGCCCGGACTCGTCGTCACGGGCACGCGCACCCTCGGTTCGATCGCCGCGGGCGACTACGAGTCCGCCGTGGTCCGACACGCCGACGGCGTCCACTCGGCCATCCGGCGTCCGCGCAACCAGCGGGCGGAAGCACGGCAGTCGGCCGACCTGGTCGCGATCCGTGCGCTGAGCGCCGGGATCCGGTCGCGCCTCCCGTTCGCCGTCGCCGAGTACCGCGGTCAGGCGCCCATCGGCTCGACCCGTGCCATCGTCACCAGCTACGTGCCGGGGACGCACCCGACCCTGCGGACGCTCGGCGAGCGTCCGGAGCTCGCCACCAGCGTGGGCCGCGCACTGGCCGCGGTCCACCAGCTGCCCACCAGCTTCGTCACCGACGCCGGTCTGCCCTCGCTCACGCCGTTCGAGGTGCTGCGTTCCGCCGTGTCCGTCATGGACCGCGCGGTCGCGACCAAGCTCGTGCCCGCCGCATTGCAGGAGCGCTGGGAGGGTGCCGCACGCGACCAACAGCTCTGGCAGTTCACGCCGACCGTGGTGCACGGTTCCGTCGGCACCGAGGCGCTGCTCGTGCAGGGCGACGACGTCACCGGCGTCCTGGGCTGGGGCGAGCTCCGTCTGGGCGACCCGGCCAAGGACCTGGCCTGGGTGCTCGCCGGGCCGCGCGAGGCCTTCCCCACCGTCCTCAGCGCCTACGAGGCGAACGGCGGCGGCCGTGACCGGCAGCTCGCCCAGCGCGCTCGGGTGTACCACGAGCTCGAGACGGCGCAGTGGCTGCTGCACGGCGTGCAGGGCAAGAGCACCGAGGTCGTCGACGACGCCGTCGCGATGATGCACCGGCTGGTCGACGCGGTGCACGCGCCGTCGGCGGCGCCGCTGCAGTCGGTCTCGCCCGACACGATGGAGATCGGCGAGGTCGAGCAGCTGCTGTCGACGACCGAGCGCAAGCACGGCTGACGCCGGTCCGGTCGTCCGGCGTTCCGGTCGTCCGGTCGTCCGGTCGTCCGGTCGTCCCGACTGGAGGCCCGGTGCCGGTCCGCCACCTCCGTGCCACCCGGTGGGTCAGCCGACGGCCGCCGTCCAGGCCTGTTCGAGACCGGCACGGTCGAGCAGACTCGTGGGCCGCACCTCGAGGTCGTCGGCCACGAAGTAGAACACCGCGTCGACGTCCTGCACCGGGCGTCCGGTGAACTCGGCGTAGGCCACCCGGTAGAGCGCGAGCTGCAACTGGCGGCGTTCCAGGTCCCGGGCTCCGGTGGGTGCCTTGCCGGTCTTCCAGTCGACGACCTCGAGCCGGCCGTCGATCGCGTAGACGGCGTCGAGCTTGCACACGACGCTGTGCCCGAGGAACGGGATGTGGATCTCACGCTCGACCTCGACCGGCGTGAGCTCGGCCCAGCGTGACCGGGCGAACGTCGCCTGGAACTCGCTGAGCCGGCGGGCGTCGTCGTCGCTCACCGCGGCGTCCGGCGTGGCTGCCGGACCGTCGTCGACGTCGAGGTCGAGTTCGCCGTCCCACGCGTCGAGCGTCTCGAGCGATCCCCCGGACCGGCCGCGTTGCTCGACCCACTGGTGGAACAGCGTGCCGAGCCGGGTCGCGCGGTAGGGCCGCTCCGGCATGGGGCGACGGAGCCGTTCGGCGACCTTGTCCGGTTCGGTCAGGTAGTCCTTGAACCCGGACGCGGGCACGCGGTGCGGCACGACGACCCGGTGCTTCGCCGAACGGGCGGCCCGGCGTTCGGCCAGCAACAGGTCGATGTCGGCCGCGAACCGTCCGGCAGCACCCGGGTTGGCGTTGCGGACGCGCTCGGCGGCGGCCAGCACACGCGGGGCCCGCTCGCCGTACGGCACGTGCGGCCAGCTCTGGGTCGCGCCGGCGTCGCCGAGCGGGTTGGTCTCGTGCTCGGTCGTCTCGGGCACCCGCGCGCCGTCGACCACGCCGGCGTCGACCAGGTCTGCCAGGTAGCGACTCGGCTGCATCGGCTTCACGCCGCCGGCCCAGAACGACCCACTCACCAGCAGCTCGTGCCGCGACCGTGTCAGTGCGACGTAGGTCAGGCGGCGTTCCTCGTCCTCGTTGCGGGCCTTGACCTCGTCCTTGTACGCCTCGATCGCGAGCGTGACGTCCTTCTGGGAGTCGTGACCACGCCAGTCGAGCCGTGGCAGCTCGTCGGCGTCGCCGCGGAACTCGTACGGCAGGCGACCGAACCCGAGCCATCCCGTCGAGCCTTCCTGCGGCCGGGCGGGCAGCGCGCCCTCGACCATCCGGGGGACGGCGACCGCGTCCCACTCGAGCCCCTTCGACCCGTGGATCGTCAGCACCTGCACCGTGCCGGCCTCGGGTTCCTCGGAACGCGGACCCATGTCGTCGCGGCGGGCTGCTGCGTCGATCCACCCGAGGAAGGCGCCCAGGTCGGCCCGGTCGTCGGTGGACACGAAGCCCGCGAGCTCGTCGACGAAGGCGTCGAGGTACGCGGCGCTGCCCTGCTCGTGCGCGGCGACCTCGATGTCCAGGTGCATCTCCTGCACCACGAGCGTCACGAAGTCGACCAGGTCACCGGCTGCGCGGGCGCGGAGTGCGGCCAGCTGCTGCCCGAGGCGTCGCATCCGGTCGCGGCCCGCGGGCGTGATGCCCTCGAGCGCGCCGTGGTCGTCCGGCGCGACGGCGACGAAGTCGAGCGCATCGACGACGGACCCGTGCTCGCCGACCGCGACCGATGCCCGGAACGCCGCGGTGACTTCGTCGTCCAGGCGCTGCTGCGTGTGGTCCCGCTTGAACAACCACGACGCCAGGCCGTGCAGTGCGGCGATGTCCGCCGCGCCGACCCGCCACCGCGCGCCGGCGAGCAGCCGGATCAGGTCGTTGCCCGCGGCCGGGTCGTGCAGCACGCGCAGGCACGCCACCAGGTCGACGATCTCCGGGCGCTGCAGCAGCCCGCCAGTGCCGAGCACGTGGAACGGGACCCCGAGGTGTGTGAACGCCCCGGTGAACGCCGCCAGGTCCTTGCGGGCACGCAGCAGCAGCGCCATCGAGCCACTCGGGTTGCGCCGGCGGTGGTCGGCGAACCACGCGGCGACGGCGGCGGCTTCGTCGGGCAGGGTCTCGGTGAACACGGCGTCCACGACACCCGCGGCGGCGCCCGGTCGTGGGGTGAGCCGCTCGACGTCGACCTCGCTGGCTGCGGAGAGCGGCGCGACGACCGCGTTGGCGCCGGCGAGCACGTCGACCGGGTTGCGCCAGCTCGTCGACAGCGCGAACGTGCGCGGTGCGCGGTCGGGGTCGGCCCGTGTTCCGCCGCCGAAGTCGCGGGGGAAGCGGGCGAGGTTCGCGGCGCTGGCACCCCGGAACCCGTAGATCGACTGGTGCGGGTCCCCCACCGCCATGACGGGGTGTGCGCGGAACAGCCGGGCGAGGAACCGGGTCTGCACGACCGAGGTGTCCTGGTACTCGTCGAGCAGCACCACGCGGAACCGTGCCCGCAGCTCGTCGACCACACGCGGTGCCGCATCGGCCGCGGCGAGTGCCAGGGCGATCTGGTCCGAGAACTCGACGAAGCCGCGGTCGACCTTCTGCCGACGGAACTCCTCGACCAGGTCGGTGAGGGGTTCGAGCGCCCCGATCGCTGCCACCGCCTGGGTGATCGCGGCGTAGGGCCTGCCGCGGTTGCCGGGCAGTTCGAGCAGGCCGGAGAACTCGATCGCGAACCGCCGCAGCCGGGCCGGTTCGACCAGGTGCTCGGACGCGGCCCCGGCGAGCGCGACGACCGCGGCGGTGATGGTGTCGACGTTGCGGTCGAGTCCGGCCAGCCGGTCGTCGCGCGCGGCCACCACGACCCGTCGGGCGAGCTGCCAGGCGGACGGCTCGGTCAGCACCTGGGACTCCCCGTCGCGCCCGACGAGCAGGGCGTTCTCGCGGAAGACACTGTTGGCGAAGGCGTTGTAGGTCGACACGGTCGGCGCTTCGAAGGCGTCGCCGGGGGTGATCAGGCCGGCGTCCTCGAGTGCGCCGATCCGGTCGTTGATGCGGATCGAGAGCTCACCGGCGGCCTTGCGGGTGAAGGTCAGTCCGAGCACCTGGTCGGGGCGGACGGCTCCGTTGGCGAGCAACCAGACCACGCGCGACGCCATCGTCTCGGTCTTGCCGCTGCCCGCACCGGCGACGACCAGGGCCGGAGCGAGCGGTGACTCGATCACGGCGCGCTGCTGCTCGGTGGGACGGGGCCGGCCGAGGGCGTCGGCGATCGCGTCGGCACCGTACCGGGGTGGTGCGCCGGCGACGACGTCCGTCTGGGTCAGGAGCTCGTCGGTCACCAGGTCACCTCTCCCACGACGTGGATGCGGCACTCCACACCCGTACGCGCCTTCTCGCAGTGGTCGTCGACGTTCGCCACGAAGGTCCGTCCGGCCATGCCGCGGGCGACGGTGTGCAGGCGCTCGCGGTAGGCCTCACGCGCCCGGGCGTCGAACGCGTGCTGCGTGCGCTCGGAGTAGGCCTGCCCGCTCCGCGGGTTCTGGACGAAGACGAGCCGGGCGTCGGTCATGGGTGCGCCGGCGGGGACACCCTCGACCGCGCCGTCCTCGACCGCGAGCTGGTACGCGCCGAGCTGCGGGTGCTCGGGCATGTCGTTCTTCTCACTCGGCATCCAGCGCCCCGTCTTCAGGTCGACGACACTGACCCGGCCCTCGGGGTCGACCTCGATCCGGTCGATGCTGCCGCGGATGCGCGCCGGTCCGGTGACGAGCGCGAACGAGGTCTCGGCGCCGAGCAGCTGGCGACCGGCGCTGGCGAAGGTCCGCAGGTAGTCGCTCAGCCCCTCGATCATCCGGCGGGTGCGGGCGCGTTCGCGGTCGGCGATCCACGGTGACTCGAAGGTGAGTTCGCCCCACCGCGCTTCGACACTGGCCCACAGGGACTCGACGTCGATCGCGGTCGCGTGCTCCATCGCCTCGTGCACGATCGTGCCGATGCCCATCGCGGGGCTCGGCGCACCACCGCCGAAGGTCTGCACGAACCAGTGCACGGGGCACTCCTCGAAGGTGCCGATGCGCGACGGTGACACGGCCACGGTCGGCGGGGTCGGTTCACCGGTGACAGGGTCGTCGACCGGCGCGCCGTCGAGGTCGACCAGCGGGTCGTCCGTGGTGGGTTCGACCGTGCCGTACCAGTCGTCCGGCGAGGCCCCGGGCACCTCGGCCTGGGCCAGCCGTGCCAGCGCGGATGCGGCCTCGTGGTCACCGGTGGTCACCACCCGCCGACGGAGCGACCCGGCGAGTCCGCGCAGCGACAGGGGGTGCGCCGAGGGCTGCCGGTCGGGAGGCACCGGCACCAACCGGACGAAGGGCGACGGCGATTCGTCGTCGTTGGCGATCGTGCCGATGACCACCTGCGTCGTGGCGCGCGAGACGGCCCGGGCGAACAGCCGGAGTTCGTCGGCGACCACGGCGGCGCGGTCGTCGACCGGGACGTGGTCGATGCCCTGTGCCGCGCGGACCAGACCGTCCGGGTCCAGCAGGCTGCCGCGCACGCGGGTGTTCGGCCACACGCCGTCCTGCAGCCCGAGCACGACCACCACGTCGGTCTCGAGACCGATCGTCGCCGAGGGTGTGAGCACCCGGACACGCCCGGCAGTGCGGTCCGGGCCGATGCTGTCCTCGGGCAGGTCGGCGCCGAGCAGGTCGTCGACGAACACCCGTGCCGGAGCGTCGGGCGTGCGCTCGACGAAGCGCTTGGCCGCGGTGAACAGCCCGACCACGGCGTCGAGGTGCCGGTCGGCCTCGCCCGCGCCGACCCCACCGGCCGCGGACTGTCCGCCCCAGACTCCCGCCAGCCCGCTGCGTTCCCACAGCCCCCAGAGGATCTCCTCGATGCTGGCGCCGGACTCGGCATCCGTGCGTGCCTGCACCAGGCTGCGTGCCAGCCGGGTCGCACGCCGGGCGAAGGCGGCGTCGACCGTGGCCAGCCGTTCCGGGGCGCCGAGCGCGTCGACCAGCAGTTCGTCGGCCGTCCGGGTGCCGTCGCCGGCCAGTTCCTCGCGCCGCAGGGCGAGCCGCAGTCGGCGCATCGCCAGGGTGTCGAGCCCGCCGAGCGGCCCGGTGGCGAACGCGGTCGCGAGCGCGGCGTCGAGCGGCACCACGGCCAGCGCCACGGCCGCGGCGTCGATGAGTGCCCGTGCGGCGGAGTCGTCGCGGGGCCGGGTCGGGGCGGCTCCGGCGGTGGCGGGGACCTCGGCCACCGAGAGCGCACGGACCAGCTCGGGGATGGCCGCGCCGCTGCGGGTGACGACCACCATCCGGTGCCACGGGACCCCGTCGAGCAGGTGGTGTTCACGCAGCCGACGGGCCACGGCGACGACGAGTGCCGATCGGCTGCCCGCTTCGAGGTGCAGCACCGCGTCCGGGCGGCCGTCGGTGTCGACGGCGACCGCGGTGCGCTGCCGACCGGCAGCCGCGGCGCCGACACGTGCGATCACCGCGGACACGAGTGCGCGGATCGCCGCCGGGTGCCGGTGCACGGTACCGAGGACGATCTCCTGCACACGGTCCACCCCGAGCCGGACGCCGAGCCGCCCGAGCACGTCGGGTTCGGCGCCGCGGAACGCCGACGCCGCGATGTCCGGGTCGCCGAACGCCACGACCTGCGCGCCCGACCGGGCCAGGGCACCGAGCAGGGCGATCTCGCCCTCGACCAGCTCTTGCGTGTCGTCGACGACCACGAGCCGGAGTGCCGCGACCGACGGGGGGACCTGACCGCGCAGCACTGCAGCCGTGGCGAAGGCGACGAGCTCGGCGGCGTCGAGGCTGGTCGTGCGGAAGGCCGTGAGCGCGGCGCGGTACTCGTCCACCAGGTCGCCGACCGCCCGCCACTCGGGTCGGCCGTGGTCGTCGGCGAGTTCACGCATGTCGTCGGGTTCGACCCCGGCGGCGACGCTGCGCATCATGACGTCGCGCAGCGCGGTGCGGAACCCGGCGCGCTCACGGACGACCGCCGTGATGGGGTCGGGCCACGCGGGGCCGGCGCCGTCGGTCTCGTGGCCCGCGAGCAGGTCGGCGAGGATGCGGTCCTGCTCGCCGCCGGTCAGCAGCGTCGGTGCGGGCTGCCCCTGTTCGGCGGCCGCGTGGGCGACGATCTGGAACGCCAGCGAGTTCACCGTGCGGGCGAGCGCGCCCGGGGTCACGCGCGGTGCGGACACGGAGAGCTGGTCGCGCAGCGCCGTGGCAGCGGCGCGCGCCGACGTCAGCGCCAGGACGGACGCGTGTCCGTCGGGGCTGAGCGCATCGGCACGACGGAGCCGGGCAGCGACGAGCCGCGCGAGCGTCGACGTCTTGCCGGTCCCCGGTGCGCCGATCACCGCCGCGTGCACCCCGTCCGGCAGGTCGAGCACGGACTGTTGCGCCGGGTCGGCCCGCAGGGCTCGCGTCACGCCCGTCGGCGCGGGAGCGGGCGTCAGCGTGGTCTGTGGCACGTGGTCACCGTACCGAGCGCGGCCGACATCGCTCAGCGCCCCTCCGTGCGCCCGCGGCGAACGCCACACGACCCCGCGGACCCGCTCGGATATGGTGAGCACGTGGACATCAAGATCGGCATCATCAACAGCCCGCGCGAGCTCGCCTTCGAGACGAAGCAGACCGCCGACGAGATCGAGCAGGCCGTCTCCGAGGCACTCACCTCGCAGACCCACCTGTCCCTGCAGGACGAGAAGGGCCGCAAGTACGTCGTCGCGGCCGCCGCCCTGGCGTACGTCGAGTTCGGCGCCGAAGAAGCGCGTCGCATCGGCTTCGTCGCGTAACACCGCCGTGGAACTCCTGTTCGCCGTCCTCGGCGGCATCATCTGCGGGGCGGTCGCCCACGTGGTGCTGCCGTGGCGGTCGACCCGCGGGCAGCTGCTCGCGCCAGCGGTGGGCGGCGTGACCGCAGCCGTGCTGTGGGAAGCACTGACCTGGGCGGGCTGGCGGTACGACGGCACCTGGATCTGGGTCGTCGCCCTGGTCGGTGCCTTCGCCGTCCCGCTCGCGGTCGAGTGGTTGCTCGGCCGACGCCGCACGGCGCAGGACGAGGACTGGTTCGAGACCGTCAGGTCCCGCGGCGGTCGCCCGGCCTGACCGGGCAACCACGGCCTCCCGGTCGAGCGGTCGATCCGAGCGGTTGATCGATCGATCGATCGGGGACGGTCGCTCAGGCGGTCAGCCCGAGGGCGTCCATGCGCCGGGTGTGCGCCGCGATCAACTCGGTCCACACGGGTTCCAGCCGCGACTGGTCCTGACGGGCGTGCGACGCCAGCGCGGACCGCGCGACCAGCAGCGTGTCGCCGACCAGCCGCCGACCCCACATCGCCAGGCGCGACGACACCAGCGGCTCTTCTTCGATCCGGGCGCTGAGTTCCTCGACCACCGCGGCTTCTTCACGCGGGTCGAACACGGTCTTCAGTCGTTGCTGCACGTCGGCCGGCAGCGACCGCAGCAGGTTGGCGAACAGGTCGTTCAGGATGCCGGCAGTGACGTAGCCGGTCAGCATCGACTCGTACCAGTCGGCACCACTCGTGCGCTCGACGAAGCGGTCGATCGCCTCGCGGTGCGGCGCCATCAGGTCGGCCGGGTCGTCGCCCGTGCGCTCGATCTCGGCCACGATGGACCGGTGCCGTTCGAGTGCGGTCGTCGCGAGCACGCCCGTGACGAGCCGTCCGGACAGCGTCGGCGCCGAGGCTCCGGCACGCCCCATCGTCTCGTACAGGGACAGCTGCAGGTACGCGGCCTGCCCGAGGTACACGTCGAGTTCGGGACTGACGTCGTCGAGCTGCAGACGCTCCGTCTGGGCGGCGTTCTTCGGGTTCCGCGACGCGAGCCACTGGGCTGCGAGCTGCGCCGCGCGCTTCCGGTTCCACCACGACACCACGCCCCCAGCATAGGGCCGCGACGGGCACGGCCCCGCACCCCGGTAGACTGACCGGGACTCCCCGATAGGACAGGGTGACCTTCTTGACTTTCTCAGACCTCAACATCGAGCAGGACATCGTCGATGCGCTCGCCGGCAAGGGCATCATCGAGCCCTTCCCGATCCAGGAACAGACGATCCCGCTCGCACTCACCGGCCAGGACATCATCGGCCAGGCGAAGACCGGTACCGGCAAGACCTTCGGGTTCGGCCTGCCCCTCATCCAGCGGCTCGGCGCCGACCCCGCCCACGGCGTGAAGGCCCTCGTGGTCGTCCCGACCCGTGAACTCGCGGTCCAGGTGACCGAGGACCTCGAGGTCGCGACCTCGAACCGCCCGACCACGATCGTCTCGATCTACGGCGGCAAGGCGTACGAGGGCCAGATCGAGCAGCTCAAGGCGGGTGCGCAGATCGTCGTCGGCACCCCCGGACGCCTGATCGACCTGCAGCGCCAGCGCCTGCTCGACCTGTCGCACGTGCAGGAAGTCGTGCTCGACGAAGCCGACCGCATGCTCGACCTCGGGTTCCTGTCGGACATCGAGCGGATCTTCCAGGCCGTGCCCGACGTGCGGCACACGATGCTGTTCTCGGCCACGATGCCCGCGCCGATCGTCGCACTCGCCCGGCGCTTCATGACGCGTCCGGTCCACATCCGTGCGACGGACCCGGACGAAGGCCTCATGCAGGCCAACATCAAGCACCTGGTCTACCGCGCGCACTCGCTCGACAAGGACGAGGTCATCGCCCGCATCCTGCAGGCCGAGGGTCGCGGCAAGACCGTGGTCTTCACCCGCACCAAGCGCGCCGCGGCCAAGCTGGTCGAGGAGCTCAAGGACCGCGGGTTCAACGCCGCGGCGGTGCACGGTGACCTGAACCAAGAGCAGCGCGAGCGTGCGATGGCGGCGTTCAAGGCCGGCAAGCGCGACGTGCTGATCGCGACCGACGTCGCCGCCCGCGGCATCGACGTGGACGACGTCACGCACGTCATCAACCACACGATCCCGGACGACCCGGACACCTACCTGCACCGCGCCGGCCGCACCGGTCGTGCGGGCAAGACCGGCATCGCGGTCACGTTCGTCGACTGGGACGACATGCACAAGTGGACGCTGATCGACAAGGCGCTCGACTTCGGCATCCCCGAGCCCGTCGAGACCTACTCGTCCTCGCCGCACCTGTTCGAGGAGCTCGACATCCCCCAGGGCACCAAGGGCCGCCTGCCCGGGTCGTCGTCGCACGCCGCGTCGGCCGGCACCCCCGAGCGCGCGAGTTCGCGTCCCCCGCGGCAGCCGCGTGACGCAGGTGACGCACCGCGTCGTCGGACCCGCACCGGAGGCTCCGAGCAGCCCGCAGCGCCGGTTGCGGAATCCGCACCCCGGGTCGAGAGCGCCGGTGCCGAGAGCACGGACGCCGACGACTCGGCACCCAAGCGCCGTCGCCGTCGCCGCCGGCGCGGAGCCGGCACGGGGGGCGAGGCGACCGCCTCGGCACCGCAGCAGACGTCGGACGGCGAGTAGCGCCTCCAGGCAGTCGAACGAAGGCCCGTCGCTGACGCGACGGGCCTTCGTCGTCCCCGCCACGCCGTCCTCTCATCCGCGAAAGCGACAGAACCCGCCCGACATCCGGCGGCGAGCTGTCGCTTTCGCGAGAACGACGCACGCGCGGGGCCCGATCTGTCGCTTCCGCGACGACGACGCGGGCGTCAGGCCAGGCGGGAGCCCGGGCCGACGACGGGGGTCGCCCCGGTGGCCTGCGCGACGATCGTGTCGAACGAGCGTCGGGCCGTGCGGTGTTCGCCGAGCCGGTTCGGTTTGCCGGTGCCGTGGTAGTCGCTGGAACCCGTCACGAACAGGCCGTAGCGGTCCGCCCACTCCAGCAGGGTGCGCTTGCCGTGCGCCGTGTTCTCGCGGTGGTCGACCTCGAGCCCGCCGAGGCCCGCGTCGACGAGTTCGCGGAGTGCGGGTTCGTCGATGACGATGCCACGCGCGCTCGCAGCCGGGTGGGCGATCACGGGCACGCCACCCGCCGCACGGATGAGTTCGACACCCCGCAGTGGCGTCGGGGCCTCGTGCGGTTCGTAGTACCCCGAGGCCGGGTGCAAGATGCCGCGGAACGCCGCGCTGCGGTCGGACTCCAGCCCGAGGGCGACCAGCGCGTCGGCGATGTGCGGGCGTCCGATCGTCGCACCGGGGCTGGCCTGGGCCTGGACGTCGTCCCACGTGATCGGGTGGTCCGCGCCGATGCGGTCGACCATGCGCCGGGCCCGGGCCAGTCGTCCGTCGCGGATGCGCTCGGTCTCGGCGGTCAGGCCCGGGTCGTCGGGGTCGACCAGGTAGCCGAGCACGTGCACGCTCCGGTAGCCCACCCGCGTGCTCAGTTCGAGCCCGGGCACCAGGGTGATCGGGAGCTCGTGCGCCACGGCGATCGCATCCGACCACCCCGAGGTCGTGTCGTGGTCGGTCAGGGCCACGCCGTCGAGTCCGGCGGCGGCCGCTGCACGCACGAGCGCGACGGGCGGCTCGGTGCCGTCGGAGACACTCGAGTGCGTGTGCAGGTCGATGAACGGGTCGGGCACCGCCCAATCGTATCCATAGGTGTGGGACCACACAGGCCGCACGTCCGGTGCGGTGCGATGATGGGGGCATGGCCGACACGACTCCTCGCGCGACGAGCAACCGTTCCACCACCCCCGGCTCCTCGACCTTCAAGGACTTCATCGGGTCCCAGTGGGCCGAGCGTGACCGTCCGGTCCCCGCACTCCGCGAACAGGCACCGTTCGCTGCCGATCGCCGCGCGGCGATCTCGGCACGGCACACCGGTCGCACGCTGGTCGTCCCCGCAGGCACCGCCAAGGTCCGCTCGAACGACTGCGACTACCCGTTCCGACCGCACTCCGCGTTCGCGCACCTGACTGGCTGGGGCGCCGACACGGTCGTCGGCTCCGTCCTCGTCATGACCCCGAACGGCTCCGGGCACGACGCCACCCTGTACTTCCGTGCCACGGCCGGTCGTGACTCCGAGGAGTTCTACGCGAACCCCGAGATCGGCGAGTTCTGGGTGGGGCCGCGTCCCTCGCTCGACGAGGTGGCGGCTGACCTCGGCATGGCCACGGCCGACCTGGGCGAGCTCGACGCCGTGCTCGACGCCGTCGATGCCTCGGTGCTGGTCGTGCGCGACGCCGACAGCGACCTGACCCGGGCGCTCGACGGCCGTCTCGGGACGCCGGTCGGCGGTGTCAGCGAGACCGATGACGCCCCCGCGTCGGACGACGTCCTGGCACGGGACCTGTCCGAGCTGCGGCTCGTGAAGGACCCGTACGAGGTCAACGAGCTCCGCAAGGCCGTCGACGCCACCGGCAACGGCTTCGCCGACGTGATCGCCGACTTCGACGCGGTCCTGGCGCACCCCCGCGGTGAGCGCATCGTCGAGGGCACGTTCAACCGTCGCGCCCGCGCCGACGGCAACACGGTCGGCTACGACACCATCGCGGCGTCCGGTCACCACGCGTGCATCCTGCACTGGACCCGGAACGACGGCGCCGTCCAGCCGGGCGACCTGATCCTCATCGACGCCGGGGTCGAGGTCGACTCGTTCTACACGGCCGACATCACCCGCACGCTGCCGGTCAGCGGCACCTTCACCCCGGTGCAGCGGATGGTCTACGACGCCGTGCTCGAAGCCGCCGACGCCGCGTTCGCCATCGTCAAGCCGGGCATCACGTTCCGCCAGGTGCACGCCACCGCGATGCAGGTCATCGCCCGCAAGACGGCCGAGTGGGGCTTCCTGCCGGTCTCGGCGGACGAGTCCCTGCAGCCCGACAACCAGTTCCACCGCCGCTACATGGTGCACGGCACGAGCCACCACCTCGGGCTCGACGTGCACGACTGCGCCAAGGCCCGGCGTGAGCTCTACATCGACGGGGTCGTCGAGGCCGGCATGGTGTTCACGATCGAGCCCGGCCTGTACTTCCAGCAGGACGACCTGACCGTGCCCGAGGAGTTCCGCGGCATCGGCGTCCGCATCGAGGACGACATCCTGGTGACCGCCGACGGCGCCGAGAACCTGTCCGTCGGCATCCCCCGGACCCCCTCGGAAGTGGAGGGGTGGATCGCCCGCACCGGGCGCTAGCCTGAGCGGGTGAGCACACCCGACGCTTCCCCGCAGCACACCGACCCGCGGACCATCGTCATCGACGTCGAGCACTTCGACTCGCCGGATGCGATGCGCCTGCGTGCTGCCCAGCGGATCGAGATCGACAGCACGTACGGCGGGGACACCGAACCCGGTGACAAGCCCACGGCCGACTCGATCGCGGTGTTCTTCGTCGCGCGCGACCAGGACGGCACCCCGCTCGGCTGCGGCGGACTGCGTCTGGTCGAGGACGGCATCACCGAGATCAAGCGGATGTACGTCCGGCGCGAGTCCCGCGGTGCCGGGGTCGCGACCCAGATCCTGCGGCGGCTGGAAGAGGCAGCGCTCGACCTGGGCTCACCGGCGCTCGTGCTCGAGACCGGGCCGGCGCAGACCCGCGCGATCCGGTTCTACGAACGCGAGGGCTTCACCCGCATCGCGAACTTCGGCCCCTACGTCGGGGCTCCGCTGTCCGCCTGCTACTCCAAGGTGCTGTAGCGCGCGGTCGGCGTCGAGCACGTCACCGAACGGTCACGAATCGTCGCTGGGCGGTGCCTTCAGCGACGATCTGTGACCGTTCGGCGAACATGAGCGGAGTGTCGTGACCGCTCAGCGCGAGGCGCGAGGCGCGAGGCCCGCGGGTCAGCGCGACCCGTTCCGGTCGTCGGGACGCTGCTCGTCGGGACGCTGCTCGTCGCGCGTCCCCTCGGTCGACCCGGCAGCGTCGGAGGACGTCGGAGCCTGGGGCGTCGCACCGGAGACCCGCTCGCCGTAGCGCGGCGCCTCGTCCGGACGAGGCGCCGGCGGACCGGACTGCGTCGGCGGCTGGGGAGCGCGCTGTTCGGGTGCCGGCTGGCCCGGCTGCGCGACCTCGCCGTAGCGCGGTCCGGAGTTCGTGCCGTAGCGGGGCTGTCCACCGGCGGCAGACCCGGGGGCCGCAGCCGGCGTGCCGGGGTGGCCCTGGCCTCCGGGCTGACCCTGCTGACCGTACTGGCCCTGCTGGCCGTACTGACCGGGGGCTTGCTGACCGTACTGGCCCTGCTGCCCACCCGGGGCGTGCGGCGTCGCGTGGTCACCGTACGGCGAACCCTGCGTATTGCCGGACGGCCCCGGGCCCGGACGCCACGGCTGCTGCTGCGGCTGCTGGCCCTGGAACGGTGCCTGCTGCTGCCCCGGGTTCCAGGCGGCGTGCGGCGTCGCACCCGACTGCCCCAGGATGCGCTGGGCCTGTCCGACGAGCTGCGGGTCGACGATGATCTGGTAGTTCGTGGCGAGCACCTGGTGCACGCTCGTGAAGTCGCGCTGCCGCTTGGTGATGGCGAACGAGACGATGCCGTACAGCATGCCGAACGCCGCACCGATGATGGCGGCAGCGATGATCAGCCCGCCGGCGGTCGGCGAGAACAGCGTCAGGACGATGCCGAAGAAGATGCCGAGCCAAAGACCGGACAGCGCGCCGGCGATCGCGGCACGGCCGTACGTCATCTTGCCGGTGACACGCTCGACGGTCTTCAGGTCGTTGCCGACGATCGAGAGCTTGTTGACCGGGAAGTCGGACTCGGCGAGCTTGGCGACCACGGCCTGCGCGTCGGTGTAGCTGTCGAACGTGCCGAGGACGTCGCCGCGGGGCAGCGTCGGGAAGACCTGGGCCGTACGACCACGGAAGGGGCTCTGAGTGCTCACACAGTCATCATCCACCGTTCCCCTTGCAATCGTTCGAGAGCCGCCAGGGAACCGACCGGGTGACCGGCTACGCTGACACCGTGAGCGCCTCGAAGGTCTTCGTCGCCCGCCTGGCCGGGTGCTCCGTCTTCGACCCCGCGGGCGATCGTGTCGGCCGGGTCCGGGACGTCCTGGTCGTCTACCGGCGGGCTGATCCCCCGCACGTCGTGGGGTTGATCGTCGAGGTCCCCGGCAAGCGGCGCATCTTCGTCAGCATCGGCCGGATCACCTCGATCGGTGCAGGTCAGGTCATCACGACCGGTCTGGTCAACATGCGACGCTTCGAACAGCGTGGCGGCGAGGTCCGGGTGATCGCGGAGATGCTCGGACGCAAGGTCCTCATCACGCGGGAGCGCATCCGGGCGACGATCGAGGACATCGCGATCGAGGACCGCGGCCAGGGCGACTGGGAGGTCGCGCAGCTGTTCCTCCGCAAGCCCAAGACGACGCCGTCGCCGTTCGGCAAGGGCCCGACGACGTTCGCCACGTGGAACGAGGTGACCGAGGACGAGCTCCCCGGTGAGTCGCAGTCCGCCGAGCACGTCATCGCCGCGTACTCCGACCTGGTGGCCGCCGACCTGGCGTCGACGCTGCTCGACCTGCCCGTGGAACGCCGTCTCGAGGTCGCCGAAGAGCTGCCCGACGACCGACTGGCCGACGTGCTCGAGGAGATGCCCGACACCGAGCGGGTCGAGATCCTGTCCTCGCTCGAAGACGCCCGCGCGGCCGACGTGCTCGACCAGATGCAGCCCGACGACGCCGCCGACCTGCTGGCCGAGCTCTCCGACGAGCGCAGCGAGGCACTGCTGCAGCTCATGGAGCCGGAAGAGGCGCAGGACGTCCGGATGCTGCTGGAGTACGAGCCCGACACCGCCGGTGGCCTCATGACCACCGAGCCGGTGATCGTCTCGGCCGACGCCACGGTGGCCGAGGGCCTCGCCCTGATCCGTCGGCACGAGCTCGCCCCGGCCCTCGGCGCGAGCGTGTGCGTCACGCTGCCCCCGTACGAGCCGCCGACCGGCCGGTTCCTCGGGCTCGTGCACTTCCAGCGCATGCTCCGCTACCCGCCGAACGAACGCCTGGGCACGCTCATCGACCAGCAGACCGAACCGGTCCGGGTCGACGCCAGTGCTGCCGAGGTCACGCGGGTGATGGCGACGTACAACCTGGTGTCCGTCCCCGTGGTCGACGACGCCCACCGACTGGTCGGGGTGGTGACGATCGACGACGTGCTCGACCACGTCCTGCCCGACGACTGGCGAAGTCGCGGGGACGACGACGCAGCACGACCCCGCACCCGCGCTCGCAGGACCCCCGTGACGACGGGAAGGAGGCCCACCCGTGGCACGAACGGATGAGAACACCCGACTCGACTCGCCCAAGGGCATGCGGACGAGCGTCCTGCCGACGCGCCGGCGCAAGGGCAGCGGCGACGCCTTCGGTCGGGCCACCGAAGGAATTGCACGCGCGATGGGAACGCCCTGGTTCCTGATCGGCCTGACGCTCTTCTGTGCGGTCTGGATGGGGTGGAACACGCTGCTGCCCAAGGCGGTGCAGTTCGACTCCGCGGCGATCGGCTTCACCGCCCTGACCCTCGTGCTGTCGCTGCAGGCCTCGTACGCGGCACCGCTGATCCTGCTCGCGCAGAACCGGCAGGACGACCGCGACCGGGTGCAGTTCGAACAGGACCGCCAGCGTGCCGAGCGCAACCTGGCCGACACCGAGTACCTGGCGCGCGAGGTCGTGGCGCTGCGCCTGGCGATGCGCGACATGGCATCGAAGGACTTCATCCGCGCCGAACTCCGCTCGCTGCTCGAGGAACTCGACCGCCGCGACGCGATCGACGACGGGGAGCCGAAGCGTCGAGCGGACGTCCGTGGCTGACGCCGCCCCCGGGCCGGACGCCGAACAGCTCGGTGCGGCCGTCCTCGCTGCGCTCGACCGCGTCATCGACCCGGAGATCCGCCGGCCCGTCACCGAGCTCGACATGATCCGCGGCGTGGACGTGACCGGAGGCGCGGTCCGCGTCGACCTGCAGCTCACGATCGTCGGGTGTCCGGCTGCCGACACGATCGAACGCGACGTGCGGGCCGCCGCCGGATCGGTGGCCGGGGTCACGGACGTCGACGTCGACGTGTCGGTGATGGACCCGTCGGTCCGCAAGGCGCTGACCGACCGCCTGCGTGCCGGGCGACCCCAGGGCGTGCAGTTCACCCCGGACTCGCTCACCCGGGTCATCGCGGTGACGAGCGGCAAGGGCGGCGTCGGCAAGTCGACCGTCACCGTGAACCTGGCCGTCGCCATGGCGCAGAAGGGCCTGCGGGTCGGGATCGTCGACGTCGACGTGCACGGCTTCAGTGTCCCCGGGCTGATGGGCCTGACCGACGAGCACGGCGTCGCGCCCCGTCCCACCCGGGTCGACCAGATGATCCTGCCGCCCGTGGCGCACGACGTGAAGGTCGTGTCGATCGGCATGTTCGTCGACGACGTCTCGACCGCCGTGTCCTGGCGCGGGCCGATGCTGCACCGCACCGTGAACCAGTTCCTGTCCGACGTGTGGTTCGGCGACCTCGACGTGCTGCTGCTCGACATGCCGCCGGGCACCGGAGACGTGGCGATCTCGGTCGGGCAGCTGCTCCCCCACGCCGAGGTCCTGGTCGTCACCACACCCCAGGCAGCGGCGGCCGACGTGGCCGAACGCAGCGGCATCGTCGCGCGGCAGACCGGCCAGCGGGTCATCGGCGTCGTCGAGACGATGTCCGGGCTCGTGCAGCCCGACGGCTCCGTGCTGCACCTGTTCGGCGAGGGCGGTGGCGACGAGACCGCCCGGCGCCTGTCGCGCGGCCAGGACACGCCCGTCCCGGTGCTCGGCACGGTGCCGCTGTCCGTGCCGCTCCGGCAGGGCGGCGACGCCGGCGTGCCGATCGTGGTCGGCGACCCCACCGATCCCGCGGCACGGGCGCTGGTCGCGATCGCCGACCGGATCGCCACCATGGGGCGCGGGCTGGCGGGACGCAAGCTCGGACTCTCGCTCACCTGAGCGACGACGGACAGGAGGCCCGGTGCCAGCTGGCACCGGGCCTCCTGTCAGTCAGGTGGTCACGCGACGGACGTCAACCCGTCACGCAGTCGGGAGTCAGGTGGACTCGCCGTCGAAGGGCGCGGCTTCGCCCGCGGCCAGCGGCACGATCGGTGCCGGAGCCCGGACCTTGGTCGCCGACACCTGCGGCGTCGCCTCGGCCGCGCCGGCCCCGGTCGCCGAGTCGATGAGCGCATCGCGGATGATGCGCCTTGGGTCGTACTGCCGAGGGTCGAGCTTCTGCCAGTCGACCTCGTCGAAGTCGGGACCCATCTCGTCGCGCATGCGGTCCTTGGCGGTGTCCGCGAACCGGCGGACCGCCTTGACGAACTCCGCCAGCTTCTGTGCGTACATCGGCAGGCGCTGCGGTCCGAGCAGCAGCACCGCGATGATCCCGATGATCAGGATCTTGTTGAAGTCGATGGACACGCACCGAGCGTAACGCCTCAGGCCGCGCGCTCACCTAGAGTTGTCGACCGAGGAGTGTGCGTGTCAGAGAAAGAGTCGAACTGGAAGTTCGCGGAGGACATCGTCTCCGAGTCCGAGGTGATCTCCCGAGCGCGCGAGCACTCGCTGGAGCTCGGCGTCGAAGCCATCTCCCCGGCGATCGGTGCGCAGATCGGTGTCATCGCTGCCGCGTCGCGCGCCACCGCCGTCATCGAGATCGGTACCGGCCTGGGGGTCTCCGGGCTGTACCTGCTCGGCGGTGCCCCGAACGCCACGCTCACCACGATCGACGTCGAGGTGGACCACCAGCAGTACGCCCGTGACGCCTTCATCGCCGCCGGCACCGCTCCGGCCCGCGTGCGGCTGATCCCCGGCCGGGCGAACCAGGTGCTCCCCCGCATGAACGAGGCCTCGTACGACGTCGTGCTCGTCGACGCCGACCCCGAACACGTCATCGAGTACGTCGAGCACGGACTGCGCCTGGCGCGGCTGGGCGGGACCGTCCTGGTGCCGCACGCGCTGTGGCGTGGGCGGGTCGCCGATCCGGTCAAGCGCGACCGGGCGACCACCGACTTCCGGCTGCTGCTGACCGAGGTGTCCACGTCGGGCGCCGTCATCAGCGCCCTGTCCCCCGCTGGTGACGGGCTGCTGCAGATGACGAAGGTCACCGCGTAGGACGCTGGGCCGGCTCGGTCACCCGAGGTGCCGCAGGTACTGTCCGGGGGCCGTCAGGAACGCCCGCTGGTGCCGCACCAGGTCGAGGTCGGCCCAGGTGCTCCGGCGCAGCCCCCACTCGCCGACCTCGTGGATGGTCGCCCCCGGGAACGCCGCCAGCACGGGCGAGTGGGTCGACAGCAGCACCTGCCCCAGGCCGTCGTCGACGATGGCCTGCAGCAGGCCGATCAACGTCAGACAGCCCTGGAACGACAGCGCCGACTCGGGCTCGTCCAGCACCCACAGTCCCGGCCACTCCGAACGGTCGATCACGAAGTCCAGGAAGGACTCCCCGTGGCTGCGCTCGTGGAAGACGGGCTCGGGACGCCTGCCGGGGTGCTGCTCGAGGAACGTGAAGAAGCCGTGCATGGTCTCGGCGCGCAGGAAGAAGCCGGTCTTGGGTGCGCCCGGCTCGCGGTGCAGCGCGAGGTGCTCCCACAGCCCGGACTCGCTCGGTCGCGTGCTGTGCCCGGAGCCCGTCGACCCACCCTCGGGACCCATGCCGAACGCCAAGGCGATCGCCTCGACCAGGGTCGACTTGCCGGCGCCGTTCTCCCCGACCAGCACGGTCACCGTGTCCAGGTCGAGACCCTGCTCGAGCAGCTGCCGCACCGGCGCGAGCGTCGCCGGCCAGGTGTCGCGCGGCATCGGGTCGGCGGCGTACTCCTCGACACGGCGGACGGGGCGGCGGGAGCGGGGCACGGTCCCATCCTGCCGACGACGGACGACAGCGCGCCGCACGCCAGCGCGCACAGACGACGGCACGAACGACACAGGGCCCGGGACGTGGTGTCCCGGGCCCTGCTCGTGGTGCGTGTTGGTGGTGCTTCGACGTACTAAGCCGAGACGACCTCGGCAAGTGCGTCGTGGAGTTCCCTGGCCTCGGCGTCGTTGACCGAGACCACCAGGCGGCCTCCACCTTCGAGCGGAACCCGCACGACGATGAGTCGACCCTCCTTGACAGCCTCCATCGGCCCGTCACCGGTCCTCGGCTTCATTGCTGCCATCAGATGTCCCCTTTCGCGCAGTACATGCATCGCCATTATCCCGTACGGAGGGGGCAACTGCGAAACCGCCCAGGTTGCGGGGCCCTGATCAGGACGTTCTCGCGGCTCGGATTCCTACGCTGTGTGCGTGCCGATCATTCCCTCCAAGCGCCGTCCGAGCCCGCAGGACTCCGCCGTCGACGCCGTCCCCGTCGGTCTGCGCATCGGCGCGGCCTTCTCGTGGCGCATCCTGATCGTCGTCGCCGCGCTGGCCGTCGTCGTCGCCCTGGTCGTGCTGCTGCAGGACATCGTCGTGCCGTTCCTCATCGCACTGCTGCTCTGTGCGCTGCTCGCCCCGATGTCCGCGTTCCTGCAGCGGCACCGGTGGCCGAAGTGGCTCGCGGTGCTGTCGAGTTTGGTCGTCGTCGTGCTCGTGATCGGCACGCTGGCCCTCGTCGTCACCGCGCAGATCCGGTACGAGCTGCCGTCGCTGGAGCACCGGCTGCACAAGACCGTGCTGTCGCTGCAGGCGCTGCTGGACAGCGAACCGTTCGGCATCACCGTCAAGGACGTCAACCACTGGGTGTCGACGGGCTCGTCCTACCTGCAGTCCCACGCGTCGTCCATCGCGTCCGGGTTCCAAGAGGCCGGCAGCGGCGCAGTGCACGTGCTCGAGGGCCTGTTCATCGTGGTCTTCACCACCATCTTCGTGCTGATCGACGGCCGGCGGATCTGGGAGTGGGTCGTCCGGATCTTCCCGCGCCGGGCACGACCCCGCCTGCACGCCGCGGGCGACGCCGGGTGGCACACCCTGACCAGCTTCATCCGCGTGCAGCTCGTCGTCGCCGTCACGGACGCCCTGGGGGTCGTGATCGGTGCCCTCGTCCTGCAGGTCCCCCTGGCGATCCCGATCGGCGTCATCGTCTTCCTCGGCGCGTTCGTCCCCGTCGTCGGCGCGATCGTCGCCGGTTCGGTCGCCGTGATCATCGCCCTGGTGTTCAACGGCTGGGTCGCGGCGCTGTTCATGCTCGGCGTCGTCGTGGTCGTGCAGCAGCTCGAGAGCCACGTCCTGCACCCGTTCCTGACCGGCAGCGCGGTGAAGGTCCACCCGCTCGGCGTCGTGCTCGGCGTCACCGCGGGCACCACGATCGCGGGTGTCGTCGGCGCGTTCTTCGCCGTGCCGTTCATCGCCACCGTGAACGCGATGGTCACCGCGGCGGCAGCGTGGCGGCCGGACGGCGAGCAGACGGTCACCGACGCAAGCGCAACCGAGCCATCCGACGGGTCAGCGCCGGACGGCGCCGATCACGGTGGGGTCCAGTCGTAGCCGTCGATGTACCAGCAGTAGTACAGCCAGGTCCACTGCAGGACGACGCACAGCACCACGACGACCACGCGGTACAGGCGTGACCGCGGCAGCGCGACGATCCCGAGCAGCGGGGCGATCGGCAGCAGGATCCGCCACGTGCTCGACTGCGGGAAGAACACCGCCAGCAGGTAGACCAGGTACGCGACCGACCACAGCCGCAGCTCGAGGCCCAGGCGTCGGGCTGCGGGCATCGCCACGAAGGCCGCGAACCCGACCAGCACGACGACGAGCAGCACGGAGCCCGCTGGCTGTCGGAACCACCACCCGAACCCCTGCACCCACGGTGCGAACGGCACCAGGTCCTTCCACCCGATGTACGACGACCGCCACGCCAGCTCGGTGTCGGTGTACGCCCGCGGGACCCCGGTGACGGCCCACGCGACGGCGGGCCACGCCAGGCCGACCAGCCCCGACACGACGGCGACCACGGCCGGCGGGACGATCTGACGGAGCGTCGGAGCCGAGGCCTCGCGCAACCATGCCGGGCGCAGCACCCAGACCCCGATGAACAGCAGCATGAGCAGCGCGAAGGCCAGACCGGTCGGCCGGGTCATCCCGAGCAGCAGCACGACGGGCAGCATCGTCCAGAACCGGCGCTCGACCAGCAGCAGCAGCGCGACGAGCAGCAGGAAGAGCCCCATCGCCTCGGCGTAGGCGACCTGGAACATCGCGGACACCGGGGCGACGCAGAACAGCACCGTGGCGAAGGTCGCGCGTGCCGGGTCCAGGAACCGCCCCATCAGCCGACGGAACACCAGGGCCGCGCCCCAGCCCGTCAGCAGCGAGACGCCGACCGCGACGAACTCGAACGACCCACCGGTGACGAGCATCAGTCCGCGCACCAGGAACGGGTACGCGGGCATGAACGCCCACGCGTTCTCGGTCACGTGCCCGGCGGCGTCGATCGGCAGCGTCGAGGGGTACCCGCTCGACGCGATCACCCGGTACCAGGCGCCGTCCCAGATCGAGGCGTACGTCAGGTACCTCGGGTGCTGCAGCGTGAACGAGTTCGCAGCCTGGATGCCGGCGAAGCCCATCATCAGCGCACCGGTCACCAGCCGGGCGAGCACGTACACGACGGTGATGCGGACCCACCACGGCACGACCCGGTACCGCGCACGCCACCACACCGCCCGCGGCTGCGGACGGTGGGTCGGGACCGCGCCGGTGGTCAGGCCGTCAGCCACCGACGCAGACCGTCCTCGACCGCCGTGATCTGCGCCACGGGGACCTGCTCGTCGTCGTGGTGCGCGTAGACCGGCTCACCGGGGCCGTAGTTCACGGCGGGGACGCCGAGTGCCGAGAACCGCGCGACGTCGGTCCAGCCGTACTTCGGTCGGGGCTCCGGGCCGCCGACGGCGGCGACGAAGTCCTGCGCCAGCGGGGCGTCGAGCCCGGGGCGGGCGCCGGCAGCCAGGTCGACGATGTCCACCTGGTACCCGTCGAAGAGCTCGCGGATGTGGGCAACGGCTTCGTCGGCCGAGCGCGACGGCGCGAACCGGTAGTTCACGTGCACCATGACCTCGTCCGGGATGATGTTGCCCGCGATGCCGCCCGTGATGCCGACGGCGTTCAGCCCCTCGCGGTACTCCAGCCCGTCGACCTCGACCGTGCGGGGCTCGTAGGCGGCCAGGGTGGCCAGGATCGGCGCCGCCTTGTGGATCGCGTTGTCGCCGATCCAGCTGCGGGCGCTGTGCGAGCGCTTGCCGTACGCGCGGATCTCGGCGCGCAGGTTGCCGTTGCAGCCGCCCTCGATCTGGGCGCCCGAGGGTTCGCCCAGGATCGCGAAGTCGCCGACGAGCAACTCGGGGCGGGTGCGTGCCAGACGGCCGAGGCCGTTCAGCGCGTCCGACACCTCTTCGTGGTCGTACCAGACCCAGGTCACGTCGACGCTCGGCGATGCCAGGTCGTACGCCAGCTTGAGCTGCACGGCGCAGCCCGCCTTCATGTCGACGGTGCCGCGGCCCCACAGGATCTCGGTGCCGTCCTCGGCGGTGCGGAACTCGGTCGGCAGGTTGTGGTTCAACGGCACGGTGTCGATGTGCCCGGCGATCACGACACGGCGGTCGCGGCCCAGGTCCGTCCGCGCGACGATCGCGTCGCCGTCGCGGATCACCTCGAGGTGCGGCAGCGGTGCCAGCGTCGCTTCGATGGCGTCGGCGAGCGCCTGCTCGTTGCCCGACACCGACTCGATGTCGCAGATGGCACGGGTGATGTCGATGGACGAGGCGGTGAGGTCGAGCTGCTCCGGCATGCCGTCACTGTATCGGCCGCCGCTGGCGACCGACTGCCCGGACGCCAGGCCCCGGTCGCGCCACCGGAACCCGTCCAGCGGGACGGGTGGTTGCCGCCACCCCCTCGGTACCCTGGTCGGGTGACCGACACGACCGCTGCCTCCACCCGCCCGACCTCCGCCTGGGGCCACGGCCTGGCGACCGTCGCCGCCGACGGCACCGAGCTCGACACCTGGTTCCCCGAGACCCACCTCGGTGCGCTGCCCGCCGACGCCGAGTTCCCGCTCGCGCTGCAGGAGCACATCGGCCCGGACGAGCGCCGGAACGTGCGCGTCGAGGCCGTGACCGTCGAGATCGACCTCGACGCGGCCCCCGCGAGCACCCCGGACGCCTACCTGCGTCTGCACCTGCTCAGCCACCTGCACGTGCAGCCGAACACCGTCAACCTGGACGGGGTGTTCGGGCACCTGCCGATCGTCGCGTGGACGAACGCCGGCCCGGTCCTGCCCGCCGACCTGCCCCGCCTGCGGCCGTCGCTGCAGCGCGCCGGGATCGCCGTGCACGCCATCGACAAGTTCCCGCGGCTGCTCGACTACGTGGTGCCGGACCGCGTCCGCATCGGCGACGCCAACCGGGTCCGGCTCGGGGCGCACCTGGCGCCCGGCACCACCGTCATGCACGAGGGCTTCGTCAACTTCAACGCGGGCACGCTCGGTGACGCGATGATCGAGGGCCGCGTCTCGCAGGGCGTGGTCGTCGGCGTCGGCACGGACGTCGGGGGCGGTGCGTCGATCATGGGCACGCTCTCCGGCGGGGGCACGCACCGGGTCTCGCTGGGCGAACGTGCGCTGCTCGGGGCGAACGCGGGCCTGGGCATCTCGCTCGGTGACGACTCGGTGATCGAGGCCGGGCTGTACGTGACCGCCGGCACCAAGGTCGTACTCGTCGGTGCGGCTCCGAACCCGGACGGCACCCCGAGGACCGTCAAGGCCGTCGAGCTGTCGGGCACCCCGAACGTGCTGTTCCGGCGCAACAGCCTGACCGGCGCGGTCGAGGCCCTGCAGCGCACCGGCGGCGGCATCCAGCTGAACACCGCCCTGCACGCGTAGCCGCCTGCCAGGAGGCCCGGTGCCGGTCCACGAGACCGGCACCGGGCCTCCTGTGCGTGCGTACACGGCCCTCCCACCGGATCGCACCCCAGGACGCACATCGCGCCCCGTGGGGACGGGGCGCGATGTGTGTGGTGGGGTGCGGTGTGTCAGCGCGCGGGGAGGTCCCGCTCCGGAGCCCCGACGTACAGCTGCTGCGGGCGACCGATCTTGTTGAGCGGGTCGTTGTTGAGCTCACGCCACTGCGCGATCCACCCCGGCAGCCGACCGATCGCGAACAGCACGGTGAACATGCGCGGCGGGAAGCCCATCGCCTTGTAGATGATGCCCGTGTAGAAGTCGACGTTCGGGTACAGCTTGCGGTCGATGAAGTACTGGTCGCTCAGCGCGATCTGCTCGAGTTCCTTCGCGATGTCGAGCAGGTCGTCCTGCACGCCGAGGGACTCGAGGACCTCGTCGGCGGATTCCTTGACGAGCTTGGCGCGCGGGTCGTAGTTCTTGTAGACGCGGTGCCCGAAGCCCATGAGCTTGACGCCGCGCTCCTTGTTCTTCACCCGCTCGACGAAGCGCTGCACGGGCTCGCCGGAGTCCTTGATCTGCTGGAGCATCTCGAGGACGGCTTCGTTCGCGCCGCCGTGCAGCGGGCCGTACAAGGCGTTGATGCCCGCGGAGATCGACGCGAACATGTTCGCCTTGGTCGAGCCGACCAGGCGCACCGTGGCGGTCGAGGCGTTCTGCTCGTGGTCCTCGTGCAGGATCAGCAGGCGCTCGAGCGCGCGGGACAGCACGGGGTTCGGCTGGTAGGTCTCGGCCATGGTGCCGAAGTTCAGCCGCAGGAAGTTGTCGACGAACGACAGCGAGTTGTCCGGGTACAGGAACGCCTGACCGATGGCCTTCTTGTGCGCGTAGGCGGCGATCACCGGCAGCTTGGCGAGCAGCCGCACGGTCTGCAGCTCGACCTTCTCGGGGTCGTCGACGTCCATGTCGTCCTCGTAGTACGTGGACAGGGCGCTGACGGCGCTGGACAGCACGGACATCGGGTGCGCCGAGTGGGGCAGCGCGTCGAACAGCCGGCGCAGGTCCTCGTGCAGCAGGGTGTGGCGGCGGATGCGGGCATCGAAGGACTCGAGCTCGGACGGGGTCGGCAGCTCGCCGTAGATCAGCAGCCACGCCACTTCGAGGAAGGTGCAGTTCGAGGCGATCTGGTCGATCGGGTACCCGCGGTAGCGCAGGATGCCCTGGTCGCCGTCGATGTAGGTGATGGCGCTCTTGGTGGACCCCGTGTTGACGAAGCCGTAGTCGAGGGTGTTCATCCCCGTCTGCTTCTTGAAGGTCGAGATGTCCACCGTCGACGCGCCGTCGACGCTCGGCAGGATCGGGAACTCCGCCTGGCCGCCCGGGAACGTCAGCGTCGCGGTCTCGGTCGCCTGTTCGGCGGCGGGACTCACGGGGACGGGCGTCGTTGGCGGTGTGGCCGTCTTCTGAGCGTCGTTGGCAGTGTCAGTCACGCCCACAGCCTAATCGTGCTGTCTGTCGATCGTGCACATCGGGAGCCTTGGAACGTGGTGGGACTCGTGACTGGCGGATGCACAGCCGGACCGGGTCCTCAGGCCGACGCCAGCCGCCGACCGCTCGTCAGTCGCTGTGCCGCGGCCGCGATCCGCTCGTCCGTGGCCGTGAGCGCGACCCGCACGTGCTGCCCGCCGGCCGCGCCGTAGAAGGTGCCGGGCGCCACGAGGATGCCCAGGTCGGCCAGCCAGGCGACGGTGTCGAGCGCGGGTTCGCCCCGGGTGGCCCAGAGGTACAGGCCGGCGTCGCTGTGGTCGATGCGGAAGCCGGCACCCTCGAGCGCCCGACGGAGCATGCCGCGACGGGCACGGTACTTCGCCTTCTGCTGCTGCACGTGGGCGGTGTCGGCCAGCGCGACGACCATCGCCTGCTGCACGGGGAGCGGCGGCATCATGCCGGTGTGCTTGCGGACGGCCAGGACCTCGGCGAGCACGGCGGCGTCGCCGGCAGCGAACGCGGCGCGGTAGCCGGCCAGGTTCGACTGCTTCGACAACGAGTACACGCTGAGCACCCCGTCGACGGAGTCCCCCACCACGCGCGGGTCGAGGATCGTGGGCGTGGGCCGGGTGTCGTACGGCGGCTCCCACCCGAGCTCGGCGTAGCACTCGTCGCCGACGATGACGGCACCGAGTTCGCGCGCACGGGTGACGGCGGCCCGGAGCTCGTCGATCGACAGCACGCGGCCGTCGGGGTTGCCCGGGGAGTTCAGCCACACGAGCTTCGTGCCGACCGGCCACGCGGCGGGGTCGTCCGACGCCAGGGCCGTGGCACCGACGAGCGCTGCCCCGAGTTCGTACGTGGGGTACGCCGCAGCCGGGAACACGACCGTGTCGCCGCGGCCGATGCCGAGCCAGAGCGCCAACCCCGCGATGAACTCCTTGGAGCCGATCGTGGGCAGGGTCTGCGCTTCGGTCAGGCTGACCCCGTGCCGGCGGCCGTACCAGTCGGCGATGGCCTGCCGCAGCGCGGGTGTTCCGGCGACCTGTGGGTAGGCGTGCGCGTCGGTGGCCTGGGCCAGCGCGGTGCGCACGAGTTCGGGCGTGGGGTCGACGGGCGAACCGACGCTCAGGTCGACGATGCCGCCCTCGTACGCCGCAGCGCGCTGCTTGAACGGGACGAGCTGGTCCCAGGGGAAGTCGGGGAGGTCGAGCGCCACGAGCAGGTCCGGCTCAGGCGCGCGGCGGCTCGGCCAGGACGACGGGGTGGTCCTTGTGGATGACGCCGACCTTGGCGGCACCGCCCGGGGACCCGACTTCCTCGAAGAACTCGACGTTGGCCTTGTAGTAGTCGGCCCACTGGTCCGGCAGGTCGTCCTCGTAGTAGATGGCCTCGACCGGGCAGACCGGTTCACAGGCGCCACAGTCGACGCACTCGTCCGGGTGGATGTACAGCGACCGGTCGCCTTCGTAGATGCAGTCGACGGGGCATTCGTCGATGCACGCACGGTCCTTGACGTCGACACAGGGCTGGGCGATCACGTAGGTCACGGTCGGGGTGCTCCCTTCGAACTGAGCGCTTGCAAGTCTACTCGTGCGGCGCCGCGGACCCTGACCGCGCGGCGACACCTGTCGCTGAGCCGTCCACCGAGCCGGGGGCACCGTCACGCGCCGACCGCAGTCCGGACAGGTCCGGCCAGGCCAGCGCCAGCATCGCGACCACGGCCGGTCCGAAGGTCCAGATGTACCCGGCGGCGTTCGCCAGGACGAGCGGCGAGCTCTGGCCGCCCACGGACACCAGCACCTGGGTCGCGACGATGACCCCGATCCCGATGGCGGCGACCATCGCGCGGGACCGGTAGAGCAGTCGCACGCCGACCGTCAGGCCGATGACGATGAGCGTCGTCAGCACGATGCCGATCGGGAACGCGCCGAGCGTCTGCTGGTGGGTGACCGTGCCCAGGCCACCGGCGAGCACCCCGAGCACCCCGGCGACGACGACCGAGGTCACCTTGCCCGCCGGCGTCATGTCGGCGAAGGTCTCCGGCGCGGGCGGCGCTGCGGGCGCGTCGTGGCGGAAGGCCTCGACCGCGGGCGCGTGCTGCCGGACGCCGTGCGGCATCACCCAGGACAGCGCGGTCGGGTCGGCGGGGTCGACCGGGTCGACGGTGACCTGCGAGCGGTACTGCTCGATCGCCGCACGGACCTTCGCCCGCACGGGCAGGACGTCGACGGTCAGGTCGACGTCGCCGCCCTCGGGGTCGACGATCATCGAGAACGGCACGTCCTCGGCACGGGCGGCGTAGCGCGCAGCGTGGTGCACCCGCACGTGGTCGGGGTGCCCGTACCCGCCGTCGTCGGCGTAGCTGATGACGGCGTCGGCCATGGTGGACCGGATCGCGGCCCGGACGTCGTCGACGACCTCGCCCATGTCGGCAGCCGTCAGCGAGTCGGCTGGTGCGTCGTCCGCGGCCACCGCACGACCGTCCGGGCCCCACTGCATGCCGGAGTCGGTGTAGCGCCGTTCGGGCAGGTCGGTCGGACGGGCGCCCGGTCCCCCGAGCCACAGGTGCTCGGGACCGCCGAGCGCCGCGAGCGCCGCGCGGATCTCGGTCTCGCGGTGCGCGGCCACGCGGGGGGCGTTGCCGGCCAGGGGCGCGAGCGACGCCGTGAGCATCTCACCACGCTCGCCGCGGGTGGCTGTCAGCACCGTGACGTGGGCGCCGAGCTCGAGCAGGGTCGCGATCGTCCCGCCGGACGACAGGGTCTCGTCGTCGGGGTGGGCGTGGACGAGGAGCACGCGCTCGGGGCGCGTCGCAGAGGCCTTGGACATCACGCCCAGGGTACTTCGCCTAGCGCGGGGTCACGATGTACGTCGCCGTGGCGCCGCCGTCGCCCTTCGAGAACGTCAGCACCACGCGGTGGTCGTCGCTCCGGAAGATCCCGAACGCGCTGGACGCGTCCGCGCGCTTGGCCGACTCGGTGAAACCGGCGTCGGTGAGCTGCTGCGCCGCCGTGGCGAAGTCGTCGACGGACGACGCCTGCACCTGCACGACCCACCCGGAGCCGTTCGGGCCGGTCCCGCCGCCCAGGACCGTGCCGTCCACCAGCGGGACCGCCGCGGTCGGGAACCCGTCCGGCACCTTGCCGTCGCTGGTCACGTCGGCGCCCTTGAGCGCGGTGTCGAGCGCACCGTCGATGCCGCCCGCGATGTTCGACATGCCCTGCTCGATGGCGCTGCCGTCGATGTTCTTGACGCCGTCGCTGACGCTCGACGCGACGGACGACCCGAGATCGGTGGCCTGCTTGACCGACTCACTGGAGCAACCGGTCAGGCCGGCCAGGGCGATGCCGGCAGCGACGGCGGCAACGAGCGGGGTGCGGAGGGAGGAACGCATGCGCCGACCGTAACCGACCAGCCGGGAGGCCCGGCCTGAGTTCCCTGGGAGTGTCACGTCACTGCCGGGGGCGACCAGGGCCTCCAGGCCGGTCCGGTGGTGCGCACCGCGCGCGTCAGCGCAGGTACGCGCCCACCGCCGCGACGAGCGCGTCGACGCCGACCGGGATCGCCGTGTCGGCCTGCGGCGCGTAGAACGGCGAGTGGTTGCTCGGGATGTCCGCACCGCGCCGGAACAACTCGGGGTCGGTGATGCCCGTGAACCAGTAGACGATGGGCGCGCCGGCCGCGGTGGCCAGCTGGCCGACGTCCTCGGATGCCATGGCGAGCCCGGACTCCATGTCGACGGCCTTCGCCACGACGGGACGGATCGCGTCGAGCACCTTCGACGCGTTCGCCGGGTCGTTGACCAGGACGTCCGCACCGGGTGCGCGCTCGATCGTCGGGGCGTCGAGACCACCGGCGGTGCTCTCGGCGTGCACGATGCGCTCGATCGAGGCGATGATCCGGTTGCGGGTGTCCTCGTTGCGGGCACGGGTCGAGATCTCGATGACGGCCTTGTCCGGGATGATGTTGGCCCGGGTGCCGGCGTGGAAGCTGCCCACGGTCACGACGCCCGCGTCGCTCGGAGCGACCTCGCGCGCGACGACGGTCTGCAGCCGCACGACGGCCGAGGCCGCGGTGACGACCGGGTCGAGCGAGGCCTGCGGCGCGGAACCGTGGGCGCCGCGACCGTTGAACGTGACGGTCAGGCGGTCGCTCGACGCCATCACGGGGCCCGACCCGACGGCGACCATGCCGACGGGGGCGGGCGCCGAGTGCTGCCCGAGGACGACGTCGGGCTTCGGGAAGCGGTCGACCAGCCCGTCCTCGATCATGGCGCGGGCGCCGGAGATGACCTCTTCGGCGGGCTGGAACACGGCGACGACCGTGCCGTGCCAGTCGGTCTTCGTTGCGACCAGGCGCTCGAGCGCGCCGAGCAGCCACGTCACGTGGATGTCGTGGCCGCAGGCGTGCATCGTCGGGACCTCGGCACCGGTGTCGTCGGTGCCGTGGTGCGTGCTGGCGTAGGACAGGCCCGTCTGTTCCTCGACCGGCAGGCCGTCCATGTCGGCGCGGAGCCACACGACCGGGCCGTCGCCGTTGGTCAGGACCCCGACCACGCCGGTGCCACCGATGCCGGTCGTGCTGTCGATCCCGAGCTCGGCGAGCCGGTCGGCGATGATCCCCGCCGTCCGGTGCTCCTGGAAGCCGAGCTCCGGGTGGGCGTGCAGGTCCTGGTACAGCGAGAGGAGGTCGAGGGTCACGGCATCCACCGTATCCCTCGACCTCCTGTGGGCGAACTCGCGACTGCTACGCGTCCTGGCGCTTCAGGCGCGCGTACGAGCGCTGGCGGGCGCCTGCTTCGAGCTCGACCTTGCGGATGCGGATGGCACCCGGGGTGACCTCGACGCACTCGTCCTCGCGGGCGAACTCCAGGCACTCTTCCAGCGAGAGCTGACGGGGCGGCGTCATCGACTCGAAGGTGTCCGAGGTCGACTGACGCATGTTGGTCAGCTTCTTCTCCTTCGTGATGTTGACGTCCATGTCGTCGGCACGCGAGTTCTCGCCGACGACCATGCCCTCGTAGACCTCTTCGGTGGGGGCGGTGAAGAACGTCATGCGCTCCTGCAGGTTCGTGATCGCGAACGGCGTCACGACACCCGAGCGGTCGGAGACGATCGACCCGTTGATGCGGGTCTGGATCGGGCCGGCCCAGTCGCCGTAGCCGTGCGAGATGCCGTTGGCGATGCCGGTGCCGCGGGTCTCGGTCAGGAACGCGGTCCGGAACCCGATCAGGCCGCGGGCCGGGACGATGAACTCCATGCGCACCCAGCCGGTGCCGTGGTTGGTCATGTTCTCCATGCGGCCCTTGCGGGCGGCCATGAGCTGCGTGACGGCGCCGAGGTACTCTTCGGGCACGTCGATGGTCATGTGCTCGAACGGCTCCTGGAGCTTGCCGTTCTCGTCGCGACGGGTGACCACCTGGGGCTTGCCCACGGTGAGCTCGAAGCCCTCACGACGCATCTGCTCGACCAGGATGGCGAGTGCGAGCTCGCCACGACCCTGGACTTCCCACGCGTCGGGGCGGCCGATGTCGACGACCTTGAGCGAGACGTTGCCGACCAGTTCGCGGTCGAGTCGGTCCTTGACCATGCGGGCGGTGAGCTTGTGGCCCTTGACCTTGCCGACGAGCGGGCTGGTGTTCGTGCCGATCGTCATCGAGATCGCGGGGTCGTCGACCGTGATGGTCGGCAGCGGCCGGACGTCTTCCGGGTCGGTCAGGGTCTCACCGATGGTGATCGTGTCGAACCCGGCGACGGCGACGATGTCACCGGGGCCCGCTGACTCGGCCGGGTAGCGGTCGAGCGCCTTGGTGATCAGGAGCTCGGTGATGCGGGCGTTGACGACGGTGCCGTCGTGCTTGACCCACGCGACCGTCTGGCCCTTCTTCATGGTGCCGTGGAAGATGCGCAGCAGCGCCAGGCGGCCGAGGAACGGCGACGCGTCGAGGTTCGTGACGTGCGCCTGCAGCGGGTGCTCGTCGTCGTACTTCGGAGCCGGGACGTGCTGCAGGATCGCCTGGAACAGCGGCTCGAGGTCGTCGTTGTCGGGCAGCGTGCCGTCGGCCGGCTTGTTGCGCGACGCAGCGCCGTTGCGCCCGGAGGCGTACACGACGGGGACGTCGAGGATCGCGTCGAGGTCGAGGTCGTCGACCTCGTCCGACAGGTCCGAGGCCAGACCGAGCAGCAGGTCCTGCGACTCGGACACGACGTCGTCGATGCGGGAGTCGGGGCGGTCCGTCTTGTTGACGAGCAGGATCACCGGGAGCTTGGCGGCGAGCGCCTTGCGCAGCACGAAGCGCGTCTGGGGCAGCGGGCCCTCGGACGCGTCGACGAGCAGCACGACACCGTCGACCATGGACAGGCCGCGCTCGACCTCACCACCGAAGTCGGCGTGACCCGGGGTGTCGATGACGTTGATCGTGATGGGGCCGCCCGCGCCGAACTCGGCCGCGTGCTTGCCGTTGTAGAGCACCGACGTGTTCTTCGCGAGGATCGTGATGCCCTTCTCGCGCTCGAGGTCGTTCGAGTCCATCATGCGGTCTTCGCCCTCGAAGTGGGCGTCGAACGAGTTGGTCTGCGTGAGCATCGCGTCGACGAGGGTGGTCTTGCCGTGGTCGACGTGTGCCACGATGGCGACGTTGCGCAGGTCGGACCGGGTGGCGAGCGCCATACAGGACATCCTTCAATTGCTGGGAGAGTGTCGGGCCAGCTGGTGATCGACCCTGTGGTCGACCGGCACCGCACCCGTGGGCAGAACGCCCGACACGCCAGTCTACCGGAAGTTCCGCAACCGACAGGAGTACTGCAGATGAGCCGTCGGCGAACGTGGATCGAGATCACGATCGTGCTGATGCTCTCGCTCGGCGGCAGCGCGCTGTACTCGGTGCTGCAGATCATCGACGACCTGTCGCAGACGACTCCCCTGGGGCAGCAGTCCACGGCGCTCAACTCCTCGACCACCACCGTGCAGTACGTCGACCTGGCGCGGCAGCTCGTCGGCATCGCGGTCGACCTGGCCCCGGTCGCGCTGGTCTGCTCCTTGCTGTGGCGCACGAGCCGCCCGCACCTGTCCGCGCTCGGCATCGACCGGTTCCGCGTGAAGACCGACCTGGGCCTGCCCGTGCTCATCGCGCTCGGCATCGGGATCCCCGGACTGGCGCTGTACTTCACTGGACGTGCGCTCGGGTTCACCGTCGACGTGGACCCGGCGGCGCTCGGCTCGTACTGGTGGACCGTGCCCGTCCTGTTGCTGAGCGCGATCCGGTCCGGACTGCAGGAAGAGGTCATCGTCATCGGCTACCTGTACCGGCGTCTGGGCGAGATCGGCTGGGGGCGGTGGCAGGTCATCCTGTCCACCGCGGTGCTGCGTGGCAGCTACCACCTGTACCAGGGGTTCGGCGCGTTCGTCGGGAACGCCGTCATGGGCATCGTGTTCGGCTGGATCTACACGCGGTGGGGCCGCCTGATGCCGCTGATCGTCACGCACTGCCTGCTCGACGCCGCGGTGTTCGTGGGCTACCCGTGGGTGGCACACGCGTTCCCCCAGCTGTTCTCGTAGACGCCGGCACTCGTGGACGCCGTCGGAACACGCATCGTCGGCGTGTCGCAGCGGTGAGAATCTCGACCCGGGGTATTGACACCCGGACTGGGGGCGGGGACCATCGTGCGTACGAACAGTCCTCCACGGACTTGTCTCCCCGGGGAATCGGGTCGCCAGCTGGTACGCGCAAGGCGTTTCACGTCCGCTCAGCCGGCGTCCCCGGGGAGGCACTCGTCTGCTCCTCCTACGATTGCAGGATGAACGAGCGCCCGGCCCCCGACACCGTCCGGATCGTCGCCCCCGGCATGCGGGTGCTCGCGACGGTGCTGTGGGCAGCGGCGGTCTTCCTGCTGGTCGTCGGGTTCGTCGTCCGCGGCGACACCCCGGCCTGGCTGGTCCCCGTCCCCAGCCTGTTCGTCGCGTTCGTCGCCTGGGCAGTGCTGTGGCGGCCCCGCATCGAGCTCACCCCCGAGGCCCTGGTGGTCGTCGACGTGCGACGCACGTCGACGTACGCCTGGCCCCGGGTCACGGGCGTCCGGACGAAGTACGGGCTCGAGGTCCAGTCGAACGAACCCGACCGGCGTACCTGGATCGCACCACGACCGACGGCGCGGCTGCGGCTCGAGCGGCCATCGGGCTCGGTGCCGGCCACCGTCGAGCGCGCGGCCGCCGAGGTGCTCGCCCGGGTCCCCGTTGCGGTGGCCCAGGACGGCCCACCCCCGGCGACGGTCACCGCGCTGCCGATCGTGCACCGGGTGCACGGGTGGTCGATCCTGGCGATGATCGTGCTCGGGGTCGCGGCGTCGCTCGCCGCTGCCCGCCTCTGACCAGGCGTCGACGCCCCCGCGCCGCCCCCGGAGTCGACGCCGCCGCGCCGACTCCGGTGCTCCGTTCCACGCGGAGCGGGGCACGTCACCCGTGGTGACGTGCCCCGCTCCTGGTTCGGTGCGCGTGGTTACTTCTTGTAGCCCACGTCCTGCCACTTGACCGAGGACTGCTGGAACTGCGCGGGACCGTAGTTCACCAGGTCCTTGCGCACACCCCAGGCGTACGGCTCGGCGAACAGCGGGATGGTGCCGGCGACCTTGACGATCTTCTTGTCGATCGCGTTGGCGTCGGCGATCCGCTTGGTCGCGTCGAGCTCGGCGTTCGCCTTGTCCCACGCGGCGCCGAGCGACGAGTCCGTCACACCGGTGTAGTTCTGGCCGGCGTCGGCGGGGTAGTAGATCGACTTGAGCGAGGACACCGGGAACGGCGTGCCCTGCCAGGCGAAGTACGTGGCGTCGAAGTCACGGCCGTCGGTGGTGATGTACTTCGTGAAGAAGTCGTCGGTCGGGACGGTGTCGATGGTCACCTTGAACCCGGCGGCCTTCGTCTGCTGCTGCACGAGCTGCGCGACGTTGGCCGAGTTGGGGTTGTCCGACGGGATCACGAACCGGACCGCGAGCGTCTTGCCGCCCTTGGTCGCGTAGCCGTCCGAGCCGATCTTCCAGCCGGCCGACTCGACCTTGGCCTTCGCCTTGGCCGCGCTGTAGCCGTACACGCTCGAGACGTGGTCGGTGTAGCCCTTCTGGCCGGGCAGGTACACCAGGCTGTTCAGGACGCCGCCGGGGCTCTTGACCGGGGACAGGATCGCCTGGGCGAGGACCGCACGGTTGATCGACTGGGCGAACGCCTGGCGCACCGTGGCGTCCTTGAACACGTCAGCGGTGCCGTTGAGCGTGATCTGGCGCTGCGTGGTGCCGAGCGAGCGCTCGATCTTCGAGTCCGAACGCGAGTTCGCGGTCTTGTAGTTGTCCGCGCTGCCGTTCAGGTTGAAGGCGTCGAGCTCCTTGTTGGCGTAGGCCTGGGAGACACCGTCGCGCGAGACCGTCTTGAAGATGATCGTGTCGAGCTTGGGTGCGTCACCCCACCACTTCGGGTTCTTCTCGAAGGTCACGACACCGCCGGTGGTGTCGTAGGACTTCAGGATGTACGGGCCGGCCGAGACGTAGGTCTTGCCGTCGGCGGCGTACGGCGCCTTCGCCCATGCCTTGTTGAAGTGGTCGGGGGTGTCCACGGCCCAGTAGGGGTAGATCGCCGTGAAGACGGACGGCCAGTCGGCGTTCACCTTCGAGAAGGTCACGATGACGTCCTGCGCGCTCGAGCCCTGCTTGACCGAGTCCACGTCTTCCCAGACGTTCGTGGCGAGCGGTGCGAACGCCGGGTTGGTGCCGTTGAGCGCCTTCCAGTTGGCCTCGACGTCCTTCTCGGTGATCGGGGTGCCGTCAGACCAGACCGCCTTGGGGTTGATCTTGATCTCGACCGTCTGCGGCGAGTCCTTGGTCAGCTTGATCGAGTCGACGTAGTCCTTGTTCGGCTCCCACTCGCCGTTCTCCTTGAACTGGATGAAACCGGGGAGGTACGTGCCGGCGATCGTGTTGTCGTCCACCGTCCCCGAGTCCAGGTTCGAGAGCTGCCAGTTCGCCGGGGCCGAGTCGATCGGCAGGGTGATGGTCCCGCCGTCCTTGATCGAGCTGCGGTCCGCGGTGGTCCACCCGGTCGACTTCAGCGACGACGAGGCGACCGACGAGCTGTCGTTGCCCGCCGTTCCACCGCCGCCGGAGCACCCGGCGAGCACGACGGCCGACGCCGCCGCGAGGGCCAGAACGGCCGTTGCCTTCATCCTCATTCGCATGGCGAGGATTCCCTTTCGTTGTGTCGCGCACATCGCGCCGAACACGGCGACCCCCGCCGCCGTGGCTGTTGGGAGTCGACCCTAGCCACATGCCGACCGCTGCGGGGGCCAGCCGTACCGAATCGAAACAAGCCCGTAACAGTGGTTGTCTAGCGTTGCGCCCGTCGACCAGCGTGGCGCCGTCAGGCGACTACGCTGTCCCCACCGACAACGCCGTCCGGCCGGACGGTCAATCGACCCCTGGGAACCGCCAATGCTCGCATTCATCGCGAAACGGATCGTCAACTACGTGATCCTGACGATCGTCGCGACGACGCTCGGATACATCCTCGCCAGCACGACGCTCAACCCCGCTGCCCGGTTCTACGGCAAGAACCCACCGGTCCCGCAGGGCACGATCGACGCGGCACTCGCCAAGCTCGGCGTGGACCCCAACGTCCCCGTGCTGGTGCGCACCTGGAACTGGTGGGTGGACCTCGTCACGCACGGGTCGCTCGGCATCAGCACCCGCAGCACCGCGGTGACGGCGGACATCATCTCCCGCTCGGGCACGAGCCTGCGGTTGCTGGTGATCGGTGCGCTGCTCGGGGCCGTGCTCGGCGTGCTGCTCGGCGTCTGGAACGCCGTGCGGCAGTACAAGACGTCGGACCAGGTGTCCACGTACCTGTCCTTCGCGGTGCTCGCGACGCCGGTGTTCGTCATCGCGGTCGTGCTGATGATCCTGGCGACGGGGCTCAACGGCGCCGTCGGGACGCAGGTCATCCGGTTCACGGGTGAGTACACGCCGGGCTACGGCGGTGGGTTCTTCGCGAACCTCGGTGACCGGCTGGTGCACCTGCTGCTGCCGACGATCTCGCTGACCATCGGTGCCGTCGCCAGCTACTCGCGCTACCAGCGCTCCGCGATGCTCGACGTCCTGTCGAACGACTTCATCCGCACCGCCCGGTCCAAGGGCCGCACGCGCGGCTCAGCGATCATGCGGCACGGCGTCCGGGTCGCGCTCATCCCGATGTCGACGTTCTTCGCGTACTCGTTCGGGCTGATCCTGACCGGCGCCAGCGTCACCGAGCTCGTGTTCAGCTGGCACGGCATGGGTGAGTACTTCGTGACGAGCATCACCAACAACGACGTCAACGCAGCGGCCGGGACGATCCTGTTCACGGCGATCCTGGTGCTCATCGCCGGGACGCTGGCCGATCTCCTGTACGCGGCGCTCGACCCGCGAGTGAGGGTGTGACCCGTGTCCGTACTGAACCCCACGACCACGACGACGGCCGGCGACCCGGGCGACGGCAACGCCGGCGTCCCCGCCCACGTCGTCGACGCCACCAGTCGCCGCACCCCCTTCTGGAAGAAGGTCCTCGGCACCTGGCGCGCGCGCATCGGTGCGACCGCGCTGCTGCTCATCATCCTGTGGGCCTTCGTCGGCCCGCTGCTCTACCACTGGAACTCCGTCGACTCCGACGGGTTGGCCTTCGGCATGGGCCCGAGCGCATCGCACTGGTTCGGCACCAACGACATCGGCCAGGACATCTACGCGCAGACGCTCGTGGGCCTGCAGAAGTCCCTGCTGATCGGCCTGATCGCGGGCCCCGGGTCGACGCTCATCGCCGGGATCATCGGCGCGATCGCCGGGTACTTCGGCGGCTTCGCCGACCGCGCGATCGTCTGGGCGATCGACCTGCTGCTCGTGATCCCGTCGTTCTACGCCCTGGTGCTGCTCAGCCCGGTGTTCAAGAACCTGACGTGGGTGGCCCTGATCATCGGTCTGGCCATCTTCAACTGGATGATCATGGCGCGCGTGATCCGCGGGCAGACGATGTCCCTGCGTGAGCGCGACTACGTCAAGGCCGCGCGCTTCATGGGCGTCCCGTCGCGCACGATCATCCGCCGCCACATCCTGCCGAACGTCGCGTCGCTGCTCATCATCGACGCCACGCTCGGCGTCGGGGCGATGATCCTGGCGGAGAGCACGCTGAGCTTCTTCGGCTTCGGCATCCAGGTGCCGGACGTGTCCCTCGGCACCCTGCTCGCCGCGGGCAGCCAGTCCGCGGTCACCCGCCCGTGGTTGTTCGTGCTGCCCGCCGCGACCCTCGTCGCCACCGTTCTGTCCACGAGCCTGCTCGGCGACGCCCTGCGCGACGCCATCGACCCGACCTCCGGAGCCAACCGTGACTGACCCCCTGCTCTCCGTCTCGGACCTCTCGGTCACGTTCAACGCGAACTCCCGGCCCGTGTACGCCGTCCGTGGCGTCGACTACCAGGTCCACGAGGGCGAGTTCCTCGGGATCGTCGGTGAGTCCGGGTCCGGCAAGTCGGTGTCCTCGATGGCGGTGATGGGACTGCTCCCGTCGTCCGCCAAGGTCAGTGGCAGCATCACGTACGCCGGCCAGGAACTCGTGGGCATGAACGACCGTGAGATGTCCCGCCTGCGTGGCCGGGACATCGCGATGGTCTTCCAGGACCCGTTGTCGGCCCTGACGCCCGTGTACACGATCGGGCAGCAGATCGTCGAGGGGCTCCGGCTGCACGACCGTTCGCTCAGCACGCACGCCGCCCGGACCCGCGCCGAGGAACTCCTGCGGGTCGTCGGCATCCCGAACCCCGCCCGGCGCCTCGACGCCTTCCCCCACGAGTTCTCCGGCGGCATGCGGCAGCGCGCGATGATCGCGATCGCCATCGCGAACGACCCGAAGCTCATCATCGCCGACGAACCGACGACGGCACTCGACGTGACGATCCAGGCGCAGATCCTGGACGTCCTGCAGACGGCGAAGGAGATGACCGGCGCAGCCGTGGTGCTCATCACCCACGACCTGGGCGTGGTCGCCGGCAACGTCGACCGTGTCGCCGTCATGTACGCGGGACGCATCGTCGAGAACGCCCCGGTGCAGACCCTGTTCCGCGAACCCGTCATGCCGTACACGATCGGTCTGCTCCGGTCGATGCCGAACATGACGGCGCCGCGGACCGAGCGCCTGGTCCCGCTCGAGGGTCGGCCACCGCTGCTCACCCAGCGGCCGACCGGCTGCCCGTTCGCCGACCGGTGCCCAGCGGCGATCGACGCCTGCCGCGACGGTGAGCCGGCGCTCCAGGCACCGACCATCACGAACGCGGGCGCCGGCAGCACCGCCGACGTCGCGACGGGCGCGATGGTCTCCGCTCCTGCCACGCTCGTCGACCACACCGCCGCGTGCATCCGCCGCGACGAGATCGCGGCCGGCACCCTCGAACGGTCCGAGATCTTCCCCCGACCGGAGGAGATCGAGGAAGCCGCGACCGATCACGGCGACGACGTCGTCCTGCGACTCGAGGGGGTCGTGAAGACGTTCCCCCTGACCAAGGGCTCGGTGTTCCGACGCCGGATCGGCGAGGTGCACGCGGTGGACGGGATCTCGCTCGAGCTCAAGCGCGGCCGGGTCCTCGGCCTGGTCGGCGAGTCCGGCTGCGGCAAGACGACCACCATCATGGAGATCCTCGAACTCGCCGGCGCCCAGCAGGGCACCATCGCGGTGAACGGCGTCGACACGGCGTCGCTCAGCAAGCGCGACCGGCTGGCGCTCCGCAGCGACATCCAGGTGGTCTTCCAGGACCCGATGGCATCGCTCGACCCACGCCTGGACATCGGGTCCGTGATCGGCGAACCGCTCACCGTGCAGGGCGTGGCGAAGGACGAGATCCGCCGCCGCGTGCAGGAGTCGCTGGCACTCGTGGGACTGGAGCCGAGCTACATCGACCGGTACCCGCACGAGTTCTCCGGCGGCCAGCGGCAGCGCATCGGCATCGCCCGGGCCCTGATCGTCGAGCCGAAGATCCTGGTGCTCGACGAACCGGTCTCGGCCCTCGACGTCTCGGTGCAGGCCGGCGTGATCAACCTGCTCGAGGACCTGAAGCACCGGCTGGGGCTGTCGTACCTGTTCGTCGCACACGACCTGTCCGTCGTCCGGCACATCGCCGACGACGTCGCCGTGATGTACCTCGGCCGGATCGTCGAGTACGGCAGCGGCGACGCGGTGTTCGAGGACCCGCAGCACCCGTACACCCGGGCGCTGCTGTCCGCCGTGCCGGTGCCGGACCCGTCGGCCGAGGCAGCGCGGGGCCGGATCCTGCTCGACGGAGACCTCCCCTCGCCCACCGAGCGCGTGGACGGCTGCCGGTTCCGCACCCGGTGCCCGCTGTACCAGCTGCTCGACGACACCCGCAAGGAGCAGTGCCGCACGGTGGACCCGGCGCTGCAGGACGTCCACGGTCGCGGGGTCGCGTGCATCCAGACCGACCAGAACGACCTGCTGACGCAACGCGCCGTGGCAGCGGTCCGGTAGCCGGAACGCGACCAGACGACAGACAGGAGGCCCCCCGCCGGTCCGGTGGGGGGCCTCCCGTCTGTCGTGTGGTCCGGGACGAACCGTTCAGACCAGCAGCGAGACCACCAGCAGCGCCAGGGCCACCGCGCCGGCGACGAGCGCGGGCCCGTCCCAGCGCCGCACGACGGCGGCCTCGCCGTCGACGCCACGGTCACGGGCGACGGCCCAGGCGTCCAGGACCACGGTGAGCTCACCCGAGGTCGGCATGACCGGTCGCTCGCCCCGGCGGGCGGGCTTGGGGCGCGGCAGGGTGGGACCGCCCCAGCACGTCAGCCGCCGCGGTTCCGTGGTCTCGATGACGATCTGGTAGCGCATCCGCACGTCCGCGACGCTCCCCCAGGGCAGCTCGACGACGCGCAGGGGGTTCGTCACGGTCAACTGATCCGGCGTCACGACGACCGTCGGACGGACCATGAGCACCCAGACACCCCACACGACCACCGCGATCGGTCCCAGCGCCTGCAGGACGACGTCCCAGCTGCCCCGGACCGCGGCGTCCACCAGGAGCGCGAGGCCCAGGACGACGACGAGGCCGGACGACACGAGCCCTCCGCGTCCACCGCGGAGGACGATCGGTCGTCCGGCCTGGTCCTGTGGCAGGTCGCTCAGCGCCCGAACTCGAAGTTCGCGCCGGGGATGGCGGCGAGCAGGTCCCGCGTGTACTCCTGCTGCGGGTTGGCGAAGACCTCGTCGGTCGTCGCCTTCTCGACGATCTGGCCCTTGCGCATCACGCACACGTTGTCCGCGACCAGGCGGACGACCGCCAGGTCGTGGGTGATGAACAGGTAGGTCAGGCCGAGCTCCGACTGCAGCTCGGTGAGCAGGTCGAGGATCTGGCCCTGCACGAGCACGTCGAGGGCGGAGACCGCCTCGTCGAGCACGATGACCTCGGGCTTGAGCGCCAGCGCACGAGCGACGGCGATGCGCTGCCGCTGCCCACCGGACAGCTCGTTCGGGTAGCGGTTCACCATCGACGACGGCAGCGCCACCTGGTCCAGGAGCTCGCGGACACGGTCACGACGCGACCCCTTGTCGCCCACACCGTGGGTGATGAGCGGCTCGGCGATCGTGTTCCCGACGTTGTACATCGGGTCGAGCGACCCGTAGGGGTCCTGGAACACGGGCTGCACACGACGGCGGAAGTCGAAGAGCTCCTTGCCCTTCAGCGCGCCGATGTCGGTGCCGTCGAACTGCACGGTGCCGCTGGTGATCGACTCGAGCTGCAGCACGAGCTTGGCGACCGTGGACTTGCCCGACCCGGACTCGCCCACGAGCGCCATCGTGGTGCCCTTCGGGATCGAGAACGAGACGTCGTCGACCGCCTTGAGCTCGCGCGTGGCCAGGTTCTTGCCGCGCAGCTTGTAGACCTTCTGCAGGTCCTTGACGACGATCAGGTCCTCGGCCGGCTGGCTCTCGCGCTGCTGGGCGCGGGCGATCAGCTCGGCGTCGTCACTGCCAGCGTCGGCGATGTCGATGCTGGCGTGCTGGACCTTCGACTGGATGCGGCGGCTTGCGAGCGACGGCGCCGCGGCGACCAGACGCTGCGTGTACGGGTGCTGCGGGTTGCCGAGGATCTCCTTCGACGGACCCGCCTCGACGACCTGCCCCTTGTACATGACCACGAGCTTCTCGGCGCGCTCGGCCGCCAGACCCAGGTCGTGCGTGATGAACAGCACGCTCGTGCCGTAGTCGCGGGTCAGGGTCTCGAGGTGGTCGAGGATGACGCGCTGCACGGTGACGTCGAGGGCGCTGGTCGGCTCGTCGGCGATGAGCAGCTTCGGGTGGCTCGACAGCCCGATGCCGATGAGCACGCGCTGCCGCATGCCACCGGAGAACTCGTGCGGGTACTGCTTCAGGCGGTTCGCGGCGTCGCCGAGCCCCGCTTCCTTGAGCACCTCGATCGCACGCTCGCGGACGGCCTTCTTGCCGGTCGCCATGTTGTTCGCGCGGATCGCCTCTTCGACCTGGAACCCGATGGTCCACAGGGGGTTGAGGTTCGACATCGGGTCCTGCGGCACGTAGCCGATCTCGCTGCCGCGGATCTCGGACATCTCCTTGTCGGAGAGCCCGACGAGCTCGCGCCCGTTGAACTTGATCGACCCGGCCGTCACCTTGCCGGCGCCGGGGAGCAGCTTGATGATCGCCTGCGCGCTGGTGGACTTGCCCGAGCCGGACTCGCCCACGATCGCCAGACGTTCACCCTGCTCGAGCGTGAAGTCGACGCCACGGACGGCCTGCACGAAACCGTTCTGGGTCTGGAAGCCGATCTCGAGTCCGGAGACCTCGAGCAGGGGTGCGCCGGCGCCGCCCGCGCGACGGGCCGTCGGTTCGGTCAGGGTCTCGCTCATCGGCGGGCCCTCGCCTTCGGGTCGAGTGCGTCGCGGACCACGTCACCGAGGAGGAGGAACGCGAGCACGGTGATGGACAGGGCGAGCGACGGCCAGAAGATGGTCGACGGGTTCGTGCGGAGCGAGGACTGCGCCGCGTTGATGTCGTAGCCCCAGCTGAGGGACGACGGCGGCAGACCGATGCCCAGGAACGACAGGGTCGACTCGGCGACGATGAACGTGCCGAGCGAGACGGTCGCGACGACGATCACCGGAGCGATCGAGTTCGGGATCACGTGGCGCACCAGCGTGCGGAACCGGCTGACGCCGAGCGCCGCCGAGGCCGTCACGTAGTCGGCGTTCTTCGCCGAGAGCACCGCGCCGCGCATGATGCGGGCGATCTGCGGCCAGGCGAAGGCCGCCAGCACGAGTGCCACCGTCCAGGGGCTGCGCTGCGGGATGCTCGACATGATCACGATCGCGCCGAGCACCGTCGGGATCGAGAAGAAGATGTCGCCGATGCGGGACACGATCGAGTCGAGCGCCCCGCCGTAGAAGCCCGCCAGCGAGCCGATGACCACGCCGACGACGACCACCAGGATCGTCGCGACGAGGCCCACGAGCAGCGAGTTCTGCGTGCCGTAGATGACACGGGAGTAGACGTCACAGCCCTGGCGTGTGTAGCCCAGGATGTGGCCGGCTCGGCCCCCTTCGCCGGAGTTGGCGAGGTTGCAGGCGCGCGGATCGGCGTGCGCGAACACACCGGGCATCAGCGCGACGGCGATGATCAGGACGATCAGGACGCTCGACACCCAGAAGATCGGCCGGACGCGCATGGAGTCCCACGCGTCCGTCCACAGGGAACGGGTCTTCTCGTCCTCGTTGACGGTGTCGATCGCCTGCAGCGGCGTCTCCTCGATCGGCGCGACGTAGTGCGTGGCCGACCGCGATTCGGTGTTACTTGGCATAACGGATCCTCGGGTCCAGGACGGCGTACAGCAGGTCGACCAGGAGGTTGGCGAGCATGAAGATGATGACCATCACGGCCACGAAGGACACGACGGTGGGTCCCTGCCCGAGCTTGATGGCCTGGTAGACGGTTCCACCCACACCGTGGATGTTGAAGATGCCCTCGGTGACGATCGCGCCGACCATCAGGTTGCCGATGTCGATGCCGAGGTACGTCACCACGGGGATGAGCGAGTTGCGGAAGATGTGCACCCCGATCACGCGACGGCGCGGCAGGCCCTTCGCGGTCGCGGTGCGCACGAAGTCGGCGCTCATGTTCTCGGCGACGCTGGCACGGGTCAGACGCACGATGTACGCGAACGACCCCGTGGCGAGCACGATCGCGGGGAGCACGAGCTCGGACCACGGTGCTTCGCCGGAGACCGTCGCGCGGAACAGCGCCAGCTTGATGCCGAGCCCGTACTGCAGGATGAAGCCGGTCACGAACACCGGGATCGAGATGAGCAGCAGGCTCACGACCAGCGCGGTGGCGTCGAACAGCTTGCCCTTGCGCAGACCCGCGATGACACCGACGACGATGCCGGCGACCGACTCGAACACCAGGGCGAGGATCGCCAGGCGCGCGGTGATCGGGAACGCCTGGGCGAGCTGCTCGGTCACCGGGATGCCCGAGTAGGTCTGGCCGAGGTTGCCCTGGAACAGGCCGCCGACCCAGAGCAGGTACTGGACGATGAACGGCTTGTCGAGGTTGTACTGCGCACGGATCTGTTCGATCACCTGCGGTGACGGCTGGTGGTCACCGAAGAGCGCGGCGATGGGGTCGCCCGGTAGGGAGAACACCATGTAGTAGATCAGGAACGTGGCACCGAAGAACACGGGGATCAGCTGCAGGAGGCGCTTCCCGAGGTACCAGAGCATCAGATCTCCGCCTGGTTCGGAGCGAGCATGTGGATCACAGTCATTTCGTCAGGGTGGGCCTGCCGTGCGGTGGCACGGTTGCCCGGCGCGGGTGGCGGCTCCCGCTGTCGGTTGTGGGGGTGGTGGTTCCGCCGCGGTACGGGGGCCCGGGAACCGATGGCTCCCGAACCCCCGTCCGGTGGTGCTGCTGAGGCAGGATACCTGCACTCAGTGGGTTACTTCTTGACCTCGACGTCGTAGTACAGCGGCACCGAGTCCCAGCCGAACTTGACGTTCGACACGTTGTCGGCGGACCAGACACCGGTCACGTTCGAGTACCAGAGCGGGATCTCCGGCAGGTCCTTGAGCAGGAGCTCCTGGGCCTGGTCGAAGTACTTGTTGCCCGCCTCGACGCTGTCGGCCGACTGACCCTGCTTGAGCAGGTCGTTGTACTCGGTCGAGTCGTAGCGCGAGTAGTTGTTCGACGAGCCCTCGCCCATGGTCGGGCCGAGGAAGTTGTACAGCGACGGGTAGTCGGCCTGCCAACCGGTGCGGCTGCCGCCCGTGAGCTTGTCGCTGGTCTGGACGTCCAGCGCTTCCTGGAACGTCGGGTACGCCTTGCCCTCGGCCTTGATGCCCAGCGTGTTCGAGATGCTGTTCGAGACCGCGGTCACCCACGCCTCGTGTCCGCCGTCGGCGTTGTACGAGATGGTGAGGGTGTCGTTGTACGGCGAGATCTTGTCGGCCTCGGCCCACAGCTTCTTCGCCTCGGACTTGTTGTAGTCCAGGACGTCGGAGCCCTTGAGGTCCTTCGACCACCCGTCGATGACCGGCGAGGTGAAGTCGCTGGCCGGCGTGCGGGTGCCGTCGAAGATCTTCGAGGTGATCTGCTTGCGGTTGATCGACATCGAGACCGCCTCGCGACGGAGCTTGCCCTCTTCACCCTTCCAGTGGTCGAGGTAGTAGGGCAGGTAGATCCCCTGGAAGATCGCGGCGGGCTGGTTCACGTTCGAGTCGGGGAAGTCCGACTTGTAGTTCGCGAACGCGCTGTCCGGCACGGCGTCGAGGATGTCGAGGTTGCCACCCTGCGCGTCCGAGTACGCGGTGTCCTGCGAGGTGTAGAACGTGATCGTCAGACCACCGTTCTTCGGCTTGCGCTTGCCCTCGTAGTCCTTGTTGGTGACGAGCTTGATGTCCGTGTTGTGCGTCCAGGCGTCCTTGCTGGCGAGCTTGTACGGACCGTTGCCGATCGGGTCTTCACCGAAGGCCTTGGGGTCGTCGTAGAACGACGACGGCAGCGGGACGAAGGCCGAGTAGCCGAGCGAGAGCGGGAAGTCCGACTGCGCCGCCTTGAGCGTCACGGTGAACTCGGTGTCGCTCTTGACCTTGAGGCCGGTGAGCTCGGAGTCCTTGTCGGCGTCGTAGCCCTCGATGTTCGCGAAGTAGTAGCTCGCGCCCTGGGCGTTCGACTTCTGTGCCGCCCAGTTCCACGCCTTCGTGAAGGACTCGGCGGTGATCTTCTCACCGTTGGTGAAGGTCCAGCCCGAGTTCAGCGTGATGTCGAAGACCTTGGAGTCATCGGTGGTGATGCTCTTCGCGACCTCGTTGACCGGCTTGCCCTTGGCGTCGTACGAGCGGAGACCCTCGAAGATCGAGTTGATGATCTTGCCGCCACCGGTCTCGGTGGTGTTCGACGGGATGAGCGGGTTCTGGGGCTCGCTGCCGTTGGTGGTGACGATGCCGGAGGCGTTCGTCGAACCGGAGCTCGAGTCCTTCCCGCTGCTGCTTCCGTTGCTGGAGCAGCCGGCCAGGGCGATTGCTGTGGCCCCGAGCACGGCGAGGGCTGCGAGCCCAGCGCGCTTCTTGATCAAGTGTTCCTCCTGGTGCATGGGACGTGCCGGGCACAGAGGTGTCGCCCGGCACGTTTGACCCTTGCACTGTAGGCAGCGCGACCAGTGCCAGCCAAACCCTGACGTGATCGGTTACACACTGGTAACCAACTTGCACGATCCTTGCGGGACGGTGCAAGATGCCCGCGTTCCCGGGCGCAACAAGCGGGTTTGTTGCATCCGCATCATCTTCGTTGCAGTTCCGAACAGATGCTCGCAGTGTGCCACCCGTCCAGGGGTGCTGTCACGCACCAGGATGCCCGCAGCGTTCTGCGGTTCGCCCTGATCGCCCCATGAGGTGGCTGGGTGGTGGCTCGATGCAAGAATCCACCTCATGTCCACGTGGGACCGCTCCACCCGGCCACGCCGATGGTGTAGGGGTTCAGGACGCACCGGACGCGCCGGACGCGCCGCGGACGCGCCGCGGACGCGCCGCGGACGCGCCGCGGACGCACCGCGGACGCACCGGGCACGACGACGGCCCGGAGCCGAGGGCTCCGGGCCGTGTCGTACCGCGCGCGCTGCGGTGCGCGTGCTCCGACCTAGGCGAAGGCCTCGACCGGCGGGCAGGCGCACACCAGGTTGCGGTCGCCGTACGCCTGGTCGATGCGGCGGACCGGCGGCCAGTACTTGCGCTCGGCGATGCCCGGCAGTGGGTACACCGCCTGTTCGCGCGTGTAGGCGTGCGTCCACTCCCCCGTGATCGCGGAGGCAGCGGTGTGCGGCGCCCCCACGAGCGGGTTGTCGTCCGCCGGCCACTCCCCACGTTCGACCGCAGCGGCCTCGGCGCGGATGGCGAGCATGGCGTCGACGAACCGGTCGATCTCGGCCAGGTCTTCGCTCTCGGTCGGTTCGACCATGAGCGTGCCGGCCACCGGGAACGACATCGTGGGCGCGTGGAACCCGTAGTCGACCAGCCGCTTCGCGACGTCGTCCACCGTGATGCCGGTGGTGTCGCGGAGCGGCCGCAGGTCGAGGATGCACTCGTGCGCGACGAGCCCGGACTCGCCCGTGTACAGGACGGGGAACGCGTCGCGGAGTCGTGCCGCGATGTAGTTCGCCCCGAGCACCGCTGCCTCGGTCGCCCGGGTCAGGCCCTCGAGCCCCATCATGCGGACGTAGGTCCACGTGATCGGCAGGATGCTCGGGCTGCCGTAGGGCGCTGCGCTGACCGGGCCACCGGCGTGCGCCAGCCGACCGTCGACGCCGACGTCGGACGACGTCGAACCCGGCCGGCGGTCGGCCTGCTGCGCCATCGGGTGCGCGGGCAGGAACGCGGCCAGGTGCGCCTTCGCAGCGACCGGCCCCACACCCGGTCCGCCGCCACCGTGCGGGATGCAGAACGTCTTGTGCAGGTTCAGGTGCGACACGTCGCCCCCGAAGTCGCCGAACCGCGCGTGGCCGAGCAGCGCGTTGAGGTTCGCTCCGTCGACGTAGACCTGTCCGCCGGCGTCGTGCACGGCGTCGCAGATCGCGCGGATGTCGTGCTCGTACACCCCGTGGGTCGACGGGTACGTGATCATCAGCGCCGCGAGGGTGTCGGCGTGCTCGGTCGTCTTCGCGCTGAGGTCGGCGAGGTCGACGTTGCCGTTCTCGTCACACGCCACCACGACGACGCGCATCCCCGCCAGCACGGCCGACGCGGCGTTGGTGCCGTGGGCGCTCGACGGGATCAGGCACACGGTGCGCTGGTCGTCGCCACGGGACCGGTGGTAGCCGCGGATCGCCAGCAGTCCGGCGAGCTCGCCCTGGCTGCCCGCGTTCGGCTGCAGCGACACGGTGTCGTAGCCGGTGACCTCGGCCAGCCAGGTCTCGAGGTCGCCGATCATGCCGAGGTAGCCGGTGACGTCGTCAGCCGGAGCGAACGGGTGCACGTTCGCGAACTCCGGCCACGTGACCGCCGCCATCTCGGTCGCCGCGTTGAGCTTCATCGTGCAGCTGCCGAGCGGGATCATGCCGCGGTCGAGCGCGTAGTCCTTGTCGGACAGGTGCTTCAGGTACCGCATCATCCGGGTCTCACTGCGGTGCGCGCTGAAGACCGGATGCGTCAGGTACTCGCTCTGCCGCAGCAGCGCGGACGGGAGGCTCGGGGCCGCGTCCGCCACGGCGGTCTCGACCGCGCGCTGGTCGGGTCCACTGCCCCCGCCGAACACGCCGGCCAGCACGCGGAGGTCGTCGGGCGTGGTCGTCTCGTCGACGGACAGCTGGAACGTGTCCGTGTCGACCAGGTGCAGCAGGTAGCCGGCAGCGCGGGCGTCGTCGACGATGCGACCCGCCCGCCCCTCGGCCCGCACGGTCAGCGTGTCGAAGTGGTGCTCGTGCACGACGGTGAGCCCAGCGCTCGTGACGGCCTCGGCGAGCGCCGTGGTGGTCCGCGCGACGCGGGAGGCGATGAAGCGCAGCCCCTCGGGCCCGTGGTAGACCGCGTACATCGAGGCCATGACAGCCAGCAGGACCTGCGCGGTGCAGATGTTGCTGGTCGCCTTCTCGCGCCGGATGTGCTGCTCGCGCGTCTGCAGGCTGAGGCGGTAGGCCATCCCGCCGTCGGCGTCGAAGGACACCCCGACCAGGCGGCCGGGCAGCTGTCGCTCGAGCCCCGCGCGGACGGCGAGGTAGCCGGCGTGCGGGCCACCGAAGCCGAGCGGGACGCCGAAGCGCTGGGACGTGCCCACGGCGACGTCGGCACCGAGGTCGCCGGGCGAGGCGAGCAGCGTCATCGCGAGCAGGTCGGCCGCCACGACGGCGATGCCACCCCCGGCGTGCACGCGCTCGATCACGGACGACGGGTCGACGATGCGCCCGGACGAGCCCGGGTACTGCACGATCACGCCGAAGGCGCCGTCGAGCTGGTCGTCGCTCGGGCCGGACGCGGCGTCGAACGCACGCAGGGTGATCCCCACGGCGTCGGCACGGTGGTCGAGCAGCGCGCGGGTCTGCGGCAGCAGGTCGGCGTCGACCAGGAACGCGTCGCCCTTGACCTTGGACGCGCGACGGGCGAGCAGCATGCCCTCGACCACGGCGGTGCCCTCGTCGAGCATGGACGCACCCGCGGTGGCCATGCCGGTCAGGTCGGCGACCATCGTCTGGAAGTTGATGAGCGCTTCGAGGCGCCCCTGCGAGATCTCGGGCTGGTACGGCGTGTAGGCCGTGTACCAGCTGGGGTTCTCGAGCACGTTGCGCTGGATCACGGCGGGCGTGTGCGTGCCGTGGTAGCCCAGGCCGATCATCGCCCGGCGCACGGTGTTCTGCGACGCCATCGCGCGCAGTTCGGCGAGCGCCTCGGTCTCGCCGACCGCGGCGGGGATCGACGAGGACGCGACCGGCTCGGCGTGGATCGACGCCGGGATCGCCGCACGGACGAGTTCGTCGAGCGACGACCGCCCGACGGTCTCGAGCATGGTGCGCTGGTCGGCCGGGGTGGTGCCGATGTGCCGGTCGGCGAACGTGGTCTGCAGGTTCACGTCGTGGTCCGTGTCCGTGTGGGTGCTCCGCAGGTCGGTCATGCGACGAAGGCCCGGTAGGCGTCGTGGTCCATCAGGTCGCCGGGGAAGTCGGTGCCCTCGACCTTGATCTTGACGAGCCAGCCGGCGCCGAACGGGTCCTGGTTGACGGTGTCGGGCGCGTCGACGACGGCGTCGTTGATCTCGACGACTTCGCCCTCGATCGGCGCGAAGAGCTCGCCGACGCTCTTGGTGGACTCGATCTCGCCGAGCTGGTCGCCCGCGGTCGCGGTGGTGCCGACGGCGGGGAGCTCGACGTAGACGACGTCACCGAGCTGCTCGGCGGCGTGGTCGGTGATGCCGACCGTGACGACGTCGCCGTCGACGAGCAGCCACTCGTGGTCCTTGGTGTACTGCAGTGCGGTCTGGTCGGTCATGACCTCAGCCTTTCGATGCGCGGCGGTAGAAGGGGAACGCGGAGACGGTTGCGGGGATGGCCGTACCGCGGACGTCGATGTGCAGGAGTTGTCCCTCGGTGGCGGCGGACGGCGCGACGAACGCCATCGCGACCGGGTGGCCCAGGGTCGGGGACAGGGCGCCCGATGTGACGGTGCCGACGACGGTGCCGTCATGCAGGACCGGGTAGCCGGCTCGGGCGGCGCGACGGCCCTCCATCACCAGGCCGACGAGCACGGGTGCGTCGTCGGCCGGCACGACACCGGCGTCGCCGACGAACGAGCCGGACGTCGCGACGACCCGGCCGAGTCCGGCCTGGGCGGGACGGGTCGACGCGGTGAGTTCGTGGCCGTAGAGCGGCATGCCGGCTTCGAGGCGCAGGGTGTCGCGCGCCGCCAGTCCGGCGGGCACGACCCCGCGCGCTGCACCGGCCTCGAGCAGGGCGTCCCAGATCACCGGGGCGACGTCGGGGGCGCTGTAGATCTCGAAGCCGTCCTCGCCGGTGTACCCGGTGCGGGCGATGAGCACCTCGGACCCGTCGAACTCGGCGTGCAGCACCCGGTAGTAGCGGAGTTCGTCGAGCGGGGTCTCGGGCTGCAGACGGTCCTCGACGACGAGCTCGTCGAGCGTGCCCGCGGCCGCCGGCCCCTGGATCGCGACCAGGGCCGTCGTGTCCGAGTCGTCCGTCACCGTCACGTCGAAGTCCGCGGCCCGGGCCTGCAGTGCGTCGACGGCGACCTGCCGGTTGGCGGCGTTCGCGACCACCAGGTACGAGTCGTCGTCGATCCGGTACACCACCAGGTCGTCGAGGATGCCGCCGTCCTCGCCGAGCAGCAGCGAGTACTTGGCGCGGCCGACCGTCATCGCGGCGAAGGACCCGGCGAGCGCGTGGTCGAGGAACGCCACGGCCTGGGGACCGGTCACGCCGATCTCGGCCATGTGCGACAGGTCGAACACCCCGGCCGCCTGGCGCACCGCGTGGTGCTCGGCGAGGTCCGAGGAGTACCGCACGGGCATGCGGTAGCCGGCGAAGTCGGTGAACGCGGCACCGGCGGCTTCGTGTGCCGCTTCGAGCGGTGACGAGCGGAGCGCGGACTGGTCAGGGGACATGCGGAGTTCTCCCGTGGTGGGCTGCCCGACGACGCCGGGCGGTGTCCGACGAGGGTCGTCGGACACGAACTCCCCCTCTGTCATGGGCCTGAGAGTTTCACCGCGGCCCGTGAGGTCCGGCGGCTTTCACCGTGGGCGAGACTCCGGAGCGCCCGGCGGGGCACCGTGTCTGCTTTTCAGAGTGGCCTGTCCGCTGCGGTGTTGGACCTGAGAGATTGACGGGGAGGTTGCTCCTTCGGTGCCGGACGCACCGACGAACGGTGGCGGACGGCGTCTCCCGCGGCGGGTGATCGGCCTGGTGTGCAGTTGTGGTGGCAGTCTACCGAGGTCGCGTTTCCGGCATGTGACGGATCTGGATCGACGCGGCGAGCGGCTGCGGGCCTTCGACATCTCGTAGAGTGGCCGTCGTGGCAGGACAACGGCAGCGCCCGCGCGGGCAGCTCGAGCAGGCGGTGCTCGACGCGCTCTGGTCGGCCGACAGCGGACTGACGGCACGCCAGGTGCTCGACGCGTTCCCCGAACCCCGTCCGGCGCTGACCACGGTGCTCACGGTGCTCGACCGCCTCGGCCGCAAGGGCACCGTCGAACGTCAGCAGCACGCCGAGGCGCCGCTGACCTTCCGTGCCACGCACTCGCGCGAGGAACAGACCGCGTCGCTCATGTCGAGCGCCCTCGCCGCCGCCTCGGACAGAGAGGCCGCGCTCCTGCAGTTCACCGGTTCGCTGGCGTCCGACGACCTGCAGGCACTGCGCCGCGCCCTCGACGCTCGCGCCCGCTCCTGACGGTCCGACGGCGGGAGCAGGCAGCGTGGTCGTCACCGGCATCGTCCTGGTCGTCCTGGCCCTGGTCGTCGTCGTGGTCGCCCCGCGCGTCCTGACCCGCTCGGCGTGGACGATCGACCGGCCCCGCACGGCACTGGTCGCCTGGTCGCTCGCCGTGCTGCTGGGCGCGGTCGGCTTCGTCTTCGGGATCGCCCTCGTCGTGCTCGCCGACCGCCCGCTGACCGACCCGTTCGCGATCGGCGACTCCCCCACGCACGGCCTGAACGTCGGCGTCGCGGTGCTCGCCGTCATCGCCTTCGTCATCGCCGTCCGGGTCCGGCCGGGCTCCGAGCACCGCGCGGTCCGCGAGGCCATGCGCTTCGGCGCCGCCCCGCACCGCGAGATCGACGGCACGATCGTCGCCGTCGTCGAGGCCGACCACGCGCTGGCCTGCGCCGTCCCGGGGCGGAGTGGCGGGGTGCTCGTCAGCTCCGGTCTGGCAGACCGGTTGCGCACCGACGAACTGGAGGCCGTGGTCGCCCACGAACGCGCCCACCTGCAGCAGCACCACGCGGCCGTCGTCGCGGTCGCCGAGTCGATCGAACGTGCGGTCCCGTGGATCCCCGGGGCGCGCGCCATGGCGCGCTCGACGCGCGTGCTGGTCGAGTTCGCGGCCGACGACGCGGCAGCGCGCCGCATCGGACGCGACGCGGTGCGGCGGGCCGTCCTGGTGGCGGACGCGACCAGCGCGCTCGCGGTGATCCGGGCCTCCCGACTGTCGGACCGGGACTGAAGGACGCCTGTCGGGGCCGAGGCATAGGCTTGCAGGCACCGTGAAGCCACTGACCGAAGCAGACATCCGTTCGTCGTTCGTCAACGCCACCCCGGACGAACTGGCCCAGCTCCCCATCCCCGGACTGCACGAGATGCTCTGGGACGACCGCGAGTTCCTGGGCTGGCGCGACCCGCAGGCCGCCCGCCGTGGCTACATCGTGTCGTGGATGGACGACCGGGCCGTGGGCATCGTCGTCCGCTCGGCCGGCGGGTCCCTGCGTCCGGGCATCGCCGCGATGTGCTCGTTCTGCCACTCCCCCCAGCCCGCGACCCAGGTGCGGTTGTTCTCGGCGGCCCGCGGTGGCGAGGCCGGACGGAACGGCAACACCATCGGCACGTACATCTGCGAAGACCTGGGCTGCCCGCTGCTCATCCGCACCGCGCCGCCGCACCTGAACCCGCCGGCGACGATCGCCATGCGCGGCGAGGCCCTGCTGTCGCGCGTGCAGAACTTCACGGCCGACATCATGGGGTCGGTGTGACGGGCCAGCCGGCGTCGTCGCGGTTCGCGACAGCGCGGTGGGTCGTGGTCGAGGACCTGGGCGAGGGGCGCTGGCGTCTGGCCGTCACCGACGAAGCCGATGACGAACTCGGGTCGTTCGGTCTGGGAGTCGAGGGCCCCTGGGACCCGGACGTCGAGCCGCACGTGGCGTTCGTGTTGACGCAGGTCGGGCTCGCGCTGCACGGGTCGCGGCCGTGGCGACAGGACGAGCTGGGCGCGTACCGGGCGCCGGTGCTGCCGGTCGCCTGAGCCGTTCGGTGGGCGCCTGCGATGTCGAGGATCAGTCGACCGCGGCGATGAACGCCTGCAGGACCTGCCGGTCGTCGTCCGCCCGGGTCGCCCAGCACAGCTCGCTGGCGTGCGTGCCCGTCAGCGGCAGCAGCACGACCGTGTCCGGGGCAGCCAGGGTCGCACTCGCCGGCGCCACCGTGACCCCGAGCCCCACCCCGACCAGGTGCAGCACCGTGGCCCAGGTCGTCGCCTCCTGCACGACGACCGGACGCCGGCCCGCCGACAGCACCGGGGCCAGGTTGCGTTCCGTGGCGAGCGAGCCGGCCTCGGCGGGGAAGAACACGAACGGGTCGTCGACCAGCTCGCTCCCCGCGATCGACGCCCGGTCGGCGAACCGGTGCCCGCGCGGGACCGCCGCGACGAACCGCTCGGTGCGGAACAGGGTGAGCCGCACACCCTCGGTCGGGTCCGGGTCGCGCACGACGGCCAGGTCGAGTTCGCCGCGGACGACCCGGGCGAGCAGCCGCGAGGTGTAGCCCTCGGTCAGCTCGATCCGGACGCCGGGGTGGCGCTCGCGGAACCGCTGCACGCGCTCGATCGGGCCGAGCGGCAGCGCCGACACGACGAACCCGACGTCGAGCCGTCCGACCTCGCCGCGGCCGACCCGCACGGCTTCGTCCAGGTCGCGTTCCGCCTGGGACAGCAGCGACCGGGCGCGCCCCTGCAGCACCCGCCCGGCGGGCGTCAGCGCGACACTGCGCGAGGTCCGGACGAACAGGTCGACACCGAGTGCCCGCTCGGTGCGGCGGATCTGTTGCGACAGTGCCGGCTGGGCCGTGTGCAGCTGCTCGGCCGCTCGCCCGAAGTGCAGCGCGTCCGCGACGGCCAGGAACGCGCGCAGGTGCCGCAGGTCGACGTCGCGGTGATCCATGCATGCAGCGTATCGATCTGCGCAAACGAGTATTGGACGCGACTTCGTCACGGCCGCAGGATGGACCCATGCCCGACACCGCGTCCGTCACCATCGCCGACCTTGCCTCGCCCGCCGACGCCGAGGCCTTCCGCACGCTCAACGAGGCGTGGATCACCCGCTTCTTCACGCTCGAGGACGAGGACGTCGCGATCCTCGGCGACCCCGCCGGGCGGATCATCGAGCCCGGCGGTGCGGTGTTCGTCGCCCGGCTCGGAGACGCCGTCGTGGGCTGCGTCGGCATCGCCCCCGAGGGCGACGGTGTGTTCGAGCTCGTGAAGATGGCCGTTACGGCGGACCACCAGGGACACGGCACCGGACGCCGGCTCATCCAGGCAGCCCTCGATCGCGCCCGCGAGCTCGGCGCGCGGCGCGTCACGCTCGAGACGAACGCCACCCTGGCCAGCGCCGTGCACCTGTACGAGACGTCCGGCTTCCGGCACCTGGCGCCCGAGGAACGGCACGCCAGTCCGTACGTGCGCGCCGACGTGGCGATGGTGCTGGACCTCTGACCCGGGCGATCCCGCTACGATCGCGGCATGGCGACGCACGAGGTCCAGGCCGTCCGCGAACAGGGCATGTGGCAGGTGTTCATCGACGGGTTCCTGGTGACCGAGGTCCCACGGTGGTCCTCCGTCGGGTTCGTCGCCCGCGAGTGGGTCGCGATGACCGAGGAACTGCCCTCGAGCGAGGTCCACGTGCACGTCCGCGTCGTCGGCAGGAACCACTACCTCGACGCCTGACGCGTCAGGCGGTGTGCCAGACCACCGCTTCCTGCGCGCCCGACGGGTACGCGGCAGCGATCCGCAGCACCGCCTCGCGCAGGGTGTCCGGCGAGCACGCCAGGTTGATCCGTGCGAAGCCACGCCCCTCGGCGCCGAACGGCACGCCCGAGTTCAGGGCGACGAACGCGTGCTCGAGCAGCGGCACGGCCGGGTCGTCCCCCAGCCCGAGCCCACGGAAGTCCAGCCACGCCAGGTAGCCGGCACGCGGCCGTGAGTAGACCACCCCGGGCAGGTGCTCGGCCAGCAGCTTCGCGAGCAGACGGTCGTTCGCCACGATCCGGTCGATGACGTCGTCGAGCCACCCCACCGCCAGCGAGAAGGCGGCCAGGTTGGCGTGCAACCCGAGGATGCTCGTCCGGCAGGCGACCTCTTCCCACAGGGTGTCGAGCATCGCGGCGGTCCGGTCGTCCCCCGCGACGATGACCGAGCACTTCACGCCGGCCAGGTTCCAGCCCTTGCTGGCCGACGTCACGCAGACGCTCCGCGCACCGACCTGCTCGGCGATCGACGCGAACGGGGTGAACTGCACGCCCGGGTGGGTCAGCGGTGCATGGATCTCGTCCGAGACCACCAGGACGTCGTACCGTGCCGCGAGCTCCGCCAGCGCGAGCAGGTCGGCGCGGTCGTGCACCAGGCCGATCGGGTTGTGCGGGTTGCAGAGCAGGAACACGCGCACACCGTCGGCGAAGGCACGCTCGAGGGCTGCCAGGTCGAGTCGGTACACCCCCCACTGCTCGGCGAGCGGCACGGCCTCGACCTGACATCGTGCCTCGTCGATCAGCTCGAAGAACGGCGGGTACACCGGCGGGGTGATCGCGACGCGGCCGCCGTCCGGCAGCGCGAGCCGCAGGGTCTCGACGATCCCCACGCTGACGTCGGTCGCCAGGTGCACCCGCGCGGGGTCGAGCTCCCAGCCCCACCGATCAGCGGCGAACCGAGCGAAGGCCGGCGCGAGGGGGCCGGGCCCGTCCAGGTACCCCAGGTCGGACTGCTGCACACGGTCGACGAGTGCCTGGCGGATCTCCGGCGCGACCTCGTGGTCCATCTCGGCGACGAACAGGGGCAGCACGTCCGGCGCGTAGCGCGTCCACTTGATGCTGGTGCGGACCCCGCGCAGCGTGCCGACCGGGTCCTGCTCGTCGTGCGCCATGCGTCCCAGGATGCACCGGACTACAGGCCCGGTGCGAGTCCGCACGTCATCCCGCGTCGTCTCCGGGTCGGCTGGGGCGGGCGCCCGGGCCCCGGCCTAATGTCGGTGCCATGAGCACCAGCACCGCCGACAAGGCATCGTCCCTCGCCGCCCTGCACCAAGCCCCCGAGATCCTGCGCGTCGTGAACGTCTGGGACGCGATCAGTGCCAAGACCGTCGCAGCCCTGCCCGAGACCCGCGCGATCGCCACCGCCGGACACTCCATCGCCGCCTCGTACGGGTACGAGGACGGCGGCATGCCCCTCGACCTGGCACTGCAGGGCGCGCGCATCGTCGCCGAGGCCGTCGACCTGCCCGTCACCGCAGACCTGGACGACGGCTACGAGGACCCAGCCGAGACCGTCCGCCGTGCGATCGGGTTCGGCATCGTCGGCGCGAACGTCGAGGACCGCCTTCGTCCGTTCGACGAAGCCGTCGCCCGCGTGGCCGCGATCACGAAGGCCGCCGAACACGAGGGCGTCGCGTTCCAGCTCAACGCCCGCACCGACGCCATCGCACGGGGTGGCGACCGCCCCCTCGACGAGAGCATCGCGGACGCCATCGCCCGCGGCAAGGCGTTCCTCGACGCGGGTGCCCCGATCGTGTTCGTCCCCGGCGCCGTCCAGCGTGACGTGGTCGAGCGGCTCGTCGAGGGCCTGGGCCGCGGCAAGCTCAGCGTGATCGGCCTGCCCGGAGCCCTGCCCGCCGCCGAGTACCAGGAACTCGGCGTCGCCCGGATCTCGTACGGACCACTCACGCAGCGCGTCGCGCTCCGCGCGCTGCGTGACCTGGCGACCGACCTGTACGGCGGGGGCGTCGTGCCGGAGGACACCCCGGCCCTGAACTGACCCGAGACGGACTGGAGGCCCGTGGCGACGCCGCCAACCCTCCCTCGCAGGCTCGGTCGGCGCGGCCCGCGCAACGCTTCGCGTCGCCGCAGAGCGGTCCGCGCCAGTCTGTTCCGGGGTCGAGACTGGACGCCGCCGCGTTCGTCGTGTATGGTCCTTCATTGGTGCATTGCAGCGAACCCATCTGACTCGCGCACACCGAACCGTCCCGAACCGACTCACCCGAGTCGCATTCCCACGGGACCACCGCTCCGCCGCACGTCCACTCGTTGGGCCAGGCCGAGCAGCACGTCGATCTCCGACGTGCACACCGCCCGCACCAGCGACCGATGCGACTGAGACGTCCACCGGACCGCACCGCGGGCAGGACAGCAGACCAGGAAGAACAGCACCATGACCAGCAACGAACGCATCACCATCTCCGGGGCCGCCACGTCGGCTCCCATCATCACCCCCGACCGCATCGCGGAGTTCCCCGTCCGCGACGACCGCACCCAGCGCGAGTTCCTCGTGCGTGTGCCCGTCGACACGCTCGACGTCTTCGTCACCTCCGGCACCCGTGTCGCGGTGGACGGCGAAGCCGGCTGGACCGTCCCCGGGCGGCCCTGGCTCGGCGAGTCGAGCCGAACGCTGCTGCAGGCGGTCACGATCAGCCGCTCGGAGCTCGCACTCGCAGCCTGAGCACCAGACACCTCGCACCATCCGGAACGCCGTCCTTCGGGGCGGCGTTCCGTCGTCTGTCCGGTGCCCGGTGGGCGGCTCAGGGGCCGTCGGCACCCTCGAACGGTGTGCGGCCGTCGGCGTTGAGCGGACCGTCCGGGCCAGCCGTCGCGGCAGCGTCCCGCAGGCGACGGATGAAGTCGCGGTCCTCGATGTCGAGCTCGTCGTCGGGCGCTGCGGTCAGCACGAGTTCACTCGCCGGACCCACCAGCACCGTCGTGGTCTCGATCGACCCGTCCGCGCCGACCGTGGGGACGTGGACCGTGTCCGTCCGCCCGTTCGCCCCGAGTACCGCCGCGTAGTCAGCGAGCGCCTCGGCGATGCGGTCACCCGTCATGATGACGCTGCCGTCGTAGTTGATGTACTTCACGTTCCACCTCCACGTGCACCATAGGGAGCGCAGGGTGTGTGGGGGTTCAGCAGGCGCGTTCGCTGGCTGATGTGTCAGTGATCTCGGCCCAGACGGCATCCAGCGACAGCCCGAGGACGTCGGCGAGGGCCGCGATCGTGGGGAACGCGGGCGTTGCCACACGGCCGGTCTCGATCTTGCGCAGGGTCTCGGGCGACACACCCGCGTCGAGCGCCACCCGCAGCATCGCGCGGTCGCCGCGAGCCCGTCGCAGGAGATCGCCGAGTCGCTGGCCGCGGGCGATGTCGGCGGGCGTGAGCGGGAGGCGGACCATGCGGCCAATACTAATACCGGTACAGTTGTGGGCATGATCGAGATCTTCACGCCGCCGGAACTCCCCCGTGCCCGCGCGGCCGGAGCGCTGGTCGGGCACATCCTGCACGCGTTGCAGCAGCGCGTCCGTGTCGGGACGAACCTGCTCGAGATCGACGCGTGGACGAAGACGATGATCCTCGACGCCGGGGCCGAGTCCTGCTACGTCGGCTACGCCCCGTCGTTCGGGCGCGGCCCCTTCGGCCACTACATCTGCACCTCGGTCAACGACGCGGTGCTGCACGGGCTCCCCCGCGACCAGGTCCTGCGCGACGGTGACCTGCTGACGCTCGACCTGGCGGTGTCGCTCGACGGCGTCGTCGCGGACTCCGCGGTCAGCTTCATCGTCGGTACCACGGCGGACTCGGCAGACCTGGCGATGATCGAGACGACCGAGCGGGCGTTGGCCGCCGGCATCGACGCCGCGGTCCCCGGCGCGAAGATCGGCGACCTGTCGCACGCGATCGGCAGCGTGCTGCGGTCGGCCGGCTACAGCGTGAACCTGGACTTCGGCGGGCACGGCGTCGGCTCGACCATGCACGGCGACCCGCACATCGCGAACGACGGTCGCGCCGGCCGCGGCTACACCCTGCGCCCCGGCCTGCTGCTCGCGCTCGAGCCGTGGGTGATGGCGGACACCGACCAGCTCGTCACCGACGATGACGGATGGACGCTGCGGAGCGCCACGGGTGCACGCACCGCGCACAGCGAGCACACGATCGCGGTCACCGAGGACGGCGCCGAGGTCCTGACGCTGCGGGGCTAGTACTGGCCCTTGACCACGAAGTACGAGCCGCGGATCTCCCCCGCAAGCTTCGACCGCTGCCGGGCGAACTTGAACGACCCGACCTCGTCGGGGACGTCCATGCCCATCGACAGCTTGAAGCCGACCGCGCGCTTGCCGCCGTCCTCGATCGCGTACATCACGTTGATCGCCAGGCCGGACTCGTAGAACACGTACGCCATGCGCAGGCCGTCGACCTCGAAGGCGGACACCTCGAGCGCGGGCGATGCGATCACGATGTCCCGCTCGTCCTTCAGCACCTTCTCGATGTACGCCAACACCTCGGGCGCTTCGTCTGCCGTGCTCGTGACGAACACGTGGTCGTACTTGTTCTTGTAGTACCGGGCCTCGTTCGCGCGGAGGCCGGCGAGGGCGTCGGCGACCGGCGAGGTCTCGAGGCCCGTGGTGGAGACATCGACGAAGTCGACCGTGTACGTCATGGACGAACCGTACCGCTGCACGTCACGACCTGGTCACGGTTCGCATCTCTGGAGCGGCATCCCGCACGACCTGCTGGAGTCGCGCGCTGCGGATACTGTGACGATTGCTCGCTCTGTACGCTCACAGGGTTCCTCACAGCCCGCACCAAGGAGACACACCATGAGCGACTTCACGTCAGCCCCCGCCCCCGCACCCGTCCAACCCCCGCAGGAGGGGCGATCGAACGGCCTCGGCCTGGCGTCCCTGATCGTCGGCATCGTCGCGATCGTCGGGTCGGCCATTCCGATCGTGAACTTCGTGTCGATCTTCCTCGGCGTGATCGCGCTGGTGCTCGGCATCATCGGCCTCGTGCTGAAGGGCCGACGCCGCGGGCTCGCGATCGCCGGCACGATCCTCGGCGGGCTCGCGCTGATCATCGGCATCGTGACGGCGAGCTTCTACGCGACCGCCGCCGACAGCATCTCGAAGGCGATCGAGAGCTCGTCCCCGTTGTCCTCCGAGGCCGCTGCTGCCCCATCGGACGAGGCCTCCGCTGATGCTTCCGACACGACGTCGGACGATGCCACTCCGCGCACGGTCCGCTACGAGGTGACCAGCGACGACGCGAGCCTGACCAACGTGACCTACCTGACGTTCAACGACGGTGCCAGCTCGATGCAGCAGGACAACGCCACCGCAGCCCCGTGGAGCAAGGACATCGCCATCAAGGACGACGGGCTGTTCCAGACGAGCATGTTCTCGTTGGTCGCGCAGGCCGGCGCGAACGCCACGACGATCACCTGCAAGATCACCGCTGACGGCAAGACGATCCAGGAGGCGACGTCGACCGGTCCCTACGCCGTCGCGACCTGCTCGGGTACCGCCAAGTAGCACGCGGTCTCGACAGGCCCTCGTCCGCGGTGAGGGCGAGGGTGCTTCCGTTTCCCCGGATGGCCGATGTGGTCCGCCGGCTTCGGGTTCCGTGCACCGGATCGGTCACGTCGCCGGAGGAAGGTGTCCGAGCAACTGCCACGCCACGTGGACGGCGGGCGTCACGGACACAGGTGCGTCTGGCGAGAGCAGGACGACGCGGGCCACGTCCTCGACGTTCCGCACCGGAAGGACCTCGTCGTCGACCTCGACGACGGCGATGCGGGCGTGGTGACGGAAGTCGATCTCAGTGCCGTCGCTGGCTCGGTCGACCTGGAACACCGCACCGTGCCAGGACCGGATGCCCACGAGCGCAACGCCGCACTCCTCGTCGAGCTCGCGCCGGAGCGTCTGCTCCGCGGTCTCGCCGGGCTCCGGGCTCCCGCCGGGCAGATCGAGCCATCCGGTGTACGGACCACGCGCTTTCACGACCGTGACGAGGCGGCCGTCCTGCAGCCAAGCGCCGTAGACGCCGGAGTGGACCTGCGGGAGGGCGCCGATCGGCCTGTCTACCCCACCCGCGTGCATGGCTGCCCCCGGTCGCTCAGTTGTTGAAGCGGAACTCCACCACGTCGCCGTCCTGCATGACGTAGTCCTTGCCCTCGATGCGGGCCTTGCCGGCCGACCGGGCCTCGGCGATCGAACCGGTCTCGATCAGGTCGTCGTACGAGATGACCTCGGCCTTGATGAAGCCCTTCTCGAAGTCGGTGTGGATCACGCCGGCCGCCTGGGGCGCCTTCCAGCCCTTGCCGATCGTCCACGCCCGCGACTCCTTGGGTCCGGCGGTCAGGTACGTCTGCAGCCCGAGGGTGTCGAAGCCGATGCGGGCGAGCTGGTCGAGCCCGGACTCGGTCTGGCCGGTGGACTCCAGCAGTTCGGCGGCGTCCGCCGGGTCCAGGTCGATGAGCTCGGACTCGACCTGCGCGTCCAGGAACACGGCCTGCGCCGGGGCGACCAGGGCAGCGAGCTCGTCCTTGCGGGCCGGGTCGGTCAGGATCGCTTCGTCCACGTTGAACACGAAGATGAAGGGCTTGGCCGTCAGCAGCCCGAGCTCCTTGATCGGATCGAGGTCGATCGTGGTGGCGGACAGCAGCGTGCCCTGCTCGAGCGCGGCGCGGGCTTCCTTCGCCGTCTCGAGCACGATCGGCTCGGCCTGCTTGAGCTTGAGCATCTTCTCGTAGCGCGGGAGCGCCTTGTCGATGGTCTCCATGTCGGCCAGGATCAGCTCGGTGTTGATGACCTCGAGGTCGTCCTTCGGCGAGACCTTGTTGGCGACGTGGACGACGTCGTCGTCGGCGAACCCGCGGACGACCTGCGCGATGGCGTCGGCTTCGCGGATGTTCGCCAGGAACTTGTTGCCGAGCCCCTCGCCCTCGCTCGCGCCCTTGACGATGCCGGCGATGTCGACGAACGACACCGGTGCGGGCACGGTCTTGTCGGAGTGGAACAGTTCGGCCAGGCGGTCGAGCCGCGAGTCCGGCAGGTTCACCACGCCGACGTTCGGCTCGATGGTGGCGAACGGGTAGTTCGCCGCCAGCACCTGGTTCTTGGTGAGCGCGTTGAACAGGGTCGACTTGCCGACGTTCGGGAGACCGACGATTCCGATGGTGAGAGCCACGGTAGAAGAGCCTACCGGCGGCGGCCCGCCGGGGCCGACTCGGGCCTCCAGTCCGGCGCCATCCGCGCTTCGACCGACGCCGCCGCCCGCGTCGTGCCAGCCTGGTTCTGGGGACGAACAGACGGAGGACGAGCATGTGGTTCGAACGCGACGGGCTGGGGGTCCACTCGGTGGGACTCGACGCACGCGAGCAACGGCGGTACTTCGCGCCGGAGACGGTGGCGGCACTGGAGTCGATGCCGCCCCGCGAGCTCGAGGCGCTGCACGACGCGCTGGCGGAGCTCGAGGCCGACGTCCTGGTGGAGTACGACCCCGACGACGCGGCGATCGACCACGCGGCCGAGGACCGCTGGCGTGCGGCGACCCCGCCGGCCGAGATGGCGTTCCCCGCGGTGACGGACGACTTCGCGCGGGCGTTCACGGAGCACGTGCAGCAGCTCGACCCGCGCTGGCGCCTGGATGCGGCCGCGGTGGCCTTCGAGCTGGTCGGCACGATCCTGGACCCGTGGTGGGCTGCGGAGCGGGCACGTCGGACCGCGACCTGGCGGACGACAGCCCGGCGGCGACGCGGCGTGCGGCGGACGCGGCGGCGCTGACGGGCTGCGTCCCACGCTGACGCAACGCCGTGGTCGGTTCGAGGGATGTCGGAACCCCGTGCGACCATCGGACCGTGTCACTGGACTTCACCGCGATCGACTTCGAGACCGCCAACAGCTCGCCGGCAAGTGCCTGCTCCGTCGGCCTGGTCAAGGTCCGGTCGGGCAAGGTCGTCGAGCGGGCGTCGTGGTTCATCCGACCGCCGTTCGGGCACGACGCGTTCCTGGAGTGGAACACCCGCATCCACGGCATCGTCGCCGAGGACGTGGTCCGCGCCAAGACGTGGGAGCAGCAGTACCCGGACATCGTCGCCTTCGCCGCCGGTGACGTCCTGGTCGCACACAACGCCCGCTTCGACATGGGCGTGATCGCGGGCGGCTGCTCGGCGACGGGCATCGAGCTCGGCGAACACCACTCCCTGTGCTCGCTGCAGGTGGCGCGCAAGACCTACACGCTCGACTCGTACCGGCTGCCGGTCGCCGCGATGGCCGCCGGGTTCGAGGACTTCCAGCACCACGACGCCGCCGCCGACGCCGAGGCGTGCGCCGCGATCGTCGTGCACGCAGCGGGCCGGCACGATGCCGACACGGTCGAGGCGCTCGGTGCGGCCACCCGCGTCTCGATCGACCCGGTTCGCGTCCGCGCCGACAAGCCCCGGCCGGCAAACCAGCCCCGGCTGTCCAACCGTCCGATGATCTTCGCGGACTGACGCTGCCGTCGGACTGACCCTGCCGTCCGGCTCGGTCCGGCAGTACCCTCAGCGCATGGCCGAGACCAGCACGATCGCCCGCGAGACCGTCATCGCCGCACGCCCGGCGGACATCGCGCCGTACCTGGCGGACTTCCACCGCTGGGTCGAGTGGTCGCCGTGGGAGGGCCAGGACCCCGCGCTGCAGCGCACCTACAGCGGCACCCCCGGCGCGGTCGGGTCGTCGTACGCGTGGAAGGGCAACCGGAAGGCCGGCGCCGGCACGATGGAGCTCACGCGGACCACACCGACCGAGGTCGACGTCGACCTGCAGTTCACGGCGCCGTTCCGTTCGACCAGCCTGGCCGCGTTCCGCCTGCACCAGGTCGACGGCGGCACCCGGGTGGTGTGGTCGATGACGACGCCGCAGAACCTGATGTCGCGGGTGATGGGGGTCTTCATCAGCATGGACAAGCTGCTCGGGGGCGACTTCGACAAGGGCCTCGCGAAGCTCAAGGCGGCCGTCGAGCACTGACGGGGTGGGGTCCCCGGCTGCGCGGATCCCCGGTGGTATTGTCACGACAATGTGCGTGGCGCCGTCGCCGTGCACGTTCGTCCGCACGCACTCCGTCCGCACGACGCACTCCGTCTGCGACACGCACTTCCCGAAGGACCGCGATGCCCAACGAAGGCCAGCTGCCGTCCGACCTGTTCATGGACCTGGACCGGTCGGGTCCGATGCCCCTGTACCACCAGGTGGCCTCACGCATCGAGGAGTCGATCCGCTCCGGTGCGATGCCCCCGGGGGCTCGGCTCGAGAACGAGATCGCGCTCGGTGAACGCCTGGGACTCTCACGCCCGACGATCCGCCGCGCGATCCAGGACCTGGTGGACAAGGGGCTGCTGGTCCGGCGCCGCGGCATCGGCACGCAGGTCGTGCACGGCCCGGTGACGCGCAAGGTCGAGCTCACGAGCCTGTACGACGACCTGGCCCAGGGCGCCCAGAAGCCGGCGACGACCCTGCTGGCGCGCGACGACGTCCCCGCCCCCGAGGCCGTCGCCGTCGCACTCGGTGTCGAGCCCGGCACGACCGTCGCGCACATCCGCCGCGTGCGGTTCGCCGAGGACGTGCCGATGGCGATCCTCGAGAACTACCTGCCGCCGGAGTTCCTCGAGATCACCGGCGAGGACCTGCAGTCGCACGGGCTGTACCAGCTGCTGCGCGGCCGGGGGGTCACGATGCGCGTCGCCAAGCAGCGGATCGGTGCCCGCGCGGTGACGAACGAGGAGGCAGGCCTGCTCGAGATCGAGGACGGCGACCCCGTCCTGACGATGAGCCGGACGGCGTACGACGCATCCGGCCGGGCGGTCGAGTACGGCGTGCACTGCTACCGCCCCGACCGGTACTCGTTCGAGGTCACGCTGGTCGACAAGTGAGCCGGCTGCGGCGCGCTGGGGCCGACGTCACGCCGAGGCGGGGACCCCGAGCTCGCCGGTGACGTACTGCGCGCGGCCGAAGCCGAACGACCAGTCCTGGGGACCGTTCTCGACGTAGCCGATGAACACGTCCTCGGACGCGACCCCGACCGCGGCCAGACGGTCGTGGATCGCCCGGTACAGCTCCTGCTTGGCGTCGTCGCTGCGCCCGCGCTGCGTGAAGACCTGGATCATGACGACGCCCTCGGTGCGCTCGAAGCCGAGTCCGGCGTCCTCGGCGATGATCTGCTGTGCTGGGTGCTCGGTGATGACCTGGAAGCGGTCGCGCGGCGGGATGCCGTAGACGTCGACGATGGCCGTGTGGATCCCGTCGGCGATGGCACGCACGGCCTCGGGGGTGCGGCCGGTGGCCAGGTCGATACGGACGAGCGGCATGGTGCCTCCTGCGGTTCGGGACTTTGTCCTGACAAAGTACCACGGCTGGTCTGCGACCCGCTGACGACAGACGGGAGGCGCGGTGCCAGCTGGCACCGCGCCTCCCGTCCGACACGTCCTGCGACTAGACCACCGGGGTCGGAGCCGCGTAGGTGAGCGGCCCGTCGACGCGTGCGACGTCGTGCCAGGCGCCGTCGGCGAGCGAGGCCTCGGCCGCCTCGACGATGGACGCTGCCGCCAGGCCGTCGGCGACCGACGGCGCGAGCTGCTGCCCACGCTGCACGCTCGCGATGAACTGCGCCGCCTCGATCGTCTTCAGGTCGTCGTAGCCCATGGCCGTGCCCGCGCCGGGCTGGAACCGTGCGAAGTCCCCGTCGCCTGGTGCGACCAGGTGCGTGGCGTACCCGTCGACCTCGGTGCCGTCGAGGAACACCTCGAGTTCGTTGAGACGCTGGAAGTCCCAGCGGACCGATCCCCGGGTGCCGTAGACCTCGATCGTGTACTCGGCGTGCGGGCCACGCATCACCCGGCTGGAGTCCATCGTGCCGACCGCGCCGTCCTCGAAGCGGAACAGCAGGGCGGCGTAGTCCTCGTTCTCGACCGCCTTGCGCTCCCCCGTCGCCGCGGCAGACCGGTCGACGATGCCGGCGCCGGGGAGGGGCCGGTCGGTGATGAACGTCTCGGCGAGCGCCGTGACGCTCGCGATGCGCCCGACGACGTACTGCGCCAGGTCGAGGCCGTGCGACAGCAGGTCGCCGAGCACCCCGGAGCCCGCGCGCTCCCGCTCGAAGCGCCACGTCAGCGGCGCATCGGGGTCGGACGAGTAGTCGGCGAGCAACGACCCGCGCACGTTCGTGATCCGCCCGAGACGACCGCTCCGGACGAGTTCGCGCGCCCGCTCGATCGCCGGGGCATGCCGGTAGTTGAAGCCGACGCTCGTGATGACGCCCGCGCGCTGGACGGCGTCGTGGATGTCGCGGGAGTCGCTGGCGTACCGGCCCATCGGCTTCTCGATCCAGAACGGCTTGCCGGCGGCTGCCGCGGCGACGGCCATCTCGCGGTGCAGGAAGTTCGGCGAGCAGATCGAGACGACGTCGACCTCGGGGTCAGCAAGGACCTCGTGGTAGTCGGCGACGGCGCGCTCGTACCCCAGGCGGGCGAGAGCCTGCTGGCGGGCCTCGGGCACGGGGTCGGCGGCCACGACGAGTCGAGGGTGCACACCGAGTTCGGGGAAGTGGTCGGGCAGCGCCCGGTAGGCCCGCGAGTGCAGACGTCCCATCCAGCCGACGGAGATCAGGCCGACGCCGATCGTGTCTCGCCCGGCTGTGCCGTTCGCCGTGCTCATGCCGCGGGCACGATGATGTCGCGGACCAGGGCGTCGAGCTGGGCGTCGGCGTCGAGGAACTGGCGCAGGGTCGTGACCGTCGCGCCGAACCGTTCGAACTCGTCGATCGTCATGCCGTCGACGTCGTACCCACGGGCGAACTCGGGCGTCGCGGCACGCAGCGCGTCCAGCACCTGCGCGGGGACCTCGTCGTCGATGGCGTCCGGGCGGAACGGGACCGCATTGTCGTTGATGTCCTTGGCCCACTGGAACGGCGGGGAGATCACCAGGTCGCCACCCTGGAACTCCGACCACTGCAGCGCGTTGCGGAAGGCCGCGACGAGCACCCGCGAGCGGAACCCGCGCTGCCGGAAGACCCGGTGGGCGTGCTTCACCGCGGCGACGCCGGCCCACTCCAGGTACCCGGGGTCGATCAGGACGTGATCGCGCTTGACGACGGTCTTCAGCCAGTCGTCCAACCGGCCGGCCATGAGCGTGACGACGTGGCCGAACTCCTGGTCCGGCAGGCCGTCGGCGGCGCGGCGGTCGAGTGCACGCTCGATCGCCTCGCCGACGGCGACGACCTGGGCGACCGTGAACGAGACCGTCGCGTTGATCGACACACCCCGGTACGCGGCCTCTTCGATCGCGGCGATGCCGGTCCTGGTCGCGGGGATCTTCACGATGATGTTCGGCGCCAGACCGGAGAACCGCACGGCCTGCTCGACCAGGGCGTCGCGGTCGCGGTGCAGGCGCGGGTCGGTCTGCATCGACAGCCGTCCGTTCCGCCCGCCGGAGGCCTGGAACGCCGGCAGCAGCTGCTCGGCGGCGGCGATGGAGAGCTCTTCGACGGCCTTCCATCCGATCCAGGACTCCCCCGCGGTCGGGTGGTCTGCTGCGATCTGACGGATGCGCGGGACCCAGGTGTCGGGGTCCTGCTTGATGCAGGTGTAGGCGATGACCGGGTTGCACGTGGCCCCGACGGCGCCGTACTCGTGGATGGCGGTGGCGAGCTCGTGCGGGTCGGCGGAGTCGTTCCACAGCGCCGTGATCGTCTGTTCCGACGCCTGCAGGGTGACGGGACGGGTGTCGGGAGCGTCGTGCGGGCCGGCCCCGTCGTGCGCGCTGGCCCCGTCGTGCGTGCTGGTCGTCGATGCGGTCGGTGCGGTCGTCATCGGTGCAGTCCCTTCGTGATCGTGTCGAGCTGGGCACGCGAGACTCGGTCAGCGTCCTCGTCCTCGGCGAAGACGCTCGACACCGCGACCGTGTCCTCGCGGGCGGAGAAGCCGACGCGGTCGAGGGCCGCCCAGAAGCGGTCGAAGTCGACGTCGCCCTGCCCCACCTGCAGGTGCTGGTGCACGCGCACGGCGTTGCCCGGTGGGTTCGTGATGTACCGCAACCCGTGGGAGCGGTGGTGGTCGAAGGCATCGGCCACGTGGACCAGCTGCAGGGAGTCCCCCGCGGCGTCGATGATCGCGTCCATGTCGCCGCCGTAGTGGAACGTGTGGCAGGCGACGTAGACGAACCCGACGTGCTTCGAGTTGAGGCCGCGGATCACGCGCAGGGCCTGGAGTCCGTCCTCGACGAAGTCGTCCGGGTGCGGGTCGATGAGCACGCGAAGGTCGGCGTCCTCGATGATCGGCAGCAGTTCCTCCATCGCCCAGTAGAACTGCGCCTCGGACTCCTCTGCGCGCTCGGGGCGACCCGAGAACTCCGTGTTGATGGTGTCGACGCCCAGGCGCTTGGTGATCTCGATGACGCGCTTCCACTGCTTGACGGCGGTCTCGCGGGTCTCGCGGTCGGGGCCGGACCACCGCAGCACCGGCAGCACACTGGCCACCTGCACCCCGGCGTCCGTGCACGCTGCGGCGAACGCGTCGACCAGGTCGTCGTCGGCCTTGGGGTGTCGGAAGAACGGGATGAAGTCCTGGTGCGGGGTCAGCTGCAGGTACTCGTACCCCAGGTCGGCCACCTTCTGCGGGAACTCGAGCAGCGACAGGTCGTGGTGGAACGGCGTGGGGTCGAGGGCGATCTTCGGCACGGGCTACGCCCCCAGCAGCGCCGTGGTGTCGGCAGTGTCGTAGAAGGCCGGCTTCGCCGTGGCGTACGTGACGCGCTCGAGGGCGCCGGACTGCTGCGCGCGGACCGCGACCTCGGCCACGACCGACGCGGTGTAGCCGTCCCAGGCGCTCGGGCCGTCGATGCCGCCGGTGCGTGCCGCGTCCACCCAGCGCTGCACTTCTTCGTCGTAGGCGGCACCGAAGCGCTCGACGAACGACGGTGTGACGCCCTGGCCGGAGACGCCCTGCGACACGAGGTTGAGCGAGGTCTCGCGGCCGATGTACGCCACGCCCGACTCGAACACGGCGTCGGTGGTGACCTGGTAGCCGAACTGGGCGTTCACGTTGATCTCGACGATCGCCATGGTGCCGGACTCGGTGGTGAACAGGACGAACTGCGGTTCGGGCAGGTCGGCCGGTGCCAGCGAGTTCTTGCGGGGCTTCTTCACCTCGACGCTCGTGATCGCCTCGCCGGTGATGAACGGGATGATGTCGATCTCGTGGATCACCGAGTCGTGGATGAGCATCGACTCGCTGAAGTTCGGCGGGGTCGTCGGGTTGCGGTGTGCGTGGTGCAGCGCGAGCAGGGCACCGTTCGCCCCGGACTCCCGCAGGGCGCGGAGTTCCTGGTAGCCCTTGTCGAAGCGACGCATGAACCCGACCTGGATCTTCGGACGGTCGGACGACGCCTGCTCGAGCTCGACGATCCGCAGGGAGTCCTCGGCGCTGGTCGTGAGCGGCTTCTCGCACAGCACGGCGAGCCCGCGCTCGATCGCCGGCACCAGCACCGGCTCGTGCAGGAAGCCCGGCGTGGCGACGATGACCGCGTCGATCTCGGTGCTGTCGAGCGCGTCCTCGAACGACGCCGCGGTGATCGCTCCGGGCGCCTTCGCTGCCGCGGCGGTGGCACGGGCGGTGTCCGGGTCGACGATCGCGACGACGTCCGCACCGGCGATGGTCGACGTGATGCGACGGATGTGGTCGCTGCCCATGGCGCCCGCGCCGACGACGGCGACGCGGAGGTTGTCAGTGGTGCTCATGCTGTGCTCCTGCAGTGGGGTTGTGGTTCGCGGTGCGTCAGGACGCGCGGGCGGCCGAGGTCGAGCCGAAGATGTGCTGGAACGTCCGCTCGGCGATGGGGCCGGGGGCGTCGACCGAGCAGCCGTACATGTCCTGTTCGACGATGCCGAAGACGTCGGGGTTGATCGCGGCCACGGCCTCGATGATCGGAGCGAGTTCCGGGGTGCCGTTCGGCGGCTCGGTCATGATGCCCTGCGCCACGGCGGTGGCGAACGGCACGTCGTTCTTCAGCACGTCGAACAGCAGGTCGGTGTCGACCTGCTTCAGGTGCAGGTACCCGATCCGCTCGGGGTGCTCGGCGATGAGCTTGAGGTTGTCGCCGCCGTAGTAGCTGAAGTGCCCCGTGTCCAGGCAGAGGTTCGTGTACCGCGGGTCCGTGACGGACAGGAAGCGCACGGTCTCCTTGTACGTGCCGACGTGGCTGTCGGCGTGGGTGTGGAACTGCTGGTGGACGCCGAACTCCTCGAGCAGGGCCTTGCCGAGCTGGTCGTGCCCCTTGCCCAGGCGCTGCCACTGGTCGTCGTCGAGCGTGCGGGACTCGAGGACCTCTTCGGTCGCGTCGGAGCGCCACAGGTCGGGGATCGTGACCAGGTGCTCGGCGCCGAGTGCTGCCGCCAGTCCGGCGACCGCCACGGCCTGGTCCCAGGCACGCTGGAACTGGTCGTCACCCTTGTGGAACCCCGTGAACACCGTGCCGGCCGACAGCTTCAGCCCACGCGATGCGAGCTCGTCCGACAGCTCGGACGGGTCGGTCGGCAGGTACCCGTACGGCCCGAGCTCGATCCACTCGTACCCGGCAGCGGCGGCTTCGTCGAGGAAGCGCTGCCACGGCACCTGCTTCGGGTCGTCCGGGAACCAGACGCCCCACGAGTCAGGGGCGGTGCCGATGCGGATCGAGGCGGCGGTGGCGGTGTCGGTCATGACGGCGTCGTCTTCCTTCTGTGCGGTGGTGTGGGTCAGCCGAGCAGGGGCCGCTGGGCGGCGACCTGCTGCTCGTAGGCGGCGCGGGCCTGCTGGGTGCTGGGCAGCGTCGACGTCTGGGCGACGGGGACGTCCCACCAGCCGTTGCCGTCCGGGGCGTACACGAGCGGGTCCGAGTTGATGTGGACGAGCGTGGTGTGGTCGTTCGCCTTCGCCTGGCGCACCGCGTCCCGCAGGTCCTGGATCGCGTCCGGGCCGGGCTGCACCTCGATGACGTCGACGCCGTACGAGCGGGCATTGGCCGCCAGGTCGACGGGCAGCGGCTCGCCGTTCTCGAACGACTGCGTCTCGTCCAGGTAGCGGTACCGGGTGCCGTACCGCTCGGAGCCGACGGTCTCGGAAAGGTGCCCGATCGACGCGTACCCGTGGTTCTGGATGAGCACGACGATGATCTTGATGCCCTCGGCCACCGCGGTGACGAGCTCGGTGTGCAGCATCAGGTACGAGCCGTCGCCGACCATCACGATCGCATCGCGGTCCGGAGCCGCACGGCGCACCCCGATGCCGCCCGCGATCTCGTACCCCATGCACGAGAACGCGTACTCGACGTGGTACCCGAGTTCGTCGCGGACGCGCCACAGCTTGTGCAGGTCGCCGGGCAGCGATCCCGCTGCCTGGATGACGACGTCGCGCGGGTCGGACACGGACTGCACCGCGCCGATGATCTCGGCCTGCCCGGGCAGTGCGTTGCCCGACGGGGCGAACGCCGCGTCGACGACGGCGTCCCAGTCCCGCTTTCGCGTGGCGATCTCGGCGGCGTACTCGGCATCCACCGAGTACGCCGCGAGCTCGGCCTGCAGCGCGACCAGTGCCTCACGCGCGTCTGCCACGAGCGGCAGCTGCGACCCGTGCTTGTAGGCGTCGAAGGCCGCGACGTTGACGTTGACGAACGTGACGTCCGGGTCCTGGAACGCGGTACGCGACGCCGTCGTGAAGTCGCTGTACCGGGTGCCGATGCCGATCACGACGTCGGCCTGTGCGGCGACCGCGTTGGCCGCCGCGGTGCCGGTCGCACCGATGCCACCCAGGTACTGCGGGTGGTCCCACACGAGCGCGCCACCACCGGCCTGCGAGGTGCCGACCGGGATCCCGGTGGCCTCGACGAACGCCGCGAGCTCGGCCGCGGCGTCGGAGTACAGCACGCCACCACCGGCGACGATCACGGGGCGGGACGCACCGCGGATCGCAGCGACGGCCCGCGCCAACGGCCCGCGCTCGGGCAGCGGGCGACGGATGTGCCACTCGCGCGGCTGCAGGAACGCGACGGGGACGTCGAGCTGCTCGGCCTGCACGTCCTCGGGCAGGGCGATGGTCACCGCACCCGTCTCGGCGGGGTCGGTCAGCACGCGCATGGCGGCGAGCGCGATCGAGAACAGCTGCTCGGGTCGCTCGACGCGGTCGAAGTAGCGCGACAGCGGCCGGAAGGCATCGGTCACCTGCAACGACGTGTCGTGCGGCAGCTCGATCTGCTGCAGCACCGGGTCGGTGGTGCGGGTGGCGAAGGTGTCCGACGGCAGCAGCAGCGCGGGCAGCCGGTTCGTCGTGGCGAGTGCCGCCGCCGTCAGCATGTTCGCCGCACCGGGGCCGACCGACGCCGTCGCCGCGAAGGTCGCACGACGACGGTGCATCCGGGCGAACCCGACGGCCTGGTGCACCATCGCCTGCTCGTTGCGGGCCTGGTGGTAGGGCAGCAGCCCGGGCTGCTCGACGTGGAGCTGCTTGATGGCCTGCCCGACGCCCGCGACGTTGCCGTGCCCGAAGATGCCGAAGATCCCGGGGATGGTGCGTTCGCGAACGTCCCCGTCGACGGTCCACTGGTTCGCCAGGAACTCGACCAGGGCCTGGCCGACGGTCATGCGGCGCGTCTCGGTCACGCGTTCGTCCTTCCGTAGGGCAGACGCGGGTCGATGTCTTCCGACTCCCACACCTGCCGGACCCAGCCGTGCGCGGGGTCGTCGGTGATGTTCCAGACGCGCTCCGGGTCGGGCCCGGCCATCACGTTGAGGTAGTACATGTCGTAGCCGGGGGCGGCCACGGCGGGTCCGTGCCAGCCGTACGGCACCAGGGCGATGTCGCCGGTGCGGACCTGACGGAACTCGTCGATGGGGCGGTCGTCCGAGGCGTACGTGCGGTGCAGCGCGAACGGCTCGGCGGTGTCGGGGGCGTCCACGCCACGGGCCACGGCGGACTCGTAGTAGTAGATCTCCTCGAGGTTCGACTCGGCGCCGTCGCGGTGGGTGTCGTGCTTGTGCGGCGGGTACGACGACCAGTTGCCCGCGGGCGTGATCACCTCGCACACGATGGCCTTGGCGGCGTCGAGCGCGGCCGGGGTGCCGAAGTTGTGCACCTGCCGGCTGGACTGCCCGGCGCCGCGGAGCTCGACCGGCACGTCCTGGCGCGCGATGTACGTGCTGGGATGCACCTGGTCGGTGGGGACCTCGGCGACGGCGACCCGACCGGAGCCGGTGATCGTCGCCGACGAGCCGGAGCCCAGGTAGAGCACGTCGGTCGGACCGTCGAAGACGCTCGCACGCCCCTCGAGCGCCTGCGACCCGGTGCCGGCAGCACCGGCGAAGGCGACGTCGAAGCTGCCGGCCAGGGGCACGACGATGCGCTCGACGGCCGCGGACTGCAGGCGGAGCTCGCCGCCGTCGGTCAGGGTGCCGGTGCGCAGACCGGTGTGCGCCCAGCCGTCGATGCGGCCGTCGACCACGTCGGTCCAGCCGTCGTCCGGCCGGCTGCCCCGTGGGATGAACCAGGTGTTCTCCATGCCGCGATCAGCCGTTCGACGGGAAGCCGAGGTTGATGCCACCGTGCGACGGGTCGAGCCACCGCGAGGTGATCGCCTTCTGCCGCGTGAAGAAGCTCACGCCGTCGGCGCCGTACGCCTTGTGGTCGCCGAACAGCGAGTTCTTCCAGCCGCCGAACGAGTAGTACGCCACCGGCACCGGGATCGGGACGTTGATGCCGATCATGCCGACCTGCACGTCGCGCTGGAACCGGCGGGCAGCGCCACCGTCGTTGGTGAAGATGGCGGTGCCGTTGCCGAACGCGCCCGAGTTGATGAGCTCGAGGCCTTCTTCGTAGGTGGCGACGCGGACGACGGACAGCACCGGCCCGAAGATCTCCTCGGTGTAGACGCGGCTGGTCGTCGGGACCCGGTCGATCAGCGTCGGGCCGAGCCAGAAGCCGTTCGCGTCGCCGTCGGGCTGCACGGTCCGACCGTCGACGACGACGACCGCACCGTCCTGCTCGGCGACCTCGATGTACGAGGCGACCTTGTCGCGGTGCTGCTTCGTGACGAGCGGGCCCATGTCGCAGCCGCGGCGTCCGTCACCGATGCGCAGCGTGGCCGCACGCTCGGCGATCTTCTGGATGAGCTCGTCGGCGACGGGTTCGACCGCGACGACGACCGAGATCGCCATGCAGCGCTCGCCCGCTGAGCCGAAGCCCGCGTTGACGGCGTTGTCCGCCACCAGGTCCAGGTCGGCGTCGGGCAGCACCAGCATGTGGTTCTTCGCCCCGCCCAGGGCCTGCACGCGCTTGCCGTGCTTGGTGCCGGTCTCGTAGACGTACTGCGCGATCGGGGTCGAGCCGACGAACGAGATGGACTCGACGTCCGGGCTGGTCAGCAGCCCGTCGACCGCGGCCTTGTCGCCGTTCAGGACGTTGAAGACCCCGTCGGGCAGCCCGGCCTCGCTGAACTTGGCCGCCAGCCAGAGCGCGGCGCTCGGATCCTTCTCGCTCGGCTTCAGCACGACGGTGTTGCCCGCGGCGATGGCGATCGGCAGGAACCACAGCGGCACCATGGCCGGGAAGTTGAACGGGCTGATGATGCCCACGACACCGAGCGGCTGGCGGATCGAGTAGACGTCGATGCCGGTGGACACCTGGTCGCTGAACTCGCCCTTGAGCAGCTGCGGGATGCTCGTCGCGAGCTCGACGACCTCTTGCCCGCGGGCGATCTCACCCAGTGCGTCGTCGATCACCTTGCCGTGCTCGCTCGTGATGATCTCGGCGAGCTCGGCCTTGTCGCGGTTCAGGATCTCGCGGAAGGCGAAGAGGATCTGCTGACGCTTGGCGAGCGAGCGTTCGCTCCACGCCGGGAACGCGGCCTTGGCGCTGGCGATCGCCGCCTGGATCTCGTCCTGGTTCGCCAGGGCGACCTGCTTGGTCGCAACGCCGAGCGCCGGGTCGTAGACGGGGGCGGTCGAGCCGGAGGTCGACGCGACGTTCGCGCCGTCGATCCAGTGCCCGATGGTGGTGGTGGCCTGGTCGGTGATCGTCATGCGGTGGTTCCTTCCGGGATGGACGAGTCCATGGTGCTGATGCCGGCGAGCCGCGCGGCTGGGTCGTGCGCTCCTGTGGACGACCCGACCCGGGCCTCCAGGCTGTGGGCGGAACCGCTGTCGGCAGAACCGCTGTGGACGAGCCCGGCGGCCACGTCGACGGCAGCAGCCACGTCGCCGTCCGGCGGGTAGAGCAGGGTCCGTCCGACGACGAGACCGCGCACGCCCGGCAGGGCGAGTGCGTCCGCCCACCGGGCGTACGTCTCGAGCGGGCGGGACGACGGGTCGCCACCGAGCAGCAGCGTCGGCAGGGTCGTCGCCGCCATCACCCGCTCCATGTCGTCGACCACGGGGATCTTGAGCCAGCTGTAGGCACTGGTCTCGCCGAGGCCCGCGGCGATCGCCATCGAGGTGATCACGGCGTCCGCGGTCAGGTCGTTGACCACCTTGCCGTCACGCCAGTCCGACATGAACGGCTCGAGCATGATCGGCAGCTGGTGGGCCGCGGCCTCGGAGACCGCACGGGCCGTGGCCTCGAGCGTCGGTGCCGTGCCCGCGTCCGACAGGTTCACGCGCACCAGCAGCTTGGCGAAGTCGAGCCCCGCCTGCTTGATCGCGGCGGCGGAGTAGGCGGTGTAGCGGTCGTCCATCTCGAACGTCGCGCCCCGCAGCCCGCCGCGGTTCATCGAGCCGACGACGACCTTGCCGTCGAGCGCGCCGAGCAACGCCAGGTCCTCCAGGACGTCGGGCGTGCCGAGCACCCCGTCGACCCCGGGGCGGCTGACGGCGACGACGAGCCGTTCGAGCAGGTCGTAGCGGTCCGCCATCGCCGAGGCGTCGTCGCGGACGGCGAGCGCACCACGTGCAGGGTGGTCGGCGGCGACGATGAAGAGCTTGCCGTCGTCGCCGAGCAGCGGCCGCCGGGTGCGGGCGGCGAGGGTCTGGGCGACGCGTTCCGGCGAACCGGCGCGGACGTCGCGCAGCCGGGCGAAGTCGGCAGGGCTGATCTCAGGCACGGATGGCCTCCTCCGTCGGGTTCTCCTGCAGGAACCGCTCGATCTCGTCGCTCGTCGGCATGGCCGTGGAGCACTCGAAGCGCGTCGCCACGATGGCGCCGGCGGCGTTCGCGAAGGCCAGGGTGCGCTCGAGGCGCCAGCCCTGCAGCAGCCCGTGCACCAGCGCACCGCCGAAGCCGTCACCGGACCCCAGCCCGTTGACGACGTCGATGTGGTGGGGGCGGAGCTCGACGAACTCGTCGCGGGTCTTCGCGAGCACGCCCTTGGGGCCCTGCTTCACGATCGCGATCTCGACGCCACGCTCGAGCAGTGCGTCGGCCGCGCGGACGGGGTCGGTCTCGCCCACCGCGACCTCGCACTCCTCGCGGTTGCCGACGGCGACGGTGGCGTGCTCGAGGGCGACGGCGACCTCGCGCGTCGCGGCCTCGGGCGTCGACCAGAACATCGGTCGGTAGTCCAGGTCGAGCACCGTGTACATCCCTCGGGCAAGCGTCGCTTCGCTCCGCGCCCGCAATGCGGCGTGGTGCGCGCTGCGGCTCGGCTCCTCGCTCAGCCCGGTCACCGTGATCCAGAACACCCGCGCGCGCTCGATCTCGTGCAGCGGCAGGGACTTCGTCGTGATCATCAGGTCCGGGGCCTTGGGCGCCCGGTAGAAGTACAGCGGGAAGTCGTCCGGCGGGAAGATCTCACAGAACGCCACGGGCGTGTTCAGTCCGTCGACGGTCTCGATGAACGTGTTGGCGACGCCGAACTCCGGCAGGGTGCGGGCGATGTACCGGCCGAACGGGTCGTTGCCCGTGCGGGTGATGACCGCGGCGTCGGCTCCGTGCCGCGCGGCGGCGATGGCGACGTTGGTGGCGCTGCCGCCCACGGACTTCGAGAACGTCTCGACGTCCTCGAGCGGGCCCGTCTGTTGCGGGTAGACATCGACGCTCACGCGTCCCATGGTGATCACGTCGTAGGCGTGGGGGGTGTCGTTCGTCATGCGACGCGAGGGGACCTTCCGTGCGGCTTCATCGGCGGACGGTCACGACTGTACACCGCACTTGGCCTAATGTCATTACATGGCTGGCACGGGCCGGTCTGGAGGCTCGCCCGGCTCCGCCACGCCGCTGTCGGTGGGACCTGGGAAGGTCTGGGCATGGACTTCACCGCCCTGCTCATCGGCCTGCTGCTCGGTCTGCTCGTGGGCGCCCTGGCGGGCGCCGCGGTCGCACGCGCCCGCGCCGGTGCCGGTGCTGCCTCGGCCACCGCGACCGCCGATGCCCTGCGGGTGCGCCTGGACGAGGTCCGCCACGACGCCGAGGACCGCCTCGACGCGCAGGACACCCAGTACCGGCGTCAGGTGGACTCACTCGAACGCCGGGCCGCCGAGCTCGAGCACCTGGTGCAGCGCATGCACGGTGCCGAGTCCGCCCGGGCCCAGGACGAGTCGAAGGTGCTCACCGCGCTCAGCCCGGTCGCCGACACGCTCGACGTCATGCGCGCGAAGATCGCCGAGCTCGAACGCGCCCGCAGCGAGCAGTACGGGGCGATCTCCACCCAGCTGCGCTCGGCCGCCGAGTCCGAGGAACGCCTGCGTGCCACCGCGGAGACCCTGGCGAGTGCCCTGTCGTCGAACAACACCCGCGGGGTGTGGGGCGAGACCCAGCTGCGCAACGTGGTGGAAGCCGCCGGCCTGCTGGAACGGGTCGACTTCGACGTGCAGTCCTCCACCACCACCTCGGCGGGTGCCGCGCGACCGGACATGATCGTGCACCTGCCCGGCGGCAAGAGCATCGCGGTCGACGCCAAGGTGCCCTTCAGTGCCTACCTGCAGGCGGCAGAGATCCCCGCGACGGCCACCGGCGCCGAGGGAGCACGTCGTGACGCCCTGATCGCACAGCACGTCAAGGCGCTCCGGGCGCACGTCGATGCCCTGGCAGCGCGCGAGTACTGGTCCGGGTACGACGCCTCCCCCGAGCTGACGATCGCGTTCATCCCGTCCGAGTCCCTGATCGCCAGCGCCCTGGCCGCCGACCCCGGGCTGCTCGACCACGCGTTCCGCAAGCGGGTCGCACTCGCGTCGCCGGTCACGCTGTGGTCGGTGCTGAAGACGGTGGCGTTCTCGTGGCAGCAGGACGTCGTCACCGCCGAGGCGCGTGAGCTCTTCCGGGTGTCGCGCGAGCTGTACGGGCGACTGTCGACGATGGCCGGGCACGTCGACAAGCTCGGACGCTCGATCCGGGGCAGTGTCGTCGACTACAACCGGTTCGTGGGGTCGCTCGAGCGGCAGGTGCTGCCGAGTGCCCGGCGTCTCTCGCTGCTCGACGAGTCCAAGGTCATCGCCGAGCCGACCTCGATCGAGGACGAGCCACGGCTGCTGACGTCGCCCGAGCTCGTCGGGGCGCTCGACGACGACTGAGCGATGGCCCCCGCGGCCCCGGTGACCGTCATCAGCGCATCGCGCCCCCGGACGGACATCGCGCCCCGTGGGAACGGGGCGCGATGGTCGTGCGGGGGTGCGACTCGGATCACACGCGGTGGATCAGAACCACTTCTCGGCGCGGTGGTCCGCCTGGATGCGGCGGATGGTGTTCGAGCGCGACCGCAGCACCAGCGAGTCGGTGTGGATCACGCCGCGCGAGCGACGGACGCCGTCGACGAGCACGCCGTCGGTGACACCGGTCGCGACGAAGAACGTGTTGTCGCCCGTCACCAGGTCGTCCTGGTCGAGGACCTTGTCCAGGTCGTGTCCCGCGGCGACGGCCTTCTCGCGCTCCTCGTCGTCCTTCGGCTGGAGCTTGCCGAGCAGCACGCCACCGAGCGCCTTGATCGCGCACGCGGTGATGATGCCCTCGGGGGTGCCACCGACACCGACGCACATGTCGATGTTCGACCCGGGCAACGCGGCGGCGATGCCACCGGCGACGTCGCCGTCGAGCAGCAGCCGCGTGCCGGCACCCGTGGCGCGGATGGCGCGGATGAGTTCGTCGTGACGGGGGCGGTCGAGCACGGCGACGACCATGTCCTCGAGGTCCTTGCCCTTCGCCGCAGCGAGTGCGCGGATGTTCTCGCCGATGGGCTTCTCGAGGTCGAGGACCCCGCGCCCCTCGGGTCCGGCGGCGATCTTGTCCATGTAGAACACGGCGCTCGGGTCGTACATCGAGCCGCGGTCCGACACGGCCATCACGGAGATGGCGTTCTGGCGGCCGGCGGCGGTGAGCGAGGTGCCGTCGATCGGGTCGACCGCGATGTCGCACGCGGGGCCGTGACCGTTGCCGACGTGCTCGCCGTTGTACAGCATCGGGGCGTTGTCCTTCTCGCCCTCACCGATCACGACGACGCCGTCGAAGTTCACCGTGCCGAGGAACTTGCGCATCGCGTCGACCGCGGCACCGTCGGCCAGGTTCTTCTCACCACGACCCACCCACGGCTGCGCCCGGATCGCCGCCGCCTCGGTCGCACGCACGAGTTCGAGTGCCAGGTTGCGGTCGGGCTGGAGGAACAAGGAGCCGGTTTCAGTCGTGGGAGTCACGCCTGCCAGCCTACTCAGCCACGGCCTGCCGGCCGGCCTCCGCGCACGGATGTGCACGGGCGCTCGGCGCGACCACGCGCCGGACGCGATGCAGGCGCAGCACCCGCACCGCTCCTCCAGTGGGTCTGACTACGATCGGAGCGGACGCCACCGAGTCGAAGGAGATCCACGTGCCCATCGCAACGCCGGAACAGTACGCCGAGATGATCGACCGCGCGAAGGCCGGCAAGTTCGCCTACCCCGCGGTCAACGTGTCCTCGTCACAGACCATCAACGCCGTCCTGCAGGGCCTGACCGAAGCCGGCTCGGACGGCATCATCCAGGTCACCACGGGTGGCGCCGACTACTTCGCCGGCCAGACCGTGAAGAACCGCGCTGCCGGTGCGCTCGCGATGGCGGCCTTCGCCCACGAGGTCGCGAAGAACTACCCGATCACGGTGGCCCTGCACACCGACCACTGCCCCAAGGACGCCCTGGACGGCTTCGTGCTCCCGCTCATCGCGGCCAGCGAAGAAGAGGTCCGCCACGGCCGCAACCCGATCTTCCAGTCGCACATGTGGGACGGCTCGGCCGTGCCACTCGACGAGAACATCGAGATCGCCCGCACCATGATCGAGAAGACCCGCAACATCAACGCCATCCTCGAGGTCGAGATCGGCGTCGTCGGCGGCGAAGAGGACGGTGTCGAGCACGAGGGCACGAACGACGCCCTGTACACGACCCCGAACGACGTCGAGCGGGTCGTCGACGCACTCGGTCTGGGTGACAAGGGCCGCTGGATCGCCGCGCTGACCTTCGGCAACGTGCACGGCGTCTACAAGCCCGGCAACGTCAAGCTGCGACCGGAACTGCTCGGTGAGATCCAGGCAGCGGTCGCCGCCAAGCACGGCACCGGCGAGAACCCGCTCGACCTGGTCTTCCACGGCGGCTCCGGCTCGACCGACGACGAGATCCACGAGGCGGTCCGCAACGGCGTCATCAAGATGAACATCGACACGGACACGCAGTACGCGTTCACGCGCTCGATCGCCGGGTCGATGTTCAGCAACTACGAGGGCGTCCTGAAGCTCGACGGCGAGGTCGGCAACAAGAAGCAGTACGACCCGCGCGCCTGGGGCAAGGTCGCCGAGACGGCGATGGCCGCCCGCGTGGGACAGGCCGCGACGGTCCTCGGCTCGGCCGGCAACAGCAAGAGCTAGCCCAGGCACGTCCAGATCGGACAGGAGGAACGGGGCGCGTCCGACGGACGCGCCCCGTTCTGCGTCTGGTCACCCCGGGCCCGTGCCACGATGGTCGGGTGACCGCCGACGCTATCGCCTCCGAGTTCGCCCACTTCGTCACCGAGTCGCCGACGGCGTTCCACGCCGCGGCCGTAGCCCGCGACCGACTCGTCGCGGCCGGCTTCGCCGAGCTCGACGAACAGGACGCCTGGCCGACCGAGCCCGGCGCCTACGTGGTGGTCCGCGACGGTGCGGTCATCGCGTGGCGGCTGCCCGCCGGAGCGACCGCGACCACGCCGTTCCGGATCCTCGGCGCGCACACCGACTCCCCCGGGTTCCGCCTGAAGCCGAACCCGGTCGTCCGGGTCGGCGGATGGGAGCAGCTCAACGTCGAGGTCTACGGCGGACCGATCCTGTCGACGTGGTTCGACCGCGACCTGCGCATCGCCGGACGGGTCGTGCACGCCGACGGCACGGTCACCCTGCTCGACACCGATGCCGTGGCGCGCATCCCCAACCTGGCGATCCACCTGGACCGCGGCGTCAACACCGGCAACGAGATCGACCGTCAGCGCCACACGCTCCCCGTGGTCGGCACGGACGGCTCCGAGGCCAGCGGCGTCGACGCGCTGGCCTGGCTGCGCGCCCGGGTCGGGGAGACGGCGGTGTCGTGGGACCTGTTCCTCGCCGACACCCAGGCACCCGCGCGGGTCGGCATCGACGGCTCGTTCCTGGCGTCCGGCCGGATGGACAACCTGACGAGCGTGCACGCGGGGCTCCGCGGCATCGTCGAGGCACCCGCCGACGGCGACCACATCCCGGTGTTCGCGGCGTTCGACCACGAAGAGGTGGGCTCCGCGACGCCGTCGGGCGCGGGTGGCCCGTTCCTGCCGGACGTCCTCGGCCGCGTGCAGGAGGGCCTCGCCGCCACCCGCTCCGAAGCCGCGCGGGCGTTCCGTGCGTCGTGGCTGCTGTCGAGCGACGCCGGTCACCTGGTGCACCCGAACTACTCGGACAAGCACGACCCGACCAACCGGCCCCGCCCGGGCGGCGGTCCGCTGCTGAAGATCAGCGCGAACCAGCGCTACATGACCGAGGCCAAGGGCGAGGCGGTATTCGCTGCCGCCTGCGCCGCGGCCGGCGTGTCGTACCAGCCGTTCGTCAACGTGAACACGATCGCGGGCGGCTCGACCATCGGCCCGATCGCGGCGACCCGACTCGGCATCCCGACCCTCGACATCGGCGTGGGGCTGCTGTCGATGCACTCGGTCCGCGAACTCGTGCACGTCGAGGACCTGGCCGCGCTGCACGGCGCAGTCGCGGCCTTCCTGGCGGACTGAGCGGGCCGAGCGGGCTGAGCGGGCTGCCCGTCAGAGCGTCACGACGACCTTCTGCGCCGACACCCCCGCGCGCTGGCGGTCGAGCGCGCCCTGCACGGCGTCGAGCCCGGTGCCGGCGACGACGGGCGCGGGGACCGGCAGCAGGGTGCCGTCGGCCAGGCCCTGCGGAAGCGTCTCGGCCCACAGCCGGTGTCCGACCTCGTCGTCGCGCAGGCTGCTCCCCCAGATGAACCCGGTGCGCACGCCGGCTCGACGGGCGCGGACCGTGAAGCCCGCCATGGTGAGACCGATGCGGGTGAACACGGGGACCATCGCCGGGAACAGCCGACGACGTCCGGCGAGCCCGTCGAGCGACACCGGCGTGCTCGCCATCGCCAGCACGTCGCCGCCGGTCCGACGGAGCACCCGCAGGCAGGCATCGGCGGACCCGGTGCCGATCGCCACTGCTCCCAGGACACGGCGTCCGGCGATGCCCTGGACGAGCTGCGCGACGGCGTCCGGATCGTGGTGGTCGACGACCACGTCGGCGCCGAGTGCGCGGACCGTGGCGGCGTTCCGCGGTGACGCGGTGCTGACGACGTCGTACCCGGCAGCGCGCGCCAGCTGGACCGCGTTCATCCCGACACTCGTCGAGCCGCCCCACACGACCACCACGCCCCGGTCATCCGCTCCGTCCACCTGCGATGTCCGGCCCGGCATCGGCAGGCCGAGGTGCCCCGGCTGGAAGAGCGCGCACGCCGCGGTCGAGGCGGCGAGCGGCACGACGGCCGCCTGTTCGTGGGACATCCCCTCGGGAGTCGGCGCCGTCAGCCGTTCGAGGAGCGCGGTGTACTGCTGGAAGGCCCCCTCGTGTCGCGGGTCCCGTCCCCGGTCCGTGCCCGTCGCCAGCCCGAACACCCGGTCACCGACGGCGAACCGCGTGACGCCGGAGCCGACCGCGACGACCTCGCCCGCGACGTCCGAGCCGAGGACCGCCGGGGTCGGCAACCACCGGTAGGTGACGGATCCGGTCCCCTGGATGATCCAGTCGACCGGGTTGATCGCGACCGCTCGGACGCGCACGACGACCTCGTCGGCGCGGGGCTCGGGCATCGGTGCGGACGCGACGACGAGCGGGGTCCGCGGTGCACCGAGCACGGCGGCGGTGTTCTCGGGCATGGTGGACCTCTCCGGGTGATGACACGTGGTGTCGTCACTGTAGCCCCTGATGACACGGAGTGCCATCACCCCTATGCTGGAGCCATGGCGCGATGGGCACCGGACTCCCGTGAACGACTGCGAGCGGCGGCGATGGAGCTCTTCGCCGAACGGGGCTTCGCCGCGACCACCGTGCCGGACATCGTCGACCGCGCCGGGTTGACCCGCCGCACGTTCTTCCGGCACTTCAGCGACAAGCGCGAGGTCTTCTTCGGTGACGACGAGATCCCGGCGATCGCGACCCGGATGCTGGAGGCGGCGCCGCGGGACCTCGAGCCGTTCACGGTCGTGCTGCGCGGACTGCACGACCTGGCCGAGCACCGCTTCGAGCCGCGACGCACCGAGATCCGGGCGGCACGGCGCATCATCGACGGCGAACCGGCGCTGCTCGAGCGCGACCTGCGGAAACAGGCCGACCTGCGCGTGGCCGTCCGCGACGGGTTCCTCGGGCGGGGCGAGGAACCGCTCACCGCCGAGGTACTGGCCGGCATGACCGTCGAGCTCTTCCAGACCGCACTGACGGCCTGGTCGGCCGACGAGACGGACGCGCCCTTCGGCGTCCACCTGGATCGCTCGGCCGAACGGATGCGGGCCGTGCTCGGCAGCTGACCGCGAACGGTCGGTCGACGGCGCCGGAGACCGTCAGCCGGTGCGCTGCGCCCACCAGGCCGCGAAGGCCGGGTCGTGCAACAGGACGATCATGAACACGACCGTGCTGAAGACCGTGGCCAGGACACCGCCGAGCACCGGGACCCAGGCCGACCGCTTGCCGGCTCGGAGTCGTGCGACGCTCCACACCAGGGTCAGCACCAGGATCGCGATCGCACCGACCAGGTTGACGTTCGCCGCGGTCGTCAGCGCCGAGGGGTCGGACAGCGTCGTGGACTGCTGCTCGATCGCACGTCGGACGTCGGTGGCCACGAGGCCGGTGCGGAAGTACCGGACGACCGTCCACAGCCCGAGGCCCAGCAGCATCAGCGTCAGGAACAGGTCGCCGGGCGATGCACCCAGGCGCTTGGCGGCGGCCGGAGCGGGGCGGGGGCCCGACGCGGAGCGCGTGGTCGACGCGGCGGAGCGACCCTGGCCTGCGGTCGCTGCGGCGCGATCCGAGCGCTCCTGCTCGGCGAGCACGGGGTTCACCCAGCCCGCCGGGGCGTACTCGCCGTACTGCGGTGCGGGACGGCCCTGGACCGGACCCGCTGCCGGAGCCGATGCCGACGGGACGGAGCTGTGCCGGGCCTCCTGGGCGGTGGCGTCGTGCGGAACCACGCCCGCGTCACGCAACGGGACGGCCGACCAGTCGTCGTCGCTCATGCCCGACGCCCGCCGAGCGCCCGCGTCGGGTTGCCGTCAGCGTCGGTCCGGAGTTCCTTGGGCAGTGAGAACATCAGGTCCTCGTGCGCCGTCACCACTTCCTCGACGCTGCCGTAGCCGGCGTCGGCGAGCTGCTCGAGCACCTCGTGGACGAGTTCCTCGGGCACGGAGGCGCCACTGGTGACCCCGACCGTGCCGACCCCGTCGAGCCAGCCCTGCTGGATCTCTTCGGCGTAGTCGACGCGGTGCGCCGCACGGGCACCGTGCTCGAGCGCGACCTCGACCAGGCGGACGCTGTTCGACGAGTTGGCCGAGCCGACCACGATCACCAGGTCCGCCTGCGGAGCGACCTTCTTGATCGCGACCTGGCGGTTCTGCGTGGCGTAGCAGATGTCGTCAGAGGGCGGGTCCTGGATCGTCGGGAACTTCTCGCGCAGCAGCCGGACGGTCTCCATGGTCTCGTCGACGCTCAGCGTGGTCTGCGACAACCAGACCAGGTTGTCCGGGTCGGCGACCTGCAGCGCGGCGACGTCGGCCGGACCGTTGACCAGGATCGTCTGGTCGGGCGCGTGGCCCATCGTGCCCTCGACCTCTTCGTGGCCGGTGTGCCCGATCAGGATGATGGTGCGGTCGGCCTTGGCGAACCGGGTGGCCTCGCGGTGCACCTTCGTGACCAGCGGGCAGGTGGCGTCGATCGCCTGCAGCTCGCGTTCGGCCGCGCCGGCGACGACCGCGGGTGAGACGCCGTGCGCGCTGAAGACGACGTGCGAGCCGCGCGGGACCTCGGCGACGTCGTCGACGAAGACGGCACCGCGCTGCTCGAGTGTCGAGACGACGTGCACGTTGTGGACGATCTGCTTGCGGACGTAGACGGGCTCGCCGTACTGCTCGAGCGCCTTCTCGACGGCGATGACGGCGCGGTCGACACCGGCGCAGTAGCCACGGGGAGCGGCGAGCAGGACCTTCTTCGGCCCCGCGACCGGCTCGTTCCGCAGCCGCCCACGCGGCGCAGGGCTGCGCGGCGGTGCGAGAGGGACCGTGTGGCCGTTCGTGATCGTCACGTCCCCGATGATAGGTGAGCGGCACCGACACGGCCTGGGCGCTGACGGCCGGTGGACGTCAGCGGTGTCCGGCAGCATGGGACCGCACCACCAGGAGGAGCACATGGCGATCGAACAGGGACCCCCGACGGCAGACGACCCGTGGCCCGTCGCGCTGCTCGGCGCCAAGATGCGGGACTGGATCGACCGACTCGGCACCGCGTGGATCGAAGGCGAGATCACGCAGTGGAACGTCGCCGGCGGCAACGTCTACGGCAAGCTCAAGGACCTCGAGGTCGACGCCACGGTGTCCTTCTCGATCTGGTCGAGCGTGCGTTCCCGGGTGCCCGCCGACCTGAAGCAGGGCGCGCGCGTCGTCGCGGCCGTCAAGCCGAACTACTGGGTCAAGGGCGGCTCGCTGACGATGCAGGTCGTCGAGATGAAGCACGTCGGACTGGGCGACCTGCTCGAACGACTCGAACGGCTGCGTCGCACCCTGGCAGCAGAAGGCCTGTTCGACCCGGCGCGCAAGCAGCGTCTGCCGTTCCTGCCGCACCGCATCGGCCTGATCACGGGCAAGGACTCCGACGCCGAGAAGGACGTCACGCGGAACGCACAGCTGCGCTGGCCGCAGGTCGAGTTCCGCACCGTGCACGCCGCAGTGCAGGGTGAGCGCGCCGTGGCCGAGGTCACGGCGGCGATCCTCGAACTCGACGCCGACCCGACCGTCGACGTCATCATCATCGCCCGTGGCGGTGGCGACTTCCAGAACCTGCTCGGGTTCAGCGACGAAGGACTCGTCCGGGCTGCCGCCGCGGCGAGCACGCCGATCGTGTCCGCCATCGGGCACGAGGCCGACCGCCCGATCCTCGACGAGGTCGCCGACCTGCGTGCGTCGACCCCGACCGACGCCGCCAAACGCGTGGTGCCCGACGTGGCCGAGGAACTCGCCAACGTCCGTCAGGCCCGGGCTCGACTGGGACTCCGGCTCTCGCACACGCTGTCGGTCGAGGCCGACCGGATCGCCGCACTGCGGTCACGTCCGGCGCTGGCGTCCACCGCCTGGCTCGTCGACACCCGCGCCGAAGAAGTGGCCCGCGACCTCTCCCGCGCCCGGGAACTGCTGGACCGCCGGCTCGAACGGTCACACGCCGAGGTCGGACACCTGACCGGACGGCTCCGCGCGCTCTCACCGCGGGACACCCTGCGCCGTGGGTACGCGATCGTGCAGACCGCCGACGGATCGGTCGTGCGGGCGGCGTCGGACCTGGGCGCTGCCGCGGACGTCCGCGTCACGCTCGGTGCGGGCACCGCGACCGGCACGCTCGCGCCCGAGGGCCCGGGGCCCGACGGCGAAGGCTGAACCGCGTTCTCCACAGGCGCACGGCGCACGGCAGCGGGTCGGTGGGTGCTCGGTAGGATCGGAGCGTGTCATCCCAGCAGCAGCCCGCGCCGTCCGAGCCCGCACCGTCCGAGCCCGCCGACGTCAGCGCCCTGAGCTACGAAGCGGCTCGCGACGAACTCGTCCGCGTCGTCGCCGAGCTCGAGCAGGGCTCCGCCACGCTCGAGCGGTCGCTGACCCTGTGGGAACGCGGCGAAGCCCTGGCGGCCCGCTGCGAAGAGTGGCTGGTCGGCGCCCGTGCCCGGCTCGACGCCGCCCGCGCCGGATCTGAAGCCGCCGATGCGTCCGACCGCGGGAGCGCACGCGCATGACCGACCCCGAGACCGGCCGCCCGGTCGTCGCCGAGCTCGGTCGCCCCGAGACGGCCGAAGAGACCTGGGCGCGCAAGGACACCGCGCGACGGGCCCGTCGTCAGCACCAGACGGCGTTCAACCTGGTCCTGGCACTCATCGCGTCGCTCGGCATCGTCGTGTTCCTGGTCGCCGTCGTGGCCCGACCCAACGGCACTGTGGACCAGGACGTCGACTACCGCCAGGTCGCCGCCCAGGCAGCCGTGCCGGGGGTCACGCTCGCCGTCCCCGACCTGCCCGACACGTACTCGTCGAACCGCGCCGACTTCAAGGACCGAGCGGCCGACGGAGTCGACGTCTGGACCGTCGGGCTGCTGACCCCCGACAAGCAGTTCATCGGGCTGCAGCAGGGCATCGACGCCAACCCGACCTGGGTCGCGAACCAGCTCGACCAGCACGCCGCCACCGGCAGCCGCACCATCGCCGGCACGAAGTGGACCGTGTACGACCGTCGCGACCAGGGCAAGGACGCCGGCAACCAGGCGTACTCGCTCGTGACGACGTTCGGACGCAACACGATCGTGCTCGCGGGCACCGCCGACGACCGGTCGTTCCGGACCGTCGCCACCGCCCTGACGCGACAACTCGGCTGACCGACCCCGAGCCTCCTGCACGACAGGAACGCAGCACCACCCGAACGCCCTGACACCCGAAGCAGCACCCGAGGAGCCGATCCCATGACCGACCGCGCCGCGTCCACCCCCGCCGACGCCCTCCGCCTGCTCGTCGACGGCAACGCCCGCTTCGCCGCCGACAAGCGCCGGACCGGCCGCATCGACCCCGAGCGCCGCAGCGAGCTCGCCGGTTCGCAGGCACCGTTCGCCACCGTGCTCGGGTGCTCCGACTCCCGCGTGCCGTTCGAGCACGTGTTCGACGCCGGCATCGGCGACGTGTTCGCCATCCGGAACGCCGGCCAGATCGTCGACGACGTCGTGCTCGGCTCCATCGAGTTCGCGGTCGTCGCGCTCGGCACCCCGCTCGTCGTGGTGCTGCGGCACACCAAGTGCGGTGCCGTCGCCGCCGCCCGCTCCGGCGAGCCGGTGCCGGCACCCCACCTGCAGGCCCTGGTCGACGCCATCGCCCCGAGCGTCGAACGCGTCCGCGCGACGGACCCCGACATCCCGCAAGAGGCGATCGGCGCTGCCCACCTCGAAGCGACCCTGCGTGCCGTGCTCGAGCGCTCCGGCGCCGTGTCCGACGCCATCGCCGAGGGTAGATTGGCCGTCGTCGGCGCGACCTACGACCTGACCACGGGCCAGGTCTCGATCGACACCGTCGTCGGCGACGCCTGAGCCCAGGGACCGACGGCCGGCGCCGACCACCGGCGCCGGACGCCCGAGGGCAGACGGCACACCACCACGCCACGACGACCACCCGGCCGCGACCGCGACCGGCGCACCACCAGGAAGGACCACGACGACGTGACCGACACCACCGCGCACCCCGCGACGACCGAGTACCGGATCGAACACGACACGATGGGCGAGGTCCGCGTGCCGGCCTCGGCGTTGTACCGCGCGCAGACCCAGCGCGCCGTCGAGAACTTCCCGATCTCCGGCACCGGACTCGAGTCGGCGCAGATCGTCGCCCTCGCGCGGATCAAGCGCGCGGCGGCCATCGTCAACGGCCAGCTCGGGATCATCGACGACAGCGTGGCCGACGCGATCCAGCAGGCAGCCGACACGATCATCGCCGGTCAGCACCACGACCAGTTCCCCGTCGACGTGTACCAGACCGGCAGCGGCACCTCGTCGAACATGAACATGAACGAGGTCCTGGCGACCCTGGCGTCCGAGGTCGCGGGCAGCCCGGTGCACCCGAACGACCACGTGAACGCGTCGCAGTCCTCGAACGACGTCTTCCCGACCTCGGTGCACGTCGCCGTCACCGAAGCCCTGATCCGCTCCCTGGTGCCCTCGCTCGCGCACCTGGCCGAGTCGCTCGAGGCCAAGGCGACACTGTGGGCCGACGCCGTCAAGTCCGGTCGCACCCACCTGATGGACGCCACCCCGGTCACCCTCGGGCAGGAGTTCGGCGGCTACGCGCGCCAGATCCGCCTGGGCATCGAGCGGGTCGAGGCGACACTCCCCCGCGTCGCCGAGGTCCCGCTGGGCGGCACCGCCGTCGGCACCGGGATCAACACACCCAAGGGCTTCCCGCAGCAGGTCATCGCCCAGCTCGCCAGCGACACCGACCTGCCGATCACCGAAGCGCTCGACCACTTCGAGGCCCAGGGCGCACGCGACGCCCTGGTCGAGGTCTCCGGGGCGCTCAAGGTGCTCGCCGTCAGTCTGACCAAGATCAACAACGACCTGCGCTGGATGGGCTCCGGCCCGAACACCGGCCTGGGCGAACTGCACATCCCGGACCTGCAGCCCGGCTCGTCGATCATGCCCGGCAAGGTCAACCCGGTGATCCCCGAGGCCACCCTGATGGTCGCTGCGCGGGTCATCGGCAACGACGCCACCGTGTCGTGGGCCGGTGCGTCCGGCGCCTTCGAGCTCAACGTCGCGATCCCGGTCATGGGCACCGCCCTGCTCGAGTCCATCCGTCTGCTGGCGAACAGCTCGCGGGTGCTCGCCGACAAGACGATCGACGGGTTGCAGGCGAACCTCGAGCGGGCGCGCGGCTTCGCGGAGTCGTCGCCGTCGATCGTGACGCCGCTCAACCGTGTGATCGGGTACGAGGCCGCCGCCAAGGTCGCCAAGTACGCCGTCGCCCAGGGCATCACCGTGCGCGAGGCTGTCGTGGCGCTCGGGCACGTCGAGCGTGGCGAGGTCACCGAGCAGCAGCTCGACCAGGCCCTCGACGTCCTGAGCATGACGCACCCGAACTGACGCCCACCTCCGACCCACACACGAAAGCGACAGATCTCCGCGGACTGTCCGCGGAGATCTGTCGCTTTCGCAAGGAGGACGGCCGAGCGATGGGCCCCCGCTGACTACACCAGGTCGGGCGAGTCCAGCATCTCGGTCACCAGCGCAGCGATCGCCGAGCGCTCCGACCGCGTCAGCGTGACGTGCGCGAACAGCGGGTGGCCCTTCAGCCGCTCGATCACCGAGGCGACCCCGTCGTGCCGGCCGACCCGCAGGTTGTCGCGCTGTGCGACGTCGTGGGTGAGCACCACGCGCGAGTTCTGCCCGATGCGGGACAGCATGGTCAGCAGGACGTTGCGCTCGAGCGACTGCGCCTCGTCGACGATCACGAACGCGTCGTGCAGCGAACGACCGCGGATGTGGGTGAGCGGCAGGACCTCGAGCATGCCGCGCTCGACGACCTCGTCCAGCACGTTGTCCGACACCAGCGCGCCGAGGGTGTCGTAGACGGCCTGCGCCCACGGGTTCATCTTCTCGCTGGCATCACCCGGCAGGAAGCCGAGCTCCTGGCCCCCGACCGCGTACAGCGGGCGGAACACCATGATCTTCTTGTGCTGCTGACGTTCCAGGACCGCTTCGAGCCCCGCGCACAGGGCGAGCGCCGACTTGCCCGTGCCGGCGCTGCCGCCCAGGGACACGATGCCGATCTCCGGGTCGAGCAGCGCGTCGATCGCCAGGCGCTGCTCGGCGGACCGGCCGCGCAGGCCGAAGACCTCGCGGTCGCCGCGCACCAGGGACACCGAGCCGGCGGTGTGCACGCGGCCGAGCGCCGACCCGCGTTCGGAGTGGATGACGACCCCGGTGTTGACGGGGACACCGGCCAGCTGCGAGGACGCGATCTCCTCGCGCTCGTACAGGTCGGACATCTGCTCGCCCGACACCTGCAGGTCGGTGATGCCCGTGTACCCGGAGTCGACGGCGAGTTCGGCGCGGTACTCCTCGGCGGCCAGCCCGACCGAGGCGGCCTTGACGCGCAGCGGGAGGTCCTTCGACACGACGACCACGTCGAGCCCGTCGTTCGCCAGGTTCATCGCGACGGCCAGGATGCGGGAGTCGTTGTCGCCGAGCTGCAGCCCGGACGGCAGGACGGACTGGTTGGAGTGGTTGAGCTCGACGCGCAGCGACCCGCCGTCGCCGACCGCGACCGGGAAGTCGAGCCGTTCGTGCTCGATCCGGAGCTCGTCGAGGATGCGGAGGGCCTGCCGGGCGAAGTACCCGATCTCGGGGTCGTTGCGCTTGGACTCGAGTTCACTGACGACCACGACGGGCAGCACGACCGCGTGTTCGTCGAAGCGGAACAGGGCCCGCGGATCGCTCAGCAGCACCGAGGTGTCCAGCACGTACGTGCGCTGGGCGGTGTCCGTCGACCGCGCGGCCGAAGCCGAGGTCGACGCTGCTGACGAGGTTCCGTGGGAGACGTTCTGAGAGGTCACGACCACTCCATCCCCGGGCCGCGACGGGCCCGGTCCTTGTCCTCGACACGGCCACGGAGCGGGTCCCGAAGCACCGACTGTGGCCGCTTCGATCGGGCGCGGTGCCCGATGTGGTCAAGCTACGTCGACCCACCGACCGGCGGGAAGCGACACGCGGTTCCCTCGGTTACGGTCGCGTGAACGGGACCTGAGCGTCTGTCGGCCTGGAGGCTCGTGGCGGGCCCGCCACGCGCCTCCCGTCCGCCCCGCACCAACCCGCACCAACCCGCCTCGCCGAGTCTCGGCCCGGCGGACACAATGCGGCATCCGGCGGCGCGAAACTGTCCGCCTGGCCGAGACTCGGTGCCGCGCCGGACGCGCCGGCGCGCCGGCGCGGCGCGGCGTCAGGCGGACGTGGCGTACGAGATGCAGGCGTCGCGGAACATGTCGAGCGTCTCGTCGGTGGTCGACGCGAACACCGACACGCGGACGTTGCCCGACCGGGTGCTCGTCGTGACCCCGTGGTTGTGCAGCGCGGCCGACAGCGCCGTGAGCTTGCCCGCGGCCGGTCGGAGCACCACGATGCCCGCGCGCTCGGCCGGGTCGCGGCTGGACTCGACCTCGAGCCCGAACTCGTCCGCGATCGCGAACACCCGCTCGACACGGTCGGACACCCGCTCCTGCACGGCGGCGACCCCGACGGCGGTCAGGCGTTCGAGGGCGACCGCCATGCGCGCCTGGGCGACGGGGTCGATCCGCGTCATCGTGAACCCGGCGGCACCCGGTTTGACCGACGGCACCTCGGCGGGCCACCCGCTCGTGCCGTGCGGCCCGGACAGTGCGGGGCGCAGCCGGTCCAGCGCGCGGTCGCTGAACGCGACGAAGCCCGTGCCCCAGCCGGCGTGCAGCCACTTCTGTCCGCCGGTGGCGACGACGTCCGCGGCCTCGTACGCGGCGTCGGTGACCCCGAACCCCTGGATGGCGTCGACGATGAGCAGGCGGTCGCCGATGACATCGCGCATCGCGGCCAGGTCCGTCAGGTAGCCGGTGCGCCAGTCGACCAGCGACACGGCGACAGCGGCGACGTCATCGCCGTCCTGCAGGCGCGACCGGACGAGCGACGGGGTGACCCAGCCGGCACCGGACTCGATGACGACGGGGCGGACGCGGCCGCCGGTGGCCGACGCGGCGCTGGCGAGCGCGAGCGGCATCGAGGGGTAGTCGTCCGCGGCGACGAGCACCCCGCCCGTGAGTCCGAAGGCGGTGTGCAGCAGTCCCGGCGTGGTGGCGGTCTGCGAGACGACCTGGTCCTCGCGTCGCCCGACCAGCCGTGCGGCGACGGCGCGGACGCGGGCGTCCTGCTCGTCGAGGGTGTCCATCGCGCCGAAGCGCATGTGCGCCTGGATGGTGCCGAGCACGCGCTGTTCCTCGAGCACGGCGGTCTGGACCGGTCCGAACGCCGCGTGGTCGAGGTAGCCGGGGTCTTCGGAGAAGCCCGCGGCGTACTCGTCGATCGTGGTCACAGGGTGCACCTTTCAGCGGAACAGAACCCTGAGAGTCTACTGGGACGGATCGGACGCATCGACCAGTGGGCCGATGCACGCACTCAGCCGCCGAACCGGCGTGACCGCAGCCCGAAGTCGCGGACCGCGCGCAGGAAGTCGACCTCGCGCAGGTCCGGGTAGAACGCCTCGACGAAGTAGAACTCGCTGTGCGCGCTCTGCCACAGCATGAAGTCCGACAGGCGCTGCTCGCCCGAGGTCCGGATCATCAGGTCCGGGTCGGGCTGCCCCTGCGTGTACAGGTGGTCGCCGATGAGCTCGGGGGTCAGCACCTCGGCCAGGGTGTCGAGCGTGCCGCCGCCCTCGCCGTGGGCACGGACGATGCTGCGCATGGCGTCGGCGATCTCGCGCCGCCCGCCGTACCCGACCGCCAGGTTGATGTGCAGCCCGGCGTGGTCGGCGCTGCGGGACTCGGCATCGGCGAGCGCGGTCACCAGCGCAGGTGGCAGCCCGTCGTTCGACCCGACGTGCTGCACCCGCCACGAGCGGTGGTGCGAGAGCCGGTCGGCCAGGGTGGCGATGATGTCGAGGAGCTGTTCGAGCTCGTCGCCGCCACGCCCCTTGAGGTTGTCGGCGGACAGCAGGTAGAGCGTGACCACCTGCACGCCGAGGTCGTCGCACCAGCCCAGGAACTCGGGGATCTTCGCCGCGCCGGCACGGTGTCCGTGGGCGGCGGTCTCGAGCCCGAGCTGCTTGGCCCACCGCCGGTTGCCGTCCACGATCATCGCGACGTGCTTGGGCTTCGGGGCGTTCTCGATCTCCTTGCGGATGCGCTGCTGGTACGCGCGGTAGAGGATCCCGCGTCCCGCCCATCCCAGCCTGCCCGTCACGCGACGAGCGTAGTGCACCGAGCCTCGGTGCGGACTCCCAGCGGAGCCGCGCCCGGCGGCCATATCGTCGGAGCATGCAGCACGACCGGGACGCCCAGACCCTGTCCCACGTCCCGTTCTCGGAAGAAGCCGCGACCTCCGTTGACGAGCGCCCGGCCTGGCGCGGCTGGATCCACCTCGGCACGTTCCCGTTCGCGCTGGCGATGGGCATCGTGCTCGTCACGCTCGCCGCCACCCCCGCTGCGAAGGCCGGTTCGGCGGTCTTCATGGCGACGTCACTCGTGATGTTCGGCGTCTCGGCGACGTACCACCGCTTCCCGTGGGGGCCGACGGTCAAGCGGGTGCTCAAGCGCATCGACCACACGAACATCTTCCTGCTCATCGCGGGGACGTACACGCCCGTCGCGGTCTGTGCTCTGCCACACACGCTCATGGTCGTGGTGCTCTGGGTGATGTGGGGCGGCGCGCTGCTCGGCATCGCCTTCCGCGTGTTCTGGATCAACGCCCCGCGGTGGCTGTACGTGCCGCTGTACCTGGCGCTCGGCTGCGCGGCACTCGGCATCCTGCCCCAGCTCTTCGCAGCGAGCGTGCCGATGACTGTGCTCGTGCTGGCCGGCGGTCTGGCCTACGTCATCGGTGCGGTCGTGTACGGGTTCAAGTGGCCGAACCCGTCGGCGACGGTCTTCGGGTTCCACGAGGTCTTCCACGCCCTGACGGTCGCCGCGTTCGCCGCGCAGTGGGCGGGCATCCTGATCGTGGCGCTGCACCCCGTCCGCTGACCCCGCGCGTTCTGTCCCCTCGCACGCGCGATGGGAAGTCGGATCGCGCGTGGTCCCCCCGAAGATCCGACCCACCACGCGCGATCCGACCCACCACGCGCGATCCGACCCACCACGCGGGCGCACCTCCGGGCGGACGGGAGGCTCGTGGCGATGCCGCCACACGCCTGCGGTCCGTCAGGTGCTCGGCTGGCCGCGCTCGGTGTCGTCGCCGACGTCGGTGCGGCCCGGCTCGGCCGGCCCGTCGGCCGGGGTCTCGCCACGCGCCTCGGCCTCGAGGCGGTCGCGGATCTCGGCGCGGTAGCGGGTGCGTCGGATGCGCCGGGTCATGTCGACGATGAGCAGGATCGTCACGACCGCCACCAGGGCGATCGCGATGAAGCCGACCACACCCGGGGTGACGTCGACGTCCGGCACGGCCGAGGTGGGGCTGGGGCTGGGGGTGGCGGCGAGCACCGCTGCGATGACACTCACGCGTTGTCGTCCTGTTCCGGCGGGATGCCCGTGAAGAGATCGGTCTCGGGCACCTCGGTGGGCACCCGGGCGTCGATCAGCTGGTAGTCCTCCGTCGGCCACAGCGTCGCAGCCAGGTCGTTCGGCAGGTGGAAGAACGCGCTGTCCGGCGGCACCTGGCTGGCGTGGGCGCGCAGTGCGGCGTCACGGGCGTCGAAGTACTCGTGCACGTCGACGTGGGTCGTGGACAGGTCGGGTCGGTCGGCGAACCGTTCGACCCACTCGCCCAACTGCTGCACCGCCGGGCTGTCCGGCTCGCGTTCCCTGAGCGCCTCGAAGATCGTGCGGAAGCGGACGGGGTTCATCGTGCGCTCGTAGTACAGCTTCGCGATCTGCCACGGTTCGCCCGCCTCGGGGTACTTCGTCGGGTCGCCGGCATCGCGCCAGGCGGCCATCGAGACCTCGTGTGTGCGGATGTGGTCGGGGTGCGGGTAGCCGCCGTTCTCGTCGTAGGTGACGAGCACGTGCGGGCGGAACCGGCGCACGACCCGCACGAGTGCCTCGGTCGAGTACTCCAGCGGCACGGTCGAGAACGTGCCCGGCCGGACGGTCTCGCCCTTGTCGGCATCGGGCAGGCCGGAGTCGTGGTAGCCGAGCCAGACGTGCTGGATCCCCATCGCTGCCTGCGCCGCCGCCATCTCGCCACGACGGAACCCCGCCATGTCGCGGTGGGCGCGGCTGGTGGCCGGTTCGCCGAGCTGCTCGTTGAGGATGTCCCCGGCTTCGCCGCCCGTGCACGAGACCACCAGGACCTCGTTGCCCTCGGCCACGTACTTCGCCGCGGTGGCCGCTCCCTTGCTCGACTCGTCGTCGGGGTGGGCGTGCACGGCCATCAGGCGGTAGGCCACGGAGGTTCCTCACTGCTGGGGATCGGGGACTCGGGTGGACACGAGGCGACGTGAACTACCCTGGGACCAGGATATCCACCCCGGGAGCCCCCAACTGTCCGAACACCCCACCCCGAGCGCCACCGCCACCCTCGACGACCGCTACGGCCGGACCCCCGGTCGCTCGCGTCGAACGCGGCTGATCGCGATCCTCGTCGCGGCGGCGATCGTCGTGGTCTTCGGCGCCTGGGTGATCTGGGCGGGCCCGGGCCAGACCTCGCACGGACTCGACTCCGACGACGTCGGCTACAAGATCGTCTCCGAGCACCGCGCGACCGTCGACTCGCAGGTGTCGGTCGACCCGGGCACCGCCGCAGAGTGTGCCGTCCAGGTGCTCGACAAGTCGTACACGATCGTCGGGTGGAAGGTCGTCACGCTGCCTCCGGCCACGGAACGCACCCGCTCGATCACCACCACGGTCAACACCACGACACGCGGCGTGACCGGCTTGATCCACACCTGCTGGGTTCCCTAGACTGCCCTGATTCGCCTGACGAGATCGACCGCTCCGGTCGGTCTCGTTCTTTCATGGCCGAAGGGATGACCATCATGAGCAACGACACGCAGGCCACCTGGCTGACCCAGGACGCCTACGACCGTCTCAAGGCGGAGCTCGAAGAGCTGAGCGGCCCCGGCCGTGCCGAGATCGCGAACCGCATCGAGGCCGCGCGCGAAGAGGGCGACCTCAAGGAGAACGGCGGGTACCACGCCGCCAAGGACGAGCAGGGCAAGATCGAGGCCCGCATCCGCGTCCTCACGAACCTGCTGAAGACCGCCACCGTCACCGAGGCCGAGTTCGACGGCACCGTCGAGCCGGGCACCGTCGTCACGGCCACGATCGCCGGCGACCCGTCGACGTTCCTGGTCGGCTCGCGTGAGATCGTCGCCGAGGGCTCGGACCTGACCGTCTACAGCCCCGTCAGCCCGGTCGGTGCTGCGATCGTCGGCCTGCGCGCCGGCGACTCCACGCACTACACCGCGCCGAACGGCAAGGAGATCGCGGTCGAGGTCACGAACGTCGAGCGCTACGAGCCGTAGGCGCGCTGCGCATCGGACAGGAGGCCCGTGGCGGGATCGTCACGGGCCTCCTGTCCGTCTCGGGGTCGGGAACCGACCCCACTGGTCACCGCCGGCTCAGGGCTGCAGCAGCTCCGGGCGGAAGCCGGCCTCGTGCAGGCGCTGGATGACCTCTTCGGCGTGTTCCGGCCCGCGAGCCTCGATCGACAGGTCGAGAGCGACCTGGTTGATGACGAGCCCCTGGCCGTGCCGGGTGTGCAGGACCTCGACCACGTTCGCGCCGGCGTCCGAGATGACCTGCGCGACGCGGGCCAGCTGCCCCGGGCGGTCCGGCAGCATGATCCGGATGCCGATGTAGCGCGACGCGGCGACCAGACCGCGGGTGATGATCCGCTCCATCATGAGCGGGTCGATGTTGCCGCCGCTCAGCAGTACGACGGTGCGGCCGGTGTCGTGGACGGCGCCCGACATGATCGCGGCGACGCCCACGGCACCGGCGGCCTCGACCACGAGCTTCGCGCGCTCGAGCAGCACCAGCAGTGCGCGTGCCACGTCGTCGTCGGCGACCGTGACGATCTCGTCGACCAGGTCGCGGATGATCGGGAAGTTCATGTCGCCCGGACGCGCGACCGCGATGCCGTCGGCGATGGTGGGCGTCGTGGCGATCGTGACGGGCTCGCCAGCGTCGAGCGAGTCAGGGTAGGACGCGGCGTTCTCGGCCTGCACCCCGATGACCCGGATCGGGCGACCGAGGCGTTCCGCCAGGCCCTTCACCGCGATCGCGATGCCGGAGATCACGCCACCGCCACCGATCGGCACGACGACCGTGTCGACGTCGGGCACCTGGTCGAGGATCTCGAGACCGACCGTGCCCTGGCCGGCGATCACGTCGGGGTGGTCGAACGGCGGGATGAAGACGGCGCCCGTGCGGTGGCCGAAGTCCTTGGCGGCGGACAGCGCTTCTTCCACCGAGTGGCCACGCAGGACCACCTCGGCGCCGTAGTGCCGGGTCGCCTGCAGCTTCGGCAGGGCGACGCCGACGGGCGTGAAGATCGTGGCGGGGATGCCGAGCTCGCGAGCTGCCAGGGCGACCCCCTGCGCGTGGTTGCCGGCGCTGGCCGCCACCACGCCCATCGCCCGCTGTTCGGGGGTCAGGGCCGCCAGCCGGTTGTAGGCGCCGCGCAGCTTGTACGCCCCCGTGCGCTGCAGGTTCTCGCACTTCAGGTGCACCGGGGATCCCAGCAGCTCGGCCAGGAACTGCGACGTCTCCATCGGCGTGACCCGGGCGACGCCCGCGATCGTCTGCCTGGCCCGCTCGATGTCGTCGAGGGTCGGGATCGTCAGCGCGGTGGTGTCGGTCACCGTCCCATCATCGTCGGTCTCCGGGCCGGAGACGAACCGATGACGCTAGTTGGTGCTGGCCGTTCCCTCAGTTGCGGTGCCGTCCTTGTCGCTGCCGGGGGCCGGCACGTCGTCGTCGGCCGTGTGCCGACGGCGACGAGAGAGCTGCAGCTGCCCGTGCTGCCCGCGCTTCGGGGTGGCCTCGAGCACGTGGTCCGAGTCGAGACGGCGCCAGCGGCCACTGGCGATCGTGGTCACCATGGCGTTGAGCGTGGCGATGAGCGGGACGGCGAAGAACGCACCGGCGATGCCCGCGAGCCCGGAGGCCGCCGTGACGCCGAGGACCACGGCGAGCGGGTGCACCTTGACGGCGTTGCCCATGACCAGGGGCTGCAGGATGTGGCCCTCGATCTGCTGCACGAGCAGGACGACGGCGAGCACGAGCACGGCCGCCACCGGCCCGTTGAAGATGAGCGCGACGAACACGGCCAGGAACCCGGTGACGATCGCACCGACGACGGGGATGAACGCGCCGAGGAACACGAAGGCGGCGATCGGGATGACCAGGGGCATGCCGCCGAAGAACAGCCCGACGATCCACGCGCCCAGGCCGATGCCGACCGCGTCGACGAACGCGACGAAGATCTGCACGCGGATGAAGCTGGTCAGGGTGATCCACCCGGCGACCCCGGCACCGTCGACGGCGGCGCGGGCCTTGCGCGGGAACAGCCGGACGGTCCAGCGCCACACGTTCTTGCCGTCGATCAGCAGGAAGATCGTGGTGAACAGGATGATGAACAGTGCCTCGAACGCGTGCGTGGCACCCGATCCGGCGCTGGCCACCCCGGACAGGATCGACGCGGCGTTGTCCTGCAGCCACTTCGCGCCGTCGTTCAGCCAGCCGTTGACGTCGGACTGTGAGATGCCGAGGCCGGAGTTCAGGACGAAGTCCTTGATGTTGGCGTACTGCGACACCGTCCGGTCACGCAGGGACGGGTACGAGGCGATGACCTGGTCGACGACGAGCCAGACGAGCGCACCGATCGCCGCCAGCCCGCCCAGCAGGCTGATCACCACGGCCAGCCACTTGGGGACGTGGTGGCGCTGCATCCAGTTCGAGATTGGGATGAGGAGCGCCGACACCACGATGCCGACCAGGAACGGGATGAGGATCTCGCTGAACACCGTGACCAGGTAGATGAACAGGGCGATCACCCCGACCACGACCAACACCCGCCAGGACCACGCCCCGGCGATGCGCATGCCGATCGGTACCGATTCCTCGACCACGGGGTCGGGGTGCTTCTGCTTCTTGCCCCATGCCATGCCGCTGAGTGTATCCACGGGTGTGCGATCAGGTGTCGGATGCGACATGTGGCCTGTCGTCGGTCGTGTCTGCCGTGCTCGGTAGGGTCGCGACATGCCCAGGTCCATGCTCTCTGCGGCCGAGGCCCGTCGTGTCGCGCTCGTGGCACAGGGATTCGGCCGTCCACTCCCCGACTCGGTCACCACGCGCACGCTCAACGCCGGCATCCAACGGCTCGGCCTGCTGCAGATCGACTCCGTCAACGTGTTCGAGCGCAGCCACTACCTGCCGCTGTTCGCCCGGCTGGGGGCGTACGACAAGGCCCTGCTGGACCGCCTGACGATGACCAGGCGCGGTCCGCACGTCGAGTACTGGGCGCACGAAGCCGCCTTCGTCCCCCGCGCCGACCTGCCCCTGTTCCGCTGGAAGATGGACGCCTACCGTCGGCGGGACGCCGGGCCGACCCGCATCGAGGGGGTCGAGCGCACCGCGGCCGTCCGCCGCGAACTGCACGCCCTGCTCCGCGCCCAGGGGCCGATGCCCGCCAGCGCCGTCGAGCACGAGTCGAACGTCCGGCGCGGTCCGTGGTGGGGGTGGAGCGACGTCAAGCTCGGCCTCGAGCAGATGTTCCGCTGGGGCGACGCCGTCAGTGCGGGGCGGTCCGGCTTCGAGCGCGTCTACGCCCTGCCGGACCAGGTCCTGCCGCCCGGGCTGCTGGAGTCCGCTCCCGAGCGCCCGGACGCGATCCGCGAACTCGTCGCCCGTGCCGCACGCGCGCTCGGCGTCGGCACCCGGGCCGACATCGCCGACTACCACCGACTTCGATCGGACGACACTGCCACCGCGGTGGCCGAGCTGCAGGACGCCGGGGTGCTGCTGCCCGTCCGGGTCGAGGGCTGGCGAGAACCGGCTTGGCTGCACGTGGACGCCCGGGTCCCCCGCACGGTGACGGCCGACGCGGTGCTCAGCCCCTTCGACCCCGTCGTGTGGTTCAGGCGGCGGGCCGAGCGCATGTACGGGTTCCACTACCGGATCGAGATCTACACGCCCGCACCCAAGCGGGTGTTCGGCTACTACGTCCTGCCCGTGCTGCAGGACGACGCCCTGGTGGGCCGGGTGGACCTGAAGAGCGACCGGCAGCGCGGGGTCCTGCGCGTGCGCACCGCGTGGCAGGAACCCGGCGCGCCCCTCGATCCGGAGCGCCTCGCTGCGACCCTGCGACGGGCGGCAGCGTGGCAGAGGCTCGACGCCATCGAGGTGACCGACCGCGGGACGGCCGCCGCGCAGGTCGCGGGAGCGCTCGGCGTGCCGATGGTCCCGCACGTCGCGGCGGACGACGGACCCGCGGCCGACGCAGCCGACGCAGCGGACTCAGCCGACGCAGCCGACCGGGCTGCCGCGGCCGACCCGGCCGACGTCGTGTCTGCCGGCACCGCGGACTAGAAGCGGTCCTGGTTCGCCCGCAGCCGCTCGATCCGGTCGGGCAGCGGCGGGTGCGTCGAGAACAGCCGGTCCATCACCCCGTGCCGCATCGGGTCACTGATCCACAGGTGCGCCATCGACGAGTTCTGCGTCTGCATCGGCCGGCCGTACGCGCCGAGCTTCTCGAGCGCCCGGGCCAGCCCCTCCGGGTGCCGGGTGGTCAGCGCACCGGTGGCGTCGGCCAGGTACTCGCGCTGTCGGGACACCGCTGCCTGGATGCCCATCGCGGCGACCGGGGCGATGACCACGGCGGCCAGCCCCGCGATCAGCAGGATCGGGTTCGAACCACCGCCGTTGTCGTTGTTGCGGTTGCGGCCCCCGCTCAGCCCGCTGAAGATCGAGATGCGCACCAGCACGTCGGCGATGAGCCCCACCGCGACGACCAACCCGAACACGATCGTCGACACCCGGATGTCGTAGTTGCGGACGTGCCCGAGTTCGTGCGCCATGACACCCTCGAGCTCGGCGTCGTCCATGAGCTCGAGCAGCCCGGTCGTCGCGGCGACCACGGCGTGCTCCGGGTCACGCCCGGTCGCGAAGGCGTTCGGCGCGGGGTCGCGGACCACGAACACGCGGGGCATCGGCATCCCGGTGGTGATCGCGAGGTTCTCGACCGTCCGCCACAGTCGGGGCTCGGTCATCCGGTCGATCTCGATGCCACCCGCGATCGCCGTCGCCTGTCGTGCGGCGGTGAAGTACTGCAGCACCGCGTACCCCAGCGCGACGACCAGCACGACGATGCCGATCGACACGTTGCCGGCGAGGTACCCGCCCAGGAACCCGAGCGCTCCGATGACGACCAGGAACACCAGGAGGATCAGGACGGTGTTGCGCTTGTTGCGCGCGATCGCGCTGTACACGGGCTGTCGTGTCGGCCGGGTGTCAGAACTGGACGCGCGGGGGCTCGGCGATGGCCGCCGGCTCGGACGTCTCGAAGAACGACGCCTGGTCGAAGCCACGGCGCTTGGCGAACGTCGAGTTCGGGAAGACGCGGATCTTCGTGTTGAGTTCACGGACACCGCCGTTGTAGAACCGGCGCGCGGCCTGGATCTTGTCCTCGGTGTCGACCAGCTCGGTCTGCAGCTGCAGGAAGTTCTGGCTGGACTGCAGCTGGGGGTAGCCCTCGGCGATCGCGAACACGCTCTTCAGGGCCTTCTGCATGTGCCCTTCGGCGGCCGAGGCTGCGTCGGCGTCCCCGGCGCTCAGGGTCTCGGCGCGGGCCTTCGTGACGTCGGTGAAGACCGCCTTCTCGTGCGTCGCGTACCCCTTGACCGTGTCCACGATCGTGGGGATCAGGTCGGCCCGGCGCTTGAGCTGCACGGAGATGTCGCTCCACGCTTCGTCGACGCGGACCTTGAGTGTCACCAGGGCGTTGTACGTCACCCAGAGGTAGATCCCGACGATCACGAGGACCACGACCACCACGCCGACGACGATCAGGGTCGTGATGAGTCCGGTGTCCATGCTGGCGTGCTCCTACGTCGAGGTCGGGTGAACCACCGGCGATTGTACCGACGCTCGTCGGGCCTCCCCTGCGCCGGACACCCGGTTCACGGCGGTTTCCCGAGTCATGCACACCGGGCATCCGGACTGCGCGCGCGTGGCCGTCGGATCCGCGGATCATCCGCGAGGTGTATTGACCGATGCCGCTCCGTCGCATGGGATGGAGGGACATGAGCACGCGTGGGGAGTCCTCGACCACCGCGGCGGTCGGGGGCGGCCGTCGCGTCCAGCGATCCCGCACGCCCTTGGTCGGTGGGCTGACCGCGGCACTGGTGGCGGGCCTCCTCGCACTCGCCGTGGTGCCGGCCGCCGCCGCGACGGCCGACCCGATGCCCACCGCGGCCGCCGCCGCGACGGCTGACCCGGCACCCGCACCGGCAGCCGACGACGCGACGGCCGACCCGGCACCCGCACCGGTAGCCGACGACGCCCAGGCGCCCGCTCCGGGGAACCAGCAGGCCGACCTGCAGCCGCAGCCCTCCACCGGTTCGCCGACCCCGACCACGCCGCCCAGCGGACAGCCGCCCGTCGACCCGACGATCGCCGATCCGGGCGACCTCACCACCACGACGGCTCGGTTCGAGGGCACGGCGATGCCCGGCCACCGGGTTCGCGTGATCGACCCGGCGCTTACCAGTTCCTCGATCTGCACCGACACCGCCGACGGCGCCGGCACGTGGAACTGCTACGGCCGGGTCCGGACCGGACCGCACCAGGTCTTCACGGTGCAGGACGTCACCGATCCCTCCCGCCGCACCGCCGACGCCCCCGCAGCGGACGTGGTCGTCCCGCCGGTGATCGGCACGCGGGACCCCACCACGGGCACGGTCGTCGGCACCGGTGACGTCGGGACGACCGTCACGGTCTCGGTCTCCGGGTCCTCGGCCGTGAGGACGGCCACGGTCGGGTCCGACGGACGGTGGATCGTGTCGTGGTCGACGGGCGCCGCACCCCATCCGAGCGGCACCGTCACGATGACGGCCACCGCGACCGCCAGCACCGCCGACGGCTTCCGCTCCGACCTGCGCAGCGCAGCGTCCGCCCCGGTGTCGGTCACGTTCGACCGGACGCCACCGAGCGCGCCCACGATCACCTCGCCCCGGGCCGGCCAGCAGGTCCCGACGTCCGCGCTGACCGTGCGCGGCACCGGAGAGCCGCGTGCGCAGCTGACGGTGTACGTCGATCGCGCCCCGGTCTGCGGTGCCACGGTCGCCGCGGACGGCACGTGGTCGTGTACGACCTCCGGGATCCGCCTCGCCGTGGGGGCGCGGACGATCACCGCGCTGCAGCACGACGCCGCGGGCAACCACTCCAGCTCGTCGTCGCCCGTCACGGTCGTCGTCGCGGCGACCCCCGGTGCGACCGGGTCGACGTCCACGAGCCCGGACGACACCGGCACCGGTGGCAGCTCCGGGTCTCCGGGCAGCAGCAGCGCGACCGGGACCGGCGGGACGCCCGGCAGTGGCGGCACCACGGGGCACGGCGACGGTGCGGCCGGCAGCACGGGTACGCCCGGAGCGGGCGGCAGCGCCGGTGGAGCCGCGGGTGGGACCGGCACGGGTGACAGCGCCACGAACGGCGGATCCGGCTCGGGCTGGTCCGGTCCGGCGGGCGACTGGTCGATCGCCACCTCGTTCGACCGGACCGTCCCGACGATCCAGTCCGCCGCCTCGTGGGAGACCCTGGCGATCGCCGCGGCCGTCGCGCTCGGCTTCCTGGTGCTGATCGCCGGTCCCGCGCGGATGGTCGCACGCACCCTGCGCGGACGCGTCGCACTCCGGTTCGGCTCGTTCACCGGCCGCAACCGACCACGCTCCGAGCGCCGTCGCGGCGACGACGCACTGCCGGCCTGGGCCTCGGTGTCGATCGCAGTGGTGCTGGCCACGGTCCTGACCCTGCTCGGCGTGGGCATCTCGCTCGAGGCGCGCTACGTCCGGCTCGCGATCGCCGTGCTGCTCGGCGCCGGGCTGCTCGCCGCCGCGGTCGTGCTGGCGACCCGGTGGGCCGCGGGCGCCGACCGGCACACCGTGGGCTTCCGCGTCTCGCCGTGGCTGGTGCTCTCGGCGGTCGTCGCGTGCGGCATCACCCGCGCCGCGGACCTGTCTCCTGCCCTGGTGCTCGGCGTGCTGCTGGTTCCCGTGGGCCGGCCCGACGCGGACACCGGGGCGATGCGACTCGGTACCGCCGTCGCCGCCGGTGCCCGGAGCGCCACGTGGCGCTCCGGCGCACTGCTGGTCCTGGCGGTGTCCGGCTGGGTGGTGCACAGCGTGACGACCGGGTCCGGGTTCTGGAGCGCGCTCGTGTCCGAGGTCGCGATCACGCTGTGCGTCGGCGGTCTGGGCTCGCTCGTGGCGACGCTGCTGCCGCTGGCAGGGTCGGCCGGCAGCGCGCTGTGGGCGCACTCGCGGGCGCGGTACGCGTCGATCGCCGCGGTGGTCGTGGCGCTCGGGGCGGCGGTCTACTCGGGGCCCGCAGGCACGCACTTCTCCCCCGTCGCGATGGCCGTGATCGCCGGCGTGTGCGTCGCGGTGGCACTCGGGACCTGGCTGTGGGTCCGGCTGGTCGACGCCGAGGACGCCACGCGGGTCTGACGGCTCCCGACAGCGCGCCCGGCAGGGTCCTGCAGCCGCCTCCCCGCGCGCCGTGGACGTCGCCGGGGCCCGCCGCGGCCCGGGCCCTCGGCCGAGCATTACAGTGGCGATCGGCGCGCATCGCTGACGGTGCGACGCACCACGACGGTGCGGGGCAGCACCGGACGAGCCCAGGGAGCGACGATGACCGACACCCGATCCGACTACGACGCCACGCGCTTCCGCGACGTCTTCGAGCACAGCTACACCTACGCCAACGGGTTCGCGCGGAACACGCACCGCTTCGCCGGTCGGCCTGCGCTGCGCGACCCCGACACCGACCGCTCGTGGACGTACGCCGAGCTGGGGGACGCGGTCGACCGGATCAGCGGCTGGCTGGTGCGACACGGCGTCGGCCCGGGCTCGGTCGTCATGGTGGAGCTGTTCAACTCCCCCGAGTTCGCGATGCTGTACCTGGCGTGCCACCGCATCGGCGCGGTGTTCTCGCCGACGAACTTCCGGCTGGCCCCGGACGAGGTCGCCTTCATCATCGAGGACTCCGCCCCGGTCGTCCTGGTCCACGACGTCGTGCGCGCGGCCGAGATCGGTGCTGCGCTCGAGACCGCCCCGCACCGGCCGGACCACGTCGTCGTGCTCGGAGCGCCCGAGACGGACACCGCAACCGACGGAACGGGTGCGACGAGCGCACCAGCGACGAGCACGACCGGCACACCGACGAACGCGCCCGCGCCCGGCACCGCGTTCGGCGCGCTCCTCGCCGCCGACCCCGTCACCGCCGACGAGCTCGCGCCGACCGAGCCCCGCGACACCTTCGCCGAGACGACCCGGCTGTACACCTCGGGCACGACCGGACGCCCCAAGCCCGTCCCGCTGCCGAGCCTGGTCGAGGTGCTCAGCGCGCACGACGTGATCATGCACTTCCCGCTCAGCCCGTTCGACAAGACGCTCAACATGTCCCCGCTCTTCCACCGCGGCGGCCTGTACTCGGGCGGCCCGAACCCGGTGTTCTACGTCGGTGCCGAGCTGACCACCCTCAAGCACTTCGACGCCGACCGCGTGCTCGACCTGGTGGAGTCCGAACAGCTGACCTTCCTGATCGGTGCCCCGCCGAACCTGGTGCAGCTGGCGAACGCGCAGGAGCGCCGGCCGCGCGACCTGTCGAGCCTGCACGGCATCGTCACGATGGGCGCACCGCTCGACCGTGCCGCGGCCCTGCGGTACCAGGAGCTGCTGTCCCCGCGCATCTTCAACGGGTACGGCACGACCGAGACCTTCTGGAACACGTTCCTGCGTCCCGAGGACTTCCCCGACGGCGCGGGCTCGACCGGCCGTGCATCGACCGACGACGACGTCGCCGTGGTCCGGGTGTACCAAGACCGGCTGGCCGACCCGAGCGACACCGTGCCGAAGGACGGCAGCGAGATCGGCGAGTTCGCGGTCCGCACGGTCAAGTCGGGCTACTCGTACCGGAACCCGGGGCTCGAGGCCGAGAAGTTCGCGAACGGCTGGTTCTACCCGGGCGACCTGGCCACGTGGGACGAGCACGAGCGGGTGACGATCGTGGGCCGCAAGGACGACATGGTCATCTCCGGCGGCGAGAACGTGCACCCGGTGCAGGTCGAGGCCGTCCTGCAGGAGCACGCCGGCGTCGCCGACTCGATCGTGGTCGGCGTGCCGGACGAGGCGTGGGGCGAGGTCGTCGTCGCCTTCATCGTGCGCGCCGACCGCGGACTGCCCGAGGACGACACCGCCGCGGCCGCCGAGCTCGAGACGTGGACGACCGAGCACCCGGGACTTGCCCGGTACAAGCGTCCGCGCCGCTACCGCTTCGTCACCGACCTGCCGTACAACGCGACCGGCAAGAAGGTGCACTACCTGGCCAAGGCGCAGGCCGAGGACGAAGCGGACCGCTTCATCGAGCCCTGACGGGCGGCGGACTGGAGGCGTGTGGCGGGCCCGCCACGGGCCTCCAGTCCGCCCGCCGGTGCGCCCACGGCCCGCAGCGGCTCAGTGCGCGGGTGCGTTCCGCCGGAACAGGCCGGGCAGCAGCCCGCCGATCTTCGTCCCGACGCACAGACTGACGAACGTCGCCAGCGGCGTCGCCAGCGCGACGGGGTCGAGCGTCGAGACCGCGACGAGACCGACGGTGCCCGGCACGAGCAGCAGGAAGGCGGGGAAGAACGAGATCGTCGCCGGGATCACCGGGACCAGCCGCTCCACCAGCCGGGTCGCGATGAACAGCAGGGCCGCGGTGGCACCGGTCGCGACGACGCTGCCCCACAGGGGGCTCGTGCCGCTGACCAGCGCGTACGCCGTCACCATCACCGCGACCGACACGAGCGTCAGGCGCCACCCGGAGCCGAACACCAGACCGAGCCCGAGGGCCAGGACGACCACGGCGACCCACGACACCCAGTAGGACGGCACCGACTCCCAGCCGCCCCGGGCCGTCCCGATCCCGGCGACCTCGCCGACGAGGGCCGCCGAGCGTGGGTCGACGTGCAGCCCGGTGAGCGCGCTGCCGGCGGCGATGCCCGACGCCATGAAGCCGAGCATGATCACGCCCTGCACCAGCCGCGAGGCACCCGTCACGATGTCCGCCGCGGTCAGCTCGAGCAGCGCGTTCGTGATGAGCGCGCCGGGGACGAACACCGCCACGGGAGCGCACACGGCGAACAGCGGCACGTGGTCGAACCCCGTCCACGCGGCGACGAGTCCGACGACCGCGGTCGACATGAACGCCGCCAGGAACGGGATGATCGCCACGGCCTCGCGGAACCGGCGGAGCAGCAGGCCGATGACGCCGACGAGTGCGCCGACGCCGAGCGTGACCAGGATCGCCCACCAGGGGCAGCGGAACACGACGGCCAGCCCCGCGGCGGTCAGGGCGTTGCCGGCGATCCAGGGCAGCGCGGCCGGCGGGCGGGTGCCGGCGCGGATGGCACGGACCCGGGCGGGGATCTCCGCCAGGGCGATCGACCCGCTCTCGAGCCCGAGCACCAGGCGGTTGGCGCGGGCGGCCTGGCGGAACGACAGCTCGATGCCCTCGGCGTTGACGATCGTGGCCGACCCGGTCGCGGTCTCGCTGACGATCACCAGCGCGGGCAGCACCCCGACGGCGAGCTCCGGGCCGATCCCGGCGGACTGACGGGCCTTGTCGAGCGCCGAGCGGACGTCCGTGACCGAGCTGCCCGCGTCGAGCAGCAGGGCACCGAGCGTGCCGAGCAGCATGCCGACGGGGACGGTCTCGCCGTCGACGACCTCGACGTGCGCCTCCGGCTGTCGCAGGACGCCACGGAGGTTCGCGAGCGCACTGCCGAATCCCACCACGTGCGTCATGGTACCGAGCAACCGCCCCCGTCAGAGCGCGCCCGGACGTCGCAGAACGCGGATGCCGAGCTCCGAACGACGTCGGACGGACGGTACGCGCATTCCACGGTTCCTGCCCAGGTTCGACCCCTAGGTTCCCTAGCAATCGCAATCGCGGGAACTCTCCTGTTCGGCCGAAGGGCTGTTCCTGATGGAAGCAGCTCGTTGCCGTCTTCATCGACCCTGTACCGTCCCACGACTCCCCGAGCACCCGGAGCGACCTCCGGTACCTCGACCTACAAGGACCTCCTCGAAGAAGTCCGATCAGCTGGCCTCCTCGAGCGCCGCGTCGGGTTCTACTGGGCCGTCTTCAGCGTCCTGATCGCCCTCGTCGCGATCTGCTGGGTCGCGGTCGTGATGCTCGACGGTTCGTGGTTCGTGCTCATCCCGGCCGGCGTGCTGGGCGCGCTGTTCACGCAGTTCGCGTTCCTGGCGCACGAAGCCGCGCACCGCCAGGTGTTCGCGTCGCGCAAGTGGAACGACCGGGCCGGACGCATCGTCGGCACGTTCCTGGTCGGCCTGTCGTACACGTGGTGGATGAACAAGCACAACCGCCACCACGGCAACCCGAACACCATCGGCAAGGACCCCGACATCGCGCAGGACACGGTGTCCTTCATCGAGGAAGACGCCGCAGAACGCCGTGGACTCCTCCGCGCACTGACGCGCGTGCAGGGCTGGGCGTTCTTCCCGCTGCTGACGATGGAGGGCGCGAACCTGCACTTCCTGGGCGTCAAGGCACTCGTCACCGGTCAGCACATCAAGGGCTCCGGCCGTGACCGCATCCTGGAGGGCGTCCTGATCGCCGCCCGCTTCGCGCTGTACTTCTGGGCCGTGTTCACGCTCATGCCGTTCGGCGTCGGCGTCGCCTTCATCGGCGTGCAGATGGCCGTGTTCGGCGTCATGATGGGCGGCTCGTTCGCCCCGAACCACAAGGGCATGCCGATCATCGCCGAGGGTGCGCGCATCGACTTCCTGTCCCGCCAGGTCCGCACCTCGCGCAACATCACCGGCGGTGTCTGGGCGGACCACCTGTTCGGCGGTCTGAACCACCAGGCGGAGCACCACCTGTTCCCGAGCATGGCGCGCCCCAACCTGCGCAAGGCCAAGCCGATGGTCAAGGCCCACTGCGCGAAGCACAACATCCCGTACACCGAGGCCTCGATCGGCCAGTCGTACGCCATCGTCGTGGCGTACCTGAACCGCGTCGGGCTCGCCGCGCGCGACCCGTTCACGTGCCCGATGGTGACCGGCTTCCGTCTGCACTGAGTCGCACGATCCTGCGTGCCGGAGCGGCGCGGTCCCTCGGGGCCGCGCCGCTCTGTCGTGCTGGGGTGTCGTGCTGGGGTGTCGTGCGCGGGTGTCGTGCTGCCGTGGGGTGCTGCCGTGTCGTGCTGCCGTGTCGTGCGCGCACCGTGCGCGGTTCGCGGCTGGTGCGAGGTTGACGGGGCGGTGCGGCGGAACAACGCCGCACCAGGCAGCCAGACCCGCACCGCGTTGCGGCCCGCACCGCGTTGCGGCCCGCACCGCGCCGGACGGGAGGATCGGCGCACGTCGCCAGCACGGCCTCCCGTCAGCACCGTGCGCGGTTCGCACCCCGTGCGCCGTTGACGGCGCCGTGCGGCGGAACAACGCCGCACCACCCCGCCAGACCCGCACCGTGCTGGCGCGCACCGTGCTGGCTTGCCCGGTGCTGTGGCCCGCACCGCGCCCGGAGGCACGACGCGGCGGTACCCCCGGTGGGACTCGAACCCACAACTCAGCGATTTTAAGTCGCGTGCCTCTACCGATTGGGCCACGGGGGCGCGGCGGCACAAGCCTATCGACGACGACGGCGGCCACCCCGAGGGGCGGCCGCCGTCGTCGTGCGCGGTGTGACTACTTGGAGTCGGCCTTGATCGGCTCGGCGTCCTTCGAGACGTCCTCCGCCGGGGTGGCGTAGGCCGGACCGGCAGCGTCGGCCGGCTTGCCCGCTTCGGGCGCCGGCGCAGCGACGGCCTTGGGCTCGTCGGCGGTCGCGGGCTTCGGACGCGACGCGAACGCCTCGAACGCGGCACGCGGGGTCTCGCGGTCGTCGAGCGATGCGATGTCGCGGCCCAGGAAGAAGCCGCCGACCCAGTCGCCGATGACCCGCCACTTGCGCTCCCACGACGGCATGGCCAGACCGTGGTAGCCGCGGTGCGCGCCCCAGGCCAGGAAGCCCTTCATGGCGAACTTGCCGGACTGGAACACACCGATGCCGAGACCGAGACCCGCGACGGCGCCGAGGTTCTCGTGCTTGTAGTCGACCGTGGCCTCGTTGCGCATCGTCGCGACCAGGTTCTTCGCGAGCTGCTTCGCCTGACGCACCGCGTGCTGGGCGTTCGGCACGCACATGCCACCGACGCCACCACCGGTCAGGTCGGGAACGGCCGCGACGTCGCCGCAGGCCCACGCGTCGGTCACGATCTCGCCCTCGTTCACGATGCGCAGGTCGGGCTGCACGGTGATGCGGCCGCGGGGCTCGAGCGGGAAGTCGGTGCCCTTGACCATCGGGTTCGCCATGACACCGGCGGTCCAGATGATCAGGTCGGACTCGATCGTCTCGATGGACTCGTCCTTGGCCTTGAGCTGGCACACGCCACCCACGGCCGATGCCAGCTGGGTCTCGAGGTGCACGTTCGCGCCGCGCTCGGCCAGGTTCTTGAGCACCCAGTGCGAGGTCTCCAGCGAGACCTCGGGCATGATCCGGCCCATGGCCTCGACCAGGTGGAAGTGCGTGTCGTCGAAGGACAGCTGCGGGTAGCTCTTCAGCAGGTCGGTGACGAACGAGCGGAGCTCGGCGAACACCTCGATGCCGGCGAACCCACCACCGACGACGACGACGGTGAGCAGACGGTCGCGCTCGGGGCCGGCCGGCAGGTTCGATGCCTTCGCGAAGTTCGTCAGGACCTTGTCGCGGATCGCGGCGGCTTCCTCGATGGTCTTCAGGCCGATCGCCTCGTCGGCGACACCCGGGATCGGGAACGTGCGCGACACGGCGCCGGCGGTCATGACGACCTGGTCGTAGGACTCTTCCCAGGGCTCACCGAGCTCGGGGGTGATCGTCGCGGTCTTGGTGGCGTGGTCGACCTTCGTGACCTTCGCCGTGACGACGCGGGTCTTCTTCAGGTGACGACGGTGCGAGACGACCGCGTGACGCGGCTCGATCGACCCGGCGGCGACCTCGGGGAGGAACGGCTGGTACGTCATGTACGGCAGCGGGTCGACCATCACGACTTCGGCTTCGCCGGGGCGAAGGTGCTTCTCGAGCTTCCAGGCGGTGTAGAAGCCGGCGTAACCGCCGCCGACGACGAGGATCTTGGGCACGGGGGATGATCTCCTTGGAGTGGGGTGGCCAGCCGGGCGGCTGGTCAGACTTCGCCGCCACCCGCCCCGACTCCAGCGTCTGCGAGCCCATCATACGCCCGGCACTCGCACCGGTCGGGCGACCATGCAGCACGGTCGAGTGCCAGGTCACCGATGGGGTTCACGCCGGGTCCGGCAGCGAGGGTGTGACCGACGAGTGCGTGCAGGCACTTCACGCGGACGGGCATGCCGCCCGCGCTGATGCCGTCGATCTCGTCGACGTGCTCGATCGACTCGCGGTCGGCGAGGTAGGACTCGTGCGCCGCGCGGTACCGCTGCGCCATGTCGGGGTCCTCGAGCAACGAGGCCAGCTCGGGCATGACGCCCGTCGCCTCGAGTGTGCTGACGGCAGCGGTGGCTGCCGGGTGGCACAGGTAGTACAGCGTGGGGAACGGGGTGCCGTTGCCCAGGCGCGGCTTCGTCGCGACGACCGTGGGGTTGCCGCAGACGCAGCGTGCCGCGATGCCGACGACGTCGCGGGCGGGCCGGCCGAGCTGGGCCGAGACCACCTGCACGTCGCGGTCGGACGGCGGGTCGAACGGAGGGGTCGTCACGGGTACAAGAGGCTACCCGAGTTCGCGCCGACCTCGCACCGTGTGACGGAACGCTTACTTGCTGGTGCTGCCGGTGCCGGAGACGTCGGGGGCGACGAGTTCCTGCTCGGTCTCGTCCGACAGTCCCGACTTCAGGACGGACGACATCATCGCCTGCACCCAGTCGACCTTCGGGGTCTGCACCGTCGCGCTGACCGGGGTCCCCGAGTCCGTCGTCGGCTTGGCGTCACCCGTCCCGGCGCTCTCGCCGTCACCCATGACCAGGAAGCTCTGTTCACCCGGGTAGACGTAGAGCAGACGGTCGCGTGCCTGCGCCTCGATGTACGCGGGGTCGTCCCACCGCGCGACGTCCTTCTTCTTCTGCGCGACGTCGGACTTCTGCGCGGCGACCTCGTGCTGCTTCTGGGCGATCTGCTCCTGCTGCTGGATGAGCGTGCGGAGCGACGGCGCCAGGACGACGACGAACAGCACGATGACCGCCAGCATGATCAGGCTGAACCCGGAGAAGCGGATGGTGCGGTACCAGGGCTGTTCCGGCGTGGCGCCCTCGGGCATGGCCACGGGGACGCGGCGGACACGGGGTCTCTGGCTGGGCACGTGTCGACGATAACCCGGCTGCCGGGTGCGTCCGTGCCGCCGCGCCTCGTGTCGGCAGCCTCTCAGGACCACGGCGCCGCGACGGTGCAGCCGCAGACGACACGCGCCCCGTGCCTGCGGTCCGGGTCAGCGGACTGGAGGCACGGGGCGCGTGGTCCGGACCCGTCGGGTCCGGCTGGTGGCTGCGTCGACTACAGCGACGCGGACCGCGGGAACGCGGTGCGGCCGGCGTAGACCGCGGCGTCGCCGAGCTCTTCCTCGATACGGAGGAGCTGGTTGTACTTCGCGACGCGGTCCGAGCGAGCCGGGGCGCCGGTCTTGATCTGACCGCCGTCGACCGCCACCGCGATGTCGGCGATGGTGGTGTCCTCGGTCTCGCCCGAGCGGTGCGACAGGATCGCGGTCATGCCGTGGCGCTGTGCGAGCGACACCGCGTCGAGGGTCTCGGTGAGCGTGCCGATCTGGTTCACCTTGACCAGGATCGAGTTCGCTGCCTTGTCGTCGATGCCCCGCTGCAGGCGCTTCGGGTTCGTCACGAACAGGTCGTCGCCGACGATCTGCAGCTTGTCGCCGAGCTGGCTCGTCAGGTGCGACCAGCCTTCCCAGTCGTCTTCGGCCAGCGGGTCTTCGATCGTGGCGAGCGGGTAGTCGCGGGCCAGGTCGACGAAGTACTGCGTGAACTCCTCGCCCGACAGCTGCTTGCCTTCGAACGCGTACTTGCCGTCGGAGAAGAACTCGGTCGCGGCCACGTCGAGCCCGAGCGCGATGTCCTTGCCGGGGGTGAAGCCGGCCTTCTCGATGGCGGCGAGCAGGAAGTCGAGCGCGGCACGGTTCGACGCGAGCTCGGGTGCGAAGCCGCCCTCGTCACCGAGGCCGGTCGCCAGGCCCTGCTTCTTCAGTTCGCCCTTGAGCGCGTGGTAGGTCTCGACGCCCCAGCGGAGCGCCTCGGAGAACGACTCGGCGCCGTAGGGCACCAGGAAGAACTCCTGGATGTCGACGTTGGTGTCGGCGTGCGCGCCACCGTTGACGACGTTCATCAGCGGCACGGGCAGCGTGTGCGCGTTCGGGCCACCGAGGTAGCGGAACAGCGGCAGGTCGGCCGAGTCGGCAGCGGCACGGGCGACGGCGAGCGAGGCGCCGAGGATGGCGTTCGCACCCAGGCGCGACTTGTTCTCGGTGCCGTCGAGCTCGATGAGCGCGGCGTCGACGAGTCGCTGGTCGGTGGCGTCGAAGCCCTCGAGCGCGGGGCCGATCTCGTCGAGGACGGCTTCGACCGCCTTGAGGACGCCCTTGCCGCCGTAACGGGCCTTGTCGCCGTCGCGCAGCTCGTACGCTTCGAAGGCGCCGGTGGAGGCGCCGGACGGGACGAGCGCGCGCGAGACGACGCCGTCGTCGAGGAGGACCTCGACCTCGACCGTCGGGTTTCCTCGGGAATCGAGGACTTCGCGTGCTCCTACGGCATCGATCACGGCCACGGGGTACTCCCTACACGTTGCGGTTGTGGTGCTTGCGGGACGATCCTACCGACGCGCGGTGAACGGTTCTGCGCCACCGGGTGTCGACTGTGGAGAACTCAGGCGAGCGGGCGGAACTCCACACCGGTGAGCGACTCGGTGTCGGCGTGCACGGACGCGAACGACCCGAAGCCCTGCGCCGCCAACCCCGCCAGCAGGTTCTTCGTGTTCTTGGTCCGTCGTTCGAGCCGGACCCGCTGGTGCTGCTCGAGTGCCTCGGCCTTGAGCGCGGCGAGCCGGACCGGGTCGGCGTCCTTGTCGTAGACCAGCACGACGGCGTCGGACGCCGTGGCCTCGGGCAGGGTCACCAGGTCGACGAGCCGTTCGAACCCGAGCGAGAACCCGACCGCCGGCACGTCCTGGCCGAGGAAGCGTCCGATCATGCCGTCGTACCGCCCGCCACCGCCCAGGCTGTAGCCGAAGTCGGGGTGCGCGACCTCGAAGATCGTCCCCGTGTAGTAGCCCATGCCGCGCACGAGCGTGGGGTCGAAGCGCAGATCGACGCCGGGCAGCGCCTGACGCAGGCGGAGCAGGTCGTCGAACGCTGCGTCGTCGAGCCAGTCGGCGCCCGCGACGCTGTCCCAGTCGGCGGACTCGAGCGCGCTGATCGTGTCCTCGAGCCCGGGCAGCTCGGCGTCCAGGTGCTCGCGGAGTTCGGCCGCCACGCCGGAGGCCCCGATCTTGTCGAGCTTGTCGACCGTGATGAGCGCACGGTCGGCCGCTGCCGGGTCGGTGATGCCCCACGACGCCAGCAGCGCGAGCAGGATCCGGCGGTCGTTGATGCGGATCGAGGTGCCGGTCACGCCGAGGGCATCGAGCGCGGCCGTCGTCGCCCGGATCAGCTCGATCTCGGCGAGCTGCCCCGGTTCGCCGAGGATGTCGATGTCGCACTGCACGAACTGCCGGTACCGCCCCTTCTGCGGCCGCTCGGCACGCCACACCGGCGCGATCTGCACCGAGCGGAACACCGTCGGCAGCTCGGCGCGGTGCGAGGCGTAGAAGCGGGCGAGGGGCACGGTCAGGTCGAAGCGCAGCCCGAGGTCGGCGAGGTCGAGCGGCGCGTCCGCGGTGCGCAGGTCCTCGACCGTGAGTCCGCGGCGCATGACCCCGAACGCGAGCTTCTCGTTGTCGCCGCCGAGCCCGGAGTGCAGCCGAGCCGCGTCCTCGACCACGGGCGTCTCGATCTCGTCGAAGCCGTGTCGGGCGTACACGCCCCTCACCACACCGAGGACGTGCTCACGCCGTGCCTTGTCCGCGGGGAGGAAGTCGCGCATGCCACGGGGTGCCGTCACGGTCGTTGCCATGCCCCCAATCCTGTCAGATCGTGCTCGCCGGGTTGCGAGCATCCCAACCCACTGATATTGTGGATGCAGAACCTCGGTACGGCAGGTGCCTGATCCACCCGCCGTACCGTTCGCGAGGGCACCGTGCTGCAGTGTGCCCCGCGGTTCGAGCGGGCTTCCCTGCCGGCGCACTGTCCCTGGTTGCGTCGTCTGCCCGCTCGCGGGCGTCCTCCTTTTTCGGGTTAGGAGGACGCCCGCACTTCTCTCCTGCACTCGCGCAGTGGACGCCCGCCCCGGCGTCCCCACTCGCGCAGCCGACGCCCGCCCCGGCGTCCCCGCTCACTCAGTCGGCGGCTCGTCCCTGCGCCTCGAGCTGTCGCACCGCTGCGCGCAGGCTCTCGATCGGGTCGATGCCGGACCGCCTGGCGGACGCGATCGCGCCGAGCATGTCGACGCCCCAGTCGGCGTCTGCACCCGTAGCCCCGACGCCTGACCCGACGACGACCCCGGGGTCGGCCCCGGCCCCGACCCCGGCCCCGGCCTCGGCCTCGGCCGAGCCGACGACGGACGCGACGACCGTGTCGGCGTCACCCCGTTCCTCCAGGCGCTCCAGCAGCTTCACCGCACGCTCCATCGGTGGCATCGCCCGCGGCACCCCGTCGAACACGCTGGTGCGCGACGACTTCTCGGCCGTCTTCGCCGCACGCCACACCCGGACGACCTCGTCGACGGTGTCCGCACGCTCGTCGCCGAAGACGTGCGGGTGCCGCCGGACCATCTTCTCGCGGGCGGACTCGGCGACGTCGTCCAGGTCGAACTCCCCTGCGCGTGCGGCGATCCCGGCGTGCAGGACGACCTGGTAGAGCACGTCGCCGAGTTCCTCGCGGACATCGTCGGTGTCGCCGTCCTCGATCGCGTCGACCAGCTCGTACGCCTCTTCCACGGCGTACCGGGCGAGCGATGCATGGGTCTGTACGCGGTTCCAGACGCAGCCGCTGTCCGGGTCCAGCAGGCGGTCGACGACGGCGGTCAGGTCCGAGACGGTCATGTCGTCAGTATCGGATATCCTGGCCCAGGCGTGTCGGGAAGTCTGGTCGACGGACCGTTTCCCGAACCCTCACGGAGTCCCATGCTCGCAGCAATCCGTTCCCCACGCTTCAGCGCCATCGCCCTGCTCGCCGCAGCCGTCCTCGGTCTCGTCCTGGCGAACACGCCGATCGGCCCCGGCCTCGAAGACGTCCTCGACGCGCACTCCCCGTGGGGTGGCCTCGGCCTCGACCTGTCGGTCACGCACTGGATCAGCGACGGCCTGCTCGCGGTGTTCTTCCTGCTCGTCGCGATCGAGCTCAAGCACGAGCTCGTCGCCGGTGAGCTGTCGAACCCGAAGACGGCCGTCGTCCCCGCCATCGCCGCGGTCGGTGGTGTCGTCGTGCCCGCCGGCATCTACCTGGCCGTCACCGCCGGCACGCACTACACGTCCGGCTGGCCGATCCCCACGGCGACCGACATCGCGTTCGCACTCGGTGTGCTGGCGATGTTCGGCCGAGGGCTGCCCTCGACGCTCCGGGTGTTCCTGCTGGCGCTGGCGGTGCTCGACGACCTGATCGCGATCATCATCATCGCCGTGGTGTTCGCGCACGACACGGACTTCCTGGCGCTCGGCGGCGCGGCCGTGCTGCTCGTGGTGTTCTGGCTGCTCGGCCGGATGCTCCGCCCGGGTCGCACCGGCCAGGGGTGGTTCATCTCCGGCATGGTCGTGGTCGGCGTCGTGACCTGGTGGCTGGTCTACCACTCGGGCGTGCACGCGACGATCGCCGGCGTCGCCCTGGGCCTCGTGCTGCCGCGCCGACCCGGGCACACCCTGCACGAACGGGTCGAACCGTGGTCGAACGCCATCGTGCTGCCCGTCTTCGCCTTCGCGTCCGCCGCGGTGGTCATCCCGGCCGTGGGCATCGGCGAGCTCTCCCCCGCGTTCTGGGCCGTCGTGCTCGCGCTGCCGGTCGGCAAGGTCATCGGCATCACGCTGTTCGGTGCCGTCGCGACGCGGCTGTTCCGCGGACCGGGCCGACCGTCGCTGTCGTTCTGGTCGATCGTCACCGTCGGGGTGCTCGGCGGCATCGGGTTCACGGTGTCGCTGCTGATGAACGAACTGGCCTTCGCCGGCAGCGCCGAGATCGTCGACGAGGGCGTGCTGGCCGTGCTGGTCGGGTCCGGCATCGCGATGGTGGCCTCGGCGATCGTGGTCAGCCTGCGCGCGCGGCACCACAGGGCACGGCGCGAGCTCTCCGAGGCCGAGGCGACGGAGTAGGGCGGCGGCGCGAGCGCGGCAGCCGTCCGGCGGAACGACAGGGTCGCCGTCGTACGACATCGGACATGTCGCGCGAGTGGCAGCCGTCCGGCAGAACGACACAGTCGATGTCGTACGACACCGGACTTGTCGCGACGAGTCGGGCGCAACCACCCGACGGACGGGAGGCCCGGTGCCAGCTGGCACCGGGCCTCCTGTCCGTCGGGTGGTGACTACCCAGCCGCGGGCGCCTCGGCCGGAGCCGCCGCCCCGTAGACCGCGGTCAGGATGCTCTCGACCCACTGGATCAGCGCGTCGTCGGGCAGCGCCTGGTCGTGGGGACGCGGCATCGGGATGCTCGACGCGTTCTGCTGCGGGAACCACCGGGCACCGGGGAACATCCGCTTGAGCCGCACCTGGGACGAGTCGGCGAGCTCCTTGCCCGCGACGCGCAGGTTCGAACCCATCACGACCACGTCGGACAGGCCGACCTGCTGGGCCATGCGTCGGAGCCGCGAGACCTCGACCAGGGTCTGCACCGGCTGCGGCGGGGTGCCGTACCGGTCGGTGAGCTCGTCGAGCACCATGTCGATCGCGTCGTGCTGCGCCGTCGGAGCCGACGCCGCCGACAGCTTCTGGTAGGCCTCGAGCCGCAGCCGTTCGGACTCGACGTAGTCCTCGGGGATGTGCGCGTCGACGGGGATCTCGAGGCGCAACTCGGTCTGCCCCTCGGCGACGTCCCCGCGGAACTGCGACACGGCTTCGCCGATCATGCGCAGGTACAGGTCGAAGCCCACGCCCGCGATGTGGCCGGACTGCTCGCCGCCGAGCAGGTTGCCGGCGCCGCGGATCTCGAGGTCCTTCATGGCGACCTGCATGCCCGCGCCGAGCTCGTTGTTCGCCGCGATGGTCTCGAGCCGGTCCTGCGCCGTCTCGGACAGGGGCTTGTCGGCGTCGTACAGGAAGTACGCGTACCCGCGCTCACGGCCACGACCGACACGGCCGCGCAGCTGGTGCAGCTGCGACAGGCCGTACTTGTCGGCCCGGTCGATGATGAGCGTGTTCGCGTTCGCGATGTCGAGCCCGGTCTCGATGATCGTCGTCGAGACCAGCACGTCGAAGCGGCGCTCCCAGAAGTCGACCATCACCTGTTCGAGCGTCGTCTCGGACATCTGCCCGTGCGCGACGGCGATGCGGGCGTCCGGCACGATCTCGGCCAGGTGTGCGGCGACCGACTGGATGTCCTTGACGCGGTTGTGCACGTAGAAGACCTGGCCCTCGCGGAGCATCTCACGACGGATCGCCGCGGCCACCTGCAGGTCTGACTGCGGGCCGACGAAGGTCAGGATGGGGTGGCGGTCCTCGGGCGGGGTGGCCAGGGTCGACATCTCGCGGATGCCTGTCACGGCCATCTCGAGCGACCGCGGGATCGGCGTCGCGGACATCGCCAGCACGTCCACGTTGGTCTTGAGCTTCTTGAGCTGGTCCTTGTGCTCGACGCCGAAGCGCTGCTCTTCGTCGATGATGACGAGCCCGACGTCCTTGAACTGCACACCCTGCGACAGGATGCGGTGCGTGCCGATGACGATGTCGACCGTGCCGTCGGCCAGGCCGGCCAGGGTCTCCTTGGACTCCTTCTCGGTCTGGAACCGGCTGAGCGCGCGCAGGTGTACGGGGAACCCGGCGAACCGTTCGGCGAAGGTCTCCATGTGCTGGCGCACGAGCAGGGTGGTCGGCACGAGCATGGCGACCTGCTTGCCGTCCTGCACGGCCTTGAACGCGGCGCGGATCGCCACCTCGGTCTTGCCGTACCCGACGTCGCCCGAGAGCAGCCGGTCCATCGGGATCGGGCGCTCCATGTCGCGCTTGATCTCGTCGATGGTGGTGAGCTGGTCGGCGGTCTCGGCGAACGGGAAGGCCTCTTCGAGCTCGCGCTGCCAGGGTGTGTCCGGACCGAATGCGTGCCCCTTCGACGCCATGCGGGCCGAGTAGAGCTTGACCAGGTCGACGGCGATGTCGCGGACGGCCTTGCGGGCCTTCGACTTGGCCGCGGACCAGTCCGAGCCGCCCATCTTCGACAGGCTCGGGGACTCGCCACCGACGTAGCGCGAGAGCTGGTCGAGCTGGTCGGTGGGCACGAAGAGCTTGTCACCCGGGTAGCCACGCTTGGACGGGGCGTACTCGAGCACCAGGTACTCGCGCTGCGTCTTGACGGCGTTGCGGCCACCGGAACTCACTTCGCGCGAGACGAGCTCGACGAACTTGCCGATGCCGTGCGTGGCGTGCACGACGACGTCGCCCGGCTTCAGCTGCAGCGGGTCGACGACGTTCTTGCGGCGGCTGGCGAGCTTCTTGACCGTGCGGGCACCCTGCTGGGCGGTCCGACCGTAGAACTCGGCCTCGCTCAGCACGGCGATGCGCGGGTCCGGGATCGAGAAGCCGTGCTCGACCGTCGCCATCGTGACGATCGCGACGCCCGGCTGCGGCGGTGCGGTGACGGCCTCGGCCCGGGCTGCGACCCCGGCGTCGGCGAGGACCTGCACGGCGCGTTCGACGAGCCCCTGCCCCTGGGCGGTGACGACCACGGCCCAGCCGTCGTCGGTCAGCGCCTTGACGTGCGCGATCGCTCCGTCAGCACTGCCGGCGAAGCTCGGGACCGCATCGGCCCGGACCCGGACGTACTCCCCCGCCTCGGCCGCGGCGTCGGCGTCGGTGAGGGGTTCGTCGGCACCGCTGTCGAACGGCGAGATCGTCCACCAGGTGCGGTCGCCCCGCGCGGCACGGAGCTGCGGCACGGTCAGGAAGTTGCCCGCGTCCAGGTCGATCGGCGCCTGGGCTCCCGCGACGGCGGCGCTCCACGCGGCCTGCAGGAACTCCTGGTTGGTCTCGGCCAGGCTGTGCGCACGACCGCTCACCCGTTCGGGCGAGAACACCGCGATCGTCGCTTGGGTCGGAAGGTACGTCGTCATCGGCACGAGCTTGCGGACCAGGGCCGGTGCGAGCGACTCCATGCCCTCGACCGGGATGCCCTCGGCCACCTTCGCCAGCATCTGCGACAGGTTCGGGAACTCGTGGAGCATCTCGCGGGCGCGCTGCCGGACGTCGTCGCTGAGCAGGAGCTCGCGCGAGGCGGTGAGCTCGACGGACTGCAGGTCGTCGTCGGTGGACCGCTGGTCGGCCACCGAGAAGGCCTTGATGCCGTCGATCTCGTCGCCGAAGAAGTCGACGCGCACCGGGTGGTCGGCCGTGGGCGGGAAGACGTCGAGGATGCCGCCGCGCACGGCGAACTCACCGCGGCGGGTGACCAGGTCGACGCGGGCGTACGCCAGGTCGACGAGCTGCGCCGCGATCGCGCCCAGGTCGTTGCCGCGCGACGCGGAGCGCAGCACGACCGGCGCGAGCTCGGTCAGGTTGTCGGCGATGGGCTGCAGCGCGGCGCGGACGCTCGCCACGACGACGGTGGTCTGGCGGTCGGCAGCGTCGGTGTCCTGCCACCGCTGCAGGGCGCGCAGGGTGGCGATGCGGGTGCCCACGGTCTGCGCGCTCGGCGAGAGGCGCTCGTGCGGCAGGGTCTCCCACGCGGGGAACTCGAGCACCTGCGTGTCGGGCAGGTAGCTCGACAGCGCGCCGCGCACGGCCTCGGCCTCACGCCCGGTGGCGGTGATGACCAGGACGCACTGCGGCCCCTTCCGCTCGGCCATGAGCGCCGCCAGCAGTGGCACGCGCAGGCCGTCGACCACCGAGAAGTCGGCGTCGCGAGGAGCGGCACGCAGGACGCGATCGAACGCGGAGGCGCGCGAGAGCGCAGGGATGATGCCCGAGATCGTCACTCAGCACATGGTACCGGCGACGCCCGACAGCGACCGCGCGGTGCGCGACGGGCGAACGGCGACTGGACGGCCGGCCTGCACGCCGACGTCAGTGTTCGCCGGGCTCAAGGTCGTCTGGTTGCGTCGGCCGGACGTCGTCGCGGTCACCGCGAGTGACCCGCCGCGTCAGGACCCGGGCAGTGAACGCCAGGGTCAGTCCGGCCACGGCCACCACGATGAGCGCGACCCACTGCAGCGGTCCGGCGGCCGCCAGGACGACGAGCGGGGTGACGGGCATCACGACGGCGCGTGGACGCGCTGCTGGGCGGCGAGCAGCCCGAGGTTGGCGATCGCCTCGACCGCGTCGGCCGCGTCCGCCAGCAGGTTGGGCAGCGTCTTCTTCTCGGTGGGCGAGAAGTCGCGCAGCACGTAGTCGGCCGGGTCCTGTCGTCCGGGCGGGCGGCCGATGCCGACGCGCACCCGGGAGAACTCGTTCGTGCCGGTGGCCTTGATGATGTCGCGCAGCCCGTTGTGGCCGCCGTGGCCGCCGTTGCCCTTGAGCCGGACGGTGTCGAACGGCAGGTCGAGCTCGTCGTGCACGACGACCAGGTCGGCCGGGGTCGCGCTGTAGAACCCGAGCACGCTGGAGACCGGACCGCCCGACGTGTTCATGAACGACCCGGGCTTGGCGAGTACCAGACGCGGCCCCCCCGGCACGAGCCGCCCTTCGGCGACGGTGTTCGGGGTCTTGTGCTTCTTGAACGTCGCACCCATCCGGGCAGCGAGTTCGTCGAGGACCATCTGGCCGACGTTGTGACGGTTCCCCGCGTAGTCGGGCCCGGGGTTGCCGAGCCCGACCACGACGAGGACACGATCCGTCATCAGCGTCGACCAGATGTCGTTCGAACGGGGGTGTTACTCGGACTCGGTCTCGACCGGCTCCGAGCCGCCCTCGGCGCCGGCTTCGGCACCGGCCTCGGCTGCGGCTTCGTCCGCGGCCTCGTCGTCGGCGGTCGCACGCGGGGTGACGATCTGCACGACGAGTGCCTCGGGGTCGGTCTCGAGCTCGGCGCCTTCGGGCAGGACCAGCTCGGAGGCGTGGATCTGCTTGCCGTCCTCGAGGCCCTCGACGTCGACGACGACGTGCTCGGGGATGTCGGTGGCGAGCACCAGCAGCGAGACGGTGTTCAGGTCCTGAACGTGGATTGTGCCGGAGAAGGACTCGCCCTCGACGACGATCGGGACGTCGACGGTGACCTTCTCGCCACGACGCAGCACGACCAGGTCGATGTGCTCGATGATCTGGCGCACCGGGTCACGCTGGACGTCCTTGACGAGGGCGAGCTGCGCCGTGCCCTCGATGTCGAGGTCGACGACCGCGTTGGCCGTACGGACGAGCAGCATGGTCTCGTGGCCGGGCAGGCTCACGTGCTTCGGCTCGGTCCCGTGGCCGTAGATGACGGCGGGGATCTTGTCGGCCGCGCGGAGCTTGCGGGCAGCGCCCTTGCCGAACTTGGTGCGGACTTCCGCTGCGAGCTTGGTGTAGTCGGCCATGGTGCCTCCTGGTCTGGGGAACGAGGCCGGGGTGCCGGCATCGTGGGGTCTGTGGTGTTGCAACTCGAACGCGTGCACGCGTGAGGAACGGTCCCAGAGCTTGCCGGGTCATCCGCCGCGTCGATCACGGCCGCGCGTACGCGGCCCTCGCCGAAGTCGTCCACAACTCTACCAGTCCCGCCCGGGCGTGTCGGCCACGGCAGGATGGGGCGTTCCGCGCGTGGGCGGTCGAGACGCGCACAGGCAGTCGGAAATTCCGCCTCACCACGCGCGATTCGGCCGTCCGTCGCGCGTCGGGTGAAGGTCGGCACAGGCGGACGGGAGGCGCGGTGCCAGCTGGCACCGCGCCTCCCGTCCGGTGGGTGCGCGCGTCGGACGCGCAGTGCTCCCCGTGTCAGTCGACGTCGGCCGGCGCCTTCGGCGCGAGCCGGCGGATCACCTGGTCGAGCCGGCGGTCGACGGACGGCTGGTCCGCCCCCGCCTTCCGCAGGTCGGCGGCATCGGTCGCCGTCACGTGCAGCAGACGGTTCCACTCGGCGTCGTACAGGGCGGAGCGGTAGCCGGACGAGTCCTGGCACGCGACGTCCTGCTTCGCGATCCGGACCTCGCCGTCCTGCACGGGCGTGGAGGCGATGTCCGTGCCGTAGTCGTTCCGCATCGACCGCGTGGGCATCCCGCTCGGCGCTTCGGGCAGGTCAGCGACGTCCGCCGGTGCCATGCAGGTGCGCCACTTCGCGGCTGCGGCGACCACGGCGCCGTCCTGGCGGGCAGCCATCGCGGCCAGGTAGGTCAGTCGCTTCGCCGTGGTCGATGCCTGCTGGTCGCCGCCGTTCTCGTCCTGGGTGCCGAGCGTGCGGTACCCCTGGTGGAAGCATCTCGTGACCGCCTGCTGCGGTGCGGCTGCGAACGCCGCGTTCCGCTTGGGGTCCTCACCCCAGGACTTGATGCCGTCCCGGTTCGCCCCGGTGGTGTCGGGCGCGTGGTAGCCGCGCGTACCGGCACGCTCGGCGTCGAGCGGTCGGCTCCACGACAGCGCCGGCGACGTGTTGCCACTGTCGGGGGTCTCCTCGGCGTCCGACGATGCCTCGAGACCGGCGATCGTCGCCCACGGCACCGGGAAGTCGATCCCGGTGGCACGCAGGCACGGCTGGATCACCAGGTTCTCCGCGTAGTCCTGCTTGTCCCATCCGGGCTGGACGTAGCCGTCGAGCGGCATCGTCCACGCGCCCGGGTCCCGGTCCGTCGTCGGTGCGATCGCGACGTCGGCAGGCTCGGGCAGGCCGTGCACGACGCTGGCGGCCAGACCGACGATCACGAGGGCGAGCGTGCCGGTCTTCGCGGCTCGGTTTGTGATGTGCATGGTTCTTCCCCCTGGTTCAGGCGCGGACGAGGCCGCGTTCGTGGGCCGTGATGACGACCTGGATGCGGTTGCGGAGGCCCAGCTTCGTGAGCACCGCACGGACGTGTGACTTGACGGTGGCCTCGCTGATGAACGTCGACGCGGCGATCTCAGCGTTGCTGAGGCCCTTGGCGACGAGCAGGAACACCTCGCGTTCGCGCGCACTCAGCGCATCGAGGACCTCGTCGCGGCGATGGACCTCGACGGCGACACCCTGCGCGCGGAGCAGGTCGAGCGCCTCGGTCTCGGTCGGTGCCGGCCGGCCTTCGTGGACGTCGCGGATCGTGGCGGTCACGACGTCGGGCAGCGCGTCCTTGGTGAGGAATGCCGCGGCTCCCGCACGCAGGGCCGACAGGACGGCGTCGTCGCGGCGGATGGTCGTCAGGGCGATCACGCGGGGCCGGTCGTCGGTCGTCGTGGCGAGCCGGGCCAGGGCCTCGATGCCGTTCATGACGGGCATCCGGAGGTCCAGCAGGAGCACGTCGGGGTGGTCGGCCGCGCAGAGCTCGAGCGCTGCCGTGCCGTCGGCCGCGATCCCGACACAGGTCATGTCGTCCTGGGCGTCGACGAGCATCTGCATGCCGCTGGCGAACAGGCGCTGGTCGTCGACGACGCCGACGCGGATCACGGGGCGACCTCCAGCGCCGGAGCGGCATCAGCGTCGACCGGCGCGTCGTCCGGTGCGTCCATCCGTCCGGCCGTCGGCAGCCATGCCGTCACGACCCACTCCGGCGCCGCGTCGCCCGCACCGGCGCGCAGCCATCCGCCCGCCAGACGTGCACGCTCCTGCATGCCAGCGACTCCCGAGCCCGGTCCGTCGAGTTCGACGAGCGGCTGGGCGCCGGTCGACGTCACCACGAGGCCGAGCCCCGGACCGCGCCAGTCGAGGACCACCCGGGCCGATGCGGTCCGGCCCTGGTGCTTCAGGACGTTCGTCAGGCTCTCCTGGACGATCCGGTGCACCGCTCCGGCCGCCCCGGGTGCGCAGTGCCCCGGTTCCCCGTGCTGTTCGAACTCGGCGTGCATGCCGAGTTCTCGCATGTCGTCGACGAGCATCGGCACTGCGTCGAGTCCGAGCCGGGTGTCGACACCGGCCCCCTGGATCCGTTCGACCAGTGCGCGGACGTCCCCGAGCGCGGCGCGGCTGACCTCGGCGATGTCGGTGAGCGCCCGGACGGCGTGCTCGTCGCGGACCGCGATCGCGGCGGCACCCTGCGCCTGCGAGACCACCACGGCCAACGAATGCGCCAGCGAGTCGTGCACGTCGCGGGCGATCCGGGCGCGCTCCTGCTCGGCCTGCAGCTCGACGGTCGTGACCTCGGTCTCGTGTTCGGCCTCGACGACGCGCAGCCGCGCCAGGCCGATCCGCCACGTCGCACCGATCGCCACGCCGACGGCCCATCCGATGCCGCTCGCACCGGCGATGGCCAGCGTGATGACCACGAGGTCGTTCCTGGTGCCTCCCGACGAACCGACCCACTGGCCCCACACGTCCTGGTCGGCCACCGTCGGCACGACCATGGCCCACGCGGCGGCGGCACTGGCGACCGCGAGCACGGGCACCGCGAGCCACCGCAGCAGGTCCGACCGTCCGGCACCGACGATGCCGACGACGATCGCGATCGCCAGGTACTCCGGCCAGGTCGTGTCCGTCGGACGGTGCAGCAGCCGGAGGGCCTGCAGCAGCGGCACGACGACGACCAGTCCGAGCGAGGTCGCGGGCATCCAGTTCGCCAGGCCGATCGCGATCGCCAGGGCCGACACCACGACGATGTGGTCCGCGAGCCCCGACCGACCGGTCTCGGCGAGGATCCAGAGCACGACGTACACGGCGCCGGTGGCCGGGGCCAGCAGGTGCCGGAACCGGCGGAGGGTGGAGGTCATGGGCCCGAGCGTATGGTGCGGCTCGGGCGGTCAGCGAGCGCTGGCGGCACGTTTCATCCGAGGTGATGAGCGGGCGTCAGCGGCCGAGGTCGCGGCGGTGGCGTTGCGCGGCCGCCAGGAGTTCCCGCGCGCTGTCACTCGCTGCCTCGGCGTCGTCCCGAGCGTGCTCGAGGCGTCCGACCTCGGCGGTCGCGCGCTCGAGGTCGCGCTGGAGTCCGGCCCGACGCGCCTCGGCGGCTTCGAGGTCGGTCTGGGCCGCGTCGAGCACCGCGTCGGCATCGCGGGACTCCGCCCGCGCGGCGGTCTCGGCCTGGCGGGCGGCGCGGCGGTCGGCCGCGGGGTCGCGGCCCGAGTCCGGTTCCGGTTCCGGTTCCGGTTCCGGTTCCGGTTCCGGTTCCGGTTCCGGCTTGGAGGCTCGGCTCGGCTTCGTGGTTCGTCGCGCGCTGGTGATCGGGATGGGGTCCGCCCCGCTGCCGGACCAGGCGTCGGGCACCGCGTCCGGCACGGCGAGCGCCCCGTCGAGGTCGACGTCGTCGAACCCGGCGCTCGTGAGGGGCTGCACGAGCAGCCCCGAGCGGACCGCGGCCCCGGCGTGCGGGTCGGCCATCGCGGCCTCGATCGTCGCCCGGACCTGGTCGAGCACAGCGGTCGTCGCGGGGTGCCCGGCGTCGGAGGCCAGGTCGGCTCCGGCTTGCGCGAGTGCCGTGACGATGCCCGCGCGTTGCCGCCGGAGGGTCGCGATCTGCTGCGGGTCGGCATCCGCCTGGGCCTGCCGGATCGCGGGGCCGAGGTCGACCGCTTCGTCCAGAGCGTCGTCGTGGGAGAGCAGGTCGATCACCCAGGCGGCGGGTGCGGGCTTGCGAAGTGTGCCGATCGCTGCGGCCAGGTCACGGTCGTCCTTCCGGGCGGCCCGCTGCCGTGCAGTGCGTTCGGCGACGAAGTCGGCCGGTGCGACGAGCAGCAGCTCGCGGGCTGCCTGGGCGAGCGTGTCGATGTCCACGCCCGCCGAGGCTACCCGCGCCCGTGTCACCAGTCGTGGACGGTGCCGTCGGCCAGGCGGTTGAACGGCAGGTACGCCTGTTCGTAGGGGTACTTGCCCGCTTCGTCGACGTCGAGCGAGACACCGAGGCCCGGCTCGTCGCCGGGGTGCAGGTACCCGTCCGTGAAGGTGAAGGTCTGCCGGAACACCTGGTTGGTGCGGTCCCCGTGCTGCATGTACTCCTGGATCCCGAAGTTGTGGATCGCGAGCCCGAGGTGCATCTGCGCTGCCAGGCCCACCGGCGAGATGTCGGTCGGCCCGTGGAACCCGGACTTGATCTGGTACATCGCGGCGTACTCCATCGTCTTCTTCAGCGGCGTGACCCCGCCCATGTGGGTCACGGCACCGCGGACGTAGTCGATGAGCTGGTCGCGGATGATGTCCTTGAAGTCCCAGATCGTGTTGAAGACCTCGCCGATCGCGAGCGGCGTGGTGGTGTGCTGCCGCACGAGACGCAGTGCCTCTTGGTTCTCGGCGGGGGTGCAGTCCTCGAGCCAGAACAGGTCGTAGGGCTCGAGCGACTTGCCGAGCTTGGCGGCCTGCAGCGGGGTCATCCGGTGGTGGCCGTCGTGCAGCAGGGGCAGCTCGGGACCGAACTCGTTGCGCACGGCCTCGAACACCGTCGGCAGGTGGCGCAGGTACGCCCGGGTGTCCCAGTCCTCCATCGCGGGGAAGGCCCCACGCTGCGCCGGCTCGAAGTCGTACCGGACGCCGGCGTTGCCCTCGGTGGTGCGGTTGGACGCGATGCCGTAGATCGACTCGAGCCCCGGGACGCCGGTCTGCACGCGGATGGAGCGGTAGCCCTCGGCCTGGTGTGCCCGGATCGAGTCGAACAGCTCGGGCAGTTCCTTGCCGGACGCGTGTCCGTACGCCATCAGCCCTGTCCGCGAGGCCCCGCCGAGCAGCTGGTACAGCGGCATGCCGGCGACCTTGGCCTTGATGTCCCAGAGCGCCATGTCGACCGCGGCGATCGCAGCCATCGTGACCGGCCCACGACGCCAGTACGACGAGCGGTACAGGAACTGCCACGCGTCCTCGATCCGGCTGGCGTCGCGTCCGGTCAGCAGCGGGACGACGTGCTCGGACAGGTATGCGGCCACGCCGAGTTCGCGCCCGTTCAGCGTCGCGTCGCCGAGGCCGGTGACGCCGTCCACCGTCGTGAGCTTGAGCGTCACGAAGTTGCGGTCGGGGCTGGTGACGATGACCTCGGCGCGGTCGATCAGCTGCCCCCGGTCGGCACTCGCCCACGTGTCCGGGCGGCCCGACGTGGCACCGCCCGCGGACAGGTCGTCGGTCGCGCCGGGGACGGGGTCAACGGGCATGGGGGCGGCCGGGTTCGTGGTGCCGGTCTGGTCGTCGGTCATGCGGGGACTCCTTCGGGTGCGTGGGCGCGGGCCTGGCGGATGCGGTCGGCTGCCGCCGTGACGGCAGCGACCACCGGGGTGGTGTCGAGGTCGGGGGCGATCACGGTCAGGACGTCGTGCACGTCCGAGCCTGCACCGGGCGCGCCGGGGTCGTTCACCAGCTCGGGCTGCTCGGTCACGTGCAGCCACCACGCGGCGATGAGCGTCGCCGCGCCCGGCCCGACGCCGGCGTGCGGGTCGTGCTCGAGGCGTCGGCGCAGGACGTCGACCACGCGGACGGGGAGCTTCTCGGAGCCGCCCGACGCGATCTGGGTCAGGGTGTGCCGGATGCGCGGGTTCTGGAACCGGTCGACCAGGGTCGACCGAGCCGCTGCGACCTGGTCGTCGGGCAGCGCCAGCTCGAGGGCCGCCTCGTCCCACAGGTGCTCGACCGCGCGGCGGCACACCGGGTCGGCAACGGCCTGGGCGACGGTCTGGTGACCGAGCAGCAGGCCGAGGTACGCCAGCAGCGAGTGCGACCCGTTGAGCAGCCAGAGCTTGCGCTGCTCGTACGGGGTGACGTCGTCCACGATGCGGGCGCCGGCGGACTCCCATGCGGGGCGGTCGATGCCGTCGAACCGGTCCTGCAGCACCCACTCGGTGAAGGGCTCGGTGACGACGGGGACACGGTCCCCGGGCAGCGCGCCGGTGAGATCGGGCAGCCCCTGCGCGTCGTCCGTGGTGGTCGCGGGGGTGATCCGGTCGACCATCGAGCTCGGGAACGTGACGGTCGACGCGATCCACGACCGCAGCTCGGGGTCGGACGCGGCGTCGAGCACGGCCTGGCGCAGGACCTGGCCGTTGTGCGTGAGGTTGTCGAGACTGACCAGCGCGAGCGGCCCTCCGCCGGCAGTACGGCGGGCATCGAGTCCGGCGACCAGCCGCGCGGGGACGTCGGAGTCGGGACGGTAGCCCTGCTCCGTCACCGTCAGGGTGACGATCGTGGTGTCCGCCGACGCCAGCGCCCGGGCGAACGCGTCGGTGTCACTGCCGGGGCGCGCGGCGACGATCGCATCGATGACCTCGGCCGAGTCGCCGTCGGCAGCGCGGGTGACCAGCGTGTACCGGCAGTCCTGCGCCGTCAGGGCGTCGGCCGCGTCCGGGGAGCGCCCGGTGAACGCGGTGATCCCCCACGGGGTGCCCGTGGCGTGCTGGGTGTACCAGGCCAGGTGGGCGCGCGCGAACGCTCCCACCCCCAGGTGCACGATGCCCGGATGGCGATCGGTCATGCCGGCACCGGCACGAGCGACCGCAGGAACGCCAGGTTGTCGGCGGTGCGGGCTTCGAGCGGCAGGTCCGTGGAGAAGTCCTCGATGGTGACCCAGCCGTCGTACCCGAAGGCCTGCAGGTCGGCGAAGTAGTCACCGACCGAGGCCTGACCCGACCGCAGCGGTGCCCACTCGTGCTGCCAGACGCTGCTGCCGTCGGCGCGGGTGTCCCCGGTGTCGACCCAGCGGGCGTTCTTCACGTGCACGTGCGCCAGGTACGGGCCGAGCAGCTCGAACGCGGCCAGGTGGTCTTCTTGCCCCTCGATCACCAGGTTGCCCAGGTCGTGGATGACCCCGACGTGCTCGGGATCGAGTCCGTCGATCAGGCGCAGCGCGGCCGAGGCGGACGGCGTGATCGTCATGTGGTGCAGCTCGACGAGTGCCTTGACGCCGAGCTCGGACGCGCGGGACACCGCCCACTCGAGATCGGCTCGGGTGCGGTCGAACACCTGCGGGTAGGTCTCGCCGGTGCGTTCCTTCTCGTGCCGGTAGACGGGCATCGACACGCGGACCTGGCGGGCGCCGAGCTCGCTGGTCACGCGCAGCATGGTCTCGACGCCGTCTCGGTCGGACGCCTGCCGGTAGCCGCCGATGCCCGAATAGGCCAATCCGGCCTGCTCGGTGATGCGGGCGATCTCGGGCACCTGTTCCGCGATGGCGGTGTACTGCCACGTCGACTTGTTGCCGGCCCAGAACGACCGGTCGGCGGGGACGACGGTGCCGGGCTCGGGGATGTCGTCGACCACGCGCCACTCGATGCCGTCCCAGCCCTGCGCGGCGAGCGTGTCAGCGGCCTGCGACGGGGTCCAGTCGGGGGTCGATGCGGTGAACACGGAGAACTTCATCGGACTGCTCCTTCTGCTGCGGGGACGACCGGTACGACGTCGTCGTACTTGCCGCTGATCACGTCGTCGATCCGGACGGGCTGCCCGAGCGTCGCGCTGACGTACAGCCCGCGCACGGTCGCCAGGGACACCAGGGCGTCGTCGACGGTCACCCCGGCTTCGCGCCCGGTGCGGATCGCGTCGACGATGTCGTCGTACTGGCGGCCGTGCCCGGCCAGGAAGTGGTCGGGCTCGGGCGGCCCACCGGCCACGTGCTCGGCGGGGACGACGTCGGCCTTCTGGTCGACTGGGTCGGCCACGGCCGTGGTGTTCGCGCTGGCGGCGGCCGATGCCAGGGTGGCGGCGTCGGGGGCGACGTGGAAGTAGCCGAGCTTGTCGTCGTCGACGACCGCGGAGCCCTGCGTGCCGTAGATCGCGTACCGGGCGCTGAGACCGGGGTAGGCGGCCGTGGTGCAGTGGATGACCCCGAGGGCACCGTTGTCGAAGCGCACGGTGGCGACCGCCGTGTCCTCGACCTCGATGCGGTCGTGCGCGAGCAGCCCGACCTGGGCGGAGATCTCCACCGGACGACCGAGCGTCCACACGAGCAGGTCGACCGTGTGCACGCCCTGGTTCATCACCGCGCCGCCGCCGTCGAGCTCCCAGGTGCCACGCCAGTCGCCGGAGTCGTAGTACCCCTGCGAGCGGTACCACGCCACGCTCGCGACACCCGAGGTCACCCGGCCGAAACCGCCGCCGTGTGCTGCTTCGGCGACGGCGACCGACGCCGGGTCGAACCGGTGCTGGCTGATGACGCTGACCACGAGTCCCCGCTGCCGTGCTGAGTCGGCGAGCGCAGCGATCTGCCGGGCGCGGGGCATCGTGGTGTCGAGCGGCTTCTCGATCACGACGTGCTTGCCGGCGGCGAGCGCCGCTTCGGCGAGGGCGACGTGCATGCCCGAGGGCGAGCAGATCGCGACGACGTCGATGTCGGTCTGCGCGATGGCCTGTTCGATGGTGGACGTCGTGAGCGGGCGGGGTGCCCCCGATGCCTCGATCTCGTCCGCGGCGCTGGTGGCAGCGGCGGGGATCGCGTCGACGAGGGCCACGACCTGCAGCCCGGCGTTCGCCAGGGCGACACGGGCGTGGTGCCGGCCGATGACGCCGGCGCCGACGACGGCGAGCTTGAGGGGGGACGTGGTGTCTGCGGTCATCGCAGGGTCACTCCGATCTGGTCGGTGAGGGTCCGGAAGGCTCGCCCGGCACGGCCGAACGCGGCGGGACCGGAGAACCCGCCGAGGGAGGTGACGTCGCTGAGGTGCGGCTCGAGTGAGGCGTACCCGGTGTACCCGGCGTCGCGCAGCGCGGTGAGCGTGAGGAGCAGCTCGCCGTCGCCCTCGCCCGCGGGGACCACGGAGTCGTCGGCGGCCAGGGCGTCCTTCACCTGCAGGTAGTCGACGTACGGCGCGAGCTGCGCCCAGCCGTCGGTGAACGGTCGGACGCCGCACTGCACGTAGTTGGCGTTGTCCCAGGCCAGGCGGAGGGACGGGGACCCGACGCTCTCGACGATGTCGAGCACCCGGTCGGGCACGTCGCCGTAGATCGCCTTCTCGTTCTCGTGCAGGAGCGTGACGCCTTCGCGCTGCGCGAGGTCGGCCAGTGCCCGCATCCGGACGAGCACGTCGTCGCGGACGGACTCGGGGGTGCGCCCGTCGAAGTAGAACGAGAAGATCCGGATGTTCGTGGTACCGAGGGCGTGGGCGGCGGCGATCGCCCGGCCCAGGCGACCGAGCTCGTGCTCGACGGGTTCGTCGACCGAGACCTTGCCGATCGGCGATGCGATGGCGGACACGCTCTGCCCGCGTTCGTCGAGCAGGCGGTGCAGGCCGGCGAGCTGGTCGTCGTCGAGGTCGACGACGTTGACGCCCCAGGCGCTGCGGACCTCGATCGCGCTGGCACCGAGTGCCTGCAGCACCGCGACCTGCACCGCGGGGTCGGCGTCGATCTCGTCGCCGAAGCCGGAGAGTTCCCAACTGATGTGATCGCTCGTGGGCTGGGTCATTGCGTTCCCTTCATGAGGACCAGGGTGGCCGACGGGGCGGACGCGCGCCGGGCCTCCAGTCCGATCTGTGGACAACTCGCTACTTCACACTGCCGGCCGTCAGACCGCCGACCAGGTAGCGCTGGAAGATCAGGTACAGGGCGACCACCGGGACCGCGCACACGATCGAGGCGGCCATCATCTGGCCGTAGATCGGGACCGCGCCGCCCTCTTGCGTGGTGCCGAGGACCTGCAGGACGACGGCGACGGTCCGCGTGTTCGGGGTCGTCATGATCGTCGAGAACAGCACGTCGTTCCAGCCGAGCAGGAACGCGAAGATCGCCGAGACGACGATGCCCGGCCACGACAGCGGCAGGACGATCTTGGTCAGGATCTTCGTGGACGACGCCCCGTCGATGCGCGCCGCCTCTTCCAGCTCCTTCGGCAGACCGCGCAGGTACGTGACCATCACCCAGGTCGAGAACGGCAGCGCGAACGTCAGGTACGTCACGAACAGTCCCCACCGGGTCCCGATGATCTGCACACCGGTGGCGCTCGCGATGTTCGAGAACACCACGAACGCGGGCAGCAGCAGCAGCGTGCCGGGGATCGACTGCAGCGCGAGCAGGCCGCGCAGGAACGTCAGGCGGCCGAGGAACCGGAAGCGGACGAGCACGTAGGCCGTCGACACGGCGAGCGCCGCACTGGCGACCGCGACCGCTCCGGCGGTCAGGATGCTGTTGACCAGCCCCTGGCCGAGCGCGACCGTCGACCAGATGTCGACGTAGTTGGACAGCGTGAACTCGGATGGGAAGTACTCGCCACGGGCGACCGCGACGTCGGAGTTCACCGAGCCGAACACGATGTAGAGCACCGGCACCGCGATGAACGCGATGATGACGGCGATCACCACGATGAGCAGCCACCTCGGCAGCAGCCGTGTGACATCGGTGTCGTACGGGCGCTTGGCGCGACGGCGCTGTCCTTGCGAGGTGATGCTCTCCGTCAGGGTCGCCGTCGGACGGGTCCGGGTGGCGTTGTAGCCGCTCATGCGCGGGCTCCCTCGATGTCGGCGGCGGCCGGGGTGGCGACCGCGGCGGTGTCGAGCGTCGCCTGGTCGGCGCGGCGCTGCTTGCGGTTCGGCCCGGCGTCGTCACCGGTGTCCAGCTGCACGGCTCGCAGGTAGACGAACAGCGGGATGGCGACGATCACGAGCGAGCAGATCGCCATGGCGGCGGACAGCCCGAAGCGGAACGACTGGAAGCTGGCGATGTAGGTCAGGACCGGCATCACCTCGACGCTCGACGGCAGCGGGATGCCGAACAGCACGAACGGCAGCGTGAAGTTGTTGATGTTGTGCAGGATCGCGATGATCACGGCCAGGCTGAGCGGCCCCCGCAGGTAGGGGAAGACCACGTACCGCAGTTTGATCCACCAGGTCGCCCCGTCGAGCGACGCGGCTTCGTGGACCTCGAGGTCCACGGCCTGGAGGCCCGCCAGGCTGAGCAGGTACACGAACGGCCACGACGTCCACACCATCACCGCGGCGAGCGCCCAGTAGGACGCCGCACCGTTCAGCCAGAGCACGTCGGTGTGGAACACCGCGTTCACGACGCCCTGCGGCTGCAGCATGGTGCGGAAGAAGGTCCCCACGACGAATGCGGGCAGCACGTACGGGATCAGGTAGATGGACCGCACCAGTCCCCGGCCCGGGAACCGGTTCTGCGTCGAGATCGCGGCGGCGACGCCGATCGGCACGGTGACCGCGGTGACGAGCACCGCGAGCGACGACGAGATCCAGACGGAGTGCAGCAGCGGCGAGTTCGTGATCGCCTCGGCGAAGTTCGCGAACCCGACGAAGGGTGCGCTGAACCACTGCCGGAGCGTGTACTGGTCCAGGTCGAGCATCGCGATGAACAGGCCGACGAGCAGCGGCACCACGATGATCGCGGCCATCAGCACCCCGCCGGGCAGGAGCATCCAGAGCGGGCGTTCCTTCTTGTACAGCGGGGTCTTCCCGTGCGGGCGGACCGTCCGGTCGGGGTTGTGCACCGGGGTGCGGGTCGTGCTGTGGTCGGTCTGTGTGGCGGTCATCACAGGCCTCCGTTCTTCTGCCGGTCGAGCGTGGCCTGGGCGTCCTTCTGGGCGTCCTGCAGACGCTTCCGGAGCTGGTCGTCGGTGACCTCGCCGCTCTTCAGCGAGGGGATCGACTGCACGACGACGTCGACGAGGGCGAGCTGGATGTCGGACCAGGCCCCCGTGAACGCGGTCGGCTTGGAGAGCTTGCCGGCGTCGATGATCGGCTTCAGCTGGGGGTTGTCGTCGGCCAACTGCTTGGCCGCCGCGGTGTTGGTCGGCAGGTTGCCGAACAGGTCGTAGTACTGCAGCTGGGCCTTCTTGCTGCTGACCTGCTTGATGAAGTCGAACGACAGGTCCTGCTTGGTGCCGTAGTCGGCCACGACGAAGTTGTCGCCGGACAGGATGCTCGCCGCCTGGATGCCGTCGGCGGGACGCTCCGTTGCGCCCGGGGGGACGGTCGGCAGCAGTGCGAACTCGTACTTGCCGTCGATCTCGGTGCCCTTGAAGGAGTTGATGGCCGTCGTCGTGGTCATCGGGAAGAAGGCGGCCTTGCCCTCGGTGAACTGCGCCAGCGCCTGGGCGTTGTTCCACCCGATCGCCGACTTGTCGACCACGCCGTCCTTCGTCACCCAGTCGAAGTAGGTGCGGTAGGCGTTCTGCACCGCGGGAGCGTCCAGCTCGGCCTTCGAACCGTCGACCAGGGTGTTGCCGGCGTTCTCCGACATGCCCCAGATGAACTTCCACGGGTCGAAGCCGTCGGCGTAGGCGATCGCCATGCCGTGCACGTCGCCGCTGGTGGTGGCCTTCGCGTCGGCGGTCAACTGGTCCCAGGTGGTGGGCATCTCGGTGATGCCGGCCTTGGCCAGCAGGTCCTTGTTGACGGCCATCACGAACGGACGGCTGGCGAACGGGATGCCGATCTGCTTCGACGCGCTGGGGCCCGAGATGCCGAACGATGCCGGGTCGAACTGGTCCTTGCCGCCGACCGCGGCCCACTGCTTCTCGCCCATCTCGACGAACGCGCCGGTGGCGTACGCGGTGGGTGTGAACGTGGTGCCGATGGCGTAGACGTCGGGGCCCTGTCCGGAGATGACGCTCGTCTGGATGGCGGTCAACTCCTCTTGCGCGGACGAGTACGTCTCCCACTGGATGTCCGCGCCGGTGGTGCGCTTGAACTCGGCAGCGGTGTCCTGCTGCCACTGCTTGCGTTCCTTGGGGTAGGTCGTGTCCGCGCCCATCATGACGCGGAGGGTGTTCGGGTCGTCGCCACTGCCGTTCACGATCGCGCATCCCTGCAGGGACAGCGCGGCGAGGGCGACCACGACCACGGAACCGATCAGGGTCCGTGTCTTCATGGGGGTTCCTCCTCGGAGCATCCACGGGCAACGCTGCCGGTGGTGCCTCCACTGTCCCGCTGGTGGCAACATCCGGCAACCGGTTGCCACTTGTTGCCAGAACGGCCTAGGTTCGGGTCACCGGGGCACCGTCCAGGCGCCACCACCGTCGGACGATCGGAGGCCCGATGACCGAGACCGACACGTCCCGTGCGGCGTCGGATCGCGCGTCCGGCACGCTCCGTCGGGTCACCATCCGCGACGTGGCCGATGCCACCGGGGTGGCCCCGTCGACGGTCTCGCGCGCCCTGTCCATGCCCGACCGTGTGAACCGCGTGACCCAGCAGCGGATCCAGGACGCCGCCCGCGAACTCGGGTACGTGGCGAACTCGCAGGCACGCGCGCTCACGTCCGGTCGCACCCGCGCCGTCGCCGTCCTGGTCTCCGACATCACCAACCCGTTCTACTTCGACGTCATCCGCGGCACCCAGCACCAGCTCGCCGCGGCCGGTTGGACGCAACTGCTGGTCGACACCGAGGAGTCCGCCGACGCCGAGATGGCCGCCCTCAGCGCGATCTCCGCCAAGGCCGACGGCGTGGTGCTGACGGCGTCACGCCTGTCCGACGCGCAGATCGCCCGGTACGCCGAGCGCACCCCGCTGGTCGTCGTGAACCGGCGGCCGGCCGGGGTCCCCTCGGTGCTCATCGACACCCCGGGCGGGGTCGAGCAGGCCGTGCAGCACCTGGTGTCACTCGGACACCGCGACGTGCTCTACGTCGCCGGGCCGGACAGCTCGTGGTCGAACGAACGCCGGTGGAAGGCCCTGGTGCAGGTCGCCAAGCGCCTGGACGTCCGGGTCGCCCGGATCGGCCCGCACGCGCCGTTCGTCGACTCGGGTGCCGCAGCTGCCGATGCCGCGGTGAACGCCGGAGCCACCGCGTGCATCGCCTTCAACGACCTGATCGCGATCGGCATGCTCGGACGACTGCGCGAGCGTGGCGTGCGCGTGCCCCAGGACATGAGCATCGTCGGCTGCGACGACATCTTCGGTGCCGACTTCTGCAACCCGCCGCTGACCACGATGACCTCGCCGATCGAGCGCGCCGGTCGGGTCGCGATCACGATGCTGCTCGGGCGGCTCGGCGCGATCCCCGCCGAACAGCTGCCCGGCGAGCGGATGCAGGGCGCCGTCGCGCTCCCCACCCACCTGACCGTGCGCGAGTCCACCGGTCCCGCGCCCTCCCCGGCCTCCCCGCCGTCCCCGGCCTCCCGACGAAAGGGTCGATGATGTCCCAGCCGACCACCACGACGTCCACCGTGCTCGCACCGCACCCCGACCGGTTGTTCCCCGCCGATCCGGCCGCCCGCCGGATCGCGCGCACCGTGTACCAGGCGGTCGCCGACGCCCCGGTGATCTCCCCGCACGGACACGTCGACGCGGCGATGATCGCCGCGGACGTCCCGTTCCCGGACCCGGCGGCGCTGCTCGTCACGCCGGACCACTACGTGCTGCGGCTGCTCCACGCGAACGGCGTGCCGCTCTCAGACCTCGGCCGCGGACCCGGCCCGGCGGACGGCCGGGCGATCTGGCGCCGCCTGGCCGAGCACTGGGACGACTTCCTCGGCACCCCCGTGCGGTACTGGTTCGAGACCGAGCTGCACGACGTGTTCGGGCTCGACCAGCAGCCTTCCGCCGCGAACGCCGACGCGCAGTACGACCACATCGCCTCGGCGCTGCTCGAGCCGTCGTTCCGACCCCGCGCACTCTTCGACGCCTTCGGCATCGAGGTGCTCGCGACCACCGACGACCCGACGGCCGACCTGGCCGCGCACGCGCAGCTCCGAGCCGACCCCACCTTCACCGGTCGCGTGGTCCCGACGTTCCGTGCGGACGCGGTCTTCGATCCGGCCCGACCGGACTGGAGGACCGTGGTCGCGGCCATCGGACAGGCTGCGGGCATCGACACGGGCACGCACGACGGGCTGCTGGCAGCACTGCGCGCCCGTCGCCGCCACTTCATCGGCCACGGGGCGACGGCCACCGACACCGGGGTCATCGACGCCGGGTCGACGCCGCTGCCCACCGCCGACCGGGAGCGCATCCACGCCGAGGCGTTGCGCGGGGACGTCTCCGCCGCCGACGCCGTGGCCTACCGACACGACATGCTGTTCCGCTGGGCCGAGATGAGCGTCGACGACGGACTCGTCATGCAGCTGCACCCGGGGGTCATCCGCAACCACCACACACCGACGCTCGAGCGCTTCGGGCCGGACACCGGGCACGACCTGCCCGCCGTCGGCGCGTTCACGGAGCCGCTCCGTCCGCTGCTCGAGGCCTTCGGCACCGCTCCGGGGTTCCACCTGGTGCTGTTCACGGTGGACGAGACGGTGTTCTCGCGCGAGATCGGGCCCCTGGCCGGCTTCTACCCCGCCGTGTACGCCGGTGCCCCGTGGTGGTTCATCGACACCCCGGCGGCGATCGGGCGGTACCGCGGCGCGATCACCGACTCGGCGGGGTTCACGAAGACCTCGGGGTTCATCGACGACACCCGGGCGTACTGCTCCATCCCCGCGCGGCACGACATGGCCCGGCGCGCCGACGCCGCGTACCTGGCGTCGCTCGTCGTGACGCACCAGGTGTCGGAAGAGGACGCCGTCCGCACTGCCCGGCGCATCGTGTCGGACATCCCGAGGGCGACGTTCAAGCTCTGACGCTGCGCCGGTGCCGGTGCCGTCTCGCCGGGTGCGGGTTTGGTGGCCCCGTGCTGCGCTGATCCGCTGCACGGGGCGATCGTCCTCGCACGAGGCGGGAGTGACACGTCGTGCGGTCAGTGCGGGGCCGCGGCGCGGACGGCGCGGAGTGCGGCGGCCATCTGCGGCTCGGGGTCGTCCGACCACCGGCACTCCAGCGACACCGGGCCGCGGTACCCGCCCTGGTGCACCGCGGCCAGGAACTCCGGCCACGGCCAGTCCCCCTCGCCCGGCGGCAGGCGGTCGCGATCGGACACGTGCACGTGCCCGATCCGGTCGGCCAGAGACCGGACGACGTCGAACGACTCGTGCTCGGCCTGCACGTGGAACAGGTCCGCGACCACGCTGACACCCTGCAGGTCGAACGCGTCGAGGAACGCCACGGCCTGCTCGATCGTGTGGACGACGTTCGTCTCGTCGCGGTTCAGCGGTTCGAGCACGATGCGCAGGTCGTGCGTGGCCGCGAGGTCGCGGGCGACGCGGACGACCCGGGCGAAGCGCTCGTGTGCTTGTGTCATGGGCATGTCCGGCGGTGCCGTCCGGGCGGTCCCCGACCCGAACACGATCGTCGCGCCGGACGTGGCGACCGACGCGACGATCGGCAGCACCGCACGGAGGTACCCGTCGACCAGGTCGGGGTCCGCGGTCAGGAGCGGCAGGTCGGGCGGGACGAACAGCGCGAACGAGCCGAATCGTCCCTCGTCGTCGTAGGCGGGATCGCGGCACCACCCGTCGCCGTCACGGTGGACCAGGTTGCCCGCGATGCCGGGTTCGACGTGGTCGGCGCCCGCTCGGCGGACGATGTGGGTCAGTGCTGCGCCGGCGACGATGCCGATCCCGCTGAAGGCCATGCGTCCATGCTGCTCCCCGGCCGCCGCACCGTGCGGCGTTGCCATGCGTTGTCGTGTGTCGTGACGCTCACCGGAGGGTCCGGCGCATCAGGACGCGCGGGAAGCCGTTGAGCACCGACGTGGTGTCCGCCCCGTGCTCGAAGCCCGCTCGCTCGAACAGCCGACGTGTTCCGACGTAGGCCATCGTCAGGTCCACCTTCGCCGACCCGTTGTCGACCGGGTAGCCCTCGATCACCCGCGCACCGTGCTCGTCCGCGAACCGCACCGCGCCGTCCAGCAGCGCGTGCGAGATGCCCTGCCCGCGGTGCCCGGGGCGGACACGGATGCACCAGACGCTCCACACGCCGGTGTCCCCGGGGTCGTCGAGGTGCGGGATCCGCCGGTTCCGGGCGAAGGTCGTGTCGGGCCGTGGATGGACGCCCGCCCACCCCACGACCGCGTCGCCGTCGTACGCCAGCACCCCGGGCGGCGGGTCCTGCCGCACGAGCTCGCGGACCCGGTCGCCACGGGCCGTCCCGCTCAGCTGCTGGTTCTCGCGCGAGGGGATCCGGTAGCTCAGACACCAGCAGACGTTGGCGTCGGGACGCTTCGGCCCGACCATCGTCCGGACGTCGTCGAACGAGGTCGCTGCGCGCACCACGATGCCCATGGCACGATCCTGACACCCGGTCTGCCCCTTGTCCGGGACGGTCGGCGCGCTGGCGGACGCACGCGTTCAGCTCGGGGTCGCCGCACCGCGGAGCTGTGCAGCGATCGCCTCGACGTCGTCGAGTCGTCCGTCGGCGATCGCGACGATGAACGCGTACGCCTGGTCGTTCGACATGGTGAGCCTCCGGCCGTTCACCCCGAGGAACACGACCAGCAGCATCAGCCCCGGCCGCTCGTCGCCGTCCACCAGCGCGTGGTTGCCGACGGTCGAGTGGACGAGTGCCGCGGCTTTGTCGACGAGCGTCGGGGAGACATCCTGCCTGCCGACCGTCGCGGCGGGTCGGGCGACGGCAGCCTGCAGCAGCCCCGGATCTCGGACCAGGGCATCGGACCCCACGGTCCGTCGGACGACGTGGAGCGCTTCGTCGAGGGTCAGGTGAATCACGATGCGCAGGACTCACTGCGCGAGGCGGTCGAGTGCCTCGGCGTACCGCGGCGGCAGGCCGGTCATGCCTGCCACCCGGGCGTCGCCAGCCCCGTCTCGTAGGCGAACACCACGAGCTGGGCACGGTCCCGCGCACCGAGCTTGATCATCGTGCGGGACACGTGGGTCTTCGCGGTGGTCGGACTGACGAACAACCGCTCGGCGATCTCGGTGTTGGTGAGCCCGGCCGCGACGAGCCGCATCACCTGGCGTTCGCGGTCGGTCAGGACGTCGAGCCCGGGAGCGAGTGCGGCCGGCTTGGCGTGGGTCGCGAAGGCCTCGACCAGGGAACGCGTCGCGCCGGGCGACAGCAGGGACTCACCCGCCACCACGGTACGGATCGCGCGGAGGAGCTCGGCAGGCTCGGTGTCCTTGACCAGGAACCCGGCGGCGCCACCACGGATCGCCTCGAACACGTAGTCGTCCTCTTCGAAGGTGGTGAGGACCACGACGTGGACGTCTGCCAGGGCCGGGTCGGCCGAGATGCGCCGGGTCGCCGCGAGCCCGTCGGTGCCGGGCATCCGGATGTCCATGAGCACGACGTCCGGGCGCTCACGCGTGGCGATCTGCACGGCGGCGTCACCGTCGCCGGCCTCGCCCACGACGGTCATGCCGGGCTCGGCGTCGACGAGTGCCCGCAGCCCAGCGCGGATGAGGACCTGGTCGTCGGCCAGCACCACACGGATCGGCGTCGCCGGGGTGGTGACGAGGCCGGCGAGGCGGTCGGTCATGCGTCCCGCTCCGGTGTCCCGGACGGCAGGCGCGCAACGACCGTCCATCCGCCGTCCGGCCGGGGTCCGGCGCGGAATTCGCCGCCGACCGCGATGGCTCGTTCGCGCATGCCGATGATCCCGTTGCCGGACTCGCCGAACAGCGCGGGCGGCACCCCCGCGGCACGGCGTGCGGAGTCGGACGCCGCGGTCGGCTCGTCCTCGACGACCAGGTCGACCACGTCCGTCCCGATGTCGAGCGTCAGGGTCGCGCGGTGGTCGGGCGCGTGCTTCATGACGTTCGTGATCGACTCTTGTGCGATGCGGAACGCGCTGCGGTCGACGACCCCGTCGATCGCTGACGGGTCGCCGTGGACCTCGGCCGTGACGTCGAGCCCGGCAGCACGAGCGCGCTCGACCAGGTCGGCCACGCGGGCGAGTCCAGGCGTCGGGGTGCGCTCGGCTCGGTCGGCGTCGACTGCTCGCAGGACACCCAGCACCCTCCGGAGCTCGACCAGGGCCTGCTTGCTCGTGTCGCGGATGCTCGTCAGGGCCTGCTGGGTCGGCTCGGGCAGTTCCCCGCCGAGGTGCAGCGCGACGCCGGCCTGCAGGTTGATCAGGGACATGCTGTGTGCGACCGAGTCGTGGAGCTCCCGCGCGATCCGCACGCGTTCGTCGTCGGCTCGCGCGCGTTCCGCCGCAGCGCGGGCACGACGTGCTTCGGTGGCACGCTGCACCCGCACCCGGACGACTTCGGTGATCGCGACGGTCGCGGTCAGCCAGGCGAGGCAGAGCGTCACGGTGGTGGTCGAGGCGAACGGGGCACGTCCGGTGAGCGTGTCCGCCCACGGCAACACGACCACCGCGATGCCCGCAGCAACCCAGACGGCGACACGGTGACCGCGGAACCAGGCGTTCGCCAGGGCCATCGTGAGGGCCGCGACGAACGGGCCGCGCGGGCTGACGACGAGCGCGTAGCCGATCGTCGTACCGAGGCTCACCGCGAGGACTGCGACGGGCCACCGCCAGCGGAACGGCAGCGCGACGACGCCCGCGACGAGCAGGACGACGGCAAGCGGCCCGACGTCGACCGGCTCGAGCCCCGGCCGGCCACCGCCTGCCCACGGCGGACCGGAACCGTCCCCGGCGCCCGACCACCGCGACGCGGCCAGGGTCACCACGATCTGGACGACCGCCACCGGGACGACCCGGCCGATGCGCGCGAACCGCAGCCGACCCGTGCGGCCGGTGAACGGCCGGTGCGGCTCGGCGGCCTGCGTGTCGGTGGTCATGCTCCGACTCTAGGGTCGAGCCTCCTCCGCGGCGTCGGGCCGCGGGGGGACCTGTGGACTACTCCCCGGGGAGTACCGGCATGTGGAGGAGGCGCCGCCGTACGACCCCGGGAGCAGGAGGAAGTGGGCCTCGGCGACGGACGCGCCACGGGCCTCCCGACCGGAGTCTTGGAGGGTCGCATCTGCGGCACCGGATCCGACCCAGGAGGTCACCATGCTCACCACCCTCGCCGCCACCGCTCCGTACTGGCACGGCGGCGGATTCCCGTTCCCCGTCTTCCCCGTGTTCTTCTTCGTCGTGTTCCTGGTCCTGTTCCTGGTGGTCGGCGTCCTGCGCCGTGGGAGCTGGCGGGCACGCGCCGATGCCCGGTCGGTGCTGGCAGACCGCTTCGCCCGCGGTGAGATCAGCGCCGAGGAGTACCGCTCGCGGCTGTCCGAGCTCAGTCGGAAGTGACGGGCGGCAGTGCGTCGAGGATCGCGGCGACGGTGTCGTCCACGGAACCGTGGATCGGGATCGACGCCGCGGCCTCGTCGGCCTGCGGGCGATCGAGTGTGGCGAACTGCGAGTCGAGCAGGGAGTTCGGCATGTACTCGTGGTGCCGGTGCGACTGGCGCTCGGCGATGAGGTCCTGCGACCCGTCCAGGAACGCGATCACCAGGTCCGGCGCGCTCGTCCGCAGCCGGTCGCGGTAGGCACGCTTCAGCGCGGAGTTCGCCATCACGCAGCGCTTCCCGCCTGCCTGAACCGCCGCGATGCGTGCAGCGCAGGCGTCGAGCCACGGCCAGCGGTCCTGGTCGGTCAGCGGGGTGCCCTGCCGCATCTTCTCCTTGTTGGCGGCGGGGTGCAGGTCGTCGGCGTCGATGAACTCGGCCGGCTCGCCGCGGGCGACGAGTGCGCGGGTGAGTGCCTCGCCCACCGTCGACTTGCCGGAGCCGGAGACCCCCATCACCAGGACGGGCGGGCGGACGGATCGGTCGCTCATCCCTCCACCGTAGGGAGACGGGTGAACACCATCCACAGGTTGCGGCAACACCCGTGCGGTCCCAAGCGTCGATCCGTAGGTTGGCCGCAGGACATCGGCACTGCGCTGGTGCAACGTGGCATCGCGCTGCTGCAGTGTGTGCGGGCGTCGCGACGTCAGGACGAAGGAGACCATGGTGGCAGACAGCAACGGACAGGCGAACATCGGCGTGGTGGGGCTCGCGGTGATGGGGTCGAACCTCGCCCGCAACCTCGCGTCGCGCGAGGGCAACACGGTCGCGGTCTACAACCGCACGTACGCGCGCACCGAAGAACTCATGCAGGAGCACGGCGACGCCGGCTTCATCGCGTCCGAGTCGATCGACGACTTCGTCGCATCGCTCTCCAAGCCCCGCACCGCGATCATCATGGTGCAGGCCGGCAAGGGCACCGACGCCGTCATCGAGCAGCTCGCGGAGCGGTTCGAAGAGGGCGACATCATCGTCGACGGCGGCAACGCCAACTTCCACGACACCATCCGCCGCGAGCACGACCTGCGCGACAAGGGCCTGAACTTCGTCGGTACCGGCATCTCCGGCGGCGAAGAAGGCGCGCTCAACGGCCCGTCGATCATGCCCGGTGGCTCGAAAGAGGCCTGGGAGACCCTCGGCCCGATCCTGAAGTCGATCGCCGCGGTCGCCGAGGGCGAGCCGTGCGTGACCCACATCGGCACCGACGGCGCCGGCCACTTCGTCAAGATGGTGCACAACGGCATCGAGTACGCCGACATGCAGCTCATCGCCGAGTCCTACGACCTGCTCCGCCGCGCCGGTGGGCACAGCGTCGACGAGCTCGTCCAGATCTACAGCAAGTGGAACGAGGGCGACCTCGAGTCCTACCTGATCGAGATCACCGGCGAGGTCCTCAAGCAGCAGGACGCCGACACCGGCAAGCCCCTGGTCGACGTCATCCGCGACGAAGCCGGCTCCAAGGGCACCGGCGTGTGGACGGTGCAGAACGCCGTCGGTCTCGGCATCCCCGTCTCGGGCATCGGCGAAGCCGTCTTCGCCCGTGCGGTGTCATCCAAGCCGTCACAGCGTGCCGCGGTCCAGCGGTCGGTGCAGAGCCGACCCGACATCGCGCAGGTCCCCGACACCTTCGAGGACGACGTCCGTGCCGCGCTCTACGCGTCGAAGGTCGTCGCGTACGCACAGGGCTTCGACCTCATCATCGCCGGGGCCAAGGAGTACGACTGGGACATCAACCTCGGCAACATCGCCAAGATCTGGCGCGGCGGCTGCATCATCCGTGCGCAGTTCCTCAACCGCATCGTCGAGGCCTACGACAAGAACCCCGAGCTCGAGTCGCTGCTGGTGGACCCGTACTTCGCGAACGCCGTCGCCGAGGGCGAAGCCGCGTGGCGCCGCATCGTCGGCATCGCGGCCGCGTCCGGCATCCCGGCGCCGGGGTTCTCGTCCGCGCTGTCCTACTACGACTCGCTGGCGTCCGACCGCCTGCCCGCGTCGCTGATCCAGGGGCAGCGCGACTTCTTCGGCGCACACACCTACCAGCGCGTCGACAAGGACGGCACCTTCCACACGCTGTGGTCCGACGACGACCGTCGCGAGGTCGAGCAGGAGCCGTCGACGCACTAGCTGTCAGCGGCGCCGCGCTCGGGACGGGTCTCGCCACACGGCGGGACCCGTCCTGCGTCAGACCACGACGCGTGCGGCACCGACGCGTGGGGCACCGACGCGTGCGGCACCGACGCGTGGGGCACCGACGCGGCGGACGCCGACGCGTCTGGCGACGACGCGTCAGGCGACGATGCGCTCCCGTGCCAGCTCCGCCAGCAGCCGTTCGAGCTTCGGACCCCGCCCCAGCAACCGCCGCGAGCCCGGCGCCGTCCGGACATGGAACGTGGCGACCGCCATCGAGTCGTCCGGCCGCACGTAGTGGACGGCGATCGCGCAGGCGTCCCGGTGACCCGGTGCCGGCACGTCCTCGAGTCCGATGTGCATCACCCGGCTCCAGCGGATCACGAGCAGCCGGGTGGCCCGCCGCTCGTCGAGTTCCCACAGCGAGGCCTCGGTCGCGCCGAACGCCCACGTGACCCGCGGTCCGAGCGTCACGTCGGAACGCTGCTCCTCGACCGCGGCGCGCAGCTCGGCCGTCGGCGCCGCGGGCACGAGCCACACGGTGGGGTCGATGCGACGGATCGCGAACGCCAGCGACTCGTCCTCGCGGCGACGACGCATCCCCTGCATGCGGATGACCCCGGCCAGGATGACCCCCACCCCGAAGGCGATCACGACGACCTCGGCGACACCGAACGCGGTCATGTCGGCGTCGGGGCGCTGCGCGACGACGACGACCCGCGCCACCAGCAGCGCTCCCCACACGGCGACGATGACCCAGCGCACGGTCAGCAGTCGCCGGTCGGGTGACATCGGGCGGCGGGCGCGCGGGTCCCCGGGGACACGACCGCGACGCCTCAGCACACCCTGATCCTCGCACGCCCGCCCGGCCAGGGGCACCGCACCCCGGATGAACACGAACAGGACCCATGGCCGGGACGCGGCTGGGTCCCAGTCCGCCGGACGTACGATCGTCCCGTGCCTGCCCCTGGAACGTCGATGCGGCCGCGCCTGCTGGCCGCGGTGTCGGGTGTCGTCGCCGCGCTCGCGTTCCTGGCGGTCGCCGAGCTCGCCGCCCTGTTCCTCGGCGGTGCCGGCAGCCCGCTCGTGGCGGTCGGCGGCGCGGTCATCGACCTGGCTCCGGCGGGGGCGAAGGACCTGATGGTCTCCCTGTTCGGTACGGGCGACAAGGTCGCGCTCTTCGTGCTGATGGGCGTCCTGATACTCGCGATCTCGGCTGCCGCCGGGATCCTCGAACGACGCCGTCCCCCGTTCGGTGCGATGGTCTTCGCGCTCGGCGGTGCGCTGTCGTTGCTCGCCGTCACGACGCGCTCCGGATCGGGGATGTGGGACGGCCTGCCCTCGGTCGTCGGCGTCGGTGCGGCGATCGGTGTGCTCCGTCCGCTCATCACCCGACTGCGCCGCTGGGAGGCGGTCGCCGAGACCCCCACCCGGCAGGACGCCGCCCGACCGGAACGCCGGGCGTTCCTGGCGTGGTCGGTGACCGCCGGAGCGCTGGCCCTGGTCGTCGGGACCGGCGCGCGGCTCGGCTCGGCCGCGATGCAACGCACGGCCGCCATCCGACGTGCGGTGCGCCTCCCGGCCCCCGCGACAGCGGCACCGGCCGTGCCGGCGGGCTCGTCCCTCGACGTCAGCGGGATCACCCCGTACGTGACGCCGAACGCCGACTTCTACCGGATCGACACGGCACTGCGTGTGCCGTCGATCGACCCGGCCGACTGGAGCCTGCGCATCCACGGCGCCGTCGAGCACGAGATCACGCTGACTTGGGACGAGCTGCTGGCGCTCCCGATGACCGAGCACATGGCAACACTGAGCTGCGTGTCGAACGAGGTCGGCGGTGACCTGATCGGCAACGCCCTGTGGCTCGGGTACCCGATCCGCGACCTGCTGGCCCGCGCGAAGCCGACCGGGAACGCCGACATGGTGCTGTCCCGCAGCATCGACGGGTTCACCGCCGGCACCCCCCTCGACGTCCTGCAGGACACCGGCACCCAGGCACTGCTGGCCGTCGGCATGAACGGCGACCCGCTGCCGGCCGAGCACGGCTTCCCCGTCCGCATGGTCGTGCCGGGCCTGTTCGGCTACGTCTCCGCGACGAAGTGGGTCACCGAGATGGAGGTCACCCGCTTCGCCGACGCGCAGGGCTACTGGACGCCCCGCGGCTGGTCAGAGCGCGGTCCGGTCAAGCTCGAGTCGCGGATCGACACCCCGGCGAACGGCACCAGCGTCACGTCCGGTGACCGGGTCGCGATCGCGGGCGTCGCCTGGCAGCCGCACATCGGGGTCAAGGCCGTGCAGGTCAAGGTCGGGGCCGCGGACTGGCAGGACGCGGAACTCGCTGACTCGGTGTCGGCCGACACCTGGCGCCAGTGGGTCTACCGCTGGACGGCGACGTCCGGCAACCACGAGGTCCGTGTCCGCGCCGTCAGCAGCGACGGTCAGGTGCAGACGAGCGTCGAGCGACCGCCCGCGCCCAACGGTGCGACGGGCTGGGACACGATCACGATCAGCGCGGGCTGACGCCGTCAGCCGGGAGGCCCGGTGTGCGTCACACGGGCAGCGTCGCCACCACGCACGTGCCGTCCACGGCGTCGTCGTGCTCGACGCGCGTCCGGAACCCAGCCGCACCGAACGCCGCCGCTGACGCGTCGGCCTGCGTATCGGAGACCTCGATGACGACCGAGCCACCCGGACGCAGCCACTCCCCTGCGCCGAGCGCGATGCGCCGGTGCAGGTCGAGCCCGTCGTCGCCGCCGTCGAGCGCCACCCGGTGCTCGTGGTCGCGCGCCTCGGACGGCATCGTCGCGACGGCATCGGTCGGGACGTACGGGGCGTTCACCGCGATGACGTCCACCGCGCCGCGGAATCGTGCCGGCAGCGGGGCGAACAAGTCGCCGGCGACGACGATCCCGCGATCGCCGACGTTCTCGGCCGCCAAGGCGACGGCGTCCGGGTCGATGTCGCTGGCGACCAGGTCGAGTGCGCCCACCCGCTCGAGCAGTGCCACCGCGATCGCCCCGGCACCACAGCACAGGTCCACCACCCGGTCGTAGCGGTGCAGCAGTCGCGCTGCCTGCTCGACCACGACGGTGGTACGGGTACGCGGCACGAAGACCCCCGGTGTCACCCGGATGCGGTGCCCGTCGAACGCCGCCCAGCCGAGCACGACCTCGAGCGGTTCGCCGCGCAGTCGCCGCTGCACCAGGGACCGCAGGCGTACCGGGTCACCGTCACCGGCATCGAGCAGCAGGTCGGCCTCGTCTTCGGCGAACACGCTGCCCGCCGCCCGGAGTCGGGCGGCGAGGGCGGCGCGAGCGGGGTGCGTCAGGCTGCACCGTCGAACATCGAGGTCACGGAGCCGTCGTCGAAGACCTCGTGGATCGCGCGGGCCAGCAGCGGGGCGATCGGCAGGACCTCGAGTCGTTCCCAGCGCTTGTCGTGCGGCACGGGCAGCGTGTCCGTGACGACGACGCGGTCGATGAACTCGCTCTGCAGCAGTTCCGTCGCGGGGTCGGAGAAGACCGCGTGCGTGGCGGCCACGACGACACCGATCGCCCCGGCGGCCTTGAGGGCTTCGGCCGCCTTGGCGATCGTGCGGCCGGTGTCGATGAGGTCGTCGACCAGCAGGCACCAGCGCCCGGAGACGTCGCCGACGATCTCGTGCACCGTGACCTGGTTCGGGACCAGGGGGTCACGACGCTTGTGGATGATGGCGAGCGGTGCGCCCAGCTTCTCCGACCAGATGTCGGCCACACGGACACGGCCCATGTCGGGCGACACGACCGTCAGCATCGACGGGTCGAGGATCGCCTTGAAGTGCTCGAGCAGCACCGGCATCGCGAACAGGTGGTCGACGGGCCCGTCGAAGAACCCCTGGATCTGCGCGGCGTGCAGGTCGACGCTCATGATGCGGTGGGCGCCGGCGGCCTTGAACAGGTCAGCGACCAGACGCGCCGAGATCGGTTCGCGGCCACGGCCCTTCTTGTCCTGACGCGCGTACGGGTAGAACGGCGCGACGACCGTGATGCGCTTGGCCGACGCACGCTTGAGCGCGTCGACGATGATGAGCTGCTCCATCAGCCACTCGTTGATGGGCGACGTGTGCGACTGGATGACGAACGCGTCGCAGCCGCGGACCGACTCGTCGAAGCGGACGTAGAGCTCACCGTTCGCGAACGTTCGGGCATCCGTCGGGACGAGGTCGACGCCGAGTTCCTCGGCGATCTGCTCCGACAGCTCGGGGTGTGCTCGCCCGGAGACGAGGACGAGTCGTTTCTGGCCGGTGATCTTGATTCCGGACAAGTGCCGTACTCACTCCCTGGCCCAGCTGGGCCGTGTGGCCGGGGACCCGGATCCGGGCCCCCGTGTGACGACCGGTGGCCGTCGAGAAGGTGTCATGCTCCGTGCGCGCGCCGAGCCGCCTCGGCCGCCGGCGTGCCGGGTCGGTGTTCGGAGACCCAGTCGTCGGTGTTGCGCTGTGGGGCGTAGCTGATCGCGAGCGACCCGGCCGGCACGTCCTTGCGGACCGTCGTGCCTGCACCGGTGTACGCCCCGTCACCAATCCTAACGGGGGCGACGAAGACGTTGTGCGAGCCTGTACGGACGTGCGAGCCGACCTCGGTGCGGTGCTTGTGCACACCGTCGTAGTTCGCGGTGATGGTGTTCGCCCCGATGTTCGAGTCCTCGCCCACCTCGGCGTCGCCGATGTAGGACAGGTGCGGCACCTTGCTGCCGCGGCCGATCGTGGCGTTCTTGGTCTCGACGAAGGTGCCGATCTTGCCGTGGTCGCCCAGCGCCGTCCCCGGACGCAGGTACGCGAACGGCCCGACCGAGGCGTCGTCGCCGATGACCGCCAGCGTGGCGTCGACGCGGTTCACCGTGGCGCGGGCACCGACCTCGGTGTCGCGCAGGGTCGTCCCCGGTCCGACGACGGCACCCGCAGCGATGGCGGTGGCCCCGATGAGCTGCGTGTCGGGGAGGATCTCGGCGTCCGGCTCGATCGTCACGTCGAGGTCGATCCACGTCGACCGCGGGTCCTGCACGGACACGCCCGCCAGCTGGTGCGCCCGGACGATGCGGTCGTTGAGCACCCGTGCGGCGTCGGCGAGCTGTGCGCGGTCGTTGATGCCGGCGAGCAGCCACGGGTCGTCGAAGCGCAGCACGTCGATGCGCCCGCCGCGTGCGGCGATGAGGGACGGCGCGTCGGTGATGTACTTCTCGCCCTGCACGTTCGCGGTCGTCAGCTGCGGCAGCACGGCACGCAGGTGGGTCACGTCGAAGGCGTAGATGCCCGCGTTCGCCTCGGTGATGGTCCGCTGCTCGTCGGTGGCGTCCTTGTGCTCGACGACCCCCACGAACGCACCGTGCTCGTCACGCAGGATGCGGCCCAGTCCGGTCGGGTCGGGTGCGATCGCGCTGAGGAAGGTGACCGCGTTCGTCGCCGTGGTGTGGGCCTGGACCAGGCGACGGAGGGACGCCGGGTCGACGAGCGGGACGTCACCGGAGAGCACGACGACCGATCCGTCGAAGTCCGCGGGCAGGGCCTGGACGGCGACCTCGACCGCGCGGCCGGTGCCGGGGACCTCGTCCTGGTCGACGACGACGGCGTCGGGCATCCGCTCGGTGACCTCGGCGGCGACGCGCTCACGTTCGTGGCGGACCACCACGGCGATGTGCGCGGGCTCGAGGGACTCGGCCGTCCGCAGCACGTGCGCGATGAGCGGCAGGCCGGCGAGCCGGTGCAGCACCTTCGGGGTCGAGGACTTCATGCGCGTGCCCTGCCCGGCGGCGAGGACGACGACGGCGATCCGCTGGTCGGTCATGTCCCCATCCTGGCGCACCCGACTGCGGCGCACCAACGCACGCCGGACTCGTGCGGTGCCGCGGCGGACCCCCGCAACCACGGCGGGCGACCACCCGCGCGACACCACCGATGTCGTACGACAACGCACATGTCGCACCTGCGGCACTCGACCGGCCGCGCGACACCTGCGACGTCGTACGACAGCGGACGTGTCGTTCCAGGTCGGCAGACCCGCCCGCGCGGACTTCAGCGCGCCGCGCGGCCCTCGTCCCGCACGAACGCCATCAGCACCAGCCCCGCGACGAGCACCACCACGACACCGATGATGCCGAAGCGCGTGGACCCGCCGAGGGTGACCGCGATGCCGAACATGGCGGGAGCGATGAACGACGCCGCGCGACCGGTCGTGGCGTACAGGCCGAACAGCTCACCCTCGCGACCCGGGGTCGCCAGCCGGCTCAGGTACGCCCGCGAGGACGACTGCACGGGCCCGACGAAGGCGCACAGCGCCAACCCGAGCACCCAGAAGCCGATCGGCGCCGACCCGACGAAGAACACCGCAGCACCGCACACGGCCAGTCCGACGAGCGAGACCATGATGAGCACGCGGGACCCGAACCGGTCGTCGAGCCGGCCCGAGGCGAAGGTCGCGACGCCCGCGACGATGTTGGCGGCGATGGCGAACAGGATGACCTGGGACGCGCTGAAGCCGAAGACCTGTGCGGCGATGATCCCGCCGAACGTGAACACGCCCCCGACGCCGTCGCGGAACACGGCACTGGCGACCAGGAACGACAGCACGTTCCGGCGCTCGCGCCACAGCCGGGCGATGTCCCGCCCGAGGTCGCGGTAGGCCGACCACAGGGAGCCACGACGCGTGGGGTCCGCCGGTGCCTCGGGGACGACCAGGAACAGCGGGATCGAGCTGACGGCGAGCCAGATCGCGGCGATGCCGATCGCGACCCGCACGTCCCACTGCCCGGACGCCACGGTGGCCGGCAGGTTCAGCAACCCCGCGGTGTCGCCGGCGCCGAAGTCCTGGATGCACAGCACCAGCAGCACGACCAGCAGCACGATGCCGCCGAAGTACCCCGCCGCCCACCCGATCGCGGACACGCGGCCGGTCTTCTGCCCGACCGCCACCTGCCCGAGCATCGCGTTGTAGCCGACGCAGGCGATCTCGTACGCGGCGGTCCCGATGCCGATCAGAGCTGCCCCCAGCACCAGGAACGGCTGGCTCGGGGCGACGAACACCATCGCGCCGATCGACAGGGCGACGCCGATCGTGGCGACGAGCACCGAGCGGCGACGGTGTCCGGACGAGTCCGCGAGCCGACCCACCGCGGGGGCGACCAACGCGACGACGATGCCGGCGATGGTCAGTGCCGTCGAGACGACCCCGGCGTTGTGCGCGAGTTCCCGTTCGACGGCCTGCTTCGCGGCCGCGGAGGTGTCCTCGGCTGCGACGAGCGCGGGGTCGACGAAGGCGCGGCTGGCCAGGTAGGTGCTGAAGACGAAGGTGGTCACGACCGCGTTGAAGGCCGCGGAGCCCCAGTCCCACAGCGCCCAGGACACGAGGGCTCGGCGATCGGTGCGCTGCGGCGGCGGAGCGACGGTCATGCGCGAACCGTAGCGCGTCCCGGTGACGCGGGGGTGGCCCCCGTTCCGGGGCACGCACCGACTGGAGGCTCGGTGCCGGACCCGCGCCGAGCCTCCCGTCCGCCCCGGGGCACGCTGACGGGCGGATCGCACCCCTGCACGCACATCGCGCCACGCCGGAACGGGGCGCGATGTGTGCAGCGGGGTGCGATGCCGCGCATCGCGCAGGTCAGGCGGGGACGCCGCCCGGGTACACGACGGACTTCAGCGACTCGGGGTCGGTGTCGCTCTCGAGCGCCTGCCGCACGTCGTCCAGCCCGAACCGGCCGGTGACCAGCGAGTCCAGGTCGACCTGCCCCGACGCGACGAGCTCGATCGCGACCGGCCACGTGTTCGTGTACCGGAAGATGCCGGTGACGGTGACCTCGAGGTTCTGGACATGCTCGACCGGCAGGGTCATCTCGGAGTTGCCGAGCCCGACCAGGACCGCCGCGCCGGCGGGGCCGACCGCCTTGATGCCGTCCGACACCGCGCGGGGTGCTCCGCTGGCGTCGATGAACGCGTCGACGGGGGTGATGTCCGCGGTGACGTCGACGACGGTGGGGTCGACGACCTCGGTCGCACCGAAGGACAGGGCACGCTCGCGGCGTTCGGCGACCAGGTCGCTGATGACGATGCGGGTCGCGCCGAACGCCCGCGCTGCCTGCGCGCAGATGATGCCGATCGGGCCAGCCCCGGCGATGAGCACCGACGAGCCGGGGACGATGCCGGCCTTGCGGACCGCGGCGATGCCGACCGACAGCGGTTCGAGCAGCGCACCGGCCTCGAACGACACCGCATCGGGCAGCGTGTGCGCGAACTCGGCCTCGATCGTGACGAACTCGGCGAACGCGCCGTCGACGGGCGGTGTCGCGTAGAAGCGCATGTGCGGGCAGAGGTTGTAGCGGCCGGCCAGGCACTGGGCGCAGCGGTGGCAGGGGCGCTGCGGCTCGATGGCGACGCGCTCCCCCACGCGGGACGGGTCGACGCCGTCGCCGACGGCCACGACGGTGCCGGACAGCTCGTGCCCAAGGACGAGCGGCTGCTCGACGACGAAGTCCCCGATGCGGCCGTGCCGGAAGTAGTGCACGTCCGAACCGCACACGCCGACGGCGGCGACCTGCACTAGCACGTCGCCCGGGTCGACGGCGGGGACGGGGCGGTCCTCGATGGTCAGGTCGTCCTGTCCGAGCAGGACGCTGACGCGCTGGGTGGTGGCGTTCTGGGAATCGGTTGCGGTGGTGCTCATGGTGTGGTCGCTTCCTGTTGCAGGGCAGAGCGGGTGGGGTCGTCGAGCAGGTCGCGGAAGCCGATCTCGGCCGCGCCGCGCAGCAGCACGTCCGCGCCGAGCGCGGTGGGGACGATGCGGACGCGGTCGGCCATCGCGGCCATCGACTGCGCGCGGACGGCGTCCACGATGCGGTCGCCGACGTGCCCGAGCAGGGTGCCGAGGAAGCCGCCGAGCGCGACGACCTCGGGGTTGACGGTGTGGATCGCGTTGCGCAGTCCGGTGGCGAGCGCCGCGACCTGCCGGTCGACGACCGCCTGCACCTCGGGCCCGCCGGCGGCGAGTGCCCGGCCCAACGCGGGGAGGTCGTCCGCGGCGACCCCGGTGACCGCGACCAGGTCGGCACGCGAGGCCTCGGTCTCCAGGCACCCGAAGGCGCCGCAGTGGCAGCGGATCCCGTTGTCGGCGACGAAGGTGTGCCCGAGCTCGCCGGCGTACCCGTCGGCGCCGCTCAGGGGCCGGCCGGCGCTGATGACGCCGCCACCGATGCCGGACGCGCCACCGTTCAGGTAGATGAGGTCCCGAACTCCTCGGCCGCTGCCGTACAGGTGCTCGGCGAAGGCGCCGAGGTTCGCGTCGTTCGCCACGCGCACCGGGCGGCCGGTCGCAGCGGCGAGCGGCTCGGCGAAGGGCTCGTCGCGCCAGCCGAGGTGCGGGGCGTACCGGACCAGGCCGTCCTCGACGCGGACCGTGCCGGGGATCGCGACACCGATGCCGACCGTCCGGAAGGGGCGCATGGTGTCGGCCAGGTCGTCGAGCATCGTGGCGACGGCGGCCACGGCCTGGGGTGCGGTGGGGCGCGATGTCGTCGGGGACGTCACACGGTGCCGGATGGTGCCGTCGAGTCCGACGAGTGCGACCGTGACCGCGTCGATCTCGACCGTGACGGCGACCGCGACCACGTCGGACGACGCACGGACGACGGGGCTCGGCCGCCCGACACCGACGCCGGCGCCGACACCGGCACCGGCACCGGCGCTGGCGCTGGACGCGGTTGCGCCGACGGCGACACGGCCCCCGGCCGCGGTGGCAGCCGCCGTACCGGGTGCGCCGCCGTCGGACTCGTGCACCAGACCGAGCGCCACGAGTTCGCCGACGAGCGCCAGGGTCGTCGAGCGGTTCAGGCCGGTGCGTCGGGTGACCTCGGCGCGCGTGACGGGGCCCTCCTGGTGGACGAGCCGGAGTACGCGCGCGGTGTTCCGGCGCGGAACCGCGCCACCCACGCCGCGCGCGCCGCCCACGCCGCCCGTCGCCGTCGCCATCCCGCTCAGCGCGACCGCGAGAACGCGGCGTCGAACGAGGCCTCGGGCGGCGCGATGGTGCCGAGCCGCCGGACGAACGCCAGCGCCTCGGGCCCGCCGACGAGTCGGTCCATGCCGGCGTCCTCCCACTCGACACTGGTCGGCCCGGCGTACCCGATGTGGTTCAGCACGCGGAACACGCGCTCCCAGGGCACGTCGCCGTGGCCGGCGGTCACGAAGTCCCACCCGCGCCGGGGGTCGCCCCACGGCAGGTGCGAGGACAGTCGGCCGTTGCGACCGTCGAGCTGCTTGACCGACTCCTTGCAGTGCACGTGGTACACCCGGTCGGCGAAGTCGAGCAGGAACGCGGCGGGGTCGAGGTCCTGCCAGACGAAGTGCGACGGGTCGAAGTTGAACCCGAACGCCGGCCGGTCGGCGAACACCTCGAGCGTGCGCTTGGCCGTCCAGTAGTCGTACGCGATCTCGGACGGGTGCACCTCGAGCGCGAAGCGCACCCCGACCTCTTCGAACACGTCGAGGATCGGTGACCAGCGGTCGTGGAAGTCCTGGTACCCGGCGTCGATCATCGACGGCGGCACCGGCGGGAACCCCGCGACGGTCTTCCAGATCGACGAGCCCGAGAACCCGGTCACGGTGTCGACGCCCATCGCGGCAGCCGCCCGGGCGGTCCACTGCAGTTCTTCGGCGGCGCGCTGGCGGACGCCCTCGGGGTCGCCGTCGCCCCACACGTGCGGCGGGACGATGTCCTCGTGCCGCTGGTCGATCGGGTCGTCGCACACCGCCTGTCCGACCAGGTGGTTCGCGATGGTCCAGACCTGCAGGCCGTTGTCGGCCAGGATCCGCTTGCGGTCGGCGACGTACTCTGGGTCCGTCGCAGCACGACGGACGTCCAGGTGGTCACCCCAGCAGGCGATCTCCAGCCCGTCGTAGCCCCACTCGCCGGCGAGTCGGGCCACCTCGGTGAAGGGCAGGTCGGCCCACTGGCCGGTGAACAGGGTGACGGGCCTGGTCGGCGTCGTCGCCGGACCGGAGGCTCGTGGTGCGTCCGTCATGGTGCTTCCTTCCGTCGCGTGGGTCACCAGGTGTCGGGTCGTGCGTCGAACGGGACCGTCGCGGGTCGCTCGACCCGCGACGTCACGGGCACGACCGTGTGCTCGCGAGCGGCGGTGCCGACCGCTTCCATCACCTCGAGCACGTGGTACGCCAGTTCCCCGGACGCCCGGTGGGGGCGGTCGGTGTCGATGGCGTGCGCCATGTCGGCGAGCCCGTACCCGCGGCCCGCGTCGGCGTACCCCGCGCGGACCGGCAGGTCGTGCCAGGTGCGGTCGTCGGCGGTCGCGATGGCCGCGGTCTCCGAGAACGCGTTCGGGTCGGGCACGGCCAGGGTGCCGGCGGTGCCGTACACCTCGAACAGCGGCGACCGGGTGGCCCAGACCTCGAACGAGACGGTGACCGTCGAGACGACGCCGTTCTCGTGCTCGAGGATCGCGACCACGTGGGTGTCGATGTCCACCGGGATCGGGGTGCCGGCAGCGGGGCCGGTCGCGACGGTGCGCTGGCGGGCGGACCGGGTGGCACTGCCGCTGACCCGCACGACGGGGCCGAAGAACGACACCAGGCTGGTCAGGTAGTACGGCCCCATGTCGAGCAGCGGTCCGCCGCCCGGCTGGTAGTAGAACGCCGGCGCCGGGTGCCAGAGCTCGTGCCCGGGGGCACTCCAGGACACCGCTGCACCGACGGGCTGGCCGATCGCGCCGTCGTCGAGCGCTGCTCGGGCGGTCTGGATGCCGGTGCCGAGCACGGTGTCGGGTGCGCTGCCGACGCGCAGGCCGGCGGCACGGGCGTGTTCGAGCACGGGAGCGGCCTCGGCGGTGCTGGTCGCCAGGGGCTTCTCGCCGTAGACGTGCTTGCCCGCGGCGAGCGCCCGGGTGGCGACGTCGGCGTGCGCTGCGGGGATCGTCAGGTTGAGGACGACGTCGACCTCGTCGTGCGCGAGCAGCTCGTCGACGCTGAGGGCCAGCACGCCCTGCTCGGTCGCCACGGCTGCGGCGCGCTCGGTGTCCAGGTCGGCGACCGCGGTCAGGCGCAGGTTCGGCAGGGACGGCAGGTGCTCGAGGTACTGGCGGCTGATGTTCCCGACGCCGACCATGCCGACTCTCATCGGGCTGCCCACAGGAGCCCCCGTTCGATGACGGTGCGGAGCGGTTGCGACTCGACGACCTCGAGCCGGTGCCCGGGTGCCGAGACGAACACGCGACCCTGTCCCCACTGCCGGGTCCAGATCGCGGGTGCGGTGACCGGGCGGTTCCAGGCGTCGAAGTCGCGGGCATCCTGCGTGGTGGTGGCCAGCACGTCGTTGTACTCGTCGCTGAGCACCCAGTACTGCTCGGTGACCAGGTCGAAGTCCTCGATCCCCTGGGTGATCGGGTGCGACCGGCCGAGGTCGGTGATGTGCACCGTGTACGGGATGTAGTTGTCGGACTGCTCGCCGCTGCGTTCTGCCGGCGGCTTGGCGGCGTGGTGGGCGAACTGTCCCCCGACCATGTGCAGGTAGTCGGCGGTGTTCCGGAAGGCGTCCGCGATGCCGCCGTGCCAGCCGGCGAGTCCGGCACCGCCGAGCACGGCCCGCTGCAGCCCGGCGAACTCGTCGTCGGCGATCGTCGACATGGTGACGACCTGCACGATCAGGTCGACGGAGTCCATGACGGATGCGTCGGCGTAGACCGCGGTGGAGTCGGACACCCGGACGTCGAAGTCGTTCTCGCGCAGGAAGGGCAGGAAGGCGTCGGTGGTCTCGACCGGCTGGTGGCCGTCCCAGCCGCCGCGCACGACGAGGGCCTGGCGCTGGGGGCTCATGCGGCATCCGATCCGGTGGTGGTGGGCGTCCAGCTGCTGCCGTCGGCGGCGCTGCGTTCGACGGCGTCGAGCACGCGCTGCACGTGCAGGCCGTCCTCGAACGACGGGGACGGGTCGGTGCCGGCGGTGATCGCGTCGACGAAGTCCTTCACCTGGTGGCTGAACGTGTGCTCGTACCCGATCAGGTGCCCGGTCGGCCACCACGCCGCCATGTAGGGGTGCTCGGGTTCGGTGACCAGGATGCGCCGGAAGCCCTGCTCGCCGGCGGGGGCGGAGGACTCGTACAGGCGGAGTTCGTTCATGGACTCGAGGTCGAACTGGATCGCGCCCGTCGAGCCGGAGACCTCGAGCGTCAGCCCGTTCTTCCGGCCGGTCGCGTAGCGAGTGGCCTCGAAGGTGCCGATCGCGCCGTCGGCAGCGCCGCCGCTGAGCCGGCCGAGGAAGAACGCGGCGTCGTCGACCGTGACCTGGCCCCGTTCGCTCGACGCCGTGCCGGACAGCCCGACGCCCTCGCCCAGCAGCGGGCGTTCGCGCACGAAGGTCTCGAGCGTGCCGGAGACGCTGGCGAGCTGTGCGCCGGTGACGAACTCGGCCATGTCGATCGCGTGCGCGCCGATGTCACCGAGCGAGCCGGAGCCGGCGAGCGACTTGTCGAGGCGCCACGTCATCGGGCCCTCCTCGTCGGTCAGCCAGTCCTGCAGGTACAGCGCGCGGACCTGCCGGACGGTCCCGATCCTGCCGTCCTGCACCAGCTGGCGCGCGAACGCGATGGCGGGCACGCGGCGGTAGCTGAACCCGACCATGGCGCGGACACCGTGTTCGCGTGCTGCGCGGGCGGCGTCGACCATCGCCTCGGCCTCGGCCACGGTGTTGGCGAGCGGCTTCTCGCACAGCACGTGCTTGCCGGCCTGCAGTGCGGCGACGGCGACCTCGACGTGGGAGGACCCGGGCGACACCACGTCGACGACGTCGATGTCCGGGTCGGCGACCACGGCGCGCCAGTCGGTCGACGCACGCTGCCAGCCGTACTGCACACGAGCCGCTTCGGTCCGGTCGGGGTCACGTCCGACGACCACGCTCATCTCGGGTTCGGCGTCGAGGTCGAAGAACCTGGGCGCCGTCCGCCATGCCTGTGAGTGCGCGGCTCCCATGAAGCCGTGCCCGATCATCGCCACCCGGAGGGGTCTGCGTGCCATCCGTTCGCTCCCTTGCGATCACGTCCTTGCCAGAGTCAACACTACCGCTTATGTTGGGCGCGGCAACATTTTGTTTCGACGACGAACGGTGACCCCCATGGCAGCGACGCCCACCCGTGCAGACAAGTTCTCCTTCGGTCTCTGGACCATCGGTTACAACGGCTCGGACCCCTTCGGCGGACCCACCCGCCCCCAGCTCGACGTGGTCGAGGCAGTCGAGAAGCTCGACGAGCTCGGCGCCTACGGCCTGACCTTCCACGACGACGACCTGTTCGCGTTCGGCTCGACCGACGCCGAGCGCCAGACCCAGATCGACCGCCTCAAGGGCGCGCTCGAGTCGACCGGCATCATCGTGCCGATGGTCACGACGAACCTGTTCTCCGCCCCGGTCTTCAAGGACGGCGGCTTCACCTCGAACGACCGCCAGGTCCGCCGCTTCGCGCTCCGCAAGGTGCTGCGCAACGTCGACCTGGCCGCCGAGCTCGGCGCGAAGACCTTCGTGATGTGGGGTGGCCGCGAGGGCGCCGAGTACGACTCCGCCAAGGACGTGCAGGCCGCGCTCTCCCGCTACAAGGAGTCCGTCGACCTGCTCGCGCAGTACGTCACCGACAAGGGCTACGACATCCGGTTCGCGATCGAGCCGAAGCCGAACGAGCCCCGCGGCGACATCCTGCTGCCGACCCTCGGCCACGCGATCGCGTTCATCGACACGCTCGAGCGTCCGGAGCTGTTCGGCGTGAACCCCGAGGTCGGCCACGAGCAGATGGCGGGCCTGAACTTCACGGCCGGCATCGCCCAGGCGCTGTACCAGGGCAAGCTCTTCCACATCGACCTGAACGGCCAGCGCGGCATCAAGTACGACCAGGACCTGGTGTTCGGTCACGGCGACCTGCAGAACGCGTTCTCGCTCGTCGACCTGCTCGAGCACGGTGCTCCCCAGGGCGGTGTCGCGTACGACGGCCCCCGCCACTTCGACTACAAGCCGAGCCGCACCGAGGACATCTCCGGCGTCTGGGACTCCGCCGCGGCGAACATGCGCATGTACCTGCTGCTCAAGGAGCGTGCGCAGGCCTTCCGCGCCGACCCCGAGGTGCAGGCCGCACTCGCCGCGTCCAAGGTCGACGAGCTGAGCACCCCGACGCTCAACCCGGGTGAGACCTACGACGACGTGCTCGCCGACCGCAGCGCGTTCGAGGACTTCGACGCCGACGCCTACTTCGGCGCCAAGGGCTTCGGCTTCGTCCGCCTGCAGCAGCTGGCCGTCGAGCACCTCATGGGCGCGCGGAACTGATGTCGGACATCCGACCGGGCGCGGTCGACCCAGGCGACGGCACGCTCGTCGCCGGGGTCGACTCCTCGACCCAGTCCTGCAAGGTCACCATCCGTGACGCCCGCACCGGTGCCGTCGTCCGCGAGGGCCGCGCGTCGCACCCGGACGGCACCTCGGTCGACCCGGAGCACTGGTGGACCGCGCTCGGCGCCGCGATCGCGGACGCCGGCGGGCTCGACGACGTCGCCGCCGTGGCGATCGCCGGACAGCAGCACGGCATGGTCGCCCTGGACGCCGAGGGCTGCGTGGTCCGCGACGCGCTGCTGTGGAACGACGTCCGCAGCGCCGACGCGGCAGCGCAGATGGTCGACGAACTCGGCCGGGAGGCCTGGGTCGCCCGCACGGGACTGGTCCCGGTGGCCTCGTTCACCGGTACCAAGCTGCGGTGGCTCCGCGACGCCGAGCCGGCGAACGCCGACCGCGTGGCCGCGGTCGCACTCCCCCACGACTGGCTGTCGTGGCGGCTGCGCGGACACGGGCCCGCGGACGTCAGCCCGCTCGGCCCCGATCTCGACGCCCTGGCGACCGATGCGTCGGACGCCAGCGGCACCGCGTACTGGGACCCCGCTCGTCGGGAGTACGACCCGGAGCTGTTCACGCTGGCACTCGGTCGCCCGATGCGCGTCGCGGGTGACGGTGCCACGGACGGTGTCGTCGTCCCCCGGGTCGTCGCCGCCGACCAGCCGATGGCCACGCTCGACACCGACGTGCCGCTCGCCGGGGGCGGGGTCGCACACCACGGCCTGGTCGTCGGCGCCGGCACCGGCGACAACGCCGGCGCGGCGCTCGGCCTGGGCCTCGGCCCGGGCGACGTCGCAGTGTCCCTCGGGACCAGCGGGACGGTCTTCGGCGTGACCGACGCCGCGCTCGCGGACCCGAGCGGGACCGTGGCGGGCTTCGCCGACGCGACGGGGGCGCGCCTCCCGATCGTCACGACGCTCAACGCGGCCCGCGTGCTCGAGGTGATCGGTGGCCTGCTCGGCGTCGACCACGGCGAGCTCGGCGAGCTCGCACTGGGCGCGCCGGCCGGTGCCGACGGACTCGTCCTGGTGCCGTACTTCGTCGGCGAACGCACGCCGAACCGCCCGGACGCCACCGCGTCCCTGCTGGGGATGACCCCGACGACGACCGACCGGGCCCACCTGGCCCGAGCGGCATTCGAGGGCATGCTCTGTGCACTGGCCGACGGACTCGCTGCCGTCGAGGACGCCGGTGTCACCGTGGAGCGCCTGCTGCTGATCGGCGGTGCCGCACGCAACCAGGCCGTGCGGACGATCGCCGCGCAGGTGTTCGGTCGCGACGTGCACCTGCCCGAACCGGGCGAGTACGTCGCCGCCGGCGCTGCCCGACAGGCCGCGTGGGCACTCACCGGCACCCTGCCGACGTGGTTGCTGCAGACGACGACCGTCGCCGCGGACCCGCACCCCCAGGTGCTGGCCCACTACCGGGACGCCGTCGCGGCGTCCTGACCCACCCGATCACCGTGCCCCCGGTACCCGTCACACGGGCACCGGGGGCATGATCGTCCCCGGAGGACACCGATGCCGCTGACCGACCTGCCCCTCGCAGAGCTCCGCACCCACCGACCGACCGTCCGCGTGCCGGACGACTTCGACGCGTTCTGGGCCGACACGATCGCCCAGGCACGCGCCGATGCCGACCGCACCGGCGCCCGGCCCGAGACCACCCCGGCCGACACCCCGGTCACCGGACTGGTGATCGAGGACCTGACGTTCCCGGGCTTCGCCGCCGACCCCGTGCGCGCCTGGGTCACCCGACCCGCCGGATCCGGGTCAGAACCGTTGCCCGTCGTCGTCGAGTACCTCGGGTACAACGGCGGGCGCAGCCGCCCGGGCGAGCGGATCGCGTGGGCACTCGCCGGGTACTTGCACGTCGTCATGGACACCCGCGGCCAGGGCAGCGGATGGGGCGGCGGGGACACCCCGGACCCGCACGGTGCCGGGCCGCACATCGGCGGGTGGATGACGAGCGGCATCGAGCGCCCCCAAGACCACTTCTACCGCCGCGTGTACACGGACGCCGTCCGGCTCGTCGACGCCGTGCGGACGCTGCCGGGTGTCGACCCGGAGCGCATCGCACTGACCGGGGGCAGCCAGGGCGGTGGGATCGCGATCGCCGCGGCCGCGCTGGTGCAGGCGCACGTCGGGCCGATCGTCGCGGTGCTGCCGGACGTGGCGTTCCTGTGCGACTGGGAGCACGGTGCCGACGTCGCGGTGAGCGACCCGTACCAGGAGCTGGTCCGGTACCTGGCCGTGCACCGGGACGCCGCCGAGACGGTGTGGACGACGGCGTCGTACCTGGACGGCGTGAACTTCGCCGCCCGGATCACGGCGCCCGCATTGTTCTCGGTCGCGCTCATGGACGAGGTGGTGCCGCCGCGGACCACCTTCGCCGCCTACAACGCCCTGGGATCGGCCGACAAGCAGATCGAGGTGTACCCGTACAACGGGCACGAGGGCGGTGGGTTCCGCCACTGGGAGCGGCAGGTCGCGTTCCTGCGCGCACGCTCCTGATCTCCAGATCCGCTCAGACAGGTGCGGAAACCGTCGTGAACCACTAGTTTCAGTGCTCATTTCCACGGTGACGTGGAACTCCGGCGACGGAATCCGTTGCCGCCTCGGTCGAGAGAGGTGTGGTGGGCCATGCGAGACGAACGGGTCGTGACGGCGTCGACAGCGACGGTCAGTACCGAGAAGGGCCTGCGACCCGGTGCCATCGGGCTGATGGGCAGCGTCGTGATGGGGATCTCGTCCACCGCCCCCGCCTACAGCCTGGCGGCGAGCCTGGGCCTGGTCGTGGCCAGCGGCGGAGCACTGCTGGCGGGCGTCAAGGCCCCCGCGATCATGCTGCTGGCCTTCATCCCGATGTGGATGATCGCGGTGGCCTACCAGGAACTCAACCGCGAGGACCCGGACTGCGGCACGACCTTCACGTGGGCGACCCGGGCGTTCGGTGCGGTCACGGGCTGGCTCGGTGGGTGGGGCATCATCGCCGCCGACGTGATCGTGATGGCGAACCTGGCGCAGATCGCCGGGTCCTACGGCTTCTCGTTCGTCGGCGTCGTCACGAACGACCCCGCCGTCAGCGCGCTCGGGAACAGCACGCTCTGGTCGACCGTGGCCGGGGTGGCCTGGATCGCCGTGATGACCTTCATCTGCTACGTCGGCGTCGAGGTGTCGGCCCGACTGCAGTACGTGCTTCTGGGGATCGAGGTGCTCGTGCTCGTGATGTTCGCGGTCGTCGCGCTCGTCCGGGTGGGCACGGGCACGGGCGTCGAGGGCTCCCTCACCCCGTCGCTGTCGTGGCTGTGGCCGAGCGGCATGGACTTCGGGTCCGTGATCGCACCCGCGATGCTCACCGCGATCTTCATCTACTGGGGCTGGGACACGGCGGTGTCCCTGAACGAGGAGACGAAGGACCCGGAGAAGACCCCCGGGCGCGCAGCGGTCATCAGCACCGTGCTGCTGCTGGTCATCTACGCGCTCGTCTCGATCGCCGCGATCGCGTTCGCGGGTGTGGGCACCAAGGGCATCGGCCTCGGCGCGCAGGGCAACGCGGACGACGTGTTCTCGGCGATCGGGCCGGCGCTGTTCGGCACGTCGTTCATCGGGCACGCCGCGATGGCCCTGCTGTCGTTCTCGATCCTGACCTCGGCGTCGGCGTCCACCCAGACGACGATCATGCCCACGGCCCGCACCGCGCTGTCGATGGCCGTCTACAAGGCGCTGCCACCCCACTTCGCCCGCATCCACAAGCGCTTCCTGACGCCGACCTGGTCGACGCTCGGGATGGGGATCGCGTCCATCGCGTTCTACGTGCTGTTCACCGTCATCTCGACGAACCTGCTGACCGCGCTGATCGGCTCGGTCGGGCTGATGATCGCCTTCTACTACGGGCTGACCGGCTTCGCGTGCGTGTGGGTCTACCGGCGCACGCTGTTCACGACCGTGCGCAACTTCGTCATGCGCGGCCTGGTCCCCCTGCTCGGCGGTCTGACGCTGGCGGTGACGTTCGTCTACGGCCTGGTGCAGTTCGCGCAGCCCGACTGGCTGCAGGGCGACGACGGCAAGGACGTGACCATCCTGGGGATCGGAGCTGTCGCCGTGGTGGGGGTCGGTTCGATCCTGATCGGTGTCGTGCTCATGGCGATCTGGTGGTACCGCTCACCGGACTTCTTCGCCGGGCGCACCCTGACCGCGCAGACCCCGATCCTGGTGCTCGACGACACTCCGGACCCGATGGGGCTCCCCGGTGCCGGGCAGCAGCCGACCCTGATCGCGCCGGACTTCTCGAACCTGCCGACGGGCAGCATCGCGGTCGACGAGGAGACCGGCAAGCGATTCCGCAGGACGCGGTCGCGCGACGAGGACTGAGAGTTGCTGGCGACCGCAAGCGCGCTCAGTCCGCTGGGCGGAGGTCGGGAGTCAGGTCGAGGAGAGCCTGCACGGACAGGTCGGCGTCAGCCCGACGCAGCGCCCGGTAGTACGGGTCGCCCGCCTGCCAGTCGAACACGGCCCCTGACAGACCGAAGAGGATCGCGTCCGCGTACAGCCGCGTGATCCGCCCGTTGCCGTCGACGAAGGGGTGGACCCGGACAAAACGCCAGTGCGCCGTCATGGCGAACTCGCGCGGCGGCATCGCCGTCAGCAGGAGGTCGAGGTCGTCGTGGGTCGCTCGGAGTTGCTCGCGGATCTGGTCCGGAGCCACCCCGACGCTCACCTCACGGGTCCTCAACCGACCGGCCCAGTCCCAGATGTGCTCGAATGCCGTCTGGTGCAGGTCCTGCAGCGTGCCGTGGAGCAGCAGATCCGGAACACTGAGCAGACCCTCGTCGAGCGCGCTCAACAGGCTGCTCAGCACGGCGGTGAGTGCTGCGTCCTCGGCGGCATCAACCGCCGCTTTCGAATCAAAATCGACACCTTCGACGAACGCGACGGCATCGTCCGGGGAAACAGGCGTGTCCTCGTACCGGCTCACCGGCGGTGCGAGGTGATCCGTCGGAGCAGGAGACCTTCGTCGAGCGCAGCCACGGTGCGAGGCCCTGCGACCCGCTTGCCTTCGATCGTCATGCTGCGGTCGACCGAGTCCGATGCGAGGGCTCGGAGTCGGGCCTTGCGGACGTCCGGAGTCTCCGAGGCGCGATCAACGACGGCCAGGTCGAGTCCCGCCGCGGCGACGATCCGGTCGAGGACGCTGACACTGGGGTCGATTGCCGCTGTTTCGTACGCGGCGATGCGAGAGGACGGCATCCTCAGACGACCGGCGAGCTCTCGCTGGGTCAGTCCCGATCGGGCACGGACGTCACGGATGATCTGCGCAGCACGCTCGCTCATCGGTCCTCCTCGTCGTCCCGACCAGGCTACCGCGAAGCCCCGTCGTCGAAGGCGTTCGGAGGTGTCCTGCGGGAGTCAGCCGAGCTCGGCGGCGCGGGCCTCGCGGGCAACGTGCTCGGCGGGCCGCGCCAGTCCACCCAGTCGGTGACCGGCTGCCCGGTCGTTCCACTCCACCCGCTGCCGCTCGGTGACGACACGGTGCTGCCCGTCGTGTCCGGCGGGCAGGTCGCAGACCCAGCGGTCGAACGCGCTCTCGCACTGCCCACGTCGGCCGTCCGACTCGTCTCCGCCGACCACCCGCTCGCCTGCGACCGGGTCGCCGGCGATCACGTTGCCGATGGTCGGCAACGCAGCGGTGTCGTACTCGTGGTCCATGCATCCCTCGGTCGTGTGTCTCCCTCATACAGACGCACCGAGGACGGGATTCGTCACACATCCGGGCACGACGCTCGGGAGTCGTTCAGCGATGCCGCCGACCGGACATCGTCAGGGCCCGTGGTGCATGCTCGATCGAGGGGACCCGTTCGAGCGCACCGCGGTCGAGACCCGACCGGAAGGCGAGGATGGACCAGCAGTCGCTCTCCGGCGCCGAAGACGCCACGCTGGTCGTCCGTGCTGCGGACGGCGACGTGCAGGCGTTCGAGGTCCTGGCGCGGCGACACGGACCACTGCTGCGGGTGTTCGCGGCGAAGATGCTCGGCTCGAACCTGGAGTCCGACGACGTCGTGCAGGAGTCCTTCCTGACCGCATGGCGGCGGCTGTCCGAGCTCGAGTCCCCCGCGCGGTTCCGGGCCTGGGTGACGCAGATCATCACGCGCAAGGCCCTCGACCGCATCCGCTCCCGCCGGCACCACGACGACGTCGCCCAGGTCGATCCGCCAGCTGATGCCGTGCATTCGCCGGAGCGTATCGTTGAAGCACGGCTGCAGCTCGACGCGGTGTGGGAAGCGCTCGACAAGCTCCCCGAAGACCAACGCCGGTGCTGGCTGCTCCGTGAGACGGCCGGGTACAGCTACCAGGAGATCGGTGAGGCCCTCGAGCTGCCCACCTCGACCGTGCGGGGGTTGCTCGCCCGGGCCAGGCGGTTCCTGCTCCAGGAGATGGAGGCATGGCGATGACGATCGACGATGCCGCCGTGCCCGAGGACGACCTCGACGGCCACACCATGGAGGAACTCGGCGCCTACCTGGACCGTGGTCGCACCCCGCGCGACGCCGCGATCGAGAGCTCCCCCGCTTGCCGTCTGGCGCTGTCCGGCATGCAGCGACTGCGTGAGCTGTCCTGGGACGCGATGCAGCGCCGTGCCGACGAGGAGCCCGACCGCGACTCCGTCTGGATCTCCGGCCTGCTCGACACGATCCGGTCCGAGGTCCGCTCGGGCCGCGACGTCCCCGTGGAGCACCCGGACCCCCGACTCCGCCTGACCATCACCGAGGCCGCCGTGCGCGGCCTGGTCCGCCGCACCGGCGACACGATGGGCGGGCTGGTCATGGGCAGGTGCACCCTGGACGGCGACGTCGGTGTCCCCGGCGCTCCGATCCGGGTCGAGGTCACCGCGAGCATCGCGTACGGCCTCGTCGCGGAGACCACCGCAGACCAGCTCCGCGCGCGCATCGAGGACGCCCTCGCGCGCCACACGGACCTGGTCATCGACCGCATCGACGTCGTGTTCGACGACGTCCACGTCCCCTGAGGAGCACGGTGTTCGACGACCAAGACCTGTCACGCCGCCTGACCGGGCTGCTCCGCACGATCGACGGTGTGGACGACGTCTTCCCCGCCCAGCCGATCCTCGAGGCCGCAGCGGACGCGATCGCCGTGAAGCTCGCGCTCCGGCAGCCCGACGTGCTCGTCGACATCGACCGCTCGGGCGGCGCGGTCAGGATCACCGCCGGCATCGCGGCGAGCGACGCCCGCCCCGCCGGGGACACCGTGCGCGAGGTCGGCGAACGCATCCGCGACCAGCTCGCTGCCGACGGCGAGCAGCCCGACCTGATCAGCGTCGCGATCCGCGTGATCGAGGGTGGCGGACCACCCAGACCTGCTCCGACTGAGGTAAGCCTGGCCTGACAAACCCCAGGTCAGGGCAGCCTTTCCTGGCTAGCGAAGCGCGCTCGGGAGTGCTTTCCTGGTCGTCATGGCCATCATCTCCGTCCCCGCACTGCCGACCATCGACCCGGTCGAGTCGACCAGCGCCGCCCGGCTCAACTGGTTGCGCGCCGGACTGCTCGGTGCGAACGACGGCATCGTGTCCGTCGCCGCGGTGATCGTCGGCGTCGCCGGTGCCGGTGCACCCGTCGGCCCGGTCCTGGCGTCCGGTGCGGCAGCCTTGGTCGGTGGGGCCGTGTCGATGGCGCTCGGCGAGTACGTCTCGGTGAGCGGTGCCCGCGACGCGCAGGAGACCGGGCAGGCCGCCCGCGCCGCACGTCGTGCGACCGAGGCGGTGGAATCCACCGACATCGCCGCCGCCTACCGCTCGATCGGCGTCTCCGAGGACGCGGCGCGCACGATCGCCGACGAGCTCGGTCGCCCCGAGGTCCGCGACCGCTGGGTCGCCGCCGAGCAGCAGGCTGAGCAGGACGACGTGGTCAGCCCCTGGCGCGCGGCCTGGGTGTCCGCGGCGACCTTCACCGTGGGTGGGCTGCTGCCCTTCCTGGCGACGCTGCTGGTGCCCGAGTCCGTCCGCATCGCCGTCATCGTGGTGGCGGTGCTGCTCGCCCTGGCGGCGACGGGCACGACGGGCGCGGTGCTGGGCGGCGCTCCCCGTGGTCGCGCGGCGTTGCGCGTGGTGATCGGCGGCGCGGCGGCCCTGGCGGCGACGTGGTTGGCCGGCACCCTGCTCGGCGCGCACGCCCTCTGAGTCAACGCCCGCTGACGCAGGGTGAGGGCGCCTGCTTCGAGTTCGGGTCTGGAAGCAGGCGCCCTCGTGATCCGGCCACGTGGGGACGCCCATCGGTCGAGGTCGTCCCGTCGCGAAGCCGGGTGACGGCAGCCAGGGTGGGCTGAGCCGCTCCGCAACGATACTCCTAAGTGGAGACTTGTCTCCACATGGAATCCGGCTACATTGCTCCCATGTCCGAGATCCCTCGCACGCGAGCGGAACGTGTCGAAGTGCGGCGCAGCCGCGAGGCGATCCTCGCGGCGGCGGAAGCGCACTACGCCGTCAAGGACACCGACCCGTCGATGGTCCAGCTGGCACAACTGGCCGGTGTGGGCGTCGCCACGCTCTACCGCCGGTACGCCAGCGTCGACGACGTCATCCGGGAACTCCACGCCCGGCTCCTCGGCCACTTCACGCGCGTGGAAACGCTGGTCGCTGCACGACCGACCGCCTGGGAGGCCGTGGTCGCGTTGGTGACGGGCATCATCGACGTCCTGCAGGAGCACCCCGCGATCCCGCGGCTCAACCGGAAGATGGTGGCGCTGGAGAACAACGACCGCTTCACCTCGACGTGGAACGACCAGCTCGACGCACTGGTCCGCGCGGCCCAGACCGAGGGCACGCTCCGGGCCGACGTCACCGCGAACGACGTGACGTTCGCCGCGTTCCGGATCGGCAGCTACGCGAACCTGCCCCCGGACGACGCCGGGCGGATCATCGGTCGGCAGGTCGGCATCGTCCTCGACGGACTCCGCGCCGACGACAGCCGGCACCCGCTGCCCGGGGACCCCATCACCATGCAGGAACTGCAGCGGATCTTCCGACACGAGGTCGACCACCCCGTCGAGTGACAACGGGCCCCTCGCGCGGAGATCGCCGACAACACGGGGCCCAGCAGGCGGGGCCCGGCAGACAAGGGGGTCAGTAGTGCCGGACGGTCAGGACCACGTTCGGCAGGGTGACCGGGTCGAGCACGCCGCGGTGGACCGCCCACGCGACCCACACCATCTGCACGGGCAGCGCGATCACCACGGCCACGGTCAGCGCGATCTGCACGTGGACCGTACGGCGCAGGACGGTCTGCGAGTCGGACGATCCCCACGCCGCGGCGCGTGCGGACCGACGCCAGCCGACGACGGCGACCGTCACGGTCAGCGCGACGAGCCACCACGTGGGGTGCGACGCGAACGCGTACACACGATCGGGCGCACCCGGTGCCGTCGCCGAGATCTGCCACGCCGATGCGACGGCCTGCACGACGACGAACCCAGCCGTCCACCGGCCGAGACGACCGGCGTTGATGACGGTCCGACGCCGACGGGTCCCGCCGTGGCGGGCTTCCGGAGCAGTGGTCGCGGACATGGGCTGATCATGACAGACCGCAGCGCTCGAGCGCGAACGACCCGGTCCCGCCGAAGCCGCCTCGCCCGCCGAACCCCGACGTCGCACTCCCCCACCGGTGCACCACCGTGCAGCCGAGGGCAGCGCCCGCCTGCCGCACCGGGTCCTGCGCGCGGGAGCTCGAGGAGACGACCAGCAGTCGGGTGTCGCCGCTGTGCACCATGGACTCGATCTGCGCCGTCGTGAACACGGGCACCTGCCCGGAGAACCCGCCGTCCGTCAGCACCTGGTCCCCGGTGGTCTCGATGACGTCGGCGGAGATGCGCCACGAGTCGTCGAGGAACAGCGGGGAGCCGTCCTTCCCACCGCCCTCGCGCTCGGCGGTCGCCACGAGGGACGCCTCGTCCGCCGACAGCCGCGTGTGGCCGCCGATCACGTCGGGCGCCGACACCGTGAACGCCGCCGACGCCCCGAAGCCGAGCGACGAACGTCCGCCCGGCAGGACCTGCCCGCCGAACGCCGCCCGGCCCGCACCCGCGCCGCCACCGGTTCCCGTCCGGCTCGCACCCGCGCTTCCGCCGAACGCGGACCGACCGGCACCCGAACCGAACGCCGGGCGCCCCGCACCCGCCCCGAAGCCGCCCGCCCCGAACGGCCCGGCGACCGCCCCCACAGAAGCATCCCCGCCGCTGCCGTCCCGCGCGGCGTCGAGCGCCTGCAGCGAGAAGCACGCCGGGCCCGCGACGACCGCGGCGACGAGCACCCCGACGACGACCCGACGACCGCGCATGCCGCGCATGCCGGAGACGACACCGTCGCCCGACCGGAGACCGATGACCAGCACCGCCACGAGCGCGACGACCGTCAGCCCGACCGCCACCGACCCCAGCAGCAGCGGTTCCGAGCTCGCCGACGCCAGCCACGACCACCATGCCCCCTGCACCACCAGCAACGCGACGGGCACCGCCAGCAGTCGCCGATCGGCAGCGGTCACACAACGCACTGCACCCCACCACCCGACGGCCGCGAGCACGGCGAGCTGCACGCCGACCGCGGCCACGTACGCCGTGTGCGGGAGCCGCAATACCGACAGCACCACGACGGCGGTCGCCAGCCACACGACCACCGTGAGCAGCGTGGCGGCGGCGACCCGGGCCTCCCGGTCGGCGCGTCGCTGCCACGAGCGGACCGCGCCGATCCCGATGCCGGTCAGTGCCGCGGGCCACGACCAGCCCACCTGCGAGGCGTAGCGGGCCGAGAACAGCTGCAGCAGGTCGCGGTGCGCGCCGCCGGCGCCGAAGCGCTGCGCCGCGGCGCCGACCGCGTGCCCGACGGCGCCGAGCGCGCCGACCGCCCCGGGCCACAGTCCGGGCAGGAACCGGTCCACCCCGTTGTAGCCGAAGACCATCGCGAACACGTCGTCGTCGGTGGACCCGTCGACGTAGGGGTGCGCGCCGGTCGGCAGGAGTGCGACGACGACCATCCACGCGAGCGAGGCCACGACCGCAGCGCCGACCAGGATCCCCGCGTGTGCGAGTCCGCGCCGCCAGCGCCGCCCCGCTCCCGCCGCCACGAGCGTCCCGATCACCAGCGCCGGCAGGACCAGCCAGGCCTGCAGCATCTTCGCCTGGAACCCGATCCCGACGAACAGGCCCGACACCAGCAGCGGCCACCAGGTCCCCGCGATCGCCGCCCGCTGCCACCAGACGAGCGCGACGGCGAGCGCCATCGTGAGCAGCCCGTCCTCCATCGGGTGGCCGAACATCGACACGAAGATCGGCGTGCTCGCGGCGAGCGCTGCGGCCACGAGTCCGACGCGGGACCCGGCCCAGCGCAGGCCGACGAGTGAGACGGCCCACACGGTGACGATGCCCTCGAGCACCTGCGGCAGGGCGAGCGCGGCGGTCGACATGCCGAACAGCCGGATGCTGAGTGCCTGGGGCACGGCGAACCCGGCGAGCTTGTCGAGCGTGACGGTGGCGCCGGGGTCGAACGCGCCGCTGAAGAACGCGGGCCACGACTCCGACATCGACCGGGCGGCGGCCGCGTAGAACTCCGAGTCGCCGCCGCGCGCCAGGTTCCAGCTCGTCAGCACGGCGCCGAGGACGATGATCGCGGCGAGCGTCAGACGCTCGCGCGGGGGCTGGTGCGTCCAGCGCGGGGTGCGTGCGCGGAAGCCGTCGATCCGGTTCATGGTGGGAACTGTGCCGCCGGACTCGATGAACCGGCCGCCAGTGGCGCCCCGCTGGCCTGCAGTTCGTTCAGGACGACGGCCAGGAGGCTCGGAGCGCGCCCGCAGGCAACCACCTGTCCACAGGTGGCTGCTCCTGACTGCTGCTGGCACGCCCGGCATGGCAGGATCGGGGCACGACGAGGGGGGCGCGATGCGCGCGGAGGATGTACGGGCCAAGCGGTTCAGCACGACCAAGTGGCGGGAGGGCTACGAGCAGGACGACGTGGATGCGTTCCTGGACCGGGTGCAGCGCACGCTCGCCGGGTACGAGCTGCGGCGGCCGGTCGACCCGCTCGAGCCCGAAGACGTGGTGGCTGCGCGCTTCACGCCGACGCGGTTCCGCGCGGGCTACGACCAGGGGCAGGTGGACGACTTCCTGGACCAGGTGGTCGTCGCGCTCCGCACGCACCGGGGGCACTGACCGCTGGCGACTCAGCCCGACGCAGCCCGATCGCGTGACACGGTGTCGCCCGCCTGGCCGGCGACGGCTCGGTAGGCCTCGGCGGCACCCGTCAGCTGTCTGGCCAGCGTGCCGTCCGGCTGCTCCTCGAGCCGGACCAACCCCATCCGCCGCAGGTACGGCGTCTTCCGGCCGGAGCCGGCGCGCTCGGCGACGACGTCGGGCGCGACCGCGAACTCCTCGACGTTGCGGCCGCCGGACGCGTACGACCAGTCCACGAAGTCGAAGACCGGCCACCACGTCCACCCGCGGACGTCGACGCCGGCGTCCACGAGCGAGCGGACCGCGGCGACGGAGTCCCGCACCCAGGCGGACCGGACTGTGTCGTCGCCCTCGATCGACGTCTCCGTCACGACCATCGGCAGCCCGTAGCGTGTGTCGAACCGGGTCAGGGACGCGACGAGCCCCTCGGTCCAGCGGTCGTAGGCGTGCTGCACGATGCCGTCCGGCCCGTGCTCGAGCCGGCGGGGCGACAGGTCCGGGTAGTAGTTGACGCCGAGCAGGTCGATCGTCACGGCTCCGTCGACCAGCTCGGCCAGTGCGGCGGCGGACGCCCCGTGCGACAGCAGCCAGTCGTGGAACGCGTGCGTCGGGTCGACGCGGCCGAGCACCAGGTCGGTCGGCAGGAAGCCGAGTCCCTCGAGCAGCGCGGCCTCGGTGACGAGAGCCGACGACGGCGGTGACGCGGACGACGCCGACGAGGACGCCGAGGGCGACGCCGTCACCGCGGGTGACGCCGTCACCAACGACGAGGCCTCGACGTGCACGATCACCGCGTCCGGGTTCGCCGACCGCACCGCCGCCACCGTGTGCTGCAGGCCCGCGGCGATGCCGAGCACCACGCGGGTCCACCCGCGCCACCCGGTCAGTGCCGGCGGCCACACCCCGCGCAGCCCGGCGAACGACGCCGTGGTGATCGGCTCGTTGAGCGGGGTCACGTGGTCGACCACGCCCGCGTACCGTCCGGCGAACGCCCCCGCGAACGAGGCCACCGCCGCCGGGTACCCCGGGTCGGCGAAGGAGTCCTCGAGCCAGGTGGGCGTGCCGTAGTGCACCAGGTCCGCGATGACGGTGATGCCGAGCGACGCCGCGTACGCCAGCCGTTCGTCGAGGACCGCCCAGTCGAACACCCCCGGGGCGACGTGCACGCGGGGCCAGTCGACCCCGTAGCGCAGGGCGGTCGCACCGAGCGCGGCCACGGTGTCCAGGTCGTCGCGCCAGGCCAGGTCGTGCCCGGTCAGCTCGTGCTCGTCCAGGGGCGCCATCGCGAAGTGCAGCGGCGGGTACACACAGGTGTCCTCGATCCCGGCGACGAAGGTGAAGGTCCCCGGCGCGAAGGCACCGCGCGGGCCCGACGCGCTCACTTCAACCCCGTGGTCGCGACGCCGGCGACGAAGTACTTCTGGGCGAAGAAGAACCCGACGGCGATCGGCAGCAGCGAGATCACCGCGCCGGCCAGCAGCACCGCGTGGTCGGTGACGTGCGCTCCCCCGAACAGCGTCAGTCCCGCCGGCAGCGTCAGCATGTCGTTCGAGGTCGTCACGACGAGCGGCCAGAGCAGGTCGTTCCACAGCGCCATCCCGTTCAGCACGGCGACCGTGGCGATCGCGGGCTTGGCGAGCGGCAGGATGACCTGCCAGTAGATCCGCCAGTGCCCGGCGCCGTCGATGCGGGCGGCCTCGTCCAGCTCGACGGGGATGTCGATGAAGAACTGCCGGAACAGGAAGATGCCGAACGCGCTGGTCGCCCGCGGGATGATCAGTCCCTGGTAGGTGTTCAGCCAGCCCAGGTGGAACAGCTCCACGAAGACGGGGATGAGCGTCACCTGGAACGGCACCATCAGCGTCGCGATGACGAGCACGAACGCGACGTTCCGCCCGACGAACCGCATCCGCGCCAGGGCGTAGGCGCACATCGAGTCGAAGAACAGCGTCAGCACGGTCGTCACGACCGTGAACAGGAACGAGTTGAGCAGCAGCCGCAGGAACGGCAGCTGTTGCCAGACCCCGATGTAGCCGTGCAGGGTGACGCTGGTCGGGAACAGGCTGGCGGGGTGGCCGAACAGGTCGGACTCGGACCGGAACGACCCGCTCACCATCCAGATGAACGGCACGAGCGCGACCACGAGGCCGATCCCCAGGTACACCCACTTCAGGACGGATCCGGTGCGCCACGTCCCGCTCGGACGACCGGGTCGCCGGGTGCGGACGGTGGACGGCCTGGAGGCCCGGGCCGGCCTGGTCACGGACGGTCGCCGGGTGCGCGCCTCAGTCGACATCGTCGTACCGGAAGAGCTTCAGCTGCAGCAGGGAGATGAGCATGATGATGACGAAGAGGACCCAGGAGATCGCCGACGCGTAGCCGGTCTGGTAGTTGACGAACCCGTCGCGGTACAGCAGGTTCACGAGCGTGTCGGTGTGGAAGACCGGACCGCCGCCGGTCATCACGTACACCAGGTCGAACACCTGGAACGACTGGATCGTCAGGATCATCGACGTGAAGAGCATGGTCGGGCGGATGCTGGGCAGGGTGATCCGCCAGACGGTCTGCCAGCGGTTCGCGCCGTCGAGCTCGGCGGCCTCGTACCGTTCGGCCGGCACGCCCTTGAGCCCGGCGATGAACAGGATCATCGCGAAGCCGATGCTCTTCCACACCGAGACGAAGATGATCGTCGGCAGCGCCAGCGAGGTCGACTGCAGCCACGCCACGCTCGGCAGTCCGAGGGCCGCGGTGATGCCGCCGACCAGACCGATGTCCGGGTCGAGCAGGAACTTCCACACCAGGCCGATCGTGACGAGTGACACGATCGTCGGGAAGAAGAACACCGAGCGGACGATCCGGTTCGCCAGGGTGTCACGCTGCAGCAGCAGTGCCGCGACGAACCCCAGGACGACCAGCAGGACGACCGACACGATCGTGTACTCGAGCGTGATCGACAGCGCGTTCCAGAACTGCTGGTCGTGGAACAGCTTGGTGTAGTTGCCGAACCCGACGAACGGCTGCGACGTGGCACCGACCGTCCAGTCGAAGAACGAGTAGTACAGCGACCGCAGGATCGGGAAGACGACGAACGCGCCCAGGATCAGCAGCGACGGGGCCATGAAGAGCCAGGCCGGCTGGAACCGGCGCGCTCGGCGGCGGGTGGGGCGAGCCTCCAGTCCGGTGTTCCGACCGGAGGTCGGGGCCCCGCCACGCGGTGTGCGTGGCGGGGCCGACCCGGTGAGCTGGTCGGTCACTGGCCGCAGCCGGTGAGGCCGTCGATCGTCTGACCGGCGCTCTTCGTGGCGTCGTCGATCGACTTGCCGCGGGTGATCTCACCGATCAGCGGGACGTAGCCGTCGGAGTCGACCTTGGTGGCGTTCGGCACGTGCGGCAGGTACAGCCGCGCGTCGGGCACCTGGCTGGCGAAGACCGACACGGTCGGGTCGGCCTTCAGCTGCGCGTCGTCGGACAGGTCGGAGCGCAGGGGCGGGAACCCGGTCTGCAGCGAGAACTTCTGCTGCGCGGTCTTCGACGTCCAGTAGGCCAGGAACTCCTGCGCCTGCTTCGGGTACTTCGTCTTCGCCGAGATCGACAGCGGCGCGATCGAGCCGAGCGTCGAGGACTTGCCGTCGACGCCGACCGGGACCTTCACGATGCCCAGGTCGATGCCGGCCGACTTGTAGCCGGAGGCAGCCCACGGACCGTTGATCTCCATCGCGGCCTTGCCGGCGGAGAACAGCGAGTCGGCCTCGGCGCCGGTGAGGCCGACCGGGCTGACCTTGTCCTTCGCGACCAGGTCGGCCCAGGTCTTCAGGCTCTGCTTGCCGCTGCTCGACTGCACGACGCTGCAGTTCTTGCTGTTGACGATGTCGCCGCCCTCGAGCCACTGCAGCACCGGCCACATCTGGATCGTCTGGTTGTCGGCGAGTGCGATGCCGTACTTGCCGCCGGTCGTGAGCTTCTGGGCATCCGTGGCCATCTCGGCGACCGTCGACGGCGGGTTCGTGATGCCGGCGTCCTGGAACAGCTTCTTGTTGTAGTACAGGCTGAGCGTGGCGAAGTTCGCCGGGACACCGTAGAGCTTGCCGTCGTAGGTGAACTCCTTGACCGTGCCGGGTGCGAACGACGACGTGTTGATCTTGCTGTCGCCGCTGCCGGTCATCGTGATCGGGAGCACGGAGTTCGTCTTGACGTACTGCGCGACGGCGTTGGGGTCGGAGCTGACCGCCGCGACGTCGGGGCCTTGGCCGGTGAGCCAGGCGGACGGCAGCTTCTGCTGGATGGTGTCCCACGGCTGGACGGTCATGTCGACCTTGATGTCCGGGTGCGACTGCTCGAAGTCCTTGACGATGGTGGCGTACCCGGGGCGGTCGCCGCCGGTGAACCCGGTCCAGACCTTCAGGGTCGCGGGGCCGTCGCTGCTGGCGGAGCTGCCGGCCGAGCAGCCGCTCAGGGTGAGGGCTGCCACGGCGGCGACGGCGCCGATCGCCAGGGTGGTGCGTGCGTGCTTCATCGGGGAACGCTCCTTTGCGTTGCTGTGCTCGCGGGGTGGTGCGGGTGGGTGCGTGGTGCGCTGGTTCTGGTTGCTTCGTTCGGTGTCGGGTCTTGGTGTTTGGTGGCTTCGTGCTTGGTGCTGTTCGGTGGTGCGTCGGTCAGGTGCGGACGCGTTCCGCGTCGGGGTCGCATCCGCACGAGGCGCGGACGACGAGCTCGACGGGGAGTTCGGTGCGGGCGGGTTGGCCCCCGCGGTGGTCGACCAGGTCGAAGAGCCGCTCGGTCGCGATGCGGCCCATCTCTTCGGCCGGCACGCGGACGGTGGTGATGCCGGGGGTCGTGACGCGGGCGAGCCCGAAGTCGTCGAACCCGACGACGGCGACGTCACCCGGGACGTCGAGGCCCGCGCGGCGCAGGGTGTGCAGGCCGCCCACCGCCATGTCGTCGTTCGCGAACACGACGCCGTCCGGCCTGGTGTCGGGGTCCGACGCGAGCATCCGCTCCATGGCCGCCGCGCCCGAGGTCTCGGACAGGTCGCCCTCGATCACGGTGACGTCGGTCAGGCCGTGCCGCTCCGCCGCGCGCAGGAAGCCCTGCCGTCGGTCGAGCCCGGTCTGGTGGTCGAGCGTGCCCGTGACGTGCAGCAGACGGCGGCGACCGTGCACCTCGACCAAGTGGTCGACCAGGCGTTCGGTCGCGGAGACGTCGTCGATCCCCACCGTGACCGCGTCGGCCAGGTGCGGGTAGTTGCCGATGAGCACGGCAGGCAGGCCACTCGCGACGAGGCCCTGCACGTGGTCGTCGTCGACCGCGGCACTGGTGACGATGGCGCCGTCCGCCGTCCGCGAGCGCATGACCCGCTCGTACGCCACGTCGCCGGAGCTGGTGTCGGCGTTCGTCGACACGATCACCTGCGCGTCGTGGGCGTTCGCCGCGGTCGACATGCCGGTCAGGACGTGCATGAAGTACAGGTGTCCGAAGACGTGCGCGGACGAGTTCGGGACGATCAGGGCGACGGCGTCGGCGCGCTGGCTGCGGAGCGCGCGGCCGGCGGAGCTGGGGACGTAGCCGAGTTCGTCGGCGGCCCGCTTGACGGCGGCGCGGGTCTTCTCGCTGATGCGCTCGTGCCCGGAGAGCGCCATGCTCGCCGCGGCGGACGTGACGCCGACCTTGGCGGCCACGTCCTTCAGGGTGACGGACTTCGGCATGGGGATCGCCTCCTTCGGGGAGCGGTGCTTTATCGATTAACTCGTCACATCATGCACGTGCTTAATCGATGAAGCAAGGGGTCGTTGGCGGTTGGGTCGCCGGCGGTCGGAATCGGACACGTTGCGACGTCGCGGTGGGCGAGGCGACGTACCACCAGAGTGGTCCCGTGCAGCGCCGGTCGGTTCACTGAGCCTCAGACGCATCTCGGGCACCGACATCTCCCTTCAGACCAGCTCGAACTGCACCAGGTCCCACCGTCCGTCGCTCCTCCCCGCCGCGGCTGCCCGAGTACCTCCCCACCGCGCGAGTCAGGTGTGCTGATTGGCGCCCCCTCATCGAGACGACCATCGGACCACCCATGTGCGACATCGACGGGCAGGTGCCTGATCGGTCGGTGACCGCGTCCGGAGGGCGACCGGCTATCGGGGAGGTTCTCGCTGAGGCTCGTCACTGAACGAGTGCCGTCGTCCGCGAGGCGGTTCGGACACCACTTCGCGACGGCGACGGCGACGGCGACGATAGATTCGTGCTCATGACCCCTCGACGCGTTGTACTCGTGACACTTGGTGCGCTGGTCGTCATCGTCGGCTTCGTGTTGATGGCTCACTCAGACGGCAAGCTCGACCGTCTGGTGGCGGTTCTCGTCATCTTCGTCGGGTTCGCTCTAGTCATGTTCACCACGGCTCGACCGGGTCAAGCGGCACTCGCCCGCTACTGGAACAAGGACGAGAAGAAGTAGCCACGACCCACGTCGCTCCCGCCCGACCGTTGAGCGATAGCTACCAGTGCACCCAGAAGCTGGCCCTGATCGGGCCGGACGCGGTCAGTTACCACGGTGCGCGCGGCCACGCGGAATCCGTCGGACGGGACTGCTCAGCAGACGACGTCGACTGTTGCCCCAACTGCAAAGCAGCTCAAGCCGCACTCCGCTCCTAGGCAGCGGTTTGGTCAGCGAGGACTGCCCCGTCATGGGTCTACTCACCCCCCGCGTGACGAAATGGCATGGTTTTTCCAGCCATCCAGTGGAACGCACCGTCCATATCCCAACGCGTGGATCGAGGATCGTGCCGATCGTGGTGAAGTCGAATGCGAACACCTCATGGAGCACCCACGCAACACGCTCGGTCGGGGTCAGCTCGTCGAGGACGACGCCCAGAGCCTGCCCGACCGCGTCCCGGTGCTCCGTGCGTTCGGCGGGGTCTGCCGCGTCCGCACCACCAGCACCCCGATCGGACCCGACCAGGTCGTCGTGCAGCTCCATCGGCACCCGCGCTCGGACGGAGCGACAGCGGGCCTTGGACCTGTGGTCCTGCGGACGGGAGGAACGGGCGGACCCCGCCCCGCCCCTCCAGTCCGTCGTGAATCCCGTCCACTGCCGGATCCGCCACCGCAAGCAGGCCGCTGGCCGTTCTGACGGCACTCGCCCGCAGCCGCCAACGACCTGTTCGAGCGCTGTGCCTGGTGTACCGAAGCATGCGGTTGACCTTGCCGCAGCGTCGATGTCTACGGTTGGGTCCCATGACCGTCACGATCATCGACAGCGCCGCCAGCATGCGGGCCCTGGTGGACACCGCACCTGACCAGTGGCCTGCCGCCGTCCGTCGGCTGTGGGAACCGATGGGTGGGATGTACTCCTTCGTCCCCGGCGGACCGGACCTGGCCGCCGTCCACGCCCAGAACTTCGGGGTCGGTGTGTCCACGCCTCGGGGCCAGCTGCGCGCGGCTGTCGAGTCCTTGGAGCAGGCAGACGCCTGGGGCAGGATCGAGCGAGCTCTGGTCGACGGTCTGAGCGACCTCGCGGCAGCGAATCCGCGCGTGATGATCCCTGACCTCACCGTCCTGCTCGTGTTGGGGGACCCCGCGAACACGCACTTCATGGACGAGATCCGCGGGCTGTCGGCATCCGGTGGCATCAGCGGCTTCATCGCCATCACGGTCTGGCCGACCGAGGAGGTCCTGGGTCGTCTCGAAGGCATCGCATTGCACGAGCTGCACCACAACGTGCGCTACTCACCGGGCGGTGTGGTGTGGAACCCGCAGACCGTCACCGTTGGTGAGCACGTCGTCGCCGAGGGGCTCGCCGACCTGTTCGCCGCCGAGTCCCAGGGGCAGCGAGGCCTGACGCACTTCGTCAGCGAAGCGACCCGGAACAGCGACGACGTGCTCCGCCGGGTCGTCGAGGGACTGGGCGTGACCGGCATGCAGGACTTCGCGGCGTGGGTCCTGGGTGACTCCAGCGCACGTCTGTTCGGGTCGACACCGGTGGGTCTGCCCACGGGCGCCGGGTACGCGGCCGGAGCGCGCATCGTCCAGGCCTACCTGGACGTCACGGGGCAGGACGCGGCTGCCAACGTCACGACCCCGGCATCCGAGATCCTCGCGGTCGCGCTGCCACAGTTGGGTCTGGGAACACAACGCAGCTGATAGGAGATCGCGATCGTGGAGTGCGTCCAGGAACTCGCGCGCCGCGCTGGCATCAGCGTCCGAGCGGAGCCGAGCGCGTACGTCGACGATGAGACGGCGGCACTGCACCGTGGGCGGGGTGTGATCGTCCGTGACGTTCCCGGTGCCGCCCACTCAGTCTGGTACAGCCACTTCGACGAGTTCGTCGCCGCGCTGCCCGAGGTGTTCCAGGAGGTGATCGGTCACGGGGACGGCTCGGTGGAGTCGTGGGACGAGTCCACGTCGCCCTGCCGCTCGTCTCCCGTCGAGAAGAACGCATCGAGGTACTCGTCAGGAGCGAGGTCGGAGTCGCGCATGAGCGAGAAGACCTCGGCTCCGTCGCCGAGGTCGTCGGCGACGGCGTACGCCTGAGCGAGCCCGACGTACTCGGCGTCCACGTTCTCGGCGTACTCAGCGGCTTCGGCCTCGGCTTTCGCGATCGCGTGTGTGAAGTCAGCGGCCAGGACGATCACGACACGCTCCTCGTAGATGCTCTCGACGTGGCGGAACACGCAACGGACTCCGAACCACGCCTCGGTGACGTTCTGGTGCATGGACCGAGCGTAGGTCCCACCCGCGCGAAGCTGGAGGGTGCGCCTGCTCTTCGGCCGGTGATCAGCCACTGGAATCGCCGACCGAGGCGTCGGGGTGCGACGGTTCAGTGCTCGGGTACGTGGACGGTGCCGTCGAACCACGGCAGGCGGTAGCGGGCGGTCCACTCGTCGAAACGCTTCATGTCCAGGAGCGCGTCTTCCCTGATCACTGGACGGGTCTCTCCGGTGCCGCGCGCCAACACGGCGCTGACCTGCTTTCGGAGACGCCTCGTTGCAAGCTGCTGCCACGCGGTCAGCGTGATCTCGCCGCAGATGACGAGGAGCATGCTCCCGAACAGGAGGACGTTCGGCCACATTCGCTCACCGGTCGACTTGAACCCCTGGGCGCCGAACACGATGAGCAGTGTCGCGACGTAGGCGACGAGCAGCCCGCGAGCCGCGTTCTGGGTCACGATCACGGTGCGGCGGGTGTGGGCGGCTTCGGCACCGACGCGGCGTGTCCACTCGTCGCTGAGATCGGGGCCCACACGAGGAGTGTGGCAGGTCCCGGCGCTCTCGTCCCTGCGACCTCGTGCAGCCTCGGTGATGACGCTTGTTGCGTGGTGCTACCGGATCTCGTAGGTGCCGTCGAGCCGGGCGCGGGCGATGACGTGGCCGGTGATCGCGTGGATGGCGTCCTCGAGGGTGAAGGTGTCGGGCAGAGTCAGGTGTTGGTCGAGGGCGAAGAGCTGGAAGACGTAGGAGTGGGGTCCGTGGGAGCGGATCGGGAGGGGGCCGAAGTAGCCGCGGCGGCCGAGGCCGCCCTTGCCGTGGGTGAGCCCGCGGAGGGGGCTGGGGTGGGTGAGAGCGTTCTCCGGGATGCTGCCGAGTGCTGGGTCGATACCGATCGTGAGTGCGTGGGTGGCAGGTCGACCGAACGGGACGTCGGGGTCTTGGGCGATGAGGACGAGTTCCTGGGTACCGGCCGATGGAGTCGTCCATTCCAGAGCCGGCGAGATGTTCGGGCCGCGCATCCTGCCGCGGTGCTTCTCGGGAATGGGTGCCCCGTGGGTGAACGCGGGGCTGGTGAGCGTGAAGGTCTCTGGTGCCTGGAGGGCGGGGTTGGCCCAGGCGAGGGTGTGCTGGCCGGCGCGCCTGTTGCGGAGGAGCAGTCCGAGGGGGTTGGCAGGCATGGTTCGTGGTTCCTTTCGGGTGCGAACGGGGGGGGCGGAGGGTGCGGTCGAAGCGGGTGAAAGCGACCCCCTCGATACCAGCATCGTGCCCGACGGCGGGTCGGGACCCGCTCCCGTGCGCTGACCTTGCCCGGTGCCTGCGGTCCTGAGCGCCCGCAGAGCACGGGCGTTCACGGACCTCGTGCCCGCGGCCACATCACAAGGACTCCTCCCGTGCTCACCGTTCTCCTGCTCCCTGGCGCGCTCCGCGCCTTCGTCCCGGCCTTGCTCGGCCGCTCAGCGCTCGCGATGGCCGGCCTCGGATCGATCCTGGCCGTCCGAGCCAGTACCGGCTCCTTCACCTCCGCCGGTGTGGCCTCCGCGGTGTTCGGACTGGCGAACGTGGTCGCCGCGCCCTGGCGGGCAGGAGCGGTGGACCGGTGGGGCCAACGTCTCGTGCTGAGCCTGTTGGGCATCTCGCAGGCATTCGGCTTTGCGGGGCTCGCGATCGCGGCGGCCGTCGACGCACCGTTCGTGGCCTTCGTGTCGCTCTCCGTGGTCGTCGGTGCGACGGCACCGCCGCTCGGCGCTGCGATGCGCGTCATCTGGGGAGGGATCACCGACGCCGGTGACCAGCGGAAGCAGGCGTTCAGTCTCGACGCGGTCGCCGAGGAACTGCTGTTCGTCGGCGGTCCCGTCGCCATCGCGGCACTCGTCACCACGACGTCCGCGGCGGTCGGACTCCTGGTCACCGGGGTCGTGGTCCTCGTCGGCACACTTGGTCTGACGAGCAGCGCTGCATCCCGGGCACGGACCGGAAGCGCGCTCCCCACCCCCGCGCGTGAGCGTCCCCTGCGTCAACCCGGGTTCCTGCGGGTACTCGTGGTGCTGACCGGCGTCGGCTGCATCCTCGGCGTCGCGGAGATCGTCGCACCGGCTGTCGCTGACGAGAACGGTGCGGTCGCGGCGTCGGGGTTGGTTGATGGCTGCGTTCGCCGGGGGCAGGGCGCTCGGCGGACTTGCCTACGGTCACGTGCGCTGGCGTGCGTCCCTCGGGACCAAGATGCTGCTGCTGGGCATCGGGATGGGCGCCGTCGCGGTCGCTGTGTCGCAGGCCCGTTCGCTCGTGCCGTTCGCCGTCGGGTTGGCGATCCTGGGGGTCTTCCTCGCGCCGTCGCTCGTCACCGGCTACCTCGTCGGGGACGCCATCGTGCCCGAGCGGAGCCGGACCGAGGCCTCGACCTGGGTCAACACAGCGGTGAACCTCGGCGCAGCGATGGCGTCGGCCGTCGCCGGCGTGCTCATCGACCAGACGACCGCGCTCCTGCCCCTGGCACTCGTCGGGCTCCTCGCCGTCCTCAGCTCCACGGTCGTGCCGTGGCGCCGCCTGCGCCACATCGGCGGATGAGGTGCTCCGGTGCTCCGAGTTGTCCGTCCCTACCGGACGGTGTTCGTCCGCAGTGGAGAGCACGCCGCGACGAGGAAGGCGCCGGCGAAGACGAGCGTCACCGCAAGCAGCGCGACCCCATCGCCGGCGACGGTCATGAGTGCGCCGCCAGCCACCGCTCCGGCGGCCGCGAGCGTCCTGTTGGCGCTGCGCATCGTCCCGTTCATCCGGCCCAGGAGCGCATCGGGTGTGGCGGTCTGGCGGAGGCTCATCTCGTTCGCGTTCTCGCACCCCGCGGCAGCGCCGCTCACGGCGAACGCGACGAACAGGACCACGACCGTGCTCGTCGGCGCCGCACCACCGGTGCTGACGATCGCCAGGGCGATCGCCGCCCAAGCGATCGGGTAGGAGGCTCGTGCGGCGATGATCGTGCGGCCCGCGCCGAAACGTGTGCCGAGGTGGGGAGCCGCGGTCGCGCCGAGGAGCATCGCGACGCCGTTGACGGCGAGGATCGCTCCGTACACGACTGCGGGCAGTCCGAGCGTGCGGAGCGCGAGGGTCGCGAAGACGGTAAGTGCGGCCGCGTTGGCGAGGAACCAGAGGTGCGTGGACAGCGCCAGTGGCGCCAACGTCGCGTGCCCGTACGTCCACCGCAGGCCGTCAGCGATGTCGCCCCGCAGCCGCACACCGGCTCGGCGTTCGGGCGTGGGCTCGACGACGCGCACCCGGGAGACGAGGACGGCGTCGACGAAGTAGCTCACGGCGTCGAGCGCGATCGCGATCGGTGCTGTCACGATGCTGACCAGGATGCCTCCGAAGCCGGGGCCGATCGTCTGCGCTGCCGCGTCACTCTGGTCCACCCGCGCGTTCGCCGCCAGCAGGAGCGGGCGGGGCACGATCCGCGGCAGGAGCGACTGCGTGGCAGCGAAGCCCACGACGGACAGGATCCCGAACACGAACAGCGCCAAAGCCGTCGCCCACAGGTTCAGATGTCCTGTCAGCCACAGGAGCGGGATCGTCGCGAGACACAGGCCGCGGCCGACACTCGCCCAGACCAGCAGCGGCTTCCGCCGGAACCGGTCGACGTAGGCGCCGACGATCAGACCGAACAGTGCGTACGGCAGGAACTGGGCTGCGTTCACCAGCCCGACCTCGAACGGACTGGCGTGGAGCACCGTCACCACGAGGACGGGGACGGCCACCGCGCTGATCGCAGATCCGAACGACGACACGGTCGCGGCGGACCAGTACGGGCGGAACCCGGGCACCCGACGCAGCGTGGTCACGTCGTCGCTCATGACAGAACGCTCGCAGACCGCAGCCCCACGAGCAAGCAAGCACACAACTCCCCCGGTGCCGGTGAACCGCGGAGAGCGAAGACGCACCTCCTCACGTTCCACCGGTTGGATGGACCCGTGACCATCGTGATCCTCACCGGGATGCCCGGAGCCGATAAATCCACCGTGAGTCGCCTGCTCGCGGCGAGGCGCTCGAGGGCAGCGAGGATCTCGGCCGACGATCTCCACTCGATGATCGTCTCCGGGGCCGTCTGGCCGCTCGGACTCCCCGCGGACGAAGCCGATCGGCAGGTCGACCTCGTGTACCGGAACCTGTCCGAACTCGCCGAGAACTTCACGGACGCGGATTTCGACGTGGTCATCGACTGCGTGATCCCGGACGGCGTGCATCTCCAGCGCCTCCTCGAGCTCATGTCGCCGCGATCGCCAGAACTCGTCGTCCTCGCACCGGGTGCGGTGACGTGCCGAGAACGAAACGTGGCGAGAGAGGCGAGCGAGCAGTTCGACTTCGACGAGTACGAGCAACTCGACGAGTCCATGCGGGCCGGGTTCGGCGAGCGCGGTCGATGGCTCGACACCAGCAATCTGAGCGAGGACGAGACCGCCGAGCTGATCGACCAGTACCTCAGCCCCGACGGTGCCCCGTCTCCGTCAACGGTCCGGGGCACCTCGAATGATCAGTTGTTCGGATAGTCGCCCAGCGCGAGCTGCTCTGACGTCGCCTCGTCATACGGTTCCGTCATGACCACCTTCTCCACCGACGACGTCCTGAGCAACCGGCTGGACTTCGAGATCGCCCGTGACGACTTCGTCCGCCGGTTCCAAGGCGTCGCCGCTGTGCGCGAGGCGGAGACGTGGCTCCGGCGCGAGGGCTACCGGGTCCTGGACATGGACGCTGGACGCTGGCTGAACGACCGGCAGATGCTCTCGACCTTCGCATCAGCGCTGTCGTTCCCCAGCTCCTTCGGGATGAACCTGGACGCGCTTGACGACTGTATGTCGGACGTGGCGGAAGCGGCCTACGGGTGGGACCCGTCCGAGACGGGGCTCGTCCTGGTCCTCCACGGCTTCGACCGCATGGCCGAACAGATCCCACGTCCTGCCGCTCACCTTCAGGACATACTCCAGAAGCAAGGACGCTACGCCGCTCTCTTCGGACACCGGCTGCTGACGATCCTGGCCTGAAGCACGCCCGCGGCGAGCTGACGGCCGGGGATGCGCAGGTGATCGTGCGATGTCGCCGGTCTTCGGGCTGCCCGGAGATGGGGACGCCCGGTCGAGCGGGTCGCGGCACCGATACTGGATCTTCCAGGGCGAGACACCGGTGGCATCGCCCTGACGACAGGCGAAGGGACGGTCACCGATGGAACCTGCGTGGGACGGAGACGAAGCCGAGCTGCGCGACATGGCTGGAGAACTGCGGAGCCACCTCGACCTGGATCGCAGCCTCACCGAGATCGGGAGTGTGCACCTCGTCGGCGCGGGAGCGCTCAGGGTGATGGTCGCGCGCGACATCGACCTCACAGTGGTGGTTGCAGCGCTCCCTGATGGCGTCGTCCAGGCCGTGGGACGACTGGCAGGTCGGTTGAGCGAGGACGACCGCGTCCGTGAGGTCCTCATCCGCAACGACACGGGTCGGTGGAACATCGATCCTCGTTACCCGGACGGCTTGTACCTGGGCATCCAGGCAGCGGGGTCCGACGGGCACCTGTGGAGTGTCGACGTCTGGTTCGTCGACGACCCCGACCGACAGCCTGACCTGCTCCACCTCCGAACACTCGCCCCGCGCATCGACCCGTCGACGCAGTCGAGGATCCTCGAGATCAAACGAGCGCAGGACTGGACTCTGCCGGACGGCTCGCGGATGCCGAGTGTCGAGGTCTACCGGGCGGTCATCGATCACGGCGTGTCGGGCCCCGAGGCGTTCCGCTTGCACATGGGTGCGCGCATCAGTCAGGTTGCCACCCCCTGAGCGACGAGGGAGTCGGCCGGCCGCGCTCCCTGGAGCAGTGCGACAGCGGGCCTTCGACCTGTGGTCCTGCGGACGGGAGGAACGGGCGGACCCCGCCCCGCTCCTCCAGTCCGTCGTCACCTCAGCCCCGGATGAACGCCAGGATGTCGGGATTGAGGACGTCGGCGTGCGTGGTCAGCATGCCGTGCGGGTAGCCCTCGTAGATCTTGAGCGTCGAGTCGCTGAGGAGTTCGTCCTGCTTCAGAGACGCATCCTCGTAGGGCACGACCTGGTCGTCGTCACCCTGCAGCACCAGGACCGGCACGGTGATGGCCTGCAGGTCCTCGGTCTGGTCCGTCTCGGAGAAGGCCTTGATGCCCTCGAGGTGTGCGAGGGCGCTGCCCGTCATCCCCTGACGCCACCAGTTGGCGACGACCGGCTCGGACGGCGTCACACCGTCGCGGTTGAAGCCGTAGAACGGGCCGGACGCAACCGCCTGGAAGAACTCGGCACGGTTGGCGACGAGCGCCTGACGGAACCCGTCGAAGACCGCGATGTCGGTGCCCTCGGGGTTCGCGTCGGTCTTCACCATCAGCGGCGGAACTGCTGCCACCAGGACCGCCTTCGCGACCCGGCCCTGCGGCTGGCCGTACTGCGCGACGTAGCGCGCGACCTGGCCGCCACCGGTGGAGTGGCCGATGTGGATCGCGTCGTGCAGGTCGAGGTGCTCGACGACGGCGGACACGTCGCTGGCGTAGTGGTCCATGTCGTGACCGGTGCCGATCTGCGACGAACGCCCGTGGCCGCGTCGGTCACTCGCGATCACACGGAAGCCCTCGGCCAGGAAGTACAGCATCTGCGCGTCCCAGTCGTCCGACGACAGCGGCCAACCGTGGTGGAACACGATCGGCTGCGCGTCGGGGTTGCCCCAGTCCTTGAAGTAGATCTCTGCACCGTCGTCGGTGGTCACGTAACCCATGTCGTTCTCCTGTTGTCGTTCTTCGTCGGGTGTGGGGGCGGTGGGAGGTCAGCCGAGTTCGGCGACGGCGTCGGTGATGAACGCCGCGACCTCGGCGGGGTGCGTCTGCATGACCAGGTGCGGTCCGTCGATCTCGAGCACCCTGCGGACACCGGCGCGCTGGTAGCCAAAGCGCTCGACGTCGGGGTTGATGGTGTGGTCGGCGCTGGAGACGATGCCCCAGGACGGCCTGGTCTTCCAGGCGGCAACGGACGCGGGCTCGCCGAACGCGGCCGCGGACAGCGGACGTTGCGAGACGGCGAGGACCGTTGCCGTGTCGAGATCGAGGCCACCGGCGAAGACGGCGGGGAACGCGTCGATGGCCACGGAGACGTCGGTACCGGGCTCGGCACCCTCGACGGGGTACGGCGCGTAGACCAGGTTCGCGGCGAGGTCGCTGTCGGGGAACCCGCCCTGCAGAGCGCCGAGGCTCTCGCCTTCCTCGAGTGCGTAGGCGGCGACGAAGACCAGGCCCACGACGTTGTCCGCGACCCCCGCGACGGTGATGATGGCACCGCCGTAGGAGTGCCCGGCGAGCAGGACCGGGCCGTCGATCTGCTCGACGAACGACCTGATGTAGGCGGCGTCGCCGGCCAGGCTGCGGTTGAACACGGGCGGGACCAGGACTGCGTGTCCCTGGTCGAGCAGGAGCCTGGTGACGGGCGCCCAGCTGGCGGCGTCGGCGAAGGCTCCGTGGACAAGGACGACGGTGGGCGATCCGGTCACGGTGCGGCCCTTCCTGGTCCGCAGCCGGTGGCGTGGACCTGCGTCGGTGTGGGAGCGTCTGCTTCCGTCCGTGACGTTAGGGGCGGGCCCGGGCGGTGCACATCGGTCGCGATGACCGAGATCGGTCGTTGGGTGACTTAGTCACGGGAGGAAGGCGCATCGGCCGGCGTCGTCGCGAGGACCGCCGGCAGCTGCTGCCGGGTCGAGATCCCGAGCTTCTGGAACGCCGCGTACAGGTGCGCGCCCACCGTCCGGGGTGACACGAAGAGGTGCTCACCGATCGCCCGGTTGGTCATGCCCTGCGCGGCGAGCGTGCAGACCCTGAGCTCCTGCGGGGTGAGTAGCTCGATGCTGCGTTGACCCGTCAGGGGCAAGCGTTCACCCGTGGCACGGATCGCGTCCCGCGTGCGCTCCTCCCAGGCCGGTGCGGGCATCGCCTCGAACAGGTCGAGGGCTGCATGCAGGGCGGCTCGGGCGGTGGCGTTCCGGCCCGCACGCCGCAGACGGCGTCCGAGTCGGAGAAGCGCGCGGGCCTGCAGGTACGGGACCGGCCAACGAGTGTGCTGCAGGTCCGCCCACGCCGAATCGAGGTCGGCGTCCGGCAGGAGCGCGGTGCGGGCGTACTGGAGGGCCGTGTGGACCAAGGGGGCGTGCCACCGGTCGTGCAGGCGCTCCAGTTCCGCCAACCGCCGCTCGGCGTCCGCTCGGTTGCCAGACTCCAACGCTGCGTCGACGTGGTCGTGGGAGGTCAGCACGGCGAAGGTCGGGTTGAACGCATCGTCGTCGGGGTCGAAGAGGCGTCGCAGGGGTTCAAGGGCGTCCGCTGCGCGGCCGGAGACCAGGTGCGCCAATCCGGTCGCGCCCAGGAGCGTTGCGCGCATGGCGCTCGAGCGGAGCACCTGCGCGCCCACCTCGGTCCCGCCGGCGATCCGCTCGGGGTCCGGCAGTACCCCTTCGAGGGCATCGAACCACGCGAGTGCGCACCGTACCGCGGCGGAGAACCCGGCGTCGCCGAGGTCGCGTCCGAGCGATGCCGCCTGTTCCGCAAGCACGCGCGCCCGGGCGACGTCCCCGGCCAGGTACGTGGTCATGGACGTCCCCATGAGCGCCTGCGGGAAGGTCCGAAGCTCACCCCGCGCCGCCATGCTCGCCAGAGCCCGGTCGAGCAGGACGCGTGCCGTGTCGATCTCGCCGACCAGGTTGAGCGCGTACCCGATGAGCCACGCCGACGCTTCGTCCTGCGCTGCGGGAGCCGCGGCCAGCGCGCGGTCCAGGATCTCGTCGCCGCGGACAACCGGCTCGGTCCGGGCCGCCAGCAGGATCGACCGTGGATCGTCCTCGGGCAGCGCGAGGGCTTCGACGACGACGAGCATCGGGTCGCCCGGATCCGCCTCGGCGGTGTGGTCCCAGGCGATCGCGGCCAGGTGCAGCAGGGCAGCGGTGGCGTGTTCGACCCCGCCCGCCGCCTGCATCTCGGCGACCGCATGGAGCGCTGGCCCGAGGTCACCCACGGCCAGGCCGGTCCGCCCGGTGGGCAGGGTTTCGGCGACCCATGCAGCGCGGGCTGCGAGCAGTCCGGCGGGCGCTTCGTCGCGCGCCTGCTGCACCACCAGTGCCGCGTCGGAGGTCCTCCCCGACAGACCTGCGAGTTCCGCAGCGACGATGCGCCGCTCGACGCGTCGGGCCACGTCCGACGTCAGCTCGGCGGCCCGCTCGTACGCCCTGCTGGCGACGAAGGTGTCGGACATCGCGGTCCGTTCGTCGCCGAGCGCGGCGATCTCGTCGGCCAGGCCGTCGTCGTGACCGGAAGCGAGTTCCGCACGCCACCAGATGGTCCGGGCCGGATCGTCTCGGTGCTCGAGGACGAGCGACCGGAGGACCGCGGTGCGCTCCGGCGGCGACGCCACCATCAGGACCGCCGACTGCACGAGTGGGTGCCGGAACCGGATCGCACGCGGGAGGACCCACTCCAGCAGCGAGGCCGCCGAGGCCTGCTCGGTCCAGGTCGGCGTCGGGAACTTGCCGACGGCGCGGGCGGCGACCCTGGCGGCCTCCTCGGCGCTGGTGCCGCCGGACAGCGCCACGGCCAGGATCGCCAACCGGGTCGGTTGGTCCAGCTCCGCGTACCGGTCCGCGAACTCCTGTTCGACCCGTCCGACGACGGGTCGTTGCCGTGTCCGGTCGGCCGCTGCTGCTGCCGACCGCCCCAGCTCGTGCAGCGCCAGCGGGTTGCCCTCGGCGCGGTGCACGAGGTCGTGTCGCGCCTGACCCGTGGGCGCACCGGGGACGCCGTCGAGCAGGTCGTCGGCAGCGGACTGGTCGAGCGGATCGAGGTGCAGGCGCCGGATCCCCGGGGTGTCCACCACGTCGGTGTTCCGCGTGGTCATGACGATGACGACCGGGTCCTCACCGACACGACGGGCCATCATGCGGAGCGCCCACTCGGACGGTGCATCCATCCAGTGCAGGTCCTCGGCGACGACAAGGACGGGCCGTTCGGCCGCGGCGTCCGACAGCAGGGTCAGCGCGGCGAGACCGGCCAGGAGCGGCGACGGCTGGACTCCCACGACGACCCCGAACGCGACATCGAGCGCGCGTCGCTGCGGGGACGGCAGGTTCGCGATGCCACCGCGCAACGGGTACAGCAGCATGTGGAGCGCGGCGTACGGTTCCGCCGACTCCGCCAGGGTGCCGGCGGTCGTGAGTGCCCGCAGGCCGCGGCTGTCCGCGTATGCGAGCACGTCGGCAACCAGCGACGACTTGCCGATGCCCGCTTCGCCGTCGATCACGAACGCGGAACCGCCGGCCGCCGCGTCGTGGACGGCACCCCGCAGGATCGCGATCTCCCGCGCACGCCCGATGACGTGCTGAGCCATCGTCATCGTCTCAGTATGCCAGCGGCACTCCCCCTCACCAGCAGTGTCAGACACTGACGGACCGCAAGGCCACGAGCACGGGAAAGCATCACTCCCCCGGTCCGGATGACGGCCGCTTCGGAAGGAGTCGCCGTCCCTGAGGTTCCGACCGCCAGCGGTACGGTGACGACGTGGGAGATGACTGGCCCGACCGCGTCGAGCTGCCGAGGACCGGCGGACGGTTGCTCGCGCTCACCGAGGGCGACTGGCCCGTCGAGTACTCCCTCAGCAGAGATGCGGAAGTCACTCGGTGGACGTTCTACCCTCCGTCGATCGACGAGCCAGCAGCGCGCGAACGGTGTCGGGCCTTCGTCGGCCGCGCTCGAGAAGGACGGTCGTTCCGATGGGTCATCACCACGGCCCACAGCGAGCGCGCCGGTACCTGCGGGGCTGCACTTCGCGGAGATGCGGTCGAGCTGTTCTCCGCACTGCTCGGCGAACACCGAGGGACCGGTCTCGCAACCGAGGCCGTCGAAGCACTCGCGAAGGTCGCTGCAGGAATGTCCCTGACCCCGCAGCTCGCCATCGAGAGCTCGAACGCACCCTCCGCTCGGGTGGCCGTGCGATCAGTAGCCGCGACGGTAGAAGGCTTGGAAGACGAACACCCACACGATGAGAACGACCAGCCCCACTCCGCCGACCCACTTCTCGGCCGGGCTGCCGTCGAACAACGCCCAGAAGCACAGCATGCCCAGAACGCCACTGACGATCGCGATGGGCATGCGGTAGGTCGTCGTCCACGTCTTCGTGGTGGCGCGGGCCGGATCATCGCGGTCAGTCATGGCTTCAGCGTATGCATCAGCCGGTGGCTGAGGGAACGGAGAGATGCGGCAGCGTGCCAGCCCGCGTTCGTTGATCGGTCGGGTGCCGGACGGTCTGCAGCGCGGATCAGTCGAGGGGTGGAGGCGAGTTCAACGATCTCCGGACCGCAACTCTGTGGATCGCGGCGTCGAGGTCTGCTCGTGCCAGCGCTGATGCCTCTGCGTCGACCGTCGGGATCGACGCTGTCGGACGGCGCACGATGAGCATCAGCTTGCGGCGCTGGAACTGGACCACTGGTGTCGAGGTCGCGGGTTCGTGGTCGACGTACCCCGTGACCTCGTCGACCTCGGCCTGCGCCCACCACGTCAGCCAGCGCGGCGATCGGATGACGTCGCCGAGGCGATCCATCTCCACGCTGTACGCGTGCGGCACGTTGTTCATCGGGCCGCTTCCGCCCCACCGAACGGAGACTGCATCGTGGCGCTCGAGCGTCAGGCGGAAACCGACGGGGGATGCCGGGCCCGTCGGCGTGATCGGGATGACACGGACGCTGTCGTCACCGCCGACGAGTTGCCCGGTCGTGGTTTCGACCTCGAAGACCGAGGCACCTCCCGTCAGCGCAGACGGCAGGACCGAGACCCGCACTGTGGTTGGCGAGGACCAACGGGCCGCTCGGGCTGCTCGTTGGAAGCCGGGGCGCGTCGTGCCACCGATGACCGGTTCGGACCGACGTGTCGCTCCCCTCCGGTCCTCCGTCTCCACCTGCAGACGGAGGAACCCGTCGTCGTGGATGGAGCCCACGAGACGCATCTGCATCGACCGCCCGGGATTCCACTTGCTGGGCCCCACCCACTCCCTCGTGCAGTCAGTGCGTCCTACCGCATCCACGGCTTCGGACACCGCAGAAGGGTCCCATCCGCGCCGTTCGGCGAAGAAGCGCAGGGTCTCCTCCCACATCCGCAGCGTGAGCTGGTCGCGCACCGATGCGCTCAGGTTGTGGAATCCCTCGGGGACGAAGACCCGAGCGAGATCGTCGCCGTCGTTCATCCAGTTCAGGACTTGGACGTGCAGGTCCTTGGTGTCCGAGAGCCCCGCTGGCATCAACTGGATCGAGGACCGCGGCACGACGATCCGCCGCGCCTCGAGTGCTTCGCTCAGGAGCTCGGACACCTTCCGTGACCCGCGCAGGAGCGCATCCATCTCGTCGACGGGGTAGTCGACGATGCCGAGTTGCTCCGAGACGTCCCACTTCTGGCCGGGGAAGCCGATCGGGGGCCACACGTGGACGTCGCGGAGGATGGGAGCCACTCTGGAATCGTAGATGCGGGAGCACGCTCCGTCGGTGCCGGACTCGATGTGCGTCCAGGGCGTTGGTGCACCTCCGCGATCTCACTGGGACGCCTCGAACCGCTGCAGATGGTCGAGGTCGGCGTCGCGGTCCTGGGCTCGACCCTCCACCGTCACCGCGCTGATGTTCGCTTGCACCGGTCCAGCTTCCTCCGGTGGCACCAGACTGGTGGTACTGATGTGGCGCGAAACGCGCCCACGGACGGACAGGAGGCCCGGCACCAGCTGGCACCGGGCCTCCTGTCCGCAGCGTGGCTCAGTTGAAGCTGAACACCTGCGGCGCCTGCCCGTTGCAGTCGTAGAGCTGCAGCGGCGTCGTGTTGGCGGTGTTGCCCGACGGCACGTCGAGGCACCGGCCGGACTGCGGGTTCAGCACGGAGCCGTTCGCCTGCGGGACCCACTGCTGGCCGCCGATGCCGTTGCACGTGTACAGCTCAAGGTGCGAGCCGTTCGCGGTGCCGTTGCCGTCGATGTCCAGGCAGCGCCCGAGCGTCCGGATCGTGTGGTCGGCGGCGTTGTAGGCCCACTGCTGGTCGGTCGTCTGCTCGTCGGTCACCAGCGTCTGGCAGTCGTACACCTGGACCTGCTGGCCGTTCTGCTGCAGGTCGTTGCCGGCGACGTCGACGCACTTCGCTCCGATCGTCTTGATCGGGACGGCGGCCACGAACTTCTGGGCCTGGTTGCCGTTGCAGTCGTAGAGCTGCAGCGCCGTGCCGTTGGCGGTGTTGCCCGACGGGTCGTCCAGGCAGCGGCCGGACTGCGGGTTCTTGATCGACCCGTCCGGCTGCACGATCCACTGCTGCCCACCGGCACCGTTGCAGTCGTAGAGCTCGACGTGCGTGCCGTTCGCGGTGCCGTTGCCGTTGACGTCCAGGCAGCGCCCGAGCGTGCTGAGGGTGTGCGTACCGTACACGTTGCCGAGCCAGTGCTGGTCGGCGGCCAGCGCCTTGCAGTCGTACAGCTGCACGACCGCGGTGTTACCGCCGGTGTCGTCACCGGCGACGTCGACGCACTTGCCGCCGGGGCCGGTGATCGCGGCGCCCGGGCCACCGCCGGTCGAGACGCCCTGGTAGTTCTGCGCGACGACGTTCGCCTGCACGGCGTTGTCGGCAGCGTCGGTGGAGTACCCGGCGGTCATGACGCCCTCGAAGAACGACTGGGTGCCGCGGTTCGAGTTGTCCCCGCCGGCGCCGAGCACGATCGAGCCCTCGAGCTTCATCGGTGTGTAGCCCTGGCCGTCGCCGTCCTTGTCGGTCGGCAGCGCCCCCTCGTACCACTTCGACAGCGAGCCGGACTGCGCGTTGCCGCCCTTCAGTGCGAAGTTCGCGACGCCGTCGTTCTTCAGCAGCGCGGTGACGAACTTCGAGGTGTTGCCGGTGTTGGCGGTGTTGATCGCCGTCTTGCCCTCGTAGACGCCGTTCTCCAGGTCCGCCTGCACCCACGGGCCGCGTCCGGCGCTGCCCGTGCCGTTGAGCATCGACAGGTTCAGGGCGTCCATGTGCCCCTTGCCGGTGTCCTTCGACTGCGTCTCGACGTTGCCGAAGTCCGAACAGCAGCCGTGGTTCACGTTCGTGCCGCTGGCGACCTCGTACATCGACTCCGGGCTGGCGCCGCGGGCCGTGCCCTTGGCGACGGTGCTCGAGATCCGGTAGGCCACCTGCTGCGGCATGGAGATGCCGTACGCCTTGTGTCCGGCGACGGTGACCGGCAGCGCCCCGGCGTCGGCGGCGTGGTTCGCCGGCCCCGCGTCCCCGGCACCCGCGACCGTCAGGTCGTTGTGGTTCGACGACTGGTCGTAGATCTTCGGGATCGTGCACGTGGTGCCCGCGCAGAACGTGTCCTGCGTCTGGGCGTTGGCGTACCCGCCTGCGGCGAGCAGGCCGACGTTGGTGGTCGCCCCGTCCGAGGCGCGCTGCACCTGGTAGAGCGGGCCGTTGTACGTGGAGTACAGCGCCCGCGTGGAGCTGTACGCGGCGACACACGAGGTGCCGGCGCCGGCGTAGGTGTCGCAGGGGCCGGTGGTGGCGGCAGCGGCACTGCCCACCCCGACCGTCGTGGCGAAGAGGCTCCCGGTGACGAGAGCGAGAGCCCCGAGTGCCGCGGCGACGATCCGCCGTGGCCTGGAGTTGGACCCGATGTGCATGAGCTGTTCCTTCCGAGCGTCGTTGCTGGGGGACGTGGTCGATCGCCGGGTTCGCCGTGTCGTCGAACGACACTGCTTAATCGATTAACCACATCCAGGATACGGCACCGCGACCGTGCTGGCCAGGCCGGACCACCAAACGGACGGGAGGCCCGGTGCCAGCTGGCACCGGGCCTCCCGTCCGCAGCGTGGCTCAGTCCACCGTCCAGGTGACCAGCCGGGGGTCGGCGACGCCGACCTCGTGCACGGGGCCGGTCACCCGCACGGTCGCACGCTCCGTGGCGGAGCCGGGCACGGGCTCGGCAGCCGCGCCACCGGGGACCGCGACGATGCCGCCGGACTCGACCGGGCCTTGCGGCCGCGACGCCGCCGCGTGGGACGCGACCCACACCTGCACGTCTCCGGGCTCGACGACCTTGCGCATCCGCCGGTCGGTGAACGCGAAGCGCTGCACCGGCACGCGGAACCGCATCCGGACGGACTCCCCCGCGGCCACCGCGACCCGGGCGTACCCGAGCAGCTGCGCGACCGGACGGGTGATGCTCGCCGCGACGTCGTGCCCGTACAGCTGCACGATGTCCGCCCCGTCCCGCGCACCGGTGTTCCGCACGGTGACGCTCGCGCTGAACGTGCCGTCCGAGGCGACGGTGTCGTCGACGGTCAGGTCCTCGTACGCGAACGAGGTGTAGCTCAGGCCGAAGCCGAACGGCCGCACCGGGGTGGAGTCGGTCGCGGTGACGTCTGACGGGCCACCGAGCCTCGGGTGCAGGTACGTGTACGGCTGCGCACCGGCGGACCGGGGCAACGAGACGGGCAGCCGGCCCGACGGTGACGCGGCACCGGTGAGCAGGTCGGCGATCGCCAGCCCTCCGCCCTCGCCGGGGAAGAACGCCTGCACGACGGCAGCGGGACGGGTCGGCGCGTCGAGCGCCCAGCCGAGCACGTACGGGCGGCCGGTCAGCAGCACCACCACGGTCGGGGTGCCGGTGGCGACGACGGCCTCGACCAGCTCGCGCTGCACGCCCGGCAGTTCGAGCGACTCGGTGTCGTTGCCCTCGCCGACGGTGCCGCGGCCGAACAGCCCGGCCTGGTCCCCCACCACGACGACGGCGACCTCGGCGGACTCGGCGAGCTGGACGGCTTCGGCGAACCCGGACCGGTCATCGCCCTCGACGGTGCAGCCGAGCGCCGAGGAGACGGCGTCGCCGAGCGTGTCGCGCAGCGCGTCGAGCACGGTCGGGATCGCGAACCCGAGGGGCAGGTCGGGGTGGGTCGCGAGCACGTGGTTCGCGAACGAGTAGCAGCCCTGCAGGGCCTCGGCGCGGTGGGCGTTCGGGCCGATCACCGCGACCGAGCCAGCAGGGCGCACCGTTCCGGCGCCCACACGGTGTCCGTCAGCCGGGCCGGCGCCCGGACCTTGTCCGTCTGCGGGGCCGGCGCCCGTCAGGGGCAGCGTGCCGTCGTTCGACAGCAGCACGAGCGACTCGGCCGCCAGTCGGCGCGCCAGGTCCTGGTGCTCCGGGGTGTCCAGGTCGATGCCGGTCGGGGCGTCGTCCGCGAACACGTCGGGGTCGAGCAGGCCTAGGCGTTCCTTCTGCTGCAGGACCCGCAGTACGGCGCGGTCGACGAGCGTCTCGTCGACGGCCCCGGCACGTACGAGCTCGATCAGCGGCGCGAGGTAGGCGTCCCCGGTCGGCAGCTCGACGTCGATGCCGGCCTCGAGCGCCATCGCGGCGGCCTGGCCCCGGTCGGCCGCGATGCCGTGCATCACCTCGAGGAACGCCACCGAGAAGTAGTCGGCGACGACGGTGCCGTCGAAGCCGAGCCGGTCACGCAGCACCCCGGTCAGCAGGTCGGCGTTCGCCGCGACGGGCACGCCGTCGATCTCGGCGTACGAGTTCATGACGCTCCGGGCGCCGCCGTCGGCCAGGGCCATCTCGAACGGCGACAGGAACACGTCGGCGATCTCGCGCGGTCCGGCGTGGACGGGTGCGTGGTTGCGCCCCGCCTGCGACGCCGAGTACCCCAGGAAGTGCTTCAGCGTCGCGTCGACCCCGGAGCCCTGCAGGCCGCGGACGTAGGCGGTGCCGACGGTGCCCACCAGGTAGGGGTCCTCGCCGATGCACTCGTCGACCCGCCCCCAACGCGGGTCGCGGACCACATCGAGCACGGGCGCCAGACCCTGGTGGACGCCGAGCTGGCGCATCGACCGGCCGATGACGGCCCCGACCTGTTCGACCAGCTCGGGGTCGAACGCCGCACCCCAGGCGAGCGGCGTGGGGAACGTGGCGGCCTTCCACGCGGCCAGGCCGGTCAGGCACTCCTCGTGCACGAGCGCGGGGATCCCCAGGCGGGTCTCGCGCTTGAGTCGGCGCTGCTCGGCCCACAGCCAGGCCGCGCGCTCGTCGGGTTCGACGGGGCGCGTGCCGTACACGCGGGTGAACTGGCCGATGCCGTGCCGGGTGATGTCGGCCAGGGTCGCGCCGTCCTGCGCCGCCGCCATCTCGCCTTGCATCGGCGCGACGACACCGTTCTGGTCGAGCCAGTAGCCGACCAGCTGCGCGGTCTTCTCCTCGAGCGTCATGTCCGCCAGCAGCGCCCCGGCGCGGTCCGGTGCGGTGCCCGTGTCGGACGGGAGGCCCGTCTCGGCCCCGCCAGGCGCCTGCGGTCCGGCGTCGGTCACGGCGACCGACGTGGCGGACGCGGGGCGGGCCAGGTCGCGGTCGAGCGTGCTCACCCCTTCACCGCCCCGGTCAGACCACCGACGATGCGACGCTGGAACACGGCGAAGAACGCCAGCGCCGGGATCATCGACAGCGACGTGAACGCGAGCACCCGGGCCGTGTCAACCGAGTACTGCGACGAGAACGCCTGCACCCCGAGCGGCAGCGTGTAGGCGGACGCGTCGTTGAGGATGAACAGCGGCAGGATGTAGCTGTTCCAGCTGCCGATGAACGCCAGGATGCCGGTCGTGACCACGCCGGGGAGCGACAGCGGCACGACCATCCGGAAGAAGAACCCGAGTCGGCTCGCGCCGTCGATCGACGCCGCTTCCTCGAGCTCGTCGGGGATCGCCTTGAGGAACGGCACCAGGATGATGACCGTCGTCGGCAGGCCGAACGCGATCTGCGGCAGGATCACGCCCGCCAGGCTGTTCGTCAGACCGAGGTCCTTGACGAGCAGGTACAGCGGGGTGATCGCGACCGTGATCGGGAACATCAGGCCGGCGGCGAACAGCGCGTAGAGCGCACCGCTGCCACGGAACCGGTAGCGGGCGAGCACGAAGCTGACCATCAGCCCGAGCACGACAACACCGACGGTGGTGGTCACGCCCGCGATCAGCGAGTTGCCGAGCTCCTGCCAGAACACGCCGCTCGACAGGACCTCGGCGTAGTTCTGGAAGTTCCACGGTGCCGGCAGACCGGCGGGGCTCGCGGTGATCTGCGCGTTCGTGCGGAACCCGCCCAGGACGATGTAGGCGACGGGGCCGACACAGACCGCGATGAACAGCAGCGCGATGAAGTACGTGCCGAGGTTCCGCTCGCGACGGACCGGTCCGTCGGTCGGCCGGTTCCGGCCGCGCCGTGGGGCGACGATCGATGCGGTGGCGGTCATCGTGTGGCCTTCTCCGTGAGGGCGCCGGCGGTGTCGCGACGCAGGACGAACCGCTGGTAGACGAGTGCGATCACCAGCGAGATGAGGAAGATCACCACGGCGACGGCGTTGCCGTACCCGTAGTTGCCCGAGTTGCGGCCGTTGGCGACCATGTAGGTCGCCATCGTCGAGGTCCCGGCGGTCGAGGCGATGTACTGGCCCCAGATGATGTAGACGAGGTCGAACAGCTGCAGCGAGCCGATGATCGACAGGAACGCCCAGATGCGGATCGTCGGGCCGAGCAGCGGCAGGGTGATGCGCCGCTGGATCTGCCAGTAGCCGGCACCGTCGAGTTGCGCGGCCTCGAACAGTTCCTCGGGGATGCTCTGCAGCCCGGCCAGGAACAGGATGACCGCGAAGCCGATGTACTTCCACGAGATGATCGCCAGCAGCGTCCAGATCGCGATGTCGGGGTTCGACAGCCAGTCGCTGCGGAACGCGCCGAGCCCGACGGCCTGCAGCAGGTCGTTGACCGCGCCGCTGGTCGACAGCATCAGGCTCCACCCGGTGCCGACGATCACCTCGGAGATGACGTACGGCACGAAGATGAGCACGCGGATCAGCCCGCGGCCCTTGATCCGCTGGTTCAGCAGCAGCGCCAGGATGATCGCGATCGGCCCCTGCACCAGCAGCGACCCGATCACGATGAAGGCGTTGTGCGCCAGGACGCCCCGGAAGTCGGGGTCGGTGAAGATGATCTTGTAGTTGTCCAGGCCGACGAAGTCGGTCGGGGTGCCGTACCCCTGCCACTTGTAGAAGCCGTAGTAGGCGGCGAGCACCACCGGCAGGATGACGAACCCGACGAACATGATCGTCGCGGGCCCGGCGAGCAGGGCGATCTCGACCCGCTTGCGCACGTCGGCGACCGGCTTCGTGCGGGGCCGGCCGGCCGGGGCCGACGGCGGTGTGCCGTCGGCCCCGGTCAGGTCCTTCCCCGTGCCGTCCCGCTCACCGGAGCGGGACGGACGGGGGGCGACTGATGTGGCCATGGGTCGGGTCAGCCCTTCGCCGCGGCCTGGTTGACCGTCTTGACGATGTCGGACACGTCACCCTTGCCGGCGAGCAGGTTCACGACGCTGGTGTTGAGCGCGTTGCCGACGTTCTGCCCGTACAGGGTGTCGAGGTAGTTCGACACGAACGGCGCCTTGTTGTACGACTCGAGCACGGTCTTCAGGTAGGGCTCGGTCACGACGGACTGCGCGGACTGGTTGGCCGGGATCGCGTTGAACGCCTTGTAGTACGCCTCTTGCACGGGCTTCTCGGTCATGTAGTTGAGGAACGCCGTGCACTCCTTCTTCGGGGCCTTCGCCGAGCACGAGTACCCGTCGACCGCGCCCATCATCGAACCAGGCGCGCCCTTGCCGCCGGAGACCTCCGGGAAGGGGAAGAAGCCGAGGTCGGACAGCGGCTTGCCGTCCGGGGTCAGCGACGAGATCACGCCCGGGTCCCACGCCCCCATGAGCTCCATCGCGGCCTTGTGGTTCGCGACCAGGCCCGCCGAGCTGCCGGCACCCTGCTGGGCAGCGGTGGTCAGGTAGCCGTCGTTGAAGGGCTTCGTGGCGAAGAAGTCCTTGGTGTTCTCGCCCGCGGTCTTCCAGCAGCTGTCGGTGAACTTCAGGTCCTTCGCGGCACCGTTGAGCACCTTCTCGCTGCAGGCACGCAGTGCGAAGTTGTAGTACCAGTGCGCCGCGGGCCAGGCGTCCTTGGCGCCGACGGCGACCGGCTGGATGTTCGCGGCCTTGAGCTTGTCGATGTCGGCGTTCAGCTCGTCCATCGTGGTGGGCGTGCCCTGGATGCCGGCCTGCTTGAACAGGTCCTGGCTGTACCAGATGCCCTCGGGGTTGACGTCGACCGGCATCGCGTAGGTCTTGCCGTCGAGCTCGTAGCCCTTGAAGGCACCGGCGCTGACCTCGGACTTGGCGTTCGTGCCGATCGAGCTGGTGATGTCCATGAGCTGTCCGGCCTGGGCCATCGCGGCCATCTTGCCGCCGCCGCGCTGCAGGAACACGTCGGGGGCGGAGCCGGAGTTGAGCGCGGTCTGCAGCTTGCCGTCCAGGTCCTCGTTCTGGATGGCCTGGATCTTGATCGTGACGTTCGGGTTGTCCTTCTCGAACGCCTTGACCGTCGATGCCCAGAAGGCCTTGCCGGGCCCGGTGGTCGAGTTGTGCCAGAAGGTCATCGTGACCTTCCCGTTGCTGTCCGCAGCGTTGCCGCCGGCGGAACAGCCCGCTGCGGTGAGTGCGGTGGCCCCGATCAGCGCGATGGCTGCAGCGGCCCGGATCTTCCTCGTCATCGTGGAACTCCTCGGTGTCGTCGTCGTTGACAAGCGCGACATCGAGTGTCGCTGCGGAGAGCGTGCCAGGTGCTCGGGCCGCTTGTCAATCGATATCGATAACGTTATCTAAACGGCGTCGTGACATCGTGATCTGGCTGATCCGGCGGTACGGTGAGCACATGGAGACCGCCGCGGGCGCGCAGCCGGGGCCCGGACGGGTCACGATCGGCGACGTCGCGCGGGCGGCCGGGGTCTCGATCCCGACCGTGTCCAAGGTGATCAACAACCGCGACGGGGTCGCCTCGGCCACCATGCTGCGGGTGCAGGAGGTCGTGGAACGCCTGGGCTACGAGACCTCGCTGGTCGCACGCAGCCTGCGGAGCACCCGGACGAACGTGATCGGGATCCTGGTCCCCGAGTTCGAGCCCTTCTCGACCGAGCTGCTGCGCGGCGTCTCGACGGCGGCGACCGGCACCGGCTACGAGCTGCTGGCGTACGCCGGGCTCGTCACGGGTGCCAGCCAACCCGGGTGGGAGCGCCGGTCGCTCTCGCGCCTGTCCGGCACGCTCATCGACGGCGCCATCGTCGTCACACCGACCACCGCGCTGTCGAGTTCGTCGATCCCCGTCGTCGCGATCGACCCGCACACCGGCCCCGAAGGACACGCCACGGTCGACACCGACAACGCCGGCGGTGCCCGGGACGCCGTCGAGCACCTGGTCGCGCTGGGCCACACCCGGATCGCCCACATCCACGGCCGCGCCGACCTGGCGAGCGCCCAGCTGCGCGAGGCCGGGTACCGGCAGGCCCTGGCCGCCGCCGGCATCCCCGTGGACGAGGACCTGGTGCGGGCCGGCGACTACCAGGAGGACCAGGCCACCGCGGTCGCGCGCCAGCTGCTGACGATCCCCGACCGGCCGACCGCGGTGTTCGCCGCGAACGACTCGTCGGCGTTCGGCGTGCTGCACGCCGCGGCGCTGCTGGGTCTGCGGGTTCCCGAGGACCTGTCCGTCATCGGCTTCGACGACGTCCCGCAGGCGTCGACCACCACGCCGCCCCTGACCACGGTGGCCCAGCCGCTCGCCGAACTCGGCGCCGCCGCGGTCGACATGCTGCTCGCGATGCTCCGTGGCGAGCCCGGTCCAGACCACGTGCGGATGACCACCGAGCTGCGCGTCCGACGCAGCACCGGCCCCGCTCCGGCCTGACCCCCGGTCCGGCCTGACCCCCGGGCCGGCACGCAGCACGCGCCACTGGCGCGCGATGCGCCGGGCGCCGCACGCGTCAGCGGCGGAGCGTCTGCTTCGGGTACTCGCCGAACCGGTCGAGGTACACGGCCGAGAACCGTCCCAGGTGCGCGAAGCCCCAGCGCCGGGCGACGTCCCCCACGGTGACGTCCTGCGGGTCGAGCTCGAGCAACTCCTGGCGCACCCGGTCGAGCCGGACCTCGCGCACGTAGGTCAGCGGCGAGACACCGAGCACCCGGGCGAAGCTCTCCTGCACGCTCCGCACGCTCAGGCCTGACACCGCGGACAGCTCGGCGACCGACACGGGCTCGCGGACGTGGGCGTGCACGTGCTCGACCATGACCCGGACTCGCGCGTTCCTCGGCAGGGACAGCGCCGCGGGCAGTGCGTCGACGTGCGGCGGGAACACCCCCAGGAACGCCTCGACCACGTTGCGTTTCGCGTCGGCCCAGGTCGACGACTCGACCCCGTCGCGGAGCGCGCGGGAGAGCGCGCCGAGGGCGTCCTGCCACCGGTTGCGAGCGAGCTCGTCGCTGCATCGGGGCTGGTCGAACCGCAGCGGCCCCGCACCGAGGTCCGAGCGCTCCCCGGCCACCCGGCGCACCAGGTCCCGGTGCAGGTACACCAGCCGCTGGTCGTGGTCGGTGGCCACGAAGACGAACTCCTGATCGGTCGGGTACAGCGTGGGCTCGTCCGGGCGCAGGTCGATCCGTTCCCCGTCGACGTCGACGGCGGCCGACCCGCTCGTGATCCACTGCACGACGTAGTGCTCGGCGGGGCGGATCACGCCGCGCAGGAACCCGGTCGCGCGGGACCGACGGACCGTCACCTCACTGTCACCCACGGCCGTGTACCGGTACGAGAACGCAGCGTCGGTCCGTCGCGCGGACCACTGCTTGCCCGCGTCCACGACCGCCAGGTCACGGACAGCTGCTTCGGGATCACGCCCGGCCACCTCGAACCGGATCAGGTCCGGAACGCCCGAACCACCGAGGTCGAGGTCGCTCACGCCGCGCTCCGGCGCACCGACATCCGATGTACGCGCACGTCCTCGCTATCTGGATACGCTGGTCGGGCGTGCCCGGTGTGACGTGTCGCCCGGTCGCTCGACCCGGAGGAGGTGATCGTGTGCCCGTCAGTGACGCCGAGCTCGACCTGGATGCAGCGATCACCCGCCTTGATGCTGCGATGGCGTCGCTCCGGAACCGTCTGCGCGACCACATGGGCGTCGCCGGCATCGAGCTGAGCGTCGTGCAGTTCGTCTCGCGTGCCGAGTCCGGCGGCCGCTCCGTCCGCGTGAAGGACCTGTCCTCGCACCTCGGCATCACCGGCCCTGCCGTGACGAACGCCGTCGATCGACTCGAGCGCGCCGGTCACCTGCAACGCAAGCCGAACCCCGACGACGGACGCAGCCGGCTCATCGAACTGACCGACGCCAGCCGCGCGGAGTACCACGCCGCGATGGACAGCACGAACGAACACCTGCACGAGCTGATGTCCTCCTTCTCGGATCGCGACAAGGCCCGGTTCGTCCGGATCATCGACCGCGTCATCGACGCACTCGACGGCGGAGCCCCCGGCCTCTGAGGCAGATTATTGTGCCGCGGCGACCGCACCGAACGATTGTCCACGGAGCGCAACCAGGTAATTCTTCTACCTAAATCGGCCCACGTCACCCGCCCCGCCCGTAGCGTCGAACCCGGTGGGGACAACTGGGGCGACATCAGGACGGAGGGCTGCCATGAGCAACTACGACACCGAACCGGGCATCGAACCGGTCCGCATCACGACGTTCCGGCGCTTGCGCCGCAAGTGGAAGTTCGGCGAACAGCCGACCGAGGACCAGACGGTCTTCGACGACCTGTTCACGAAGACCACACGGTCGAACTGACGCGACCGACCGACAGGAGGCGCGGTGCCAGCTGGCACCGCGCCTCCTGTCCGTCTGTGGGTCAGGCGGGGGCGGCGGCCGTCGACTCGGCCTCGCGCAGCTCGCAGGGCAGCAGGAAGTGCGGCAGCTCGACCGAGGTGCCGTCGAGCTGGTCGATCAGGGCGTCGGCGGCACGGATGCCGAGCTCGCGACCGGGTGAGTTCATGGTCGAGAGCCGCGGGTGGTGCTGGTCGCCCGTGGCGGACGACGACGCGATGCTCAGCACGGACACGTCCTCGGGCACGCGGCGTCCGGCGGCGTACAGCCCGACGAGCAACCCGGCCGTCGAGTCGTCCTTCATGATGAGCACAGCAGTGACGTCGGGGTCGACCTCGAGCAGGTGCTGCGCTGCCCGGCGCCCGCCCTCGCTCCCCTGGTCGGCGTAGACCACCGAGCCGGCGTACCCGTGGTCGGCGATCGAGCGGGCGAAGGTGTCCTGCACGCGCTGGTGCGGTGCGTAGCCGGCCATCGGTGTGCCGTCGAGGTCCTCGAGCACGAGCCCGAAGCGGCGGTGCCCGAGTCCGGCCAGGTGGTCGATGCCCTGCTCGATCGTGGTCTCGAAGTCGATGTCGACGTAGGGCAACCCACTGCTGTCGCGGGTGCGGCCGATCAGGGTGAAGGGGACCTCGAGCTCGGTGAGGACGGCGACGCGGGGGTCGTCCATGCGCACCTCCATCAGGATCACGCCGTCGACCAGGCCACCGGACACCAGGTCGTCCAGGTCGTCACCGGCGGGGTCGACCGGCCAGAGCACCAGGTGGTAGCCACGCTCGGACGCCCGCTCGGCTGCGGCCATGAAGAACTCGGACGTGGTCGGGCTGAACCGGTTGCCGGTCGTCGGGAACAGCAGCGCGATGATGCGGGTGCGCCGACTGGCCAGGGCGCGTGCGACGACGTTGTTGCGGAACTTCAGCTCGCGCATCGCGGCGGTGACCCGCGCCGTGGTCTTCGGGGTGACGTACTTGGTGCCGTTCACCACGAAGGACACCGTGGCGATCGAGACACCGGCACGGTCCGCGACCTGCTGCATCGTGGCCATGGGCTCAGCATAGCGACGAACCGATCCAGAAAAGCGCTTTACAGGTGAAGCGCTTTTCTGTTAGCTTCTCGCCTCAAGAGCACAGCGACGACGATGTCGAACGGCCTCGTCGGCGCGTGTCTGCCCCAAGACCCGCCCAAGAGAAGAGCTCTGCAATGAAGCACAAGTTCACTTCCCCGTCGCGCCGGATGCGTGCGATCGTCGGCGCCGTCGCCGTCGTCGCCACGATCCCGCTGGTCCTGACCGGCTGCTCCGGTTCGGGCACCGCATCGTCGGGCTCCGGCTCGAAGAACCTGACCATCGAGGACTACTACGCGGCCAACTACAACCCGATCTACAAGCAGTGCGCCACGACCGTCGGCGCGAAGCTGACCATCAACCACGTCGCCGGTGCCGGCCTCATCGCCAAGGTGCTGCAGCAGGCATCGTCGAAGACCCTGCCCGACGTGCTCATGCTCGACAACCCCGACGTGCAGCAGATCGCGTCCTCCGGTGCCCTGTCCGACCTCGGCGACTACAAGCTCGACGCGTCGGGTGACGTCCCCGGCGTCAAGGCGGCGAACACCTACAAGGGCAAGCTCTACGGCCTGCAGCCCGCCACCAACTCGATCGCGCTCTACTACAACAAGAAGATGCTCAGCGACGCCGGCATCACCCCGCCCAAGACGTGGGACGAGCTGCAGGCCGCGGCGAAGAAGCTCACCAGCGGTTCGACCTACGGCTTCGCGATGAGCAACATCAACACCTACGAGGGCACCTGGCAGTTCCTGCCCTTCTTCTGGTCGAACGGTGGCAACGAGAAGAACATCGACACCACGAAGGCCACGCAGGCACTCGAGTTCGTGAAGAGCCTGCAGGACGACGGCTCGATGTCGAAGAGCTCGATCAACTGGGCCCAGGCCGACGTCAACAACCAGTTCCTGGCCGGCAAGGCCGCGATGATGATCAACGGCCCGTGGCAGCTGCCGCTCCTGAACGCCAAGAAGAGCCTGGAGTTCGACTCCGTCCCGATCCCGACCCGCACCGGCGACGCCCCGGTCGCGCCCCTGGGTGGCGAGGCGTTCACCGTCCCGCAGACCGGCAACAAGGACACGATGGCGCTCGCCGGCAAGTTCGTCGGCTGCCTGAACAGCACCAAGATGCAGAAGGTCATCGCCGGGACCACCGGCAACGTGCCGACCAACGAGAGCATCGGCGCCGCCTGGGCGACCGACCACCCGCAGGTCGCCTCGTTCGTGACCACGGTGAAGACGGCCCGCGCTCGCACCGGTGAGCTCGGACCAGACTGGCCCAAGGCCGCGACGAAGATCTACACCGCCGTCCAGCTCGCCCTGACCGGCAAGGCCGACCCCGCGGACGCGCTCAAGCAGGCGCAGTCGCAAGAGCAGTAGCACCCGGGGAGCCGGCCACCCGGCCGGCTCCCTCCCGCGTGGAGGAAAGGACCCCCGGCGTGAGCGCCTCGACACAGACACGACCACGGACGACGCTGCCCGTGGTGACACCCCGACCCGGACAGCGACGTGCCCGGTTCCGATCCGGCGTGACCCGATGGCTCTTCGTGGTGCCGGCGGCGATCTTCGTGCTCGTGTTCTTCGGCTACCCCGTGGTCAAGAACATCATCATGTCCTTCCAGGACTACACGACCGCGACCTTCTTCACGGGCGAAGCGCCCTGGGTCGGCCTCGGCAACTACATCCAGGTGTTCCAGAGCGCGGTCTTCACCACCAGCGTCGTGAACACCGCCCTGTTCACCGCCGGCTCGATCATCCTGCAGTTCGTCATCGGGCTCGCGCTGGCGCTGTTCTTCCGGCGGCACTTCCCGCTGTCGGGCTTCCTGCGCGGCCTGCTCCTGCTGCCGTGGCTGCTCCCCCTCATCGCCTCGAGCGCGGTGTGGAAGTGGCTGCTCGACCAGGACAGCGGCGCCCTGAACCAGCTGCTCGGCGTCGTCGGCATCGCCCCGGTGCCGTGGCTGGTCAGCCCGAGCCTGGCGCTCATCGCCGTCATCGGCGTCAACGTCTGGCTCGGCATCCCGTTCAACACGACGATCCTGTACAGCGGGCTGCAGTCCGTGCCGCCCGAGCTCTACGAAGCCGCGTCCCTCGACGGTGCCACCGGGTGGAAGGCCTTCTGGCACATCACCTGGCCGAGCATCCGGAGCGTGGTCAGCGTCGTGATCGTGCTGGGGGTCGTCTACACGCTGAAGGTCGTGGACATCATCCTCGGCCTGACCGGCGGCGGCCCGGCGAACTCGACGCAGACCCTCGCCACGAACGCCTACCACCAGTCGTTCATCAACTTCCAGTTCGGCATCGGAGCCGCGGTCAGCAACGTGCTCATCGTCGTCTCGTTCGTCTTCGCCATGATCTACCTGGCCATCTCACGGAAGGCGGTCGACGAATGAGCGTCGGCATCGCGAACCAGACCGTCACCGCCACCCGTGCGCTCACCACGAAGCGGACGGCCAAGGCCCCCCGCCCGCGCGGCACCGTCAAGGGCATCCCGTTCACGATCCTCGGCTGCCTGTTCCTGGCGATCATGGTGTTCCCCGTCTACTGGATGGTGAACACGAGCCTGCAGGCCACCTCGGGTGCGGCCACCGCGACGTGGTTCCCGTGGAGCCCCACCTTCGCCGGGTACCAGGCGGCGTTCGCCCAGCAGGGGCAGAACTTCGTCACCAGCATGATCATCGGTCTCGGCACCGTGGTGCTGACGCTGGTCATCGCGACCCCGGCGGCCTACGGGCTGGCACGGTTCAAGATGCGCGGCACCGGGATCTTCATGCTGGTGCTCCTCATCACGCAGATGATCCCCGCGATCGTCATCGCGAACGCGCTGTACACGCTGTTCAACAACGTCGGGCTGCTCAACAGCTACATCGGCCTGATCCTGGCCGACAGCGCCGTGCAGGTGCCCTTCGCGATCCTGCTGATGCGCGCGTTCATGGAGTCGATCCCGCCGAGCCTGGTCGAAGCAGCCCTGGTCGACGGCGCCAGCGACTTCCGCGCGTTCGTGTCGATCGTCGTGCCGATCAGCCGCAACGCCATCGTCACCGCAGCGCTGTTCACCTTCCTGGGTGCCTGGGGCGACTTCCTCATCGCACTGACCCTGACGTCGACGACCGCGGTCCGTCCGATCACCCTCGGCATCTACAACTACATCGGCTCGAACGTCACCGACTGGGGGCCCGTCATGGCGACCTCGGTCCTGGCGTCACTGCCCGCCGCCGTCCTGCTGATCTTCGCGCAGAAGTACATCGCAGCCGGCGCCCTCGGCGGCGCGGTCAAGTGACCCGGCACGGCGACGTGACGCGACGCGGTCACGTGACCGGTTCGGCCGAGCAGCACCTCCCATCACCGAACACCCCTGCGGGGGAAGAAAGCCGAACGACATGAGCGACACCACCTCCACCCCGCTGCGCATCACCGTCTGGGGCGAGAACGTCCATGAGCAGGTCGAGCAGCACGTCGCCGAGCGCTACCCCGAGGGCATGCACGGCGCGATCGCGGACGGCATCCGCGAGAACCTGCCCGAGGCCGTCGTCCGCACCGCGACGATGCAGGAGCCCGAGCACGGCCTGACCGACGAGGTCCTGGCGAACACCGACGTCCTGACCTGGTGGGGCCACGCGGCACACGCCGACGTCGACGACGCCGTGGTCGACAGGGTGCACAAGCACGTGCTGTCCGGCATGGGCCTGGTCGTCCTGCACTCGGGCCACTGGTCGAAGATCTTCGGCAAGCTGATGGGCACGACGTGCACCCTCCGCTGGCGCAGCGAACACGACCAGGAACTCGTCTGGACCGTCAACCCGCAGCACCCGATCACCCGCGGCGTCCCGAACCCGATCGTCATCCCCGAGCAGGAGATGTACGGCGAGTACTTCGACGTCCCGACCCCCGACGAGCTCGTCTTCATCTCGGGCTTCACCGGCGGCGAGGTGTTTCGGAGCGGCATGACCTACCGCCGCGGCCTGGGGAAGATCTTCTACTTCTCGCCCGGTGACCAGGACTTCCCCGTGTACCACCACAAGGACGTCCGCCGCGTGATCGCGAACGCCACCGAGTGGGCCCGCCCCGAGCGCGAGCGCGAGATCCCCACGCTCCGCCGGTACGACCTGGGCGAGTACTTCGACGGCCAGCACTACCGCGGCCCGTTCGACGACGCCCCGGTCGAGTCGGTCGACGAGCACGCGCACGAGCAGCAGGCGGCCCCGGCCCCCGAGGGGGCCCAGGCATGACGCTCCGGGTGGTCCAGGTCGGCGCGGGCGGGATGGGCCGCGCCTGGCTCAGCACCGTCGCCGCCGACCCGGACGTCGAACTGGTCGGCATCGTCGACCTGGACCTCGACGTCGCCCGCGCCGGTGCCGAACTGGCCGGCGACGCGTCGATCCCCGTCGGACGGAGCCTGACCGAACTGGCTGCCGAGACGGGTGCCCAGGCGGTGCTCGACATCACCGTGCCGGTCGCCCACCACCCGATCACGATGGAGGCCCTGCACGCCGGCCTGCCCGTCCTCGGCGAGAAGCCCGCGGCGCAGACCGTCGCCGAGGCCCTGTCGCTCGCCGCGGCAGCCGAGGCCACCGGGCAGCTGTTCATGGTGTCGCAGTCCCGTCGGTACAACGACCACCTGGTCGCGTTCCGGCAGCACCTGCGCGGCCTGGGCACCATCGGCACGCTGAGCACCCGGTTCGCGAAGGCCCCGCACTTCGGCGGCTTCCGCGAGGAGATGGACGACGTCCTGCTGCTCGACATGGCGATCCACCCGTTCGACTCCGCCCGGTACCTGCTCGAACGCGACCCGGTGTCGGTCTACTGCGAGTCGTACAACCCGTCGTGGTCCTGGTACCGCGGCGACGCGGCGGCCGCTGCGGTGTTCACGTTCGAGGACGACATCCGCTACGTCTACGACGGCTCGTGGTGCGCCCCGGGTGCCGAGACGTCGTGGAACGGCGACTGGCGCGCATCGGGTGCGGACGGCGCAGCACTGTGGGACGGCGACCACGACCCGACGAGCGACCTCGACGGAACACCCGGCTCCCCCGGGTCCGCCCCGAGCGTCGGCACCGAGATCGCGGGCGCACTGGCCTCGTTCGTCCGCGCGCTCGGGTCCGGCACGACGCCCGACGGTGAGGTGCACGGCAACGTCATGAGCCTGGCGATGGTCGAGGCCGCGATCGCCTCGACCCGCACCGGGCAGCGCATCGTGATCGACGAGGTGCTCGAGCAGGCGCACGCCACCGCACTGCAGGACGAGCGGGACGACGCGGCCCGCGAGCGTCTGGCTGCCTGGGGTTCGGTCCGGAACGCACTGTCCACGTCGGTCGCGACCGCGGGCTAGCGCCGCAACCGCGGGGCGGACGGGAGGCTCGGTGCCAGCTGGCACCGGGCCTCCCGTCCGTCACGGCGCGCGCATCCGCGCACGGTGCCGATGTCGGCACCGTGCCGACTTGGCGGCCGGTGCGATCTCGTCCGCCCGGTGCGAGCCTGATTCCGCGCACGGCCCGATCAACCCGGCACCGAGCCGCAACCTCGCACCGTGCTCGCCCGAGGCAGGCGGCACGCAGCACAGCAACCTCGCACCGTGCTCGCCGGCGCCGGCGTCAGCGCCGCCGCACCGCCGCCCGCAACACGTCGTCGGCGCGGTCGTTCAACCGGCCGAGCAGCACGGCCAGCGCACGCAGGTCGTCGTCCGCGAACTCCCCCACGATGTCGTCGAAGGTCTCGTCCCCGTGCACGTCGAGCTGGTCGAGCAGGCTGCGCCCCGCAGGAGCGAGCTCGAGCAGGCTGGCGCGACCGTCCTCGGGGTCGGGCGTCGTGCCGAGGTGCCCAGCGCTCACGAGTGACGCCACACGACGGCTGACGACCGGCCGGGACAGCCCGGTCAGCTCGGCGACCGTCGTGGCCCGAACGGGACCGAGGCGCTCGACGGCCCGCAGGATCACCCGCGCGGTGGGGTCGAGTCCACCGCGGTCCTCGATCAGCACCGACCGCAGGGCCTGCCGGACCCAGAGCCGGTCGAGCTGCTGTCGGAGTGCTCGCTCGGAGTCGGCGCGGTCCTCGGTCACACCGCAAGCCTACGGTGACCATTTAGTTGCTTGCTGGAAGCACATGGTGTAACTTTGCAGTCACTGCAAGGTCGAGTACCGGTGTCGCCGCCCACCCCACGGGTCTGCGCCTCGACACGTCCGGTCTCCCGCGCAGCCTCCAGAACCGCTCGAACCACGAAGGAACGCATGTCAACCGCCACCGCACCCGTCCAGGTGCAGCGCGGGCGTCACGACGCCTCGGCCCCCGGCACCGCCGGACCCGGCCAGCAGCCGCTCATGACGCACCGCCAGATCCTGCTCGTCATCTACGGCCTGATGGCGGGGATGTTCCTGTCCTCGCTCGGGCAGACCGTGTTCGGCACCGCGATCCGCACGATCGGTGACGACCTGCACGGGTTGGACCAGCAGGCCTGGGTCACGACGGCGTACCTGATCACGTCGACGATCGCGACCCCGATCTACGGCAAGCTCTCCGACATCTTCGGCCGCCGTCCCCTCTACATCTTCGGCATCGTCGTGTTCATCCTGGGCGCTGTGCTGTCGTCGATGTCCACATCGATGCTCATGCTCGCCGGGTTCCGCGCGGTGCAGGGCATCGGCGCCGGCGCGCTGATGTCGCTGCCCCTGGCCATCATGGGCGACATCCTGGCTCCTCGTGAGCGCGCGAAGTACCAGGGCTACTTCCTGGCCGTGTTCGGCATCTCGAGCGTCATCGGTCCGCTGATCGGTGGCCTGCTCGCCGGCACGAGCGAGATCCTGTTCGTCACCGGCTGGCGCTGGGTCCTGCTGATCAACGTCCCGATCGGCATCGCCGCGCTCGTCATGGTGATCGTGTTCCTGCACCTGCCGAAGGTGCACGACAAGACCGACAAGCCCAAGGTCGACTGGTGGGGCGCGACCGCCGTCATCGTCACGCTCGTGCCGCTGCTGCTCGTCGCCGAGCAGGGACGCACCTGGGGCTGGGGCTCCCCGGCCGCCATCGCCTGCTACGTCATCGGTGTCGTCGGCCTGGTCACGCTGCTGATCGTCGAGTCGAAGATGGGCGACGCGGCGATCATCCCGCTCAAGCTCTTCCGCTCGGGCACGTTCTCGATGGCGACCGTCATCGGCTTCCTGGTCGGCTTCGCGATGTTCGGGGCCATGCTGACCATCCCGCTGTACCTGCAGATCGTCGTCGGCCTGAGCCCGACCCAGTCCGGCTTCGCCACGCTGCCGCTCGTGGGTGGCCTGATGATCGCGTCGATCACCTCCGGGCAGATCGTCGCCCGCGTCGGTCGCTACCGGATCTTCCCCGTCATCGGCACCGCCCTGGTGTCGGCCGGCTACGTCGTCCTGACGTTCATGTCGATCGACAAGCCGCTGTGGTTCCTGATGATCGGCATGTTCCTGATCGGCCTGGGGCTCGGCTCGGTCATGCAGTCGCTGACCCTGGCATCCCAGGGTTCGGTCGAAGCGCGGGACATGGGCGTCGCGACGTCGTCCGCCACGTTCTTCCGCCAGATCGGTGGCACGCTCGGCACCGCCGTCCTGCTGTCGATCCTGTTCTCCGTCATGCCGGCGAACATCCTCAGCGCCACGGCGGACAAGGGCACCCTGTCCGACGGGCTCGACGCCGCGCTCAACCCGACGGTCGCCAGCGCCCAGCGCAACCAGGGCGTCATCGAGAAGATCTGGCAGCCGATCACCGGCCCGGTCCAGCAGCAGGTGGCCGACGGCCTGGCCGACGCCACCACCGATGCCAAGCAGGCCGCGGACGAGGCCGTCACGCAGCAGGTCACCGCCGCCGTGCAGGCGCAGGTCGCCGCCGGAACGGTCCCTGCAGCGGCAGCGCAGACGGTCATCGACCAGCAGGTCGGCGCCGCCACCCCGGCCGCCGAGGCCACCGCCCTGCAGACGGTCGCATCGAAGGCCCACGCCACGGTGCAGGACGGCGCACTCGTCGTCGACTGGTCGAACGCCTCCGACCGGCAGTACTACGTCGACCAGGCCGTGCCGCCGATCGTCGACCGGCTGCAGCAGCAGTCCTCCGACAGCGGCTCCAGCGCGTCGAGCACGAACGACACCTCGTTCCTGACCGGCGCCGACGCCCGCCTGACCCGCCCGTTCATGGCCGGTTTCAACGCCTCGTCCGTCACGATCTACTGGGTCGGACTCGGCGTCATCCTGCTGGCGTTCGTGCTGAGCTGGTTCTTCAAGGTGCCGCCGCTGCGCGCACGGTCGGCACTGCAGGAGCGCGCGGACCTGTCCGCCGAGGCGCAGCTCGAGGTCGACGCGGGGCTCGCCGCCGCCGAGGCGGGGTCCTTCACCGGCCCGATGACCGGCTCCACGCCGACCGTCCGGCGGTGACCCGGTGACCCCCGTCGAGACACCCACCGAAGCGGACGGTTCCTGCACGCTCCGCGAGCGGAAGAAGCAGCAGACCCGCCACGCGATCCACGACGCGGCCGCACGGCTGGTCGGGGAGCAGGGGCTGGGCGGGGTCACCGTGGAGCAGATCTGCGCCGAGGCGGACGTCTCGCCGCGGACCTTCTTCAACTACTTCCCGTCGAAGGCCGACGCGGCGCTCGGGTTCCCGCCGAACTCCGTGCCCGGGCCGGTCCGGCAGCGCTTCCTGTCCTCGGACGGGCCGCTCGTACCGGACCTGTGCGACCTCGTCGCGCACACGGTCGCACTCCCCCAGGACCGCGACCGCGCCCGGCAGCTCGTCCAGCGGCACCCCGAGGTGATGCCGACCATGCTCGACTGGATGGCGGCGACCCGCAGCGCCGTGATCGAGGTCGCCGCCGAACGCACCGACACGCAGACCGCGCGCACGGCCGTCACCCTGGTGATGGCGGCACTCATCGAGGTCGCGCACCGCACGTCCGTCGCCGACGGCGACGAGCTCGCCACGGTGCTGGGCGACGTGGTGACCGAGATGGGCCGCATGGCGTCCTGATCGCGACCACCTGACGGACGGGAGGCCCGGTGCCAGCTGGCACCGGGCCTCCCGTCCGTCGCGTGGTGCGTCAGCGCGTCCGCTCTCGCCCTGTGCCCGTGGTGCGGCGTCAGCAGCGTGGTGCGAGACAACTGGCGCGCACCAAGCCGTCAACCCGGCACCGGCCACCAACCTCGCACCGTGCGCAGTCGCTTTGCCCTGTGCCCGTGGTGCGGCGTCAGCAGCGTGGTGCGAGACAACAGGCGCGCACCACGCCGCCCACCCGGCACCGGCCACCAACCTCGCACCGTGCGCGGTCAGCGCGGGATGACGCTGAACAGGAACTTCTTCCGGACCATGTACCACGCCAGCAGGATGAGGGCCGAGTGCACGACGAAGCCGATCCAGAAGTCGCCCCAGGGGACTCCCGGGATGGACGCGATGGCCAGCGCGAAGAACACCTGCCAGACGAACACGTAGAGACTGGCCTGCCCGATCGGGATCCACAGCCAGCCGATGGCGGCGGCGATCGGCTTCCAGAACACCGTCAGGATGGCGTACGACACGATCGCGAAGAACGCGATGTCGACCAGGCGCCCCCACTGCAGGTCGACGCGCTGGTAGGCCGTGTTGTACAGGTCGTCGTACATCGACGTGGGGAACGGCGTCGGGGTGAACCCCGCGTGGTTCGCCGCCCAGACGTAGACCAGGAACACCGCGTACCCGCCGATCGCGATCCCGATCAGGACCTTGCCGAGCCGACTGGTCAGCGCCCCGACGACCTGGCGTCGGTAGTACCCGAGCACGAGTCCGTGCGTGAACACCACCTGCCAGGTCAGCAGCGGGAAGACCGCGTTGAACTGCGAGTTCAGGGGTGCGAAGTCCGGGTTGAGGGCCTGGAACACGTAGAGCGCCCAGCTGACGATCAGCACCGCCCACCAGAAGCCGCGCCGGATCACCCAGAGCAGCAGCGGGATGAACAGACTCAGCACCACGAACAGGCCCATGATGTTGAACGGCCACGGGCCCATCTCGAGCAGCAGGAACTGCCGGATCGCGAACCACGGCGGCGGGTAGGCCAGCAGCTGCATCGCGTTCGGGTACAGGTCGTACACGCGCCCCTCGGCACCCACACCCCCGGTGCCGGTGCCCCGGTCGGTGAACGTCGTGATCGCGTCGGTGTTCAGGAACGGGATGAAGCTCAGCGCGAACACCACCGCGATCACCACGAGCGTGACGACGTACTGCTTGCGCGCACGTTTCAGTGCCCCGACGGCGGCGACCCACTCGCCGAACTTCGCGATCGCCAGCGGGTAGGTCATGCCGAGCACCATGCCGGACAGGAACACGAACATCTCCGCGCCCGTGATCGCCCCGACGGCGTGCAACGTCAGGTACGAGTAGGGGCCACCGATCTCGATGTGGGTGATCACCACCGCCAGGATGATGAACCCGCGGAACAGGTCGAGGCGCAGGTCACGCCCGGGCTTGCCGTCGTCCGGGTACCGCCAGCTCGGCAGCAACCGGCCGAACAGTCCGCTCAGCAGGAACACGGCCGCCAGCCCGGCGGCGCACCAGACGATCCACGCCATCTGGTCGCCGCCGGTGTCGAGCTGCTGGTTCGTCGCCGCGGCGCCGTCCTGCGGTGTCACGCGTTCGGTGACCGGACCGAACACGAACCGGTCGGTGCCCTGCAGGTCGGTGCGGAACGAGCCCGCGATCCCCGGCACCGCGGTGTCGCGCCAGTCGGCGACCCGGTTGCCGGCCTCGGGCTCGCGACGGTTCGTCTCGAGGAAGGTGACCCCGCGGACGAGCGGCCGTGACTCGATCGCGCTGAAGACCTGCCGCCACCACCCCTGCTTGACGTCGAGTTCGGCGGCGCCCTTGAGCGAGTGGTCGTACAGCGCACCCGTGTCGAGCAGCATCGGCCGGTGGTGCCCCGCGGCGAAGCGCGTGTAGAAGTCACCCTGCTGCGGCTGCTGGTACCCCCACGTCTCGGCGAAGCGGGCAGCGACCTCGCCCGACTCGGGGACGTCGTTCGTCGTGAGCGGGACGTCGCGTCCAGCGGCCTCGGTCGCCTTGCCCTTGCCGAAGTAGTACATCGACATGCCGACCCAGTCGACCGAGGAGTCGCCGGGCCAGTACGGCTGGTAGGGGTCGTCGGCCGCGGTGAGCTGGCCGTCGCCGTTCGTGTCGAGCTTGGCGGTGTCGGTGGCGGACAGGTCCTGCAACCGTCCCGCGGACTGGCCGAACGGGTAGCCCGCGCCGTACGACGGGGACCAGACCATCAGGGCGTCGGAGGACCCCCGGTGGACCGCGGACGCCAGGGTCCGGAAGGCCTTGACGTACTGCGTGGGCTGCTGCCCCCAGCGCACCCACGTGCCGTTCATCTGCGGCGCGAACCGCACGAGCACCTGGGTGCGGTACTGCTGGTGCACCTGTTCGAGCAGGTCGTCGGCATGCCGTGCATCGGCTGCGGTCAGGGAGCGCAGGGCGACGTCGGGCTCGAGGCTGACCACGAGGGTCGCACCTTGCGCGGCGGCGGCCCGGGTCGCGCGGAGCAGCTGCTTCTGCGCGGCGGTGTCGATCGGGTAGTCGATCTCGACGGCGTAGCTGGACGGGACCGCTCCGAGCCGGCCCGCGTACCCGTCGGGTGCGTCGGAGCCCCAGTCGAGATCAGGGCCGAACCACGCCTTGTCGGACGCCGGGGCGATGGCGGCCGCTGTGGTCGTCCTCGCCGTGGATGTCGTGGATGTCCCGGAAGTCGCGGCGGTCGTGGCCTGGGCGGGCAGCGCTCCGCCGAGGGCGAGCGTGCCCGCGACGACCAGCATGGTGAGGATTCTGATGGCTGTGCGCCTCACCGGGTGCACACCAGGGTCCACACGTTGTGACCGCCCTCGTGCCGGTGCTCGAGCCGGTCGAGCGCGGCGATCGCCAGGGCGAGTCCGCGGCCGCTCTCCGCATCGACGTCGGCCATGGTGACGGCGCTCAGGTCGATGTCGACCGGCAGCCCGTTGTCGCGGAGCACGGCGGTGAGCGCTTGGTCGGTGGCCTGGAGTTCGACGGTGTACCGCCGGCCGGCCTGCCGATCGGCGCGGACGGTGTGCTCGACGATGTTCGCGGCGATCTCGGCCACCGCCGTCTCGAGTGCGAAGCGGTGCGCGGCGTCGTCGATGCCGAGCCCGTCCCACCAGGCGCCGAAGCGGTCCTGCACGGTGTCCAGGCTCTCGGGGACGGCGGGGACGTCGAACGCGGTCACAGGGGTCCTCCGGAGGTGGTCGACTCGTGCTCGGACTGGACGGTGCCGGGGCCGCGGTACAGGACGGCCCGGATCACGATGCTGAAGATGAACAGGTCGAACACCACCCAGGCGGTGTTGACCAGCGGTGCGATGCCGGCCGCCTGCCCGCTCAGGTAGCGGATCCCGATCAGCACGAGTGCCCCGACGAGCGCCCCCATCGCGAACAGCTGCGGTCGGACGAGGTCCCAGCGCGGCTTCGCCTGGGCGTCGTCGCGCACCTTCGGGGTGACCCGGAACCCGAGGGGCTTGCCGCGGAAGACGTTCTGGAACGCGCTGGTCACGCTCTCGATCCACACCGGGAACAGCGCCAGCGAGTACTGCTGCCCGCGCCAGGTCGGACGGCCCGCGGCCACCACCCAGAACAGCAGCTGGTTGAGCACCAGGAACGGGATCAGCCGAGCGAAGAAGTCGACGCTGTAGGCCTGCACCGGCACGACCCCGAACGACAGGCACAGCACCGGGGCCGCGATGTAGACGATCGCCGCGAAGCCGGACAGGTAGCTCCACATGGTCGAGAAGTACATGAGCCGCTGCCCGAACGACAGCCCCTTCTGCACCAGCGGGTTCTCGCGGAAGAACACCTGCATGGTGCCCTGCGCCCAGCGGAGCCGCTGCACCAGCATCGTCGGCAGGTCCTCGGGGGCCAGGCCCTTCGCCAGGATCTCGTCGTGGTACGCCGACTTCCACCCCAGCCCGTGCAGACGCATCGCGGTGGCCATGTCCTCGGTCACCGAGATCGTCGCCAGGGGCATGACCGCCTGTGCTTCGTCGCCGCGGTTGACGTCGACCGCGCGGGCGAGCACGGCGATGGCCTCGATCGCGGCGACGGGTGATGCGCCCCGCTGCCCGAGCACGTCGAGCGCGGCGTCGTCGAGTCCGGCGAAGGTGTCGGCGTCGGTGGACAGGGCCGCGAGCTCCTGCAGGTCGCTGCGCACGGATTCGAGGTCGGCGGCGGCGAACCGGAACGCGATCGCGTCGATCCCGCGCTGGAACTCGTAGGTGACGTCGCCGAGCGGCTCGTCACGGCTCATCTGGTCGCGCGCGCGGTCCACCACGCCCTGGGCGTCGTCGAGGGCCTCGATCACGCGCTGGTCGGTCTCGAGCTCACGTGCGCGGGACAGGAGCTTGCGCGAGGTGCGCAGGGTGCGTTCGACCGAGGCCTCGACTTCGCGCACGTAGCGGGAGATGCCGAGCTGCATCAGGGCCTCGCGCCGCAGGATCGCGTTGGAGCCGCAGAAGAACGCCGCGTTCCAGCCGTCCTTCGACTGCTGGATCGGGCCGTAGAACAGGGGCGCCTGGCTGCCGAGCAGGTCGGCGTCGGGGACGTTCTCGAACCACTGCGGCGTCTGCACGAGCGCCATCCGGGGGTCCTTGAAGTAGCCGAGCGTGCGGTCGAGGATCGCCGGGTCGGGGACCTGGTCGGCGTCGAGGATGAGCAGGAACTCGCCCTGCGTCGCCATCAGGGCGTTGTTGAGGTTGCCGGCCTTGGCGTGCCGGGGGCGATCGACCCAGTCCTGCCCGCGGGTGATCACACCGAGCCCCAGCTGCTCGGCCGCCTGACGCATCTCCGGGCGGTTGCCGTCGTCGAGGATCCACGTGCTGTGCGGGTAGCGGATCGCCTTCGCTGCGGTGGCGGTGCGCATCACCAGGTCGATCGGCTCGTTGTACGTGGTGATGAAGACGTCGACGGTGACCTCGGTCGCCGGGGTGGTCGGTGGTTCACCCCGCTCGCGCAGCCGCCACGCACCGAACGCGAACAGCAGCGAGTCGATCACGCTGTAGGTCTCGGCCAGGATGAGCGGCACGGCGATCCACCACGAGTGCCAGTTCACGGATGCAGCCCACCGCCACACGACGTAGTTCAGCCCGGCGAGCGATGCCAGCAGCGCCACCGTGCGGACGGCGATGATCCGTCGACGCGCGGTGCCGGTGGCCAGGCGCCTGCGGTCCTGGCGACTGAGGTCGAGCGCGGTCATCGTGCGGCTCCCGAGCCGACGACCGACGTCGTGGTGCGCTGCAAGGTGGTCTCCTGATCCGGCGGCGGTTGCGGTGCGCTGTCCGTCGGGTCGGGCGCGGCACCACGACCTGTCTACCTCAGGGACAGGCCCCTTGTCAGTCCGCCGCCCCGATCTGGGGACGCAACGGTCACGCCGACGCGGATGCCGGACGCGCTCCCGCCGACGCGGATGCCGGACGCGCTCCCGCGGGCGCGGCCGCGGCCGCGAACCCGATGTCCGCCGCCAACCGCTCGGCCACCAGGTCGAAGTACCGCTCGTGGTCGCCCACCGACCCGACGTAGTGGCCGAACAACTCGAAGGACACCGTGCCGTACACCGCGGTCCACGCCATCAGGGTCCGCATCACCGCCTCGGCCGGGGTGTCCTCGCTGATCCCCCGCGACCGGATGTACGCGACAGCGCCGTCCACCACGGAGCCGACCGGCGCGGGCGGCGGGACGATCGACGACGGCGGTGTGTCCCCGCCGTCCATCGCGTCGATGACGGTCCGGACCAGCACCAGGACCACGCGGGTGGCGGGCACGATCGTCTCCTGGGGCGCGGCGTACCCGGGCACCGGCGAGCCGTACAGCAGCGCGAAGTCCCCGGGGTGCGCGAGCGACCACGTGCGGATCGCCCGGCACGCGGCCATCCACCGCCCGCCGACGTCGGATCGGTCGTGCGCGGCATCGGCGGCCTCGACCGCGGCACCGAGCTCGTCGTAGTCCTGCACCAGCAGTGCAGTCAGCAGGTCGTCGCGGCTCGGGAAGTAGCGGTAGAGCGCCGACGACACCATGCCGACGTCGCGGGCGACGGCGCGCAGGCTCAGCTGGGCCGGCCCCTCGTCCGTCAGGCGCGCGCGGGCAGCGTCGACGATCCGCGTGCGGACGGTCTCGCGAGCCAGGTCGCGTGCGGTCGGTGTCCGGTCGGTCATCCTTCCAGACTGCCACGCGAGATCACCGATCACAAACGAGAGCAGTGCTCTTGCATTTGCCGGACAACGGTGCCATGCTCATCGAACCGAGAGCAGTGCTCTCACTTCGTACCGGGAGGAACCCCATGTCGCAGCACCACGTCGTCGTCGGCGCCGGCCCCGTCGGCCGTCACGTCGCAGTACTGCTCGCCGAACGCGGTGAACAGGTCACCGTCGTCACCCGCTCGGGCCGCGACACCGGTCTGGCCGGGGTCACCCACCGCGCGCTCGACGCCTCGGACGCCGACGCCCTGAGCCGGGTCACCGAGGGCGCGTCGGTGCTCTACAACTGCGCGAACCCGGGCGACTACACGCAGTGGGAGCGGACCTGGCCTCCGCTGGCGACGTCGTTGCTGACGACGGCGGAACGTACGGGCGCGGTCTACGCGATCACCGGCAACCTGTACCCGTACGGCCCGACGACCGGACCCATGCACGAGGGGCTGCCCGATGCGGCCACCGACCACAAGGGGGTCCTGCGCGCACGGATGTGGCAGGACGCACTCGACGCCCACCGCGCCGGACGCCTGCGCACCGTCGAGGTCCGCGGGTCGGACTACGTCGGCACCGGCGTCGGCATGAACGGGCACGTCACCCGGGTGCTGCCCGGCGCACTGGCCGGCAAGGGCGTCTGGATGATCGGCCGCACCGACCTCCCGCACACCTTCACGGACGTACTCGACGTGGCACGCACGCTGGTCGCCGCCGCTTCGGACACCGCAGCCCTCGGGCGCACGTGGATGGTGCCGTCGAACCCGCCGGTCTCGCAGACCCGGGCGCTGACGGACGTGCTCGCTGCCGCCGGCAAGCCCGCCGTGACCGTGCACCGGCTGCCCGCGCCGGCCCTGCGTGCGATCGGGGTGGTGTCGCCGATGATGCGGGAGATCGCCGAGATGGCCTACCAGTGGACAGCACCGTACGTGGTCGACGACCGCGCAGCGCGCGAGCGCTTCGGCATCCAGCCCACGCCGTGGGACGAGGTCTGCCGCCGGACCCTGGTCGGCGTCGCCGAGCCCGCCCGCGCGTAGGAGCGCGCCGAGACGGACGGGAGGCCCGGTGCCAGCTGGCACCGGGCCTCCCGTCTGTCAGAGGGACGCGTCAGTAGCGCGGCCGACGCTCCGGACGCTCGTCGCGGTCCTCGCGCGGGCCGCGGCGGTAGCCGCCACCGGCGCCGCCACCGCGACGGTCGGGCTTGATCTCGATCAGTCGACCGCTGATCCGGGTGTCGGAGAGCTTGCCGAGCACGTCACCGGGCATGTCCGAGGGCAGCTCGACGATCGAGAAGTCCGGCTGGATGCGGATCGCACCGAAGTCGTCGCGACGCAGGCCGCCCTCGTTCGCCAGGGCGCCGACGATCTGGCGCGGCTCGACGCGGTGGCGGCGGCCGACCTCGATGCGGTAGGGCGTCATCGGGACGGAACGGCGGCGGCGGTCGCCCCCGTCGTCCTCGCGGGTCTTGCGCTCGTCGCGGCGCTGGTCGCGCTCCACCTGGCGGCGCAGGGCGTCCTCGGCGGGGTCGAGCAGCAGCGGGGTGTCGCCCTGCGCGACCACGGCGAGCGCCGCGGCGACGTCCTGCTCGGGCACGTCGTGGTGCTCGACGTAGTGGGCGATGATGTCGCGGAAGGCGTCGATGCGGTCGCGGGACTCGAGCGCCGCCGTGATGGCGTCGTCGAACCGGGTCAGGCGGGTGACGTTGACGTCCTCGACCGAGGGCAGCGTCATCTCGGTGAGGGGCTGGCGCGTGGCCTTCTCGATCGCGATGAGCAGGCGGCGCTCACGCGGGGTGACGAAGCTGATCGCGGCACCGCTGCGGCCGGCACGACCCGTGCGGCCGATCCGGTGGACGTAGGACTCGGTGTCGACGGGGATGTCGAAGTTGACCACGTGGGTGATGCGGTCGACGTCCAGCCCGCGGGCAGCGACGTCGGTGGCGACCAGGATGTCGAGCTTGCCGGACTTCAGCTGGTTGACCGTGCGCTCACGCTGCGCCTGGGCGACGTCACCGCTGATGGCCGCGGCCGCGTAGCCACGGGCGCGGAGCTTCTCGGCCAGGGTCTCGGTCTCGCTCTTGGTGCGGACGAAGATGATCAGGCCCTCGAAGTCCTCGACTTCGAGGATGCGGGTCAGCGCGTCGACCTTCTGCGCGTACGACACGATCAGGTAGCGCTGCGTCGTGTTGGCGGACGTGGTCGTCTTCGCCTTGACGGTGATCTCGGCCGGGTCGTTGAGGTACTGCTTCGAGATCCGGCGGATCTGTGCGGGCATGGTCGCCGAGAACAGGGCGACCTGCTTGGTGTCCGGGGTCTCGGCCAGGATCGTCTCGACGTCCTCGGCGAAACCCATCTTGAGCATCTCGTCGGCTTCGTCGAGCACCAGGTACTTCAGCTCGGACAGGTCGAGCGTGCCCTTGGCGATGTGGTCCATGATGCGGCCGGGCGTGCCCACGACGACGTCGACGCCACGACGGAGCGCGGACAACTGCACGCCGTAGGCCTGGCCGCCGTACACGGGGAGCACGTGCACGCCGCGCATGTGCGATGCGTACTGCTCGAACGCCTCGCACACCTGCAGCGCGAGCTCGCGGGTGGGCGAGAGCACGAGGGCCTGGGGCAGCTTGCTGCCGGCTTCCATGCGGGACAGGACGGGCAGCGCGAAGGCCGCGGTCTTGCCGGTACCGGTCTGGGCCAGGCCCACGACGTCGCGGCCCGCAAGCAGGGTCGGGATGGTGGCAGCCTGGATCGCGGACGGGGTCTCGTACCCGATCTCCTTGACGGCCTTGAGCACGGGCTCGCTGAGCCCCAGGTCGGCGAACGTCACCACGGGCCCCTCATCGATGGGGTCGGTGGTGCTGTTCGTTTCGGAGGTCATCCTGGTACGGTACCCGGTCGCGCGCCCTCGTATGAACTGCTCAGGCGGTTCGTCGCTCGTCCGGGGCGGTCCGCTGCCAGCACGGTGCGAGGTTGCGGCCCGGTGCCGGGTTGTCGGGACCGTGCGCGGGAACAGGCTCCCACCGGGCGGACAAGCTCGCACCGGCGCCAACGCAGCACGGTGCTGACGTCCGCACCATCACCGGCTCAGGGCGCGGGCCATTGCCAGTCACTCGTGGCACGCACCGTGCGCGCAGCGCGACGCAGCGCGCCGTGCCGGGCCAGCGCGCCCGCTGCGCCGGCCGCAAGCAAGACCGGCGTGAAGAGCACCCAGGCGAAGGGGCCGAGCGCGAGTGGAACCGCCGCGAGTGTCCCCGCCAGCAAGCACGTCGCCAGGACGTGGAGGCCGGGTCGCCGGACCGGGCGCATCAGCAGGCCGAGCAGCATCGTGAACGGCAGCGCGACCACGGCGCCGACGATTGTCGGGATCGCACCGTAGACCTCCATCATCGTCAAGACGACGAGGCCGTAGCCGACGTCACGGAACCCGGTCGACTCCCAGCCCTCGGGCAGCACCGCCGGCACGGTCGCAGCGACGAGCATGCACACGGTCGTCGCGACCGGCAGGGTCGCGCCGAGCATCCAGCCCAGCGCACGGAGTTCCAGCAGGATGCTCGCCCGCCAGGTCCACGTCGGCGCGGGCAGGTCCGTGTTCATGCGGCACGCTCCAGCGGTGCCTGATCGGCACTGCGCTCACGGGTGCGGGCCGCGCGACGGAAGGTGCCGTGTCGGGCCAGCGCACCGGCTGCACCGGCCGCGAGTGACACGGGGACGAACAGCGTCCAGCCGTCGGGGATGATCGCTAGCGGCGCGGCGGCGAGCACCCCGGCCAGCAGTGACGTTGCCAGGACGTGGAGCCCGGTGCGGTGGACCGGTCGCATCAGCAGGCCGAGCAGCATCGTGAAGGGCAGGGCGACCACGGCGCCGACGACCGTCGGGATCGCGGCGAACACCGTGATGTACACCGCCCATCCGACGGCGCCGAGCACGGTCGACCACCACCCGTCGCTGACCCAACCAGGGTCGATCGCCGGCACGCTCATCACGATGACCACGCCGATCACCGTCACCACCGGAAGGGTCGCCCCGAGCATCCAACCGAGCGCGCGGAGCTCGAGCCGGATGCTCGCCCGCCACGACCAGGTCGGGACGGGCAGCCCGCCACTCATGCGCCGCGCCCCGCGACGATGCCCACGATCTCGGTGACCGCACTGCGGAACGGGCGGATGCGCAGCATCGGCAGGGCGAACCGCAGCACACCGAGCATCGCGTCGACGAGTCGCTCGGTGCGGCGCTGGCCCTCTGACGTGTCGTACGTCCAGAACAGTGCGAACAGCAGGTAGCCCATCCAGAGCGCCATCGGCAGGTCCTCGGCCAGGTCCACGGGCAGCTTCTGGCGTGATCCGGCGACGGCCTGGCGGAACAGGTCGAGCACCAGGTCCCGTGCCTCGGACGACTCGGATGACAGCGGGTTGACCGGCGACCCGGGGGCCATCGCCGCGGTGAGGAACTGCGGCGCGATGGCGTGGTACTCGCGCAGGTTCGCAAGTCCGGTGCGGACCACGATGCCGATCCGGGCGGTCAGGTCGTCGGTCGTGTCGAGCAGCGGGAGTGCCGCCGCCCGGTGCTCGTGCTGCACGTCGACGTAGAGCTCCTGCACCAGGTGGTCCTTGGTCGGGAAGTGGTAGTAGGCGTTGCCCACCGACAGGCCGGCCTGCTCCGCGATGCCACGCATGGTCGTGGCGTCGTAGCCCTGCTCGCGCAGGGACCGGATCGCCACGGCGCGGATGGTCGCCCGCGTGCGCTCCCGCTTCGGCAGCGGCTTCTCGTCATTTTCGAACACGTTCAAAAACTACTCGAAGCTGCCTGGAACAGCAACCGCCGGAGGCGTACGGTTGCCGCATGACGACCGTGCGCGAGTTCCAGGTCACCTTCGACTGCGCCGATCCCGCCAGGCTCGCGCGCTTCTGGGCCGATGTCCTGGGCTACGCACTGCAGGGTGACGGCACGGCGTGCGTCGACCCGACGGGCGTGGGCCCGCGCATCTGGTTCCAGCAGGTCCCCGAGGGCAAGGTCGTCAAGAACCGGCTGCACCTGGACGTGCGGGTCGCCACCGGCCTGGTCGGTGACGAGCGGCTGCAGGCGCTCGAGACCGAGGGCTCACGAGTCGAAGCCCTCGGCGCAACCCGGGTGCGCATGCTGCTGGCCGACGGCGACGAGGAGTCGTGTCTGGTGATGCAGGACATCGAGGGCAACGAATTCTGCCTGGACTGACGACCGCCGACACGAACTCGGACACGAACTCGGACACGACGAAGGAGTCGATGTGCGCCAGGACCTGAACGACCGGCTGAGCGCGTTGGTCGACGTCGTCGTGCCGGAAGACGACCACCCGTCCGCCAGCCAGGCCGGCGCGCTGGGGTTCCTGGACTCGGTGCTGGCGGATCGCCCCGACTGGCTGGCGCGCTTCGAGGACGTCGCCGCGCACGGCACCGGCAGCACCCACTGGGACTGGTTCGCCGAACTCGTGGCGGGCGGGTACTACGCCGACCCGGGGAACGGCGGCAACACGGACCGAGTGTCCTGGCGCATGGTCGACTGGCAGCCGGAGCCGCTCGGCGGTTGGCCGACGGCGGTGCCGGTCGACACCGACCGCCCCGTGACGGTGCACCCGTCCGCACTCCGGGACCGGTACGACGCGGTCGTCATCGGTTCCGGAGCCGGAGGCGGCGTCGCTGCGTGTGGCCTCGCCGAAGCGGGTCGACACGTCCTGGTCGTCGAGGCCGGGGACTGGCCGGAGACCGCCGAGCTCGACCACGACCACCTGCGGAACCCGCGCTCCGACTGGGGGCTCGCACCGCGTTCCGGTCCCACCGACGACCGCGACGTCCGGGTGCGTGACGACGGCCGGACCCGGCTGGCGATCCGCCCCGCGGACCCCGGCTGGAACGCGAACGCCTGGACCGCCGGCGGCGGTACCCGCGTGTACGGCGCGCAGGCGTGGCGGTTCGCGCCGCTCGACCTGCGGATGGCGTCGACGTACGGGGTACCGGACGGCAGCGCCCTGCGGGACTGGCCGATCAGCTACGACGACCTGGAGCCGTACTACGCCCGGGCCGAGTGGGAGGTCGGCGTCAGCGGCGGTGCCGACGACGGGCGCTGGGCCGGCCCACGCTCGCGTGCGCTGCCGATGCCACCCCTGCCCGCTGGCCCGTCGCGGGACCGGCTGGCGGCAGCGGCGACATCGCTCGGGTTCGGCACCGTGCACGTGCCGATGCTCGTCAACAGCACGCCGTGGCTCGGCCGTCGCGCCTGCGCCGGGTGCAACCAGTGCGTCGGGTTCGCGTGCCCGGTCGACGCCAAGAACGGCTCGCAGAACACCATGCTCACGCGCGCCTTCGCGACCGGACGGGCCCGGATCGTCCTGCGCACCCGCGCCGCCCGGCTCCGCACCGATGCCACCGGCCGCGTGGTCGGGGTCACGCTCGTCGGGACCGCGGACGGGCGTGACTTCCAGCACGACGTCGACGCCGCCGAGGTGGTCGTCGCCGCGGGGGCGATCGAGTCGGCGCGGCTGCTGCTCAACAGCCGGAGCGACCGCGAGCCGACGGGCATCGGGAACCGGGCGGACCTGGTCGGACGCCACCTGCAGGGACACGTGTACGGCGGTGCGACGGGGATCTTCGACGACGTGGTGGAGGACCTGGTCGGTCCGGGCCCCTCGATCGCGACGACCGACCACCGGCACGGCACCGCGGGCATCGTCGGCGGCGGGATGATCGCGAACGAGTTCGTCGCGACGCCGTCCAACACCTACCGCTACCTGGTCGCCGCAGGACTGCTCCCGCGTGCTGGCGCCGAGTCGAAAGCGGGCATGCGGCACCTGGTCCGGCGCACGATGCGGTTGATGGGTCCGATCCAGGAGATGACGTCGGCGGACTCACGCGTCCGCGTGGACGACGGGGTGCTCGACCGGTACGGCATCCCGGTCGCCCGGCTCAGCGGCAGCGCGCACCCGGAGGACCTGCGTGCCCGTGACGCGACGAGCGCCCGCAGTGCCGCATGGCTGCGCGCCGCCGGAGCGGTCCGCGTCGCCGAGGTCGGCGGCACCCCGGAGGGCCCCTCCGGTGGGCAGCACCAGGCGGGGACGCTCCGGATGGGGAGCAACCCGGCGCACTCGGTCGTCGACGAGCACGGCCGGGTGTGGGGACACGACAACCTGCGGGTGACGGACGGGTCCGTGCACGTGACGAACGGCGGGGTGAACCCGGTGCTGACGATCCTGGCGACGGCGATGCGGAGCGTGGAGCACATGACCCGGCCCTGACCGGCAGGGCGTACCGTCGTGCCAGCCGCACCGCAGCGCGCCGGAAGGACCAGCACATGACCCTGACGAACCCCGTCGACACCACCGCTCTCGAGCAGTCGATCCCCGCCGACCGGGTCCTGCGCGACCCGGAGTCCCTCGACCGCTACAGCCACGACGACGCCGAGTGGGCCGAGTACCACCGCCCCCTGGCCGTCGTGCTCGCCCGCAGCACCGAGGACGTCGTCGCCACGGTCCGCTGGGCCGCAGCCAACGGGGTCCGGGTCGTCCCACGCGGTGCCGGCACGGGACTGTCGGGCGGCGCGAACGCGGTCGAGCACTCGGTCGTCGTGTCGATGGAGCTGATGGACGCCGTGCTCGAGGTGAACACCGACGAGCGGTACGCCGTCACCCAGCCGGGCGTGATCAACGACGCCCTGCGCGCCCGGGTCGCCCAGGACGGCCTGTGGTACCCGCCGGACCCGGCCAGCTCGGCGATCTCGACGATCGGCGGCAACGTCGCCACCAACGCCGGCGGGATCTGCTGCGTCAAGTACGGCGTGACGCGGGACTACGTGCTCGGTCTGACCGTGGTGCTCGCCGACGGCTCCGTCGTCCAGCTCGGGCGACGCACCGCGAAGGGCGTCGCCGGGTACGACCTGACCGCGCTGATGGTCGGTTCCGAGGGCACGCTCGGCATCGTGACGAGCGTCACCGTGAAGCTGCTCCCCCTGGCCGGACGCGACGAGCGCGCCGTGATCGGGTACTTCCCGTCGCTGAGCGCCGCCGGGGACGCCGTCGCCGCCATCTCGCGGGCCGGCATCATCCCCGCGGCGCTGGAGATCGTCGACCGCACCTGCCTGCGCGCGGTCGACGACTGGACGCACCTGGGCCTGCCGTCCGAGGTCGACACCCTGCTGCTCGCGCGCATCGACGAACGCGGCGCTGCCGGGGACGACATCGCCGACCACGTCGCCGGGGTCTTCGCCGACGCCGGTGGCACCGACGTCGAGCGGGCGACCGACCCGGACGAGATCGACCGGCTGTTCCACGCCCGACGTCTGGCGTACCCGGCGCTCGAGCGGCTGGGTCCGGTGCTCACCGAGGACATCTGCGTGCCGCGCAGCGCCGTCCCCGAGATGCTCCGCCGCATCCAGGCGACCGCGGCCGCGAACGACGTCACCATCGCGAACATCGCCCACGCCGGTGACGGCAACCTGCACCCGCTGATCATCGCGCCCGAGGGCGACACCGCCGCGAAGGGCCGCGCGAAGGCCGCCTTCGACCGGATCGTCGCCGACTGCCTGGCGCTCGGCGGCACCGTGACCGGCGAGCACGGCGTCGGGTTGCTCAAGCTGCCCGGGCTGCGCGAGGAACTCGGCGAACGGGTCGTCGCGATGCACCGGTCGGTCAAGGACGCCCTGGACCCGGCCGGCACGCTGAACCCCGGCAAGGCGTTCTGATGCCGTCGTTCACGTCGACGGACGGCGCCCGCCTGGCCTACACCGACACCACGCCGGAGACGAGCACCACACCCGAGACGAGCACCACTGCCCGCCGCACCGTCGTCCTGGTCGCCGGCTACGCCATGCCGGCGACGGGCTGGGCCCTGCAGCAGGACGCCCTGCTCGCCGCCGGGCACCGCGTCGTCGCCTTCGACCGCCGCAGCCACGGCGACAGCGACGACGTGCTCTGGGGCCAGCGCGTCAGTCGCCACGGAGCCGACCTGCACGAACTGCTGGTCCACGTCGACCTGCACGACGTGCTGCTGGTCGGGCAGTCGATGGGTGCCTCCACGATCTGGGCCATGGTCGACCTGTTCGGCACCGCACGCGTGGGCAGGGTCCTGACGATCGACCAGACGCCCAAGCTCGTCAACGACGACACCTGGCAGCACGGCTTCACCGGCATGACCCCGGAGAACAGCGGCACGTTCTTCGACCACGGGATCCCGGACACCGGCCGCGGGCTGCGCGTCGACCCGGAGAACCCCGGCGTCCTGCGACTGATCGAGCGGATCGGTGGCTTTCCGGCCGTGCGCACCCCGAACGCCCCCGAGACCGTCCGGCTGCTGCGCGACCACGGCCTGCAGGACTGGCGGGACGTCGTGGCACGACTCGACGTGCCGTTCACGATGGTCGCCGGTCGGGGCAGCCAGCTGTGGCCGTGCTCGCACGCCCAGGCCGCCGTCGGGACGAACCCGAACGGTCGGGTCGTGGTGCTCGAGGACGCAGGCCACGCGACGAACCTGGACCAGCCCGACGCGTTCAACGAGGTGCTGCTCGGCTTCGCCGCGTAGACCGGAGTCATGACTCCTCGCTGGCCCGGACACCCCGCCCCGATCACCCCCGGCCCCGGGCAGGAGTCGGTGTGGGACTACCCGCGTCCTCCGCGGCTCGAGCCGACCGACGAGCGCATCGTCGTGCGCCTGGGCGGCCAGGTGATCGCGGACACGACGAACGCCGTGCGCGTGCTCGAGACGAGTCACCCGCCGGTCTACTACCTGCCCGTCGAGGACTTCGTCGACGGCGCGCTCACCCCGACCACCGGCACGAGCATGTGCGAGTTCAAGGGCCGCGCGAAGTACGACGACGTGCACGGCGGCGACGTCACGGTGCCGAGCGCCGCCTGGTACTACCCCACACCCGAGCCCGGCTACGGCGAACTGGTCGGCCGGGTGGCGGTCTACCCGAGCCGGATGGACTCGTGCGAGGTCGCCGGCGAACGCGTGCAGTCCCAGGCCGGCGACTTCTACGGCGGGTGGATCACCGCGAAGGTGGTCGGGCCGTTCAAGGGCGAGCCGGGCACGCTCGGCTGGTGACCCCAGACGGACGGGAGGCGCATGGCGGGCCCGCCACGGGCCTCCCGTCCGCCGTCGGTCACCGACACCCCGTCACCCGAACGGGGTGACGGCCGGATCGGCGTCTCCGGGGTACGGTGCGGTGTGGCCTTTGCACACGAGGTGTTCGACGACGAGGCCGACGGCCTCGACCTCGACCTCGCCGTTCGCCTGCAGGTCGTGCAGTCGGCGCTGCTGCCGCTGACCGGTGCGGTCCAGGGGTGGTCTGCCGCGCACGCCTGGCGCGCCGCCGCGGGACTGTCCGGTGACTTCGCCGAGTGGTGCGTCGCCGACGACGGGCGCACCGCGACGGCGACTGTCGGCGACGTCATGGGCAAGGGGACGCCTGCCGCCCTGCTCGCGACCCACATCGCGGGTGCGCTGGCGACCCAGCGGCACGAGGTCCCCGCGGTCGCGGTCGACGCGGCGGAGACCGCGGTCCGCGATCGCCTCGAACGCGCCTCGGCCTTCGCGACCCTGTTCCACGGACGGCTGCGGTTCGCCGACGGCGCCGTGGACTTCATCGACGCAGGACACGGCTTCGCCGCGATCGGACACGCGGCAGGTGACGCCGAGCACATCCGGTCAGCGGACCTGCCCGTCGGTCTGCAACCCCGCGGGTTCCCACGCATGCCCCGTCGGGTCGACATCGGTCCCGGTGACGTGCTGCTCATCGCATCGGACGGCATCCTCGAGCTGCCGGGCGCGACCTTCGACACCCTGACCGAGCTGGCGACCGAGCTCACCCGGGTGCCGACCCTCGACGACGGCCTCGGTGACTTCGTCGGCGCCGTCGGCGGGCGGGTCGACGACGACCTGACGCTGCTCGCGATCCGTCGGGACGCCGCAGAGGAGCACCGATGACCCTGCGATCGCTCGTCTTCACCTGCGCCCGGACCGGCCGGTTCTCCGTCGACGACCTGGTCGGGATGCTGCCGACGGCCGCCGCCCGGAACGCCGACCTCGGTGTGACCGGCATCCTGGCGATGCACGACGACAACGTGATGGGTGTGCTCGAGGGACCCGAGGACGTCGTGCGCGCGCAGTTCGCCGAGGTGGCAGCCGATCCCGCGAACCTCGACGTGCAGGTCCTGTGCGACGACCCGATCGCGGCGAGCACGTTCGCGTCGTGGTCGCTCGCACTCCGCACCGACGACCCGCGGCTCCTGGCGACCCCCGGCTTCGTGGACCTGTTCGACCCGCGCAGGGCGCCGGACCCCGAGGCAGCGACGTCGCGGGCGCACGCACTGCTCGAGTGGTTCCGCCGGACGCCCCCGGTCCAGCTGTCGACGCGACGGCTCGTCGCACCGGCCCAGGAGCGCGCGGTGACGGCGACGATCGACCTGCTGCGGGAGATCGGACCGGCGCGGTGCACCCTCGGGGCCGTCGCCACCCGTGCAGGACTCCCGCCGGAACAGCTCGCCGTGCTGTTCCCCACCGTCCACCACCTGCTCGCCGCGGCGCTCGGCACGTGGCTGGCATCGGTGTCGGCTCCGCTCGCGCACGTCGCCGCCGAACAGGGCACGATCCCCTGGCTCCGCGCCATGGTGGTCGCCCTGTCCAGCGAGCCGGCGCTCGACCGGTTGATCGTCTTCGCGCTGGCGACCGCCGCCGATGCCGGTGACGCCGCCGCCGAGCCGTTCCTGGCGACGTACCGCGCCTTCCGCACCGGCATCCGGCAGGCGCTCGAAGCGGACGTCGTCGCGGGGCGGGAACCGTCGTCGACCGACCCGGTGCGCGGGGCACGGCAGCTGCTGGCGTTGTTCGACGGGCTCCGGATCCAGAACCTGTTCGATCCGGAACCCGACATCGCCGACGCGTTCCACCGTGCTGCCGAACAGCTGCGCACCGGCTGGTCACACGACCAGCACTGACGCCGTCCGGGTCAGGGCTCGATCGTCTCCAGGTCCGCCAGCAGGCTCGGGTGTGTGGGTTCCCACCCGAGCGCCCGGCGGGTGTGCTCGCTCGATGCGGGCTGGTCCATCGCGAAGATCGGGCCGAACGGGCCGAAGGTCTCGTCTGCGACCCGGGCGACCGGCAGCCCGAGCCGACGGCCGATGACCTCGACCAGGTCGATCACGCGGTCGCCCTGGTCGGCGACCGCGTGCCAGACGCTGCCCGCCGGAGCCGACTCGAGCGCGAGCCGGAACAGCACCGCGGCGTCGCGCGCGTGCACGGCGGGCCAGCGCTGCGCACCGTCGCCCGGGTGCCCGGCCACGCCGCTCTGGCGGGCTGCCTGCGTCAGCAGTCCGGCGAACCCGCCGGCCCCGTCCGCGTGCACGGTGCGCGGCAGACGGATCGCCGACACCCGGACGCCGCGGTCGGCCAGGGCGAGCGCGGCCAGCACCGAACGGGCACGGCCCGCGACCGGCCCCTCGAGCGGCAGCGGATCGGTCTCGAGCGCGGCACGGCCCTGGACCCAGGGCGTCCCCGACACGACGACGAACGGCCGGTCGGAGTCGACGAGTGCGGACCCCAGGGCCGTCATCGCCCGGGACTCCTGCTCGATGGCCGCGGCGAGCCCCTCGGCGCTGTCGTACTCGTTCGGGAACGCCAGGCTGACGACGCCCTGGGCTGCGGCAGCCTGGGCGTGCAGCAGGTCGACGTCGTCGATCGAGCCGGGAACGGGCGTGGCGCCCATCGCGGTGAGCTTGGCGGCCGAGGCGTCGGACCGGGCCAGGGCGGACACGGTGTGCCCGGCAGCGGTGAACTCGGCGACGACGGCGGTGCCGATGGTGCCGGTGCCGCCGGTGATGAAGACGTGCATGGGTGCTCCTCGAAGTGATGCGACTGTTGTCCCGTCACGGTACACCTGCGATGGGACATTTGTCCCGTCGGTATGATCGACCCATGGCACGCTGGGAACCCGGAGCTCGCGAACGGATGGTGCTGGCTGCCGTCGACCTGTTCTCGGACCAGGGCTACGACGAGACGACCGTCACCCAGATCGCCGAGCGTGCCGGGGTGACCAAGAGCACGTTCTTCCGGCACTTCCCCGACAAGCGCGAACTCCTGGTCGCCGGGCAGGAGACCCTGAGCCGGCTGCTGGCGGACGGCATCACCGAGGCACCGGACGGCAGCACGCCGCTGGCCGCGGTCGCCGCGGGGCTGGAACGCGCGTCGGCCGAGATGGGCCCGACGAACCGCGAGCTCGGACCGCGCCTGCGGGTCGCCGTCGCGGCGAGCGCCGAGCTGCAGGAACGGGATGCGCTGAAGTCCGTCGGCATGGCGGCCGCGATGACCGACGCACTCGTCGCCCGCGGCATCGCCGAGGTGCCGGCGCGGCTGGCGGCCGAGATGGGCGTGCTCGCGTTCAAGCAGGGGTTCGAGCGGTGGTCGGGCACCCCCTCCGGCGCCGACGACGACCTCGCGCAGCACGCACTGGCAGCGCTGACTGAACTCCGTGCGGCCGCTGCCGGGTTGGGCTGAGGCCGTGCGCACAGGGTCGGTCATCCGGTGGACGCTGTCCGCCGTCGTCATCGCGGTGAGCCTGGTGCTGCTCGCCCCGGCGGTCGTCGGTGTGTCCACGCTCGTGGGCCCCGCGCAGCTCGTGGCCCTGCGGGGCGTCACGGCGATCGGGCTGCTCGTCGGCGCCGGGTTCGTCCTGCTGCTCGCCGTCGTGGTCCGCCTGTTCCGCGGCCGCATCGCCTGGCTGGTGGTCCCCGCACTCGTGCTCGTGCTGAGTGCCGTCGCGCAGGTCGGCGTGGGCACCGTCCGGTCGTTCACCCCCGGCGCCGTGCAGGCCCAGTCCGACCTGGTCGTCGCGGGCCTGAACACCGAGCACGGGCTGGTCGGCGACGACGAGTTCGTGCGGTTCGTCCGCAGCGAGGGCCTCCAGGTCGTCGCGATGCCCGAGACGGACGCCACCCGGGCCGCGGCCCTGCAGCGGGCACTGGCCCGTGCCGGACTCGACTTCCAGCGGTTCGGGGTGCAGACCGGCGACACCGCGAGCACGGCGACGAGCCTGCTGGTCGACCGACGTCTGGGCGCCTACCGCCAGGCGCGCGCGGCCGCCACGACGCTGGGGTCCGTCGCTGCCGTGCCGGTCGACGGCGACGGCCCGCGGTTCGTGGCCGTGCACACGAACCCGCCGATCCCCACGTCGGCCGACATGCGCCGCTGGAGACACGACGTCCCCGCGGGACTGTCGGGGTGCCACGGCGACGCCGTCGTGGCCGGGGACTTCAACGCGACCGTCGACCACGCGGTCTTCGCCGTGCCCGACGGGTGCCGCGACGCAGCCGCCAGCACGACGAGCACGGCGACCTGGCCGACCTCGGCACCGACCTGGATGGGCGGCGCCATCGACCACGTCCTGGCGACCACCCAGTGGCGCCCCGTCAGCACCGAGGTCCGGGTCGTGGGCGGCAGCGACCACCGCGCGATCATCGCGCACCTGCACCGGGTCGGCTGACCGCCCCAGGCTGACCCGACCGCCCCAGGCCGCCCGGGCGCCTGCCGGCTGACCCGGGCCGCCCGGGCGCCTGCAGGTCGACGGGCGCCTACAGGTCGACGCCGGCGAGCACGACCTGCTGCCCACGCAGCCGCACCTGCACGCTCGCGATGTCCGACCGGGCGATCTCCGTCGACGCGGACAGCCCGCGGGCATCGGCTCCCGCCGCGGTCCACGACGCCACGGTCGACGTGCTGCCGTCGGTGCGCACGACCACCAGGTCGTACATCACCGACCCGTCCGAGGCCCAGCTCTTGCCGCCGTACGAGCACCCCCAGTCGAACCGGGTGCCCCACTGCTCGCCACTGACCGCCAGGTCGACGTCGAGCCCTTGCTGGCCGACCATGTCGTACCGGTCGGCGACCGCCGAGGCGGTGGTGGTCGCTCCGGCCTGGACGGACCCGACACGGTCACCGGCGGTGCCGACGGCCAGTCCACCGAGCACGGCGACCACGACCGCCAGCCCCGCGGTGGCGCCGACCCAGACCCGGCGACGACGCCGACGGTGCCGGACGCGGTGCGCGACGGCGGCGAGGGTGCTGTCGGACCGCGTGTCGGGCCTCCCGTCCGGTTCCGCGATCTCGACCGCCTGGTCCGCCGGCAGCTTGCCGAGCAGACCGGGCAGGCCGACCAGTTCGGACACGGCGGCCGTGCAGCGGTCGCACGTCTCGAGGTGTCGTTCGTACTCCAGCCGCTCGTGCGGTGGGAGCGAACCGAGCACGTAGGCCGCGTCCCACTCCACGTACCGGTCGTCAGGCGTCGGGTCGCCGTTCATCGGGTCACTCCTCGTTCTTGCAGTGCGAGCCGGATGGCCCGCAACCCGTAGTGCAGCCGTGACTTCACGGTGCCCTCCGGGACGTCGTGGCGTCGGGCGATCTCCGGCACGGTGTGACCGAGCCAGTAGGCGTCCACGACGACACGACGGTGGTCCGGCGTCAACGAGGCGAGCGCGTCGGCGACGATGATCCGGTCGAGCACGGCGTCGGTGCGGTCGGACTCCGCGCCCTCGACCGTCCACTCCGAGCCGGTCTCACGGCGGTTACGCGCCGAGCGGGCCTCGTCGACGACCAGATTGCGGGCCACGGTGAACAGCCAGGCGCGGGCACTGTCGGGCGCCCGCTCCAGCACGTTGGGGCGCTGCCATGCACGGACCATGGTCTCTTGCACGACGTCCTCGACCGCCTCGGCGCCCGAGCCGCCCCGCGTGAGGTGCCGCACGTACCGCGTGAGCGCGTCGCCGTGCTCGCGGTACAGCGCCTGCAGCAGCTCGTCGGCGGAACGGCTCGTCACGGTCACTTCCCGAGGTCGAGGGAGAACTCGACGGAGCCCTTCCCGTCCACGGTCACGAAGCCGAGCGACGGTGCGGTCACGCCGTAGTCCTGGAAGGTGATCGGCACCGAACCGACGACCTGCACGGTACCGCTCTTGCCGACCGCGACCTGCGCATCAGCGGTGACGGGCTTCTCGACACCGTGCAGGTCCATCGTGCCGGTCAGCGTGACGTCCTGCTTCGTTCCGTCGAGCGCCTGTGCCACGTCGACCGGCTTGGTCAGCGTGAACGTCGCGGTGGGGTACTTGTCGGTCTCGAGTGCCTTGGTGCGGAAGTACGCGTCACGTGCGGACTCCGGCGTGGAGATCTTGCCGACCTGCACGGTGACGGTCGCCGTCGTGAGCTTCCCGCTCGACACGGCGACCTTCCCCTCGACGTCCTTCGTGCGTCCGACCACGTTCACATCATTCCCCTGCAGGACCTCGTGCACCCGGTAGCCGGCGTACGAGCCGCTCTGGCCGGTCCAGGTACCGTCGGCATCCGCCGCGTCGAGCTTGCCCGACGAGCTGGCCTGCAGCGAGGGCGCGGCCGCGGCCTGCCCGTTGACGGTGTTCGCGTAGATGACCGGGCCGACGACAGCTGCCGCGGCGATGACGACGACGCCCGAGGCGATGCCGATGACGATCTTGGTGCGCTTGGTGAGTGCCATACCCGGACAACGGGACAGCGGGCCGGATGGTTCAGAAGTTGTTGCGGACATGCCGGGAGGCCCGGTGCCAGCTGGCACCGGGCCTCCCGCCCGCCCCGTGGTCAGGCTGCCGCGGGGCGGCTGCTCACTTGTTGGCGGCCTGGTTGTAGGACGCGATCTGCGACTTCGCCTGCTGCTCGGCAGTCTGCATCGTGGCGCGGACGTCCGCGCCCTCGACCACGCGGTTGAACGCGCCGATCACGGTGGCGCGCACGGTCGGGAACGCGCCGGTCACGCAGCCGGCGGCCGCGGTGCTCGACGGGTCGGCCGTCAGCTGCTGGTACATGGTCGCGACGTTCGGGTCCGCCAGGGACTGCTTGCCGACGCTGGTGTCCGCAGCCCCGGTGTCCATCGCCAGGTAGCCGGTGGCCTTGGCCCACTTCGCCTGCACGTCGGGCGTCTGGAGCCACTTCGCGAAGTCGAACGACGCCTTCTGCTGGGCGGACGAGTGGCCCTTGCCGGAGATCCACAGCGCGTTGCCGCCGATGACCTGCCCGGCGTCCGACGACGACGCGGTGGTCGGGAACCGGGCGACGACGGACTTCGAGCCGTCCGGGTCGACCGTCGTGTACGCGCCGGACGAGGTCAGCAGCATGCCGACCTTGCCGCTGGCGAACGCCGAGTTCATCGCGGCGGAGTCGGTGCCCGGGTTGAGCGCGACACCCTGCTGGTAGAGCGACTGCAGCGTCGTCATGAAGTCGACCTGCGTGTCCGAGGTCAGGGAGACGCCCGTCGCCGTCTTCGACCCGCGGCCGTTGTCCGGCGTGCAGAACGCCTTGCCACCGGACGCCGAGAGCTCCTCGAGCATCCACGAGTCGCCCATGTTCATGCTGAAGCCGTAGGCGCCGCTGGCCTGGTGGATCCGCTTCGCCCACGTCGCGACCTCGGCCAGGGTCTTCGGCGGCGAGGACGGGTCGAGGCCGGCCTTCGTGGCGAGCGCCTTGTCGATGTACAGCACCGGCATCGAGACCGAGAACGGCATCGCGGCCAGCCCGTCCTTGCCGCTGTAGTAGCGCTTGGCGGCGGGGGCCATCGTCGAGGTGTCGACCTTGCCCAGCGTCGACGGTGCCACGGTCTGCCCGGAGTCCATCATGAAGCCGGTCGAGACGTCGTTCATCATGAGCAGGTCGGGCGTCGACGAGGACTGCACCGCGGCGGTGTACTTCGTCTGCACCGCGGCGTAGTCGCCCTGGAACGACGCCTTCACGGTGGCGTGGTCGGTGTTGTCGGCGTTGTACTCGCTGACGAGCGAGTCCAACTCGGTGGCCGCGGGACCGGCCATGGCGTGCCAGAACTGCACCGTGACGGGGCCGGACGACGCGGGGCTGGCGGACCCGGAGGCGGAGCACCCGGTCAGGGCGACGGCGACTGCGGCGGTGACGCCGAGCACGAGGACGGCGGAGGAACGGCGAGACGGCATGGGGCTGCTTCCTGTCGTGGGAGTGTTCGTGGTGGGGATGCGTGGTGCGGGGACGGATGCGGGGCGGGTCACTTGAGTGCGCCGGCGGTCAGGCCACCGGCCAGGAACCGCTGGGCGAGCAGGACGAGGACCAGCACGGGGAGCGTGACCATCGCCGCCCCGGCCAGCACGACCCCGACGTCCGAGGCCTGGGCGTCCGCCAGCTGGGCGATCCCGACCTGCACGGTGCGGTTCTCGGGCGAGTTCGTCACCAGCAGCGGCCAGAAGAACCCGTTCCACGCGGCAGTGGCGGACACCAGGGTCACGGACACCAGGGTCGGCCGGGTGATCGGCAGCAGCATCGACCGGATGAAGCGGAAGTGCCCGGCACCGTCGAGCACGGCGGCTTCGCGCAGCTCGTCGGGGAAGCTCAGGAACGCCTGGCGGAACAGGAAGATCGTCAGCGCCGAGGCGACGAAGGGCAGGAACACGACCAGCAGGGTGTCGATGAGGTGCCACGACGACACGGTCAGGTAGTTCGCGATCAGGGTCGTCTCGCCCGGGATCATCATGCTGGCGAGCAGCACGAGGAACAGCGCGCGGGTCCCCCGCATCCGGCAGAACACCAGCGCGTACGCGGTCATGATGCCGATCGTGACCTGCAGCACCGTCTGGCAGAGCGTCACGACGACGCTGTTCAGGAACTGCTGGCCGAGCGGCACGACCTGGGTGGCGCGGACCAGGTTGTCGAGCGTCAGGTGGAACGGGAGCAGTCCGGGCAGCCCCTGCTCGAGGTACCGGGTGGGGGTGAGCGCACCCTCGAACACGTAGTACAGCGGGAAGCACACGACGACGACCGCGACGACGAGCCAGGCGTAGACGAACGCGCTGCGGAAGCGGCGGGCGGTGACCGGGCGCATCAGTAGTTCACCCGCTTCTCGAGCACGCCGAACTGCACGAGCGACAGCCCGAGCACCAGCAGGAACAGCATGACCCCGAGCGCGGCGGCGAGCCCGAAGTTCGCACTCGCCGAGCCGAACGCCTGCTGGTAGATCGCGTAGACCAGGGTCCGCGACGAGTTCGCCGGCCCGCCGCCGGTCAGGATCTGGATCTGGCCGAAGGTCGTCAGCGCCTCGACGGTGCCCGTGACGACCACGAAGAACAGCGTCGGCGTGACGAGCGGCAGCGACACCGACCAGAACGTGCGCACCGGTCCGGCGCCGTCCAGGTGCGCGGCCTCGACGACGTCCTGGTCGATCGCCCCGAAGGCCCCGACCAGCAGCAGGACGGTGAACCCGAGCGAGCCCCAGACCGTGACGACGATGACGCTCGCCAGGGCCCAGTGGGTGTCCGTCAGCCACGGCACGCCCTGACCGCCGGACTGCCGGATGACCGTGTTGACCAGGCCGGTGCCCGGCGCGAGCATCGCCGCGAACGCGACCGACCCCGCCGACACCGAGACGACCATCGGCGAGGTGAGCAGCGCCTGGAACACCGCGGTCCCCCGCAGCTTGGCGGTGAGCGGCACGACGATGAGCAGTCCGAACACGATCCGGCCGGCGACGACCCCCGCGCAGAACAGTGCGGTGTTGCCCATCGTCTGGGCGAAGTCCGGGTCGGTGAGCGTCCGGACGTAGTTCTGCAGACCGACCCAACCGGCGGGCTGCCCGAAGATGTCGGTGCCCTGCGTGCTGAGCACGATGACGCGCACGAGCGGGTAGAACACGAACACGCCGAACACGACCAGCGCGGGCAGCAGCAGTACTGTGCCGACGCGGCGGTCGGACCGCAGCCAGGCACCCGATGTCGGTGCGGGGCGGGCGGGACCGGCGAGCAGGCCGGGCCGGACGGAGACCGTCATGGGGTGTCCACCTCCGAGTAGGGAACGTTCCCTATCCGGGAACGGACTCCACTGTGCGGGCGGGCCGGTGAGCCGGTCAAGCGCGGTCAGCGACCGGCCGCCGTCCGTTCACGCCGTGTTCAACGGACGCGGGCACCGACCCGGCAGGGAGTCGCGTGCACGACACCGTCGTTCACCGCGGGTTCCACCGACGGGCCACGGCGGTTCACCGTCCACGTCGGCCGTGCCGCTACACCGGGGGCATGAGTCACTCCCCCGATGCCCCCGCACCAGCGGCGCTGCGAGCCGCCGCCGAGACCGCCTGCCGCCAGGTCGCCCCGCAGCTGCTCGCCGCGTTCCGCGCCGACATGACCGTGGCGACCAAGCGCGACGCCCACGACGTCGTCACCGTGCACGACCGCGCGGCCGAGGAGACGATCACCCGGTCGCTGACGTCGGCGTTCCCCGGGTCGGTCGTGCTGGGCGAAGAGGGCGGCAGCACGGGGGACGCCGGACTGCGGTGGATCGTCGACCCGATCGACGGCACCGCGAACTTCGCGCGCGGTCTGGCGTACTGGTGCGTCTCGATCGCGGCCGAGGTCGACGGGGTCGTCGTCGCCGGCGTGGTGTACGACCCGGTCGCCGACCACCTGTTCGCCGCCGACGACACCGGCGCCACGCTGGACGGCGCACCGATCCGCGCCGCCGCCCTGCCCGAGGCCGATGCCACGGTGCTGACGAGCTTCCCCGTGCAGCAGGACCTGGAGCTGCTGGGCGAGGACGCCGCGTTCGCCCTGCTGCGCGACCTGACGCTGCGCTACCGGCACCACCACAGCACCGGCAGCGGCGCCCTCAACCTGGCACACGTCGCCGCCGGCTGGTCCGACGTCACGATGGGCTTCGCGACGCACGCGTGGGACGTCGCCGCCGGTGCGTTCGTCCTGCAGCAGGCCGGCGGGTGGTTCCACGGCAGCGTCGGCGGCGCCCCGACCGACCGACCGCAGGACGCCGAGGACTACGTCGCCGGCGGTGGCGGCGACGAGCACGGCTTCCTGGTGGAACGGGTGCGCGCACTCTCGGCGACGATCGTTCACCGCGCGTCCGCCACCGGTTCGCCCACCGTCGCTAGCGTGCGGAGCCGTGCAGAACCCTCTTCGTGACGATGCCCGGAACCCCCTCTCGCGCCGCGGTTTCCTGGTCGGGACCGGCCTGGCCAGTGCCGCCGGGATCGCCGCCTCGGCCGGCCTGCCCGACGGTGCGGCGGCGGCCGATGCTCTGACCGCCCCCGCCGCGGCGGGGACACCGCCGACCGCCGCCGCACAGACAGCGGCCTCGGCGGGGCGTCCGGGCCGCTGGCGTCCGGACACCACATCGCCGCGGTTCACCGTGGCCGTGATGCCGGACACGCAGTACATGTTCGACGGCGCCGCGGTCGACCCCGCCCCGATGCGCGCCTCGATGGAGTACGTCGTCCGTGAACAGACGCGGCACAACACCGTGTTCCTGGTGCACCTCGGCGACCTGACCCAGAACGGCGCCGCGTCCGAGATGCAGGCAGCCGGTGCCGTGTTCGACGTGCTGGACCGTGCGGGAGCGCCCTACAGCGTGCTCGCCGGCAACCACGACGTGGTGTCGTCGACGGACGACCAGCGCGGCCCGACCCCGTACCTCGACGTCTTCGGGCCGAAGCGGTTCCGGCGGGCACCGGGGTGGATCGGGTCGAGCCCGGACGGGTACAACACCGCGCACGCCTTCACGGCCGCCGGGCGCGAGTGGGTCGTCCTGGCGCTCGACTGGAAGACGAGTGCGAGCGGTCTCGCCTGGGCCCGCTCCGTGCTCGCCGCCCGCCCGCACGCGCCCGTGATCCTGACGACCCACGCGATCGTCGACTCGGACGCCGCCGGCGATGCCACGTTCGACGCGTACGGCCAGCAGCTGTGGGACACGTTCATCGCCGAGCAGGACCAGGTGTTCCTGACGCTGAACGGCCACTACTGGGGGCCGGGTCGCACAACCCGGAAGAACGCCGCCGGCCACGACGTCGAGCTGCACCTGACGAACTACCAGAACCGGTACTACGGCGGCGCCGCGATGATCCGGCTGTACCACGTGGACCTCGACCGGAACGTGATCGACGTCGAGACCCTGTCGCCGTTCGTGCTCGGTGGCGGCCTGGGCGACGACAACGCGCTGGCAGACGAGGAACGCACCCTGAGCGGCGACGTCGACCGGTTCACGGTGGCCGTGGACTTCACCGCGCGCTTCGCGGGCTTCGCGCCGGTCGCACCACGGGCCTCCCGTCCGGCGTCCGCGATGCTGGTGCCGGGGACGATGGCGTACTGGCGCTTCGACGGCACCACCGACGGCGCAACGGTCGCTCCCACGACGCGGGTCCGTGACCAGACCGGCCGCGGCAACGACCTGGTCGTCGCGCAGCGTCCCGGAGCCGTGCCGGGCGCGCTGCGCTGGTCGAGCGCGCACCACCCGGACCAGCCGGGCGCCGGCAGCCTGGCGCTGCAGGGCGGCAAGCCCGGTGGCGACCACCTGCTGACGGTCGACGGCGCGCCGATCAACCGCGCACGGTTCGCGGACGGGTACACCGTCGAGGCGTTCTTCCTGCTGCCGACCACGTTCGACCCGGACGCCAACGGGTTCAGCGCGCTGTTCTCGCAGTCCTCGAGCGCCGGTGACGTCGGGAAGGCCCGCTCGGACGACGGGGACCCGCAGGAGCCCGCGGTCACCCTGAGTCTGTCCGGCGACCGCGAGCTGCAGTGGTGCGTGTACCCGACCAGCCAGGACGGATCACTGACGAACTGGGGCCACGAGCTGCCGCTCGGCCGCTGGTGGCACGTCGCGGTGGTCAACGACCGGTCGCACACGGTCATGTACGTGGACGGGTGCCCCGTCGTGCGGAACCCGTCGACCCGGAACCGCGGCCTGAGCACCGCCGGACAGCCCTGGCTGCTGGGCGGCTACCGGTACGGCGGCGTGCTCGACCAGGTGTTCGTCGGGTCGATCGGCGACGTCCGGGTCGTCGGCCGGGCGCTGCGGCCCGAGGAGTTCATGATCGCCTGACACGGGCGCGGGCGTGTGCGTGTGCGTCCCCGCGCTCGCGCTCGTGCTCGTGCTCGTGCTCGTCAGCGGGAGGCGGACACGCTGTCCAGTCCCGCCGCGAGACGCACGAACCGGGTGCCGATCCGTTCCCAGTCACCGTGCGGGAACGCGTCCTCGAACACCGAGAAGTAGACCGACCGGACCCGCTCACGACACCGTTCCCCCGCGGCGCCGAGCCGGACGAGCACGCTGCGGCGGTCGTCCGGGTTGGGGACGGACACGACGATCTCCCGGGGCGTCAGGCGGTTGAGCATGATCGTCACGGCCCCGGTGGTGACGTCGAGCGCGCGGGCGACCCGGGTCGGTGTGAGCCCGCCGGTGTCCGGCCCGGACAGCAGCAGCACCAGACGGATGTCGGTCTCGTTGAGGCCCTCGTCCGCCAGCAGGCGGCGCAGGACACGCAGGTGCGCGAGCTCGAACTGACGGAACGCGCTGAGCAGCTCGTCGAAGGTCTCGTCGTCGTCGCGCAGACCGCGATCCGTGTGCGCGTCCATGTCGACGACACTAGTCGATCACCTGAGTGCTCTTTCCGAGTTTCCTGGACATCAGGTGATTGAGCGAGTAGTTTAGGTACTCAACCACCTGTGCATCCCGTGTCATCCCTGGCGCGCTGCGGACACAGCCTCTCGTCGCTTCGTCGACACCTGCTCTGGAGCTGCCCCATGCCCCGATCCATCCCCCTCACCGCGAAGATCATCGCCGGCGTCGGCATCCCGGTCGCGCTCGTCGCCTCTGGGCTGGTCGTCTCGACCGCGTCCTACTCCGCCTTCTCGGCGACCACCGCCAACCCGACCAGCAACTGGTCGACCGGAACGGTCAGCCTGACCGACGACGACGCGAACACCGCGCTGTTCACGGCCACGAACCTCAAACCCGGATCGACCGGCACGAACTGCATCACCGTGACCTCGAACGGCTCGCTCGCGTCGGCCGTGAAGCTGTACGGCACAGCACCGAGCACGACGAACGCCCTGTCGTCGTACGTCACCCTGACCGTGCTGCAGGGCACCGGCGGCGGCTTCGGGTCGTGCTCGGGATTCACCCCGCTGTCCACGAACGGCACGCTGTACTCCGGCACGCTCGCCGCCTTCGGGTCGGGCTCGAGCAACTACGCCACCGGGATCGGCACGTGGACGCCCACGGGCGCGACGCCGGAGTCCCGCGTGTACCAGGTGACGTACACCGTCGCCTCGTCCACCCCGAACACGGCCCAGGCCGGCTCCGCGGCACTCGGCCTGACCTGGGAAGCACAGAACAGCTAGGTGATGACGACCATCGCCGCACCCGCCGCCGCGAGGGCGAGGACGTCACTGCCCGACGTCCTCGCCCTCGTGCGCGTCGTCGTGGCGACGATGGCACGCGGCGTGGTCGTCATGGTGCTCGGGCTCGCACTCTGGGCAGCGGTCCCGGCGGCGATCGGCTGGCAGCCCACCACGGAGATGACCGGCTCGATGGAACCCCGGCTGACCCCGGGTGACGTCGTGGTCTCGCGCCCGGTGGCCGCGAGCGCGCTGCACGTCGGGCAGGTCCTGCTCGCCGAGGACCCGGACCGGAGCGGAGCACTGCGCCTGCACCGGTTCGTCGCGACCGGCCCCGACAGCGCGCTCATCACCAAGGGCGACGCGAACCCGGACGACGACTCCACCCCGGTGCGCCGTTCCGCCGTGCACGGTGTGGCGGTGCTCCGAGTGCCGTTCGTCGGCCTGCCGGTCCTGTGGATCCGCGACCACGAGTGGAGCAAGCTGCTGCTGCTCGCGGTCGGCGCGGCCGTCGTGCTCGCCGTGACCACGATCGACCGACGCGTCCGGAACCCCGCCCACCCGGTCACGAACGGGACAGCCGCCACACCAGCCGTGCGTGTCCGGCGCACCCCCGCGGACCCGGACACCCGACGAGGCCGACGCCGCACCGAACGACGACACCGTCGCGTCGTGCGGATCGGAACGATCGCCGCCGTGCTGCTCGTCACCGGTGGGCTCACCGTCGGCCCGGCCGCAGCGGTGGCCGCGGGCTTCGGCAGCATCAGCGCCGACCCGACGTCGACCCTGCGCGCCGCCACGACCTTCCCGTGTCTCGCGCGGACGGTCACGAACAGCCCCACCTTCAGCTACCAGTTCAGCGCCGCGACCGGCATGACCGAGGCAGATGCGGCCGGCAACGGTCGGACGGGCACCCTGGGCTCCGGCGCGACCCGCGTCGGCGGCACCTGCGCCGACAGCCCGTACGTCACGCTCGACGGCGTCTCCGGACAGGTCACCGGCGCCAGCAACGCCCGGGTGACGGCGCCGACGACGTTCTCGCTCGAGGCGTGGATCCGCACGACGGGCGGCGGCGACGTCATCAGTTTCGGTGACAGCCAGTCGGGGACGTCGTCCGCCTACGACCGGACGCTCTACATCGCCTCGAACGGCCGGGCGTCCTTCGGGGTCTACAACGACTCCACCGAGGTCGTCGTCGCGCCGCACGGCTCGGTCGCCGACGGTCAGTGGCACCACCTCGTCGCCACCCTCGGCGCCGGCACGATGACGGTCTACGTCGACGGTGTCGCAACCGGCAGCACCACCGGCGTGGCCCCGCCGACCTACTCCGGCTGGTGGCGCGTTGGGTACGACGACCTGGCGACGTGGCAGGACCGTCCGAGCACCGACGCGTTCGCCGGCGACCTCGACGACGTCACGGTCTACCCCGCGGCGCTCACGGCAGCGCAGGTCGCGACACTCGACCGGCAGGGCCGCTGACCGACGGGCTCAGGCCCGTGCTGCTGCCAGCAGCGGCACGCTCGAGCCCCGCGGCTGCAGCGCCGTCGGCAGGACCTCGTGCCGGTCGACCCGCCGCCCGCGCAACTGCTCCACGACGAGCTCGACGACGCGGGCACCCATCCGTCGCCGGGGCTGGTCGACGGTCGTCAGGTCGAGTCGCGCCGCCAGGGCCGTGCCGTCGAACCCGGTCACGGCGGCCAGTCGCGGCAGGTCGAGCCCGGCGTCGTGCGCGGCACCGAGCAACCGGGCGGCGGTCGAGTCGTTCGCGGCGACGAACGCGGTCACGCCCTGGTCCAGGTGGCGGGCGATCCGTCCGGGGTCGACGACCAGCGCGTCGACGTCGTCCGTCCGCACCGCACCGAGTGCCCCGAGCCGTCCGGCGACCTCGGCGTGCACGAGCGCGCGACGCGTGGTGGACGGGTGGCCGGACTCCGCGACGAAGCAGGTGCGGACGTGCCCGAGCGACGCCAGGTGCAGCAGCAGCCCGCGCATGCCGGCCTCCTCGTCGGCGCTGACCGTGTCCACGCCGGTGCCCCGGGCCCGGACCGCGCCGGAGCCGAGGACGGCGACCGGCAGGTCCGCGGCGACCGCCGCCAGCCGTGCCGGGTCGAGTCGGCTGCTGACCACCGCGACCCCGAGGACACCGTCGGCCGACCCGTGGCAGGCGTGCAGGGCCTCCAGTCCGGCGGCCAGCCGGAGGTCGTCGCGGAAGCCGTCCACGACGCGCAGGTCGAAGCCGAGGGTCGCCGCGGTCGCGTGCGCACTCGCCAGGACCTCGGCGTGGAAGGGGTTCGCGGCCTCGGTGACGAGCACCCCGACGACCAGCGGCCCGTCGTCGGCGCGGCGGCGCGCGAGGTCGCCGACCGGCAGACCCAGGGCGCCCGCTGCACGGACCGCATCTGCCCGTCGGCGCGCGGACACGCCGTCGTCGCCGCGCAGGGCGAGGGACACCAGCGAACGGGACATCCCGGTCGCGCTGGCGACGTCCGCCAACGTGACGGTCACGTCAGCGTCCAGGTGCGGACGTGCTCCCACGTCATGGTGTGCCACCAGCGACCGCTCCAGTCCGGGCTGGCCGTGCGGTACAGCACGACCGTGTCACCGCGGAAGCCGGAGGGCACGTCGATGCCGAGGTCGCGGATGAAGGCACCCACCTCGTCGTGCAGGTCCGGCCGGCCGTACAGGTCGTGCGAGGCGAGCGACAGGTGCCCGCGCCAGTGCTCCGGGTCGTAGTCGTTCGACAGCGGCGAGTGCATCGGCACGCGGAACGGAGCCACGGCGGCGTCGACGTCCGCGGCCAGGCGCACGAAGTCCTGGTTCACCGAGCCGTCCGGGCGCTCGGCGACGTCGTACACGTACCCGATGCCCTGCTCGCGGACGCCGGCGTTGTGCACGTCGAACGCCGGTCGGCCCTGCAGCAGGGTGGTCAGGGCGTCCTCGACCTGGGCGATGTCGCCGCCGAAGGGCTGGCTGCCGACCAGGGTGGCGTGCGGCGGGAACGCGCCGGCGGACACCAGGCCGTACTGGGCCCGGAGCTGGTCGGTGACCACCGTGACCGCCCGGCAGGTCCGGGCGTCGGGGCGCAGGTAGACGCCGTAGCGGTAGGGGTCGCCCGCGTCGAGGGGGCGCTTGGCTGGGTGCGTGTGGGACATGGTCTCCGTCCAGTGGCCGGTCTGTGGGCAGTCGCGTGAGATAGGGAACGTTCCCTATCGTGCTCGGGATGCGCGCGGGTCGCATCCGTCTGGACGGCGACGCGCCGGTGAACGGCGGGTGACGTGACGCGCTCCGCGGCGGACGGGAGGCGCGGTGCCAGCCCGCCACGGGCCTGCTGTCCGGTGGTCCCAGCGGACGGGAGGCCTGGTGCCGGGCCGCCACGCACCTGCTGTCCGGTGGTCCCAGCGGTGGCGGGCGCGAACGCTCGGACCCGGCGGGCGGTCAGCGCCGCGCGAGCGTGCGGCCGGCGACCAGGGCGCCGTCGATCGCGGTGTGGGTCGCGCTCGAGGTCCGGCCGTCGATCTGGTCGACGACGTCGTCCACCGAGAGCGCGCCGATCACGCCCAGGGGCTGTCGCCACGACGTGATGCCGAGCAGTTCCGTGGCGTACGGCAGGATCCCGTCGTACCCGGTGACCGACAGGTCGGCCGGCGCCTGGAGCCCCCGTCGGCGCATCGCCTCGAGCACCCCGACGGCCCACAGGTCGCTCGGGGCCATGACCGCCGTGACGCCCCCGGCCTGCAGCAGCTGGTCGATGAACGAGTCCAGGGAACGAGGGTCGGCGCCGTGGTCCTCGGAGCGGATGCGCAGCACGTCGACACCGCGGGCGCGGAGCCGCCGCACCATCGCATCGGTCCGGGCGGACTGGGTCAACGAGCCGGACGGCGACACCGTCAGCACCGCGACGCGCTCGTGCCCGAGGTCCGCGACCCGGTCGGCCAGCGCCCGCCCGCCGCCGCGTTCGTCGCAGTACACGCTGCTGACCGACTCGTCGCGCTCCGGGCGCCCCGCGACCACGGTCGGGATGCGGCGCGCGAAGGGCAGCACGTCCTCGACGGGCAGGGCCCCACTGCAGACGATCAAGCCCTCGACGCGCAGCGACACCAGGGTCTCGAGGGCACGGCGTTCCTCGGCGATCGGGAACGAACCGGCACCCGTTGCCGTGACGACCCGGTAGCCACGCTCGGCTGCGCGCAGCTGGAACGCGGTCAGCAGGTGCCCGTAGAACGGCGTCGAGGCGTCGCGCACGAACGCCCCGAGCGTGTGGGTCCGGTGTGCCGACATGCCTCGGGCGTTCGCGTTCGCCACGTAGCCCAGGTCGACGGCGGCCTGCTTCACGCGGTCGACGGTCGCGGGCGCCACGCCGTACGCCCCGGCGAGCGCGCGGGACACGACGGACTTCGAGACGCCGGCGGCTGCGGCGACGTCGAGGATCGTCGGGACCGCGCTGCTCACCGCGTGGGCCGTCGTCTGGTCATGCCCTCACGCTAGCGGCGACTCGTCGCGGCCCGGGCCGATCGCGGTCAGAGTCCGGTGAACGCCAGGAGTCGACGGAGCAGGTCCTGGCGGAGCGGGACCGACGACCAGCCGTGGTCGGCGCCGTCGACGGGGACGAACGTCGCGCCGGTCAGGAGCTCGCCGTAGTGCCGGCCGTACTCGACGGGGACGATCGTGTCGGCCGTGCCGTGCACGACCATCGCCGGGCCGCGGTAGCCCGCCGCGACACCGTACGGGTCGAGCCCCGCCTGGACCTCGTCGATGAAGGCCGGCCCCAGCGCGGTGCCGCCGAAGTCGAACCAGCCGCGCTCGCGGACCGGGGCGATCGGCTGCCCCATGATGGCGTCGTGGACGGTGATGTCGTCCACGACGACGCCCGCCGGTGACCAGAGCGTCAGGGACCGGACCCGGTCCGGCACCCCGGCCGCGGCCATCGCCGACTCGACCGCACCCAGGCTGTGCGCGACGACGTGCACCGGCGCCCCGGCGTCGGCGGCGAGCTGTTCGATCATGGCGGTGACCTGGGCGACCTCGTCCCCGATGGTGATCCGGGCGAAGTCCCCGTCACTGACACCGTGCCCGAGCCGGGAGTACGAGCGCACCCCGACGCCACGCTCGGCCAGGACGCGGGCGGTCTGCACGAAGAGCTGGCGCGCGCCGGTGTCGGTGTCGCCGAACCCGTGCACGAGCAGGACGGCCGGGGTGCCCGGTCGGACCGTGCCGTACTCCCAGCCACGCAACAGTCGGCCGCGGTGGTCGAGGGTGATCGCGGTGGTCGGGACGCTGCCGGTGTCAGCGCCGTTCCCCGGCTCGAGCAGGTCGGCCACGGTCAGTTGCTCCGGTCGGCGAAGCCCGCGGGCAGGTCGGCGGGCGCGGTGTCGATCACGGTCTCGTCGTCCTGACCGACGTGCTCGAACAGCGTGATGTGCGCGAACTCCGGCACGACGTAGATCGGGTACGTCGGACCCTGGTCGCGGTACTCCCGCATCCGGTCCAGGTGGTCGTTCTGGAACAGCACCGTCTTGCTGCCGTCCTGCTCCACCCAGTGCGGGAAGAAGATCGTGCCGTGCAGCACGCGCTCGCCGGGGACGACGTTCACGACGACGCTCGTGCCGGTGGGCTCGTTCCACGACACCTTGTAGACACCCTCGGTCAGGACGACCAGGTCGACCTGCTGGTCCTTGACCCAGCGGCCGCCGACCATGCCGGTGTGGATGCGGTAGTCGATGGTGGTGGCGTTCTTGACGTACATCTCGTACTGCCAGCCGTTGGCGTACGTGTAGATGAACCGGTGTCCGACGATGCCGGAGAGGTCCTGGGTCGGGACGGGGTGCGCAACGCTCATGGTGATGTCCATGCATCTGAGTTTGCCGTCGAATTGCGTTTGTTGCAAGCGTAGTTCGACGACAACTGCCCGTGAGTACGCTGATCGGATGAACCCGCGCACGCCCGACCCCGACCTGCCCCTGGCGGCGCGGCTGCTCAGCGCGGAGATCGGGCCGCTCCGTCGGGCGCTCCTGACCACGGCGCGGAGGAGCGGAGCACTGCCCGAGATCCCCGACGCGCAGATCGAGGTGCTGCGTCGCCTGGACGAGGACGGCTGGTCCAGCCCGACACAACTCGGTCGGACCCTGGGCCTGGCTCGCTCCACGGTGAGCAACCTCGTCGCCGCGATGCAGCGCGACGGCCTGGTCGAACGACGCCTGGCCGCAGGCGACGGGCGGAGCACCGAGGTCGGACTGACCGAACTGGCCCGCGAGCGCCTGACGGTCTACGACGCCGCCGCCGAGCGCGTGCTCGTCGCGGCGATCGGCAGTCTGCCCGTCGAGGCCCAGCACGCCCTGGCCGCCGCCGTGCCCCACCTGGGCGACCTGCGACGCGCGCTGGAGACCTGACGCGGCCACGCGCAGTCGAGCGCCGCCGAGTCTCGGCCCCGCGGACAGATCGCGCCCGTCGCACGCCGCATCCTGTCCGCCCGGCCGGGACTCGCCGCTGGCCGCGGCGTCGGGACACCGGCGCTGGACGCGGCGGGGCTGCCGCGCGCGACCGGGTGACAGCGAGCGCCGCTCAGACATAGGATGTCTGTGCTCGCGGCATCGGCGCCGCGCAACCGATCGGAGCACCTCGTGCACGAACCGCTGACCCCGCTCGACCCGACCTCGCTGCCCGCACCCGTCGACGTGTCGGACAACACCGCCGCCCTCGCGGAGGTCGACGCCGTGATCGACGCGGGACCCTTCGACGCCACGTGGGAGTCCCTGCAGCAGTACCGTGCGCCGCTCTGGTACCAGGACGCCAAGTTCGGGATCTTCATCCACTGGGGCGTCTTCTCGGTACCGGCGTACCGGAACGAGTGGTACTCCCGCGACATGTACCGCGCCGGCACCCCCGAGTACGAGCACCACGTCGCGACCTACGGGCCGCAGGACACCTTCGGGTACAAGGACTTCATCCCGTCGTTCACGATGGAGCACTTCGACGCGGCCGAGTGGGTGCGGGTCTTCCGCCAGGCCGGTGCGCAGTTCGTCGTCCCGGTCGCCGAGCACCACGACGGCTTCGCGATGTACGACACCGCCCGGTCGCGGTGGAACGCGGCGCAGCTCGGCCCACAGCGTGACGTCCTGGGCGAGCTCCTCGGCGCCGCGGACGACGCCTGGATGGTCCGTGGGGCATCGTCGCACCGTGCCGAGCACTGGTTCTTCATGAACGGCGGCACGAAGTTCCCCTCCGACGTGCTGGACTCGGCGTACGCCGACTTCTACGGGCCGGCGCAGCGCGAGGAGACAGCGCCCAACGAGCGCTTCCTGGAGGACTGGCTGCTGCGCACCGTCGAGCTCATCGACCGGTACCGCCCGCAGGTGTTGTGGTTCGACTGGTGGATCGAGCAGCCTGCGTTCCAGCCGTACGTCCGACGTCTGGCCGCGTACTACTACAACCGTGCGGCCGAGTGGGGTCGCGAGGTCGTCATCAACTACAAGTGGGAGACCTTCGCCCCGGGCAGCGCCGTGTACGACATCGAGCGCGGCGCGATGGGCAGCACGCCGGAGATGGTCTGGCAGAACGACACCGCGATCTCGAAGACCGCCTGGAGCTGGGTCGAGGGGCACGACTACAAGACCACGCGCGACCTGGTCGCCGAGCTGGTCGACGTCGTCGCGAAGAACGGCGTGCTGCTGCTCAACACCGGTCCGAAGTCCGACGGCACCCTGCCCGAGGACGAGGTGCGCGTGCTGCAGGGCATCGGCGCGTGGCTCGCGCGCAACGGCGAGGCGATCTACGGCACCCGACCGTGGACGATCTCCGGCGAGGGCCCGACGACCCGTCCCGCGGGGTCGTTCGTCGATGCCGAGGCGATCGCGTACACCGCCCAGGACGTCCGCTTCACCGTGCGCCACGACGTCACGGGCGAGGCCGTCTACGCCACGCTGCTCGCCGACCCGGCGGACGGCACCGCGGTGATCCGCGCGCTCGGGTCGGCCTCGGGACTGCTCGGGCACGCGATCCGCTCGGTCGCGGTCCTCGGGCACGACGGCGACGTGGTGTGGGAACAGCGCCCCGACGCCCTCGTGGTGCAGCTCGACGGCATCCAGAGCGTCGACTCCGGTCCGGTGGTCCGGGTCCGGCTCGCGCCGACGGTGGTGCCGGAGCGGACCGACTTCCTGCACCAGTGACAGGGTGGTGACCCGATGACGGACAGGAGGCCCGTGGCGGCGTCGCCACGGGCCTCCTGTCAGGCCGCCGTGGGCGTGAGCCGGACCGGCACCGCCTTGGACACCGGGGTGTTGCTGCCCTTGGCAGCGCTGTCGAGCGGGACGAGCACGTTCGCCTCGGGGAAGTAGGCGGCCGCACAGCCGCGCGCGCTCGGGTACTCCACCACGCGCCAGCCGCGCAGCACGCGCTCCAGGTCGTCGTGCCAGACGGTCGTGATGTCGACGTGCTGGCCGTCGGTCAGGCCCAGCTCAGCCAGGTCGAGCGGGTTGACGAACACGACCTGCCGGCCCTTCTTGATGCCGCGGTAGCGGTCGTTCAGGCTGTAGATCGTGGTGTTGTACTGGTCGTGCGAGCGCAGCGTCTGCAGCAGCAGCGTGCCCTCGGGGCGCTCGACGTGCTCGAGCTCGTTGACCGTGATCATCGCCTTGCCGGTCTCGGTCGCGAACGTGCGCGAGTCGCGCGGGCCGTTCGGCAGGACGAAGCCCTCCTTGCTGCCGGCGCGGCGGGAGTAGTCGTCGAACCCGGGCACCACGCGGCTGATGTGGTCGCGGACGACCCCGTAGTCGGCCTGCATCGCGGACCAGTCGATCGCCACACGGTCGCCGAGCGTGGCGCGGGCGAGCTCGCAGACGATCGCCACCTCGGACAGCAGCCCAGGAGCGACCGGGGGCACCTGGCCGTGGCTGCCGTGCACGGAGCAGACGGTGTCCTCGACCGAGACGAACTGCGGCCCGGACGCCTGCACGTCGATCTCGGTGCGGCCCATCGTCGGCAGGATCAGCGCCTCGTCGCCGACCACCGCGTGCGAGCGGTTGAGCTTCGTCGACACCTGCACGGTCATCTCGGTGCCGCGGAACGCCGCCTCGGCCAGCTGCGTGTCCGAGATGGCGGCGACGAGGTTGCCGCCCATGCCCATCCAGAACTTGACCTCGCCGCGCTGCATCGCCTGGATGCCCTTGAGTGCGTCGACACCGTGCTCGCGCGGGGGCTCGAAGTGGAACTCCTTGCCGAGGGCGTCGAGGAACGAGTCCGGCATCTGCTCCCAGATGCCCATCGTGCGGTCGCCCTGCACGTTGCTGTGGCCGCGGATCGGCGAGGCGCCCGCACCGGGACGCCCGATGTTCCCGCGCAGCAGCAGCAGGTTGATGATCTCCTTGATCGTGTCGACGGCCTTGGTGTGCTGGGTGATGCCCATCGCCCACGTGATGATCGTCCGGTTCGACCGGATGTAGCGGTCGGCGACCTCGTCGATCTCCTCGACGGTCAGCCCGGTCGCGCGGACCACCTCGTCGTCGTCGACCTGCAGCGCGTGCTCGACGAACGCGTCGTACCCGCTGGTGTGCTCGGCGATGAACGCGTGGTCGACGACCGTGCCCGGTGCCGCGAGCTCGGCCTGGATGACGCGCTTGGACATTGCCTGCAGCAGGGCCATGTCGCCGCCCAGGCGGATCTGCAGGAACTGGTCGGCGATCTCGGTGCCGTGGCCGACGACCCCGCGGACCTTCTGCGGGTTCTTGTAGCGGCGCAGGCCGGCCTCGGGCAGCGGATTCACCGCGACGATCGAGGCGCCGTTCTCTTTGGCGTCCTCGAGCGCGGTGAGCATGCGGGGGTGGTTCGTCCCCGGGTTCTGGCCCATCACGATGATGAGCTCGGTCTCCTCGAAGTCGTCGTACGCGATCGTCGACTTGCCGATGCCGACGACCTCGGCCATCGCCAGGCTCGTCGACTCGTGGCACATGTTCGAGCAGTCCGGCAGGTTGTTCGTGCCGAACGCCCGGACGAACAGCTGGTAGACGAAGGCCGCCTCGTTCGAGGTGCGACCGGACGTGTAGAACGACGCCTGGTCGGGGCTGTCCAGGCTGGTGAGCTTCGCCGCGATCAGCTCGAACGCCCGCTGCCAGCTGACGGGCTGGTAGTGGTCCGAGCCCGCGGGCTTCCACACGGGTTCGGTCAGGCGGCCCTGCATGCCGAGCCAGTACTCGGTCTTGTCGAGCAGGTCGGTGATCGAGTGCTCGGACCAGAACGTGCGCGGCACCAGCACCGGCGTGGCCTCCCACACGACCGCCTTGCCGCCGTTCTCGCAGAACTCGGCGACCTTGCGCTTGTCCGGGTCCGGCCAGGCGCAGCTCATGCAGTCGAACCCACCCTTCTGGTTCAGCGACGTCATGAGCTTGAGCGTGCGGGCGACGCCGAGCTGCTCGATCGCCGGACCCATCGAGTGCAGCACGCCGGGGACGCCGGCCGCCCACTCCTTCGGTTCGCCGACGGTGATGTCGGCGTCGGTCACGTCCGCGACGGGGGGCTTCTCGGTCATGATGCGCTCACTGTCTCGGTCGCGTGATGTGGCTCGGTCGCGTGGTGGGTCTCGTCCGCGGCGGTCGACTCGGTGATGCGGTCGGGTCGGCTGTAGACGACCATGCTCTGGCCCCGCAGGAACCCGACGATCGTCACGCCCACCTCGGTCGCCAGGTCGACGGCCAGCGAGGACGGCGCCGACACCGCCGCCATGACGGGGATGCCGGCCATCGACGCCTTCTGTGTCAGTTCGAAGCTGGCACGACCGGAGACCATGAGCACCATGCCGGTCAGCGGCAGCAGGTCCTGCTTCACCGCCCACCCGATGACCTTGTCGACGGCGTTGTGGCGGCCGACGTCCTCGCGCAGCACGAGCATGCGACCCGTCCGTCCGTCGAACAGTGCCGCGGCGTGCAGCCCGCCGGTCTTCTCGAACACGGCCTGCTCGGCGCGCAGGACGTCGGGGAAGGTCGCCAGCAGGGCCGGGTCCACCACCAGGTCGTCGTGCAGGACGGCGTGCTGGGACTTCGTGCGGACGGCGTCGATGCTCGCCTTGCCGCACAGCCCGCACGAGCTGGTCGTGTAGAACGCGCGCTCCAGGCTGGGGTCGGGCGCGGGCACACCGGCGGCCAGGGTGACGTCGAGCACGTTGTAGGTGTTGAGCCCCTCGTCCGTCGCACCCGCGCAGTACCGGGCCGCGGCGAAGTCGTCGCCCTGCGCGATGACCCCCTCGCTGACCAGGAACCCGGCGGCCAGGTCGAAGTCGTGCCCGGGTGTCCGCATGGTGATCGCGAGCGCCGAGCCCCCAACGCGGATCTCGAGTGGCTCCTCGACCGCCAGGACGTCGTCGCGCACGGCCCTCGAGGTCCCGACGGTGACGCGGGTGACACGCTTGCGCGCCGTGATGCGGTTCATGGGTCGGGTCTACCACCCGCGGGGGCGCTGACCAAGGGCGACCCTCAGCCGACGCGCATCACGACCAGGGCAGCGGCAGCGTCGGGACCACGTCGCCCGCGCGCGCCCCGCCGGTCGGCACCACCATGAGCCCGTCCGCATCGGCGAGTCCCCGCAGCATCGCCGACGTCTGGCGGTTCGCCGGGACGGCGCGGTGGTCACGGTCGTCGCCGTCGGGGTGGTCGTCGAGCACGTATGCCAGCACCAGCGCGCCCGGCCGGTCGTTCGGCACGTCGACCGCCAGGCGCACCGTCGACGTCGGCGCCGGCGGACGCCCCAGCAGCCCCGCCACCAGGGGCTCGCCGAGCAGCACGGCCCCGACCATGGCGGCCATCGGGTTGCCGGGCAGGCACAGGTACAGGGTGTCGTCGCGGCGCGCCAACAGCATCGGGCGACCGGGGCGCACCTCGACCCGGTCGAGCAGCAGCTGCGCGCCGATCGCATCGAGGGCCCCGCGCACGTGGTCGGTCGACGAGCCCGCCGTCCCGCCGGTCGTCACGACCAGTCGGGCGCCGGTGCCGGCGAGCGCAGCCGTCGTCGCGGCGCGGTCGTCGGGCACCCGCACGGCCCCGACCGGGTCGGCCCCGAACGAGCGCAGGATCCCGGGCAGTGTGTGCGTGAACACGTCACGCACCTGCCCGGGCTGCGGGACGCCGGCGCCGACGATCTCGTCGCCGAGCACCGCGACCCGCACGGTCGGCGCCGGGGCCAGGGACACCCGGTCGACACCGGAGGCCGCGGCGAGCGCTGCCCGCGGCGGGGTCAGCACGCTGCCTGCTCGCACCAGCAGGTCGCCGAGCGTCACCTCTTCGCCCGCGGGTCGGATGTGCGGTCGGGTGGACACGGTGTCCTGCACGAGCCGGCCGGTGTCGTCGATGTGGGCGTCCTCGGACCGCACGACGCTCGTCGTGCCGGGTGGGACGGGCGCCCCGGTGGTGACGGGGCGGGCGTGCCCGGGCTCGAGGGTCTGGGTCGACGGAGCCGCACCGGCGACGATCGCCGCACCGAGCCTCCAGGGTGGGTCGCCCGCGACGGCCCAGCCGTCCATCGCCGCGCCGTCGTGTGCCGGCACGGCACCGGGTGCCCGCACGTCGGCGGCGAGGGTCCGGCCCGGGCTGGCGACCAGGTCGAGCGTGACGGGCGCGCCGGTCAGCAGGCTGCCCTGGCGGTGTGCCTCGTCGCGTGCCGCCGACCACGACAGGTGCGACGTCACTGCGCGGTGTCGCCGTCCGTGCCGTGGGCGAGCGCTCGGTCGGTCGCGGTCCGGGCTGCGTCGGTGACGTCCGCCGGGGCGCCCCCACGCAGGCCGGCGGCGTAGCCGACCAGGAACGTGGTGAGCGGTGCAGCGGGTCGGGCGACTCCGTGCGCGGCGTCGCGGGCCAGGTCGAGCACGACGTCCAGGTCGAGTTCGAAGCCGTCGGGCAGCGCGAGTGCCTCGGCGAGCTCGGCCGTCCACGCGGTCAGGACGTCGTTGGTGGTCATGGGTTCAGTCAAGCAGTCGGTCGGCGTCCTCGGCGCTGTCGATGTCCGCACAGAGCACCGAGGGCAGCACGACCTCGACCAGGTCGAGCGCTGCCAGCAGTCGTCGCATGGACAGGTCCTCGAGCGTGCCCGACGTCGCACGGAGCCGGTCGAGGGCGTCGCGGAGCGCTGCCGTGCGGTACAGCGCGAGCAGGGGTTGGCGGCGGCCGGCCTGGTCGACGGCGATGAGACCGTCGTGTGGGGCGTGCCGCTCGGGCGCCGCGAGCAGCGCGGCCGCCGCCTGCTGCGGGCGGACGAGGTCGCAGGCCAGGACGAGGGTGAACGGCGCGGAGCCCGGGAGCGCTCCGAGGCCGGCATCGAGCGCTGCGACCGGGCCGGCGAAGGGCGGGTCCTCACGGGCACGGATGACGTGGTCGGGTGCGCTCCGTCCGTCGCGCAGGCCGACCACCACGACGTGGGTCGCACCGTCGGCCGCGGCGAGCGCGTGGTCGAACAGGGTGGTGCCGCCCGTCACGAGCGCCGTCTTGTCGACACCGCCGAGCCGGGAGGCCCGTCCCCCGGCCAGCAGGACCGCGTCATGGGGCAGGGCGGTGGCGTCGTCGACCATGCTCCGCACCCTACGCGGGAGCGTGCGGTTCCCGCGGGCAGCGTCGCCGGGCGCGCGCTGGACCACCGCGGCCCCGCCGTGTTGTCGGCAGCGGGGAACGCCGCGTCTCCAGCTCGTGCTCCCGCGTGGGCCACGACCACGTGCTGCGCCAGCGATGGCCGATCCGGTCGAGGATCCTCGGGGATCGTGAACCAGATCGGCCAGCCGCGCGATCGCGATCCCGGTCCGGGTGGTGCGGCTGCGCGCGATGACGGACGGTCGGCGCTCGGCAGCCACGGCGTCCACATCGCTGTGGCGGACGACGTCGTCCGCCCTACGTGGAAGCGTCGCCGCCCTGGTCGTGGGCGGCGAAGCGGACCGCAACGACCAGCCCACCCCCGTCACGCGCGGCCACCATGAGCTCCGCCCCGTGCGCCGTCGCGATGCTCTGCACGAGCGCGAGCCCGAGCCCGTGCCCGCTGCCGGCGCTGCGCGTCCGCTGCATCCGGTGGAACGGCTCGACCAGTCGGGGGACCTCGGCGGCGGGGATGACCGGGCCGGTGTTCTCCACGGTCAGCTGCACGCCGTCAGAGTCGTCCACCGTGACCACGACCCAGCCGTCCCGGTGGTTGTGCACGATCGCGTTCCGGACCAGGTTCGCGACGAGTTGCCGGACCAGGGCACGCGACCCGAGCACGACGCCCTCGTCGAGCGCCACCCGCACCGCGACGCCCGCGGCGGTGAGCGCCGGCGCCTCTGCCTGCACCACTGCCGCGACCTCGGTGCGCAGTGAGACGGGATGGGTCTCGGTGTCCGGAGCGCCACGGGCCAGATCGAGCAGCGCGTTCGTGATCGCGGTCATCTGGTCGGCCGTCGTCGCGACCCGGGTCAACGTCCGGATCGTGTCCGGCTCGGTCGCGGTCCGCAGTGCCACCTGCGCCATCGTCTTGATCGTCGCCAGCGGTGTCCGCAGCTCGTGCGCGGCGCTCGCGGCGAACCGGCTGCGCGCCGTCATCGACGCCTCGAGCCGGTCGAGCATCGCGTTGATCGTCGCGCCCAGGTCGTGGATCTCGTCGTGCGCGCCCGACACGGTGATCCGGGCGTCGAGGTTCGTCTCGTCCAGCAGCTCCGTGGTGCGGACGACGTCCTGCAGCGGTCGGAGCAGCCGTCCTGCGACGACCCAGCTCACGACACCGCCGATGCCGCCGACCACCAGCAGTGCCGGGACGGCAACGATCACGAACAACCGCAGCACGTCGGCGCGGTCGTGCACCGTGTACAGGTCGCCGCCGGTTCTGCCGTACGGGAAGGGCCCGGCGGTGAAGGCGTACCCGGGGACGATGGCGAGCACCGCGAACACCACTGCCAGCAGGGAGGCGCCGGTGAGCAGGATCAGCAGCGTGTAGGTCAGTGTCAGACGCAGGCGGATGGACAGGCGCCGGGGGCGGTTCACACGCCCGCCCGGTCCGGATCGACGACGTATCCGACGCCCGGCACGGTGTGCAGGACGGCGGGGTCGCCGAGCTTCTTGCGGAGCGTCGAGATCGTGATGCGGACGGCGTTGGTGAACGGGTCGGCGGACTCGTCCCACCCCTTCTCGAGCAGCTGCTCGGCGCTGACGACGCCGCCCTCGGCCCGCAGCAACAGCTCGAGCACGGCGAACTCCTTGCGACTGAGGTGCAGGTAGCGACCCGCACGGTACGCCTCACGGCGGAAGGGGTCGAGCCGCACGTCGCCGGACTCCAGCACGGGCGGCAGTGCGGGACGGCTCCGACGGTTCAGCGCGCGGATCCGGGCGATGAGCTCCTCGAGCTCGAACGGCTTGCCGAGGTAGTCGTCCGCCCCGAGCTGCAGGCCCGCCACCCGGTCCGACAGCTCGGCGGCGGCCGTCAACATGAGGATGCGCGGCGACGTGGGGTCCGCCACGAGGGCCCGGCACACATCGTCACCGTGCAGCACCGGCAGGTCGCGGTCGAGCACCACCACGTCGTAGTCGTTGATCGAGACCAGCTCGAGCGCGCGTTCGCCGTCGCCGGCGACGTCAGCGGCGATGGCCTCGAGCCGCAGCGCGGTCTGGACGGCCTCGGCGAGGAACACCTCGTCCTCGACGATGAGCACCCGCATGAGCCACCTCCTGGTCGGTTCGCTCAGTCCACCACACCGCGGGTACGGCCAGCGTCTGCGATTCGCCGGACGCTGCCCGAACACCGCGCTCGGTCTCATGGACTCCGATGCGGCACCCGCCGCGGATCGGACCACCATGACCACGAACGTCTCCCCAGCTCCCCCGGACTCTCACCTGCCGTCCCTGACCGGGCTGCGGTGGATCGCCGCGGGGACGGTCTTCGCCTTCCACCTGACGACCGTCGGCTTCTTCACCGGGAAGTCGGCGACCCTGCTGAGCGGACTGGCCGGAGCAGGCGCCACGGGCGTGTCCCTGTTCTTCATGCTGTCCGGGTTCGTCCTCGCGTGGACCGACGCGCCGGGGACCGGTCCGCTGCGGTTCTGGCGTCGCCGGATCGCACGCGTGGTGCCGCTGCACCTGGTCACCGTGGCGCTCGCCCTGGTCGTCGCGGCGACCCTCGTGCCGAGCATCACCACCCTGAGCGCCAAGGCCCTGGTGGCGAACGTCCTGCTCGTGAGCGCCTGGCATGCACCGTGGTGGCAGGCAGGCAACCCGGTGTCGTGGTCGTTGGTGTGCGAGGCCTTCTTCTACGCCGTGTTCCCGTTCCTGATGGTGCCGCTGCGCCGAGCTCCCGCGTGGGCGCTGTGGACCGTCGGCGCGCTCGCCCTGGCCGCGGTGCTGCTCGTGCCGACGTCGCTGCACCTGCTGCCTGGCGACCTGTCCCCCGACACGTGGCCGCCGGCGCGGTTCCCGGAGTTCGTGCTCGGCGTCGTCGGTGCGTGTCTGGTGCGCTCCGGCGCGTGGCGGGGACCGCGCCTGCCCGTGCCGCTCACCCTGACCGTGCTCGGGTTCGCCGTGGCGAACCTGCTGCGGAGCACGCCGCTCGCCCTCACCGGGTACACGGCGATCGGGTTCGCGCTGCTGCTGCCCGCGCTCGCTCGGTGGGACCGCGAGCGCCGGCCGTCCGTGCTCGCCTCACCGATGCTGATGGGCCTCGGTGAACGCTCGTTCGCCTTCTACCTGGTGCACGTGCTCGTGCTGCAGAGCGTGCTGGCGTTGCTCCCCGCAGCGGCGACCCGCACCGCTCCGGAGAACGCGCTGGTGGCCGCAGCGGCGTTCGTCACCGCCCTCGGACTCGCCAGCGTGCTGCACGTGCTGATCGAGGTGCCAGCACGCCAGGTGATCGCGGGGTCCGGCCGGACGGGACCGCAGCGGAGGAGCCGTGTCGGACTCGCCGGTCGGACGGACGTCCCGATGCCGACGACGCCGACCCGGTGACGCGCAGCCGGTCGGCGAGAACCATGCGGCGGTGATGGTCATGTGCGAGCAACGGCGGCGATCGCTCAGCGCTTCGTGAGCCGACCCAACCGCTCGGCCTCGACGTTGCGCTCGTACCCCAGGTACGCGATGACGGCCAGCACCCGCTGCCGGGTGACTGGCGCGACGGTCGTGGGCGTGTTCAGCACCCGCGACACCGTCTGGTGCGACACCCCCGCCACGGTCGCCACGTCGTAGATCGTGGGACGTCCGGAGTCGATCACGGCGGCGGATCGGTTCAGTCCGACGCGGCCGGGGCAGCGGTGCTCTCGCGGATCAGCACCGGGGGGTCGACGGTCTCGAGCGCGAGCGGGGCGGCACCGGTCAGCAGTGCGTCGAGCTGCGCCATCCCGTGGCGTCCGAGCTCGGCGAAGTCCTGGCGCGCGGTGGTCAGCGACGGCACGAACATCGCGGCGAGCGGGTGGTCGTCGAACCCGGCCACGCTGACGTCGGCCGGAACGCGCTTGCCCGCGTCGTGCAGCCCGCGGATGAGTCCCATCGCGGTCTCGTCGTTGCCGCACAGCACCGCGGTGACGTCGGGTTCGGCGGCCATGACTCGGCCGATCTCGTAGGCGCTGCGCGGGTCCCACGACACGTCGCGGACCGGCGGCAGGACGGCACCCGCCTCGAGCAACGCACGGCGCCAACCCGAGGTACGACCGTCTTCCTTCCCCGAGGGCGGGACGCGGACGTGGTGCACGGTCCGGTGCCCGAGTCCGAGCAGGTGTCGGGTGAGCGCGGCGGCCGCGTGCGACTCGTCGAGGACCGCCTGGGGCACCCCGCTCTCGGGCACCCCGGACAGCGCCACGACCGGGATGTGCGGTTGGAGCGCGGCCAGGGCGGCGACGCCGGGCGGGTCGAACTTCAGCACGACGACCCCGGCCGGCGACTGGCGCAGCACGGCGTCGGTCGCCGCGGTGACGTCGGCGTCGTCGGCGGTCTCGACGACCACGATGAAGCTGAGGAAGCCCGCGGTGCGTGCGGCTTCCTCGACCCCGCGGATCGCCTCGGCGTACCCGTAGCGCGAGGTGTTGCCCGCGACGATCCCGATGACGTTCGACCGCCTTGACGCCAGGGCCTGCGCCGCGGCACTCGGCCGGTACCCCAGGCTCGCGATGGCGTCGAGCACTCGGCGGTGGCGTTCCTCGCTGACCTTCGCCGCCCCGGTGAGCACGCGGGAGACCGTGGGGACGGAGACGCCGGCGAGCTTCGCCACGTCGCTGATCGTCACTGGCTTGTCGCGGCGTGGCGGGGTCATCGTGCCATCACGATACGACCTGCCGACGACCACGCTCACTTGACCGCGCCGCTGGTGATCCCGGCGATGATCTTCCGCTGCATCACCACGAAGGTGACCAGCAGCGGCAGGCTCATCAGGATGATGTAGGCGAAGATCAGGTGCCAGTTCTGCAGGTACAGCCCGCTCGACGCCACCTGGTACAGGTTGAGCGGCAGGGTGTCGAGCCGCCCGCCCACGACGAACAGGGCGTAGAAGACGTCGTTCCAGATGTACAGGCAGATCAGGATCGTCGCTGTGGCCAGCGTCGGGCCGAGCAGCGGCAGGATGATCCGGACGAACACCCGCACGGGCCCGGCACCGTCGACGCGCGCGGCCTCCTCGAGCTCGACCGGGATGGTGCGGACGAACCCGGTGACGAAGAAGATCACCGTCGACAGGTACATGCCCATGTAGACACCGATCATGCCGACCGCGGTGCCGGCCAGGCCGAGCTGGCGGAGCAGCAGCACGATCGTCACGACGGCCGGCGGCAGCACGATGCCGCTGATGCCGAGCGCGTAGACGACTGACACCAGCCGGCTCTTGCGGCGGGCGAGCACCCACGACGCCATCGAGCCGAGCACCAGCACGCCGATCACCGACGGCACCATGACGAGCATGCTGCCCAGGAACGCGGGCACCATGCGGCCCTGGCTGAGCACGGTGCCGAAGTTCTGCAGCAGCTGCCAGTGGCTCGGCAGCGACAGGTTCGGGTCGAGCGCCTCGGCCTGGGTCTTGCCGGCGGTCACGACGACCATCCAGAACGGCACGCCGAGCAGCACGACGACGAGCAGGAGCGCGACCACGGGCTGCACCCACCGGATGCGGGGACGACGTCGGAGCGGGGACTGGGCGACGGTCATGAGAGCACGTCCTCTCGCTTGCGCAGGAAGTAGATGACGGGGAACGCGAGCAGGGTGACCATCACGAACAGCGACAGGCTCATCGTGGTGGCCTGGGCGAAGAGCCCCTGCCCGAAGGTGCGGAAGATGAAGATGTTGAGCAGCTCGGTGGTGCCGCCGGGACCTCCGGCGGTGGTGGCCTGCACGATGTCGAAGCCGTTCATCGACCCGAGCAGTGCCGTCGCGACGTTGAAGGTCACAGCTGGCGCGAGCAGCGGGAAGCGGATGGACCGGAAGGTGCTCCACCAGCCGGACCCGTCGATCCGCGCGGCCTCGAGCACGTCGCCGGGGATGGTCTTCAGGCCGGCCAGGTAGATGAGCATGGACAGGCCCATCCACTTCCACGCGTGGATGAGGGCGACGACCAGCAGCGTCCAGGTGGTGCTGCCGAGCCAGGCGATCGACACCTCGTGGCCGAGCAGGGCGCCGAGGATCGCGTTGAGTCCACCGGTCGGCTTGAGCAGCGCCTGGAAGATGTACCCGACGGCCAGCGCGGACATCACGACCGGCACGAAGAACGCCGTGCGGGCGATGCGGTTGACCCGGGTGTCGGCTTCGAGCACGAGCGCCAGCACCAGGCCGAACAGGTTCTGGAAGACCGCGACGAGCACGGCGTAGACCAGCGTGGTGCGCAGGTCGGCGATGAGCGTGCCGTTCTGGAACAGCGCCGCGAAGTTGTCACCGCCGACGAACGCGATGTCGCTGTGGAAGCTCGACCAGTTCGTGAACGCGTAGACGAAGTTGAACAGCGTCGGGATGAAGAAGAACACCACCAGGACCACGAGCGCGGGCACCAGGAACCACAAGGGGTGGTCCTGCCTGCGAGCGCGGCCCGGCGTCGGGACGCGGGTGCTGGTCGGCGGCTCCGGCCGGGACGGCCGGGTCCGCCGGGGGGTGAGCTGTGCGGTCATGAGGGTCCTCTGGTGCTGGTGGTGCGCTCGTGGGGTGGGCGGCTGTCGGACGGGAGGCTCGCTGCGGGTCCGCCACGAGCCTCCCGTCGGTCGTCAGCCGGCTGGGCTCAGAAGCCCTTGGCGCCCTGCGCCTTGGCGAGCTGCGCGAACTGCTGCTGCGTCGCCTGGGTGACCTGGTCCGGGGTCTTGGTGCCCTGGATCATGTCGGCCAGGTAGATGTACAGGTCGGGGTTCGCGATCGCCTCGGCCTGCATCGACCCGACGGCGTCCGGCACCGCTGCTGCGGCGTCCTTCAGCGCGGTCGGGACGGTCGACGGGGTGTCGACGCCCTTCTCGATGGACACCGTCGCCTGGTCCTTCACGAATCCGGCGTAGCCCTTGCCCATCCAGTACGACAGGAACTGGCGCGACGCGGCTTCCTGCTTGTCGTTGCCGGTCTTGAAGGCCACCAGCGCGTTGCTCTGGTCCGGGATGAAGGTGCCGACGTTGCCGGACGGCGAGATCGGGAAGAAGCCGATCTTGCTGTTGAGCTCGCTGGTGTTGGCCAGCGTCTGCAGCTGGTTGAAGTACGAGTTGACCTGGATGACCATGCCCGCGTCGCCGGCCAGCAACGCCTTGCCCTGGTCCTCGAACGTGGCGGTCTTGATGTCGCTGTTGAACATGCCCTGCTTGATCAGGTCGTCGTAGTTGTCGACGGCCTTCTGCACGGTCGCGTCGGTGAACTTCGTCGAGCCGTCGTTGATGCCCTTCCACAGGCCCTGCTTGGCGGCGTCGGCGAGCTGGACCTGCACCCACCACTGGGTGGCCCACTTGTCGCCGCCCATCTCGAAGAACGGCGTGACGCCCTTGCTCTTCAGGGTCTTCGCGTCGGCCAGGAACGCGTCCCAGTCCTTCGGCGTCGAGGTGATGCCGGCCTTCGCCAGGACGTCCTTGTTGTAGTAGACGCCCTCGACCGCGGGGGTGCTGACGAGTGCGGCGTACCGGGTGCCGTCGAGCTTGCCGGTGATGTCGGCGAGGTTGGCGGTGTACTTCGACGTCCACGGGGCGCCGGTCAGCGGCTGCAGGTTCTGCTTCGCGTTGAGCGAGGTGAGCTCGGACGCGGTGGGCTGCCAGAACGCCAGGTCAGGCTTGTCGCCCGTCGCGACCTTGGTCTGGACGCCCTGCTCGTAGGGGTCGGGGATGGTGACGACCTTGACGGTCGCGCCCGTGGCCTTCTCGAAGCCGCTGATCACCGACGCGGGGGTCTTGTTCGAGTTCTGCGCCGCCCAGATGGTCAGCGTGGTGCCCTTCAGGTCGGCGGTCTGGCTCGGCCAGGTGACCGAGCCGGAGCCCGTCGTCGTGCCGGATCCGGGGTCGCTGCAACCGGTGAGGAGGGCAGCGGTCACGGCGGCGACGGCGACGGCGCCCTTCCATGCGTGCTTCATGTTCGTCCTTGGTGTGAGGTGTGCGGGAGGTGTTCGGGGTGTGTGTCGTGCTGGGGGTGTTCGGTCGTGCTCGGGTGTTCGGTCGTGCTCGTGGTGGGTCCTCAGTCCGACGGCGCCGTCGGGGTGAGGGTGAGGGTCCGCGCCGTCGGGGGTGTGACGGTGGAGCGGACCGACAGGGTGCCGGTGGTGGCATCCCACGCGGCCTGCCACGTCGGCAGGTCGCGCGGGAAGATCGTGGTGACCCGCAGGTCGCGCCCCGCGAGCTCGGGGAAGCGCAGCTCGGTCTCGCCGACGCCGGTCCCGCGGTCCCAGACGGACACGACGGTCCGGTCGGGCGCGTGCCGGGCGGCGGCGACCCAGCGGTCGGTCCAGCCGGGCAGTCCGAGTGGCCAGGCGGGCGTGCCGTCGGCCAGGTCGCGGTGCAGGTCGCGGGCGGTGCTGACGGCCTGGCACACCAGGTCGAGCTGGTCGTCGGTCATGCGGTCGAGGTGCCCGGACAGGTAGAACCGTCCGGACAGCCCCGTCACCAGCGTGAACGCGTTCTGCTCGTCGGTCAGGTCGGGCTGCGGGTAGGCCCAGTTCGCCGCCTGTTCGGGCAGCATCGACAGCCCGGCGGACGCGGCGATCGGCGGGTAGCGCATCGGGTCCTGCTGGTCGGACGTCGACTGCAGCTGCGTGCGGGACAGCAGCGCGGCGTCCATCCGCATCGCCCCCGACGAGCAGTTCTCGAGCACGAGCGTCGGGTGCCGCTCGGTGACCTCGTCGAGCCAGGCCAGGTGCGCTCGGTTGTGCTCGAGCAGGCCCATCCCGACGCTGTCCGCGTCGCGGTCGGTGCCCGGGCCGCCGTCGATGTTGTAGTCGAGCTTGAAGAACCCGATGCCGAAGTCCTGCACGAGCCGGTCGACGACGGCGTCCAGGTGTGCCCGAGCGGCGGGGTGCCGCAGGTCCAGGTGGAACCGGCGGTGCTCCTCGACCCGCTGCCCGCGGCGCTGCAGGAAGGCCTCGGGCGGCAGGGTGTCGGCGACGGGGCTGTCCACCCCGACGACCTCGGGCTCGAGCCACAGCCCGGGCGTCATGCCGGCGGCGCGGATGGCGTCGGTGACCTCGGCCAGGCCGTTCGGGAAGCGCGTGGTCGACGGCTGCCAGGCCCCGACCGTGTCCCACCAGTCCGGGGCGTCGGAGTACCAGCCGGCGTCGATGCAGAACGTGTCGGCGCCCACGCGAGCCGCTGCAGCGACGAGCGGCAGCAGCTTCGCGGTGGTCGGGTCGCCGTCGAGCGTGTTCATGTAGTCGTTGAACACGATGCTCGGCCGGGTGTTGTCCGGGTGTGCGACACGGTTCCGTCGGCGCGCACCCGTCAGGGCAGCGACCGCCGTCGGCAGGTCCGCGCCGAGGGTCACGGTGACCGGCACGGTGGTGAACGTCTCGTCCGGCGCCAGGGCGAGCGACCACTGGTGATCGCGGTCGGTGGGCCCGGACAGCGCGAGGTAGCAGTCGTCGATGTGCTGGCCGACCTCCCAGCGCCACGGTCCGTTGTGCTCGATCTCCCACAGCCAGGTCAGGCCGGGCGACGACAGCGCCGCGACGGGCAGGTCCCCGCCGGTCGACCAGGTGCCGACTGCCGTGCGGACGACGGCGGAGCGCGGGGTGTTGCCGGTGAGTGACTCGTGCAGGTCCGGCAGCAGGTCGCCACGCAGCGGGGTCGTGGACCAGCGCCCCTCGCCCAGCCAGTCGTTCGTGCCCGCGACGAGCGACCAGTCCGCGGCGTCGAGTACCCGAGCCGTCGACGCGGTGCTGGCGGCCGGTCGTCCGAGGCCGCTCACCCAGCTGGTCACGGCGGTCAGCACCAGCGGCGCGCTGCCGGTGTTGTGCACGGTCGACACGACCCGGACGGCGCCGTCGGCCGCGCGCAGGACGACCTCGACCGACACCGCTCGTGGGCCCGGTGCCGTGGCCAGCTGCAGCACCAGGGTGTCGCCGGCCTGTCGCTCGTCCTCGATCGCGTGCGACCGGTAACGGAGCGCCGCGCCGATCGAGGTCTGCACCAGGCGGTCGTTCGCGAGCGTGTGACCGAGCCCGACGGCCAGGACCTCGACGAGCGGCACGCCGTCACCCAGGCACGCATCGGCTGCGACACCGACGAACCGGGTCAGCCGCAGCGGGCTGTCCTGGTCGTGGCGGAACTGCAGGTGGACCCCCGGTGGCGTCCAGTCGATGTGTGGCAACGCTGCCTCCTCGTCGTGCGGGTCCGTCGTCGGACCCACAGCGGCGATGGTAGCGGTTTCAGAGCGCCGCGCAAGCGATTTCGTGAAATCGCTATCAAGTCATTCGTTTCCTGAACACTTGCGGATCACCCTCTTGTTGAAATCGCTTTCACGTCCTACGGTCCGACAGGGCCCACATCGGGGGCCGTCAGTACGAAGGAGTACGCAGTGCAACGACCTGTCGAACCACGTCGCCATCGCGCGACCAGGACCATCGCAGCCGTCTCGGTGGCTGCACTCGCCGCCGCCTCGGTGGCCGCCCTCGGGATCGTCGGGGTCTCCCCCGCGTCCGCCGCCACGGTCGACCACCTCGGGGTCGCGTTCGGGTCGTCGACCGGCGCCGTCCGCGGTGGGGCCGGCGGCACGCTCTACGGCCTGGGCGATCCGGGCAACCCCACGCAGGCACTCATCGACGGTGCCCACATCACGAACACGTCGCAGAAGCCACCGGGAGGCGCACAACACCCCACCGGTGACGCCCTGCGTGTCGAGCCGTCGTTCTTCGCGGGGGCCGGCAAGGACGAGTACGTGTACATGCAGGACCAGTACCCGGACTTCCCGTACAACGGCGGCAACCGACCCGGCGACGCGAACGGGGACGGGGTGTGGGACTACCTGCCGATCGTCAAGCAGGAGGCCGAGACGATCGCCACGCAGTCCGCGCACCCGAAGCAGTACGTGTTCATCCCGTTCAACGAACCCGACGGTGACTGGTACCCGAACTGGTCGACGCAGAAGCAGCAGTTCTTCGCGGACTGGTCAGCGGTGTACCAGACCATCGAAGGCGTGTACGCAGCGCACGGACTCGGTCACGCCCGGATCGGCGCGATGGGCGACAGCGCCTTCCACAGCGACCGGACGACGGACTTCCTGACGTACGCCAAGGCGCAGTCGCAGCTGCCCGACGTCACGATCTGGCACGAGCTCAGCCCCGGCAGCCTGGCCGACTTCCGCGGCCACATGAGCAGCTACCGCGGCATCCTGGCGAACCTCGGCCTGCCGGCGATCCCGGTCGACATCACGGAGTACGGCAACCCCCGCGACATGGGCGTGCCCGGACAGCTGGTGCAGTGGATCTCGATGTTCGAGGACCAGAAGGTCGACGCGCAGACCGCGTACTGGAACTACGCCGGCAACCTCAACGACAACTCGTCCCGCACGAACAGCGCGAACGGCGGGTGGTGGCTGTACAAGTGGTACGGCGACCTGACCGGCACGACGGCCACCGTCACCCCGCCGCAGGCGAACACGACGGACACGCTGCAGGGCGTCGCGTCGATCGACACGGCAGCGAAGAAGGCCACGGTCCTGCTCGGCGGCGGCACGAACACCGTCTCCGCCGACCTGTCCGGCCTGAGCAGCAGCGTCTTCGGCACGGCCGTCGACGTCACCGTCCGTGCCGACCGGTTGAACGGCAAGGAGGGGCTGTCCCAGCAGCCGCCCGTCATCGTCTCGCAGCGGGCGACCGTGACGAACGGCACGCTCAGCGTCACCATCCCGAACAGTGACCGGTACGCCGCGTACCAGGTCGAGGTCACCCCGGCTCGGGCCACGCGCCCGGCCGTCGACACGTCGACCGTCAGCACCGAGGCCGAGGACACCACGCTCGTCGACGCCTCGGTGTTCACACAGGACCCGAACGTGGTGAGTGGGATGGCCTCGGGCGGCAAGGACGTCGGCAGCTTCGACAACGCCGACAGTTCCGCCACGTGGACCGTGAACGCCCCGCGGAACGGCACCTACCGGCTCACCGTGCTCGGTGGCGCGAACGGGCAGCCCGGGCAGCAGGCGCTGTTCGTCGACAACGCCTTCAACCAGCTGGTGAAGTACTCCGCCGACCAGAGCTGGACCTACCGCGGCACCAGCTCGGTGCTCGTGCCGCTCAGCGCCGGATCGCACACGTTCTCGCTCCGTGCGAGCAAGGACGGGTCCACCGTGCTGCCCGGCGCGAACGTCACCCTCGACCGGTTCAGCGTGCAGGACGTGACGAACGGCGACACCGACACCTACCCGGCGACGGACGCCCGCCTGACCGGTGCGGCGAGCATGACCTACGGCTCGAGCACCACCGCGGCGAACGGCGGCGCAGCCCTGTCCGGATCGGGTACGGCCACGTTCTTCGTGTCCGCGCTCGACTCCGGCTACCAGGACGTCAGCATCGACTCGGTCACCAGCCGTGCGTCGGCACTCACGCTGCGGGTGGGCGGTCGCTCCGTCCCGCTCGGTTCGATCAGCGGCGCCGGGTCGTGGCGCACCACCGCGCGGATCTGGCTGCCGCAGGGCATCTCGGAGCTGACGGTCGGCTCGCCGAACGGTGCGACCGTCACGGGCGTGACGACCGTGCGCGGCGCGGCACAGCGTGCAGCCGACACCGCGTCCGCCAACGCCGTCCGGGTGCAGGCCGAGCAGCTCGCCCTGGCGGGGACGGCGAAGCCGGTGACGATCCCGGCCTCGGCCGGCTCGAACGGTGACGCGGACACGAACGGCGTGGTGACGGAGCTCGGCTTCCTGGGCAACGGCGCGGGCAACACCGCGACGCTCGCCCGACCGTCGAGCCTCGGAGCCGGCGCCTACGTGCTGACCGCCTCGGCAGCCAACGCCGACCAGTCGTCGAACCTCAACTACAACCCGCAGGTGGTCAACCGGTTCCTCGACGTCACCGAGGCCGGCGGAGCCACCACCCGCGGCACGTTCCGCAACGGGTACTCGTGGAACAGCTTCTGGGACACGAGCATCCCGCTCGACCTGACGACGACGAGCGGTGCGCTGACGCTCGGCAACGCGAGTGCCTTCGCACCCGACCTCGACGTCGTCACGCTCGCGAAGCTCGTTGCGGGAGGTGCCACCACGACGGCGCGGTGACCGCCGCGGTCCTGTCGGGTCCGGTCCGCCCTGGCCCGGACCCGTGACGGACAGGAGGCTCCCCACCGGTCCGGTGGGGAGCCTCCCGTCCGTCGGTCGGTGCCGGTCCGTCGGTCAGTGGCGGTCGACGATGGCGTCCGCGTTCTCGACGATCCAGTCCATGAGCGGCACGAGCCGGGCGGCCAGCTCGCGGCCGCTCTCCGTCAGCGAGTAGTCGACGCGCGGTGGCACCGACGGGAACACCTCGCGGTGGACGATGCCGTCGTGCTCGAGCGTGCGGAGGGTCGAGGCCAGCATCTTCTCGCTGATGCCCTCGATCGTCCGGCGCAGCTCACCCCACCGGACCGGACCGTCGCCCAGGGCGAGCAGGACGAGCACGCCCCACCGGCTCGTGACATGACTGAGCACCACTCGCGTCGGACACGCCGCGGGGAACCGCACGGGGTCGTCCGAGGTGGGGGCGGGAACAGAGCCAGGGACCGCGATTCCGACGTCCATGTGCGTACCGTACGGACAAGTGCGCTCTTCCGGCTGAGAAGGTGCCCGACCTACCGTCATCGCCATGACCCTCATGACGAAGTCCCCGCGCGGCCGTCGCCGCTCGACCGTCCTGTCCGCCGGTGCCGCCGTGGTCGCCGGCACCGTCCTGTGCTCGGGGCTCGGCCTCGCCGGGACCGCCGCAGCCGCACCCCTGACGCATCGTGCCACAACCGCGAGCCGGGCCACCACGACCGTGACCCCGGCCGACGGCGGCACCACCGCGTCGCGCAGCGACACCGCGACCGAACACCGGAACGGCTGCATCGTCCGAACGCTCCTGACCGGTGCGTTCGCCTCCCCCACCAGCGCTGCCGCCCAGCATCTCGCCCGGGCGACGGTGGCACCGGACGCGGTGACCCACACCCCCGGCGCGGCCGCCGGCCCCGCGGGCGTGCTCGCCGAGTTCGCCGCGGACCGGAAGCGCGTGCCCGGCTCGCAGGCCGTCGTGAAGCACCTGGCCGCCGACGGCGACCTGGTCGCCGTGCACTGGCAGATCGCGCCTGACGTGCGCAACGAACGCCGTGGGGACGCGGCGGTCGACCTGTTCCGACTGCGGAACGGCAAGGTCGTCGAGCACTGGTCGCTCGACCAGCCGATCGCCACGGGCACCCCGGCCAGCGGCAACACGAACACCATGTTCAGCGACCTGTACCGGGCGGGCCGTCCCGCGCCGGCACCCACCGAACGCCAGGAGGAGCGCAACCGCACCCTGGCGGTGTCGGCGTACGACACGCTCTTCCGCGACCACGACGTGTCGGTGCTGGACCGCGCGTTCGACCCCGCGTACCTGCAGCACAACCCGGTCGCCCCGAACGGGACCGCCGCGCTGAAGCAGCTGTTCGGCAGCGGCGCGCAGTTCCCCGCGCAGCAGTCCGTCATCTCGCTCTCCGACGGCGACATCGTATGGACGTTCTCGCAGCCGGTCGGCGCGAAGCCGGGCGATCCGCTGCTCGCAGCCGACCTGTTCCGGGTGGACGGCGGGCTGATCCGCGAGCACTGGGACGTCGTGCCGACCAGCTGAGACGGCGGTCGGGACGGACGGGAGGCGCGGTTCCGGCTGGCACCGCGCCTCCCGTCGGTCGCGGTGCGCGACGCACCACACCACCACACGTGTGCGACGGTCGTCACCACGTCCGGTCGACGTCGCCCCGGGTCAGCTGACCACCGCGACGGGGGTGGGGCGGCTGTAGGTGTAGGTGTCGAGGGAGTCGGCGAGCATCTCGGTGCCCGCGCCGGGGGCGGTCGGGGGCCAGTAGCGCCCCCCGTGCACGTCGACCGGGGTCACGAAGTGCTCGTGCAGGTGGTCGACGAACTCGATGTAGCGACCCTCGAGCTCGCCGGTCAGCGCGACCGCGTCG